>JAKOVX010000125.1 GCA_029781855.1 Acidobacteriota bacterium | reverse complement strand
ACTGTTGTTCGTTTCGAGCCGGAAAAGAATCATCCGGCCGTAATCGACGCTTTGAACGAATGCCGGCGGCTTGGTGCTGTCAAAGGAATTGACGGCGTCAGCAACTGTTACGCTCGGGTCGAAATACGCTCCGGGCGTCCGCGGCAGAACGGCGTCGACGGTATAGAAGACATCCTTGGCGACGACAAACAATACCGTCTTTTCCGACGACGTGTTGAAGTTGAAGATCGCACCCGCGCTCCCGGTCAGCCACTCAGCCTTGAAGTCGAGGTTCAGCGCGAGTTGGTCTTTCGAATATGCTTCGAAGTAGGAAAAACCGCTTTGGCCGGTACTTCTGGCCCCGGGATATTTGCGGAAAAAGTTCTGGAGCGCGACGCCGATCGCAACATTGACGTTCTGCGAATCGGGATCGTTGACCACGATCGGATCGACGGGCGCGCTTAGATTTGTGATCGTCAGCCGCGACGGAGCTCTCTTCAACGTGATCGAACCGGGAGTACCGTCGGCGAGACGGCTGTCAGCATACAATGCCGCACCGGGATAGATGATGCCGGTATTCGGCTGCAGGCTCTGAAGAGCGTCAAAATTTTTGCCGAACTTCATCCGCTGATTCGTACATACCACGCTCGGATCGCCTGACGGCGTATCGCTCGGCGGGCCAAGCGGCTTCGGCGGGCCCGCGTCCGGCTGGACTGCCAAAAGCAGGTCACGGTCGTAATTCAGGCTTCGAATGTACTCATCAACCGTCTTGTACGTCATGCTCGCCTGTTCTCTCAACGCGTCTTTAAGGACATACAGAAATCCCTGATTGCCGCCCGCGATGCCGCAGTTGGTGCCGCGCTTGAAGATGCTGACGTCCTTTTGGACCGCCACGCACATCTGGCCGGTGTTGATCTGGGCATACGCAAAGACATCGAGTCCCGCTTTGTTGAACGCATTGTTAACCTGATCCAGCGAGGCAATGGCCCAGTTGTTTCGAGCGGCCATCGAGCGAGCGTCCGCGGGCATGATGTTGTCCTGATGGTAGAACTTGACCTCGACGACACACGTGCCGTCGCTTCCTTTGACGAGGCCGGATCCGCAATTCGCAGCTTCCGGTGTCGGTTCAACAAGCGTTATCGCCGTCGCCGCTACGGGAGCGCTTGGCACCGACTTTGCAACGATGTTGAGGTTATCGGCGCTTGTCACGGTGCCGATCACGGTACCGTCCCTGGAAACCTCCTTTTTGAACAGATTCAACATTAACGTCGAGTTTCCGGACTGAAGAGGACAGGTCATATAAACAGACCACTCATCCCGGCCGGTTTCAGAACAGTCGCCCGGGCTATCGCCGCCACTGTTGATGACCTGCCATTTCTTCGGCAGGACCATCCTGACGGTAAAGTTGTCCGCGATCTCCGCCGGACGGTTCGCATTGCCCTGAACATAAACTTCGGTCACGTTCGGCCCTTTGACCGGATCGGGGCTGCTGTCCCGATCGGCGAGCAGGTCGTCAATGTCCTCGGACATCTGATCCTGAATACCGGCGCCGGCGACTGCTTTCATGTCGGCAAGGTAGAGGTCCGCAATCTGTCGCCCGGTCTTACCGGCCATGGACCCTCTTCTGCCGAACGCAGCCGCGATCTTGGCTTTCGCCGCTTCGACCTCGTTCGCGTCCATCGTATCGTCAAGTACGTTCTCGGCCGCGTCGGTCAGAGCCTTGACCAGCTCGTCGGCAGACGCCTGGTCGAGCGCCTGATCGGGCGGGGTTGGCCCCGGAACGGCGGGCACCTCCGTCGGCTGCGGTGCGAATTGGAGCATCGCCGGTATCTCAATGACGCTCCCTTTCAGCACGTCGCCGAAACTCGCCATTCCGGCACTGGTTGCCGCCGGGGCAATCAGTAGGATGGTCAAAACCGACAAGGCCAATGTCGCGATCGTCGCGCGTCGCCAGACCGTCCCCGGCACTCTCGAATTTGTCTTCGTAAATTTCATTTTCTTGTCCTCTCTTGCTTGGCCGCCTGGTCAACGCCAAACGATCTTTCCTATTCCTGTGGTCAACCTGAGCGGGAAATCCGACCCCGCCGGCGACGCGCCTCTTGTACCGCCTGTCAGTTGCCGCGTCGGATGGATCTGTACCTCGGGCCCCGGTAGTTGATGTACTCCGCCCAAACCGCGTCCGGATACCGTACTCCCGAGACATATCCGGCAAAGACCTCCGCGACAAAGGAGTAGACCGAATCGCAGGCCCGCGGAGAAACCGACTGGCAGCTGTTGCCCGGCTTCCTGCCGCTCAGGCTGTAGTAAAATTCGCCGGCTTCGCGTTCGTGCAATATTTCGCCGATGGCGCTCAGTACGACTCCGCGAAGTTTGAGATTCTTGTTGTAGCGGGAATAGTCCGCGTCGTCCCATTCCGGGAAGATGATCGTCGCCCGCGGCTCGAAGGCCTCCGTCCGGGCAAGGATCGTCGGGCTGGAATAGTTTCCGGACGCGGTAGGTTTCGGCGTCCGAATCACCTCTAACCCGTTGGGGATGTGGATATACCGCGTTTGAAGCAAAAAGACGGCTTCCCGTGTGGCGCAGTCGAAGGTGTCGTACCAGATACTTATCGAACGCAGGTCGTTCTTGATCGAATCGGGATAGAGCAGCGGCTTGTAAAATTGCCGGTAGAACGAGGAATCCAGGGAGATGACGTTCGCCTGCCCCCATCTGGCCCTCGGGTCCTGACAGCTGTTTCGCACTTCCCTATCAGCCCGCTTCGCAACGTTAATGAACTTTTTGTACAACTTGTCGCACGCCTGCGCGATCGCGACCTTGTCCCTGTCGGACATCCCTATCTCAGGCGACGGCACCCTGTTGCCAAAGGGAAGGCCCTGCTGTCTCCAGTCATACTGACATTGGGCGGCAGCGGCCTGGGCCGATCCCAAAAGAGCGAGCGCGCAACCGAACATCAGAATTGCGAGTTTCAGTTTTCGTGAAAGAGAATTCCCGTCGTACTTGCGGTTAGTGGTCCTCATTGATTTCATATCTTCTTCTCCATTCGCCGGAATTGACCGGACACTTACCTTTTTTGTTGTGATTTGTCTCTACCTAGATAAACGGAGACCTCGGGCGGAACGTATCATTGCCCCCCGAATTTTCCTGAGGTTGGCTTTGGTCTATAATGGAAGGCATCAATAAACAAAAGGCGGATAATGAATGAACAGCGGTGACTCACATCTGGTTACACGACTGCTTGTTCAATGGAGCGGCGGCGATGATTCGGCTCTCGACGAGCTGATGCCGGTCATTTACGACGAGTTGCGGCGGATGGCGAAGCGATATATGCGGCGGCAGGATAGCGACCGCACGATGCAGACCACGGAGTTGATCCATGAAGCCTACCTGAAACTGGCCGGCAATCAGGAAAAGGGATGGAAGAACCGCGCGCACTTTTTCGGAGTGGCATCGAGCGCGATGAGGCACATCCTGGTCGACTACGCGCGATCGAAGCAAAGCCAGAAGCGGGGCGGACCTTTGCATAAGATCACGCTCGCCGAAAGTCTGGTCCCTTCGAACGAACGCTCCGACGAGATCGTCGCCCTCGACGAGGCGTTGTCAGACCTGGCGCGACTGGACGAGCGCAAAGCACGCGTCGTCGAGATGAAGTTTTTCGGCGGCCTGAACTTCGAGGAGATCGCCGAGGTGCTAAGGGTCTCGGTGATCACCGTCAAACGCGACTGGAGCTTCGCGAAGAACTGGCTCTTGAAAGAAATCTCCAGACGATAGGACCCATGGATCCTGAAAGATTCAAAAGGATCGAGGAGATCTACCATGCCGCACTGGAGGTAGATTCCAAGGAACTCGCGTCGTTTCTCGATCGTGAATGCGGCAGCGACCTTGAACTCGGAAACGAGGTCAAGACGATGCTGCAATTCGAGCGAAGCCCCAAAAGTCTGCTCGATACGCCCCCCGACGACATCGCCGCCGGATTGTTCTCAGAGCGGCGGGACAGCAACAAATTTCTGGACAGGAAGGTCGGCCGATACGAGATCGAACGGATCCTCGGCGAGGGCGGTATGGGAACCGTATTTCTTGCCCGTGACTCGCGGCTCGCGCGTCCCGTCGCGTTGAAGATCCTGCCGGTCGAGATGGTCGCGAACGACGACCGCGTCCAGCGGTTCATGCACGAGGCGCGGGCCGCGTCCGCGCTCAATCATCCCCATATCCTCACGGTTTACGAGATCGACGAGGCGACCGCCGAAAACGGCGAGGTCATCCATTTCATTTCGACCGAGTTCGTCGACGGCAAGACGCTCGAC
>JAKOVX010000121.1 GCA_029781855.1 Acidobacteriota bacterium | reverse complement strand
CCGGCTGGCCGTAGCTGGATTCGGCGGCATCCGTCGTCAGTGACGCCGTGACAAGCCTATCCCCATACCAGACCTTGAATTTGAGTTCCATCCGTCACCTCCTTCACTCTGCGAATAAGTGATCAGCCAGCGACTCGCTCGTCTCACTGATCGCAGCCCCCGCCGCGATCAGCTCGCTGGCCTTCTTCGCTGCGTCGGTTCTGCTTCCTCGCCAGACCCACCGCCGAATGTCCGCCTTCCAGCGGAAGCCGCGAGACTTGAACTCGTCCTTCATATCGAAGCAGCGATCCCCGCGGAGTTCCCAATCATCATCGCCGTGTGCGTCGATCTCAATATATCCCTTGGGCGACTTCGCCTTGTAGCACTCAGGGCACAGGCCGGATTCGGCGTACCAGGCGAGCTTGCGTTCCCGCTCGGCGTACGGGCCGAAAAGGGTTACTTTAGCAGTGTGACCGCAGCTAAACGTCGCTTCGTACTTCGCCATCTCTCATCTCCTTTCCTTTTCGAGTCCCGCTGGCCACCGCAGCCAGCATTCATTTTCTATATCTAATATATCGCACTATCACCATGGTGTCAAGACCGATTTTCCCCGAGATTGTCTCGAAATCCTGTTAAAATAGGTAAAATAGGGAAACTTTACGCAGCAAAACGACCTCGAAACGGCGGATTTCGAGGCCTACTCAAGAACGTCTCGACAAGATTGTTCGAGATTTCGAGGACTTCTCAGTCGATAATTAGGGAGACGGAACATCCGGCACCGCTCGCATGACAAACCGACCATGTAATAGGACAACGTCGGTCGTCTGGTCTCGCAAGACCCACGAATATACACCGCTTTGAATGTCTCGTTCGGAAGCATCTAGCCTTATCAACGAATGTCCCTCATTAACCTCGACGGATATGTCCGAACCGTGACAGTGAGCGATCGGCGTTGACGGATTCAGTTGATCGTAGACAAGAAAATGCAGGTCATGGCCTTCAAGGTTTGCATCACGTATTAACCAACTTGCACGGATGCGAGCATAACGAAACGCTTCAATGAAACCTCCATCAGGAACGTAGGTCACAGGTTGAACAGATAAAGGCTGAACCACGACACTAGCAGCGATATCCAAATGCGGCAGATTGGATTGAGGCGCTTCGGTCTCGCCGTC
>JAKOVX010000094.1 GCA_029781855.1 Acidobacteriota bacterium | reverse complement strand
GTAAAGCCCGCCGTCGAACGGTTCAGGTACCAGTTGCCTTCACTCGGACGGAACACCGAAATATCGGTCTTGCCGTCCCCATCGAAGTCGGCTCGTGATTTCACCGAACCTCCGTCGCATACACGAGAGCCGAAGACCTGCACATCGTCGATCCATATTCCGGTAGAGGACACCGAACTGTCGGATGCCATTATCCAACGGAATTTCACCGACTGGCCGTTCAATGCCGCCGGCAAATTGACCACAGAGTCAACGTATCCGCCCGCGGAAGTTCCCGACCATGCCTGACGTCCGGCGATCGGACTCGAGAAGTTCGAACTGATCGTCGCGTTGTATCCGCCGCTCACGAACGAACCGCCTCCTGTGATCACATCTGTCCAGTTTGAGCCACCATCAGTCGAATATTCAAGCACCGCACCGTCGAAGGTCGATTCGGTTATGTACTTGTTCTTGAATACAAGCTGGCTGTCGGCGCTCGAGATCGAAACCGATGGCGTGACAAGTGCAGCGGCATTTACGGTAGAAGGATCATTTGCAAAGGCCGCGTTCGGAGCTGAATTCGGCGTTGAAATGCTCGTCGTCCAGCTTATTCCCGTGCCTGACGTTTGCGTGTTTACCCATCCTGCCGGCAATGCCGGTGCCGTGACGCCGTCAAAATTTTCGCTCAGCGCCGATGTGCGGACACCGGTGGTGTAGGTCTTGGTCGCGTTTGGATAATTAGTTGCGCCGTCGGCAATGGTCCAAGTCAGAGTGATCGTGCCGCCGCACGCTGTCGCGGGATTGACTGTAAACGTGAATTGTTTCGAAACCGGAACGTTATTAGGCGCGACCGCTCCATAGTTTTGCGGGGCACTAGGATTAGTCACACCGCCCGTCGCCTGCAGGGTCGCTGTCAACGCGACAGTCGGAATGTCCCCGCCATTCATCAGCGGAAGGTTGACGGTGAGGGTCTCACCCGGATCGGGGCCGCCGTTTCCCGGAGGGAAACTCTCGGCGGCGATCGTGACCGCACCTTGCGAGATCACCGCTACGTTTTCAATACAAGATAGTTTCTGATTTGAATTTGTTCCAACAAATCCCGACGACGCTAATGAACGTCCGCCGATCACATAGAAGTTGGTACCGATCACCGCCCCGGTCATTCGTGCTCGCTCGCCGGACATACTTGCCAGACTGGTCCACGTGTTCGAGGTAGAGTTCCACCTGATGGCGGTCGTCGAGATATTTGCCGTAGCAGTACCGTTTTCGTATCCGCCGGCAAGCACCCAGCCTGAGTTTGCTCCTCCGCCGAAAGCCACTCCTGACGAGGCAGCTCCCCAACGAGTAAGCGGAAGGTCGGCTATTGCCGCATCATCCCACGTGTTCGCCCCGGGGTCGTAACGATAGGTTTTCAGCGATGCTGCCGAACCAACGCTCTGAATTCCGCCGGCACCGTAAACGTAAGTTCCGTCCGTGAAAGCGCTGACGAAACTGATCTGCAGGGGGTAAGGAGCTCCCGCACTCCAGGTATTCGTGCCGACGTTATAGATCTCAACGGCGTCCGTCGAAGCCGTCCCTGCTGTCCCTGCAAATTTGTAGATCTTGCCATTCAGATAGACCGCCGCTTGATTCCACGTTGCGGTCGTAAACGGGGCGAGCGGCGTATAGGTGTTCGCAACCGGATCGTACCTATAGACCGTGGTTTGCGAGGTCCCAGTTGAGTCGGCACCGCCGAGGATATAAATAAATGTCTCGTCCGAGACGGCTGTTGGAAACTCCAGTGCCACCGGCAATGGGGCGATCGGCGTCCACGTGGTTCCGTCAAACTTATACGAATTCGCGACGATCGAAGTGCTGACACCGCCAAAACTGTATAGTAGGCCGCCCTGCGAGACCGTCGCCTGGTCGAGGATCGTTACGGGAAAAACAGTGCTGCTGGACCAACCGCAGACCTCGTTCGGTGCGGCGATAACCTTCTCGTCGGTAACCGGGGGCGTATATGGCACCGCTTCCGGCATTCCAGATCGCTTTGCTTCGATCAGACTCGACGCCTCGATGTTTATTGCCGCGGTTTTTTCCTGTGCGGAGGAAACGATCAGCGGCCGCAACAATAACGTGATGGGCAGCAATGCCAGAACGCAAAGGCCTACGGCGATCTGGAATTTGTGCTTAATCAAATTGTGAATGAGTATTTTGTTCAGGAGCGGGCTGACCCCGCGTAACTTTTTAAGATCCAACATTTTGCGATTTCCTCCTTTTAAGTGAATAGGAACTGCAACGACGGCCGAAGCGGCTCCGGTAATTGTCCAGATGGAACAACATGCGACGATTTGAAGCCAAAGGGCTTCAAACTGCGCATTTCAAATGACATTAATAGAATTGTTCAGCTTTACGATAGTCCTTTATGGCGACAACTGCAAGGGAAATTAAGGTAGCGGGTCTTATCCGGGGGTTGGACTAAGTTGATGAGTGCCTGCGGCGAGTCGAACTGATCTGATCAGATAAACAAAAAAAGCGGGCCGTGGGGCCCGCCTTTTGTTTTAGGTTCATCCGCCGGTTACGGATGGTACTTCGCCGGTATCGGGGCGTCGGTCGGGAGGCCGAACACTTGTGCCGTAAAGCCCGCCGTCGATCGGTTGAGGTACCACGTGCCGTTCCTATAAACAGCCACATCGTCCTTGCCGTCGCCGTCATAGTCTCCCGGGACCGGAACGTCACCATTCAACCCGAACTGCGTGATCGTCACTCCGCTGTCGCTGCTTCGCCGGATGTACCACGTTCCGTTCGACGGACGGAAGACCGCGACGTCGTCCTTGTTGTCGCCGTCGTAGTCGGCCGGAACGAGGATGTCGCCCGCACTTCCGAATGCCACCGCGTCGAAGTTCTGTGCCGGGACGCCCGTGTTTCGTGCTATGTACCAGGTGTTATTCGATGGACGGAACACGGCCAGATTTGTCTTGCCGTCGCCGTCGCTGTCCATCGCCATCGGTACGTCGCCCGTCTGGCCGAAGGGTTCAATGGTATTCGAACCGTTGCTGCTGTTCAGAACGTACCAGACGCCCGTCGACGGTCGGAACACAGCAAGATCGGTCTTGCCGTCGCCGTCATAGTCGCCCGCGATAGGAATGTCCCCAGTCGTTCCCCACTCGGCACCGGAATATACGAATCCGTTACTGTTCAGAATGTAGTAATCGGAAACACCCGGTGTCGGGGACGCACGGAAAATGGCAGTGTCGGCCTTGCCGTCACCGTCATAGTCGCCCGGAACGAGAACGTCAGACGAAAGGCCCCAGTTGATCACTGTAAAGCCCGCCGTCGAACGGTTCAGGTACCAGTTGCCCTCAGTCGGACGGAACACCGAAATATCGGTCTTGCCGTCCCCATCGAAGTCGGCTCGTGACTTGACCGCATTCGGAACGGTCGCACAGACGTTGCCGGCCAAGACCTGGATATCGTCGATATTGACCCCGGTCGAGGCAACCGAACTGTCGGACGCCATTCTCCATCGGAACTGAACGGAATTGCCGTTAGCATTTGCCGGAAGATTGACAGTGGTGTCAATATACCCGCCTGACGACGTTCCCGACCAAGCCTGACGGCCGGCGATCGGGCTCGAGAAATTCGAGCTGATCGTCGCGTTGTAACCGCCGCCCGCGAACGTACCTCCAGCGGTGATGATGTCCTGGAAAGCACCCGCATTGACCGCCGGATTGCTGATCTCAAGAACCATTCCGTCAAATGTTGATTCGGTAATGTACTTGTTCTTGAATTTCAATTGAGCGGACGATGACGAGATCGGGATCGGCGGCGATACGATCGACGACATATTGACCGTCGAAGGATCATTGGCGAAGGCCGAGTTCGGAGCCGAGCTTGGTCCCGTTGCCGTCGTTGCCCAGGTAATACCGGTGCCGCTGTCCTGCGTTGTCGTCCAGCCTGCCGGTAAGCTGGGCGGCGTCACACCGTCGAAATTTTGCGACAAGCTCACCGCCGGTGTTCCCAGACTGTAGGTCTTTGTTACATTGAACGGCGTGTTCGCTCCATCCTGCACCACAAACGTCAACGTGATCGAACCGCCGCAAATTGCAGCCGGGTTGACCGTGAATGTGAAATTATTTGTAACCGTCGGCCCACCGGCAGTAAGAACTCCATAGTTCTGCTGGCCGGACGGACTGGTCACTCCTCCGCTGGCTTGCAATGTTGCGGTAACGGTACTGCTGTCGGCGTTGCCGATGTTGTGAAGCCCGAGACTTACCGTTACGGCCTCTCCGGGGTCGGGGACGTTATTCGCCGGCACCCCGTTCTCGCTGATATAGTTCACGCCGGTCGACGAAACGATAGGGGCCGGAGGCGGAGGCGGGCCGATCGAGATAAGTGCGGTCCAGATCTCCTCTTTCAGGTTGCTACGGCGGTCAGTCCACGACGGGAAGAACGAATTTCCATAACCCGAGAGGCCATTGTAGTCACCATACTGATTACCCGAATCGGCACCTGAAATGGTCTCGTCGGTCATCGCGGAGGTTACCTTTTCGGCGGTCGTCCAGGTGACACCGTCATCGAATGAGGTTTGGAACCAAACATCCGTCTTTTTGCGGCCCGCGTCGCCGACGGTGTCGTAATACATGACACCTAGAACACCCGTCGTATCGTCGAGAGCCAACCATTGGTTGAACTGGTCGTTCAATCCGGGTTGATTATTGATCATAACCTTCGGGGACCATGTGGCACCGCCGTCGGTCGAACGGGAGAACCATATGCGCGTCTTACAGGTCGACGAAACATTGCTGCCGGGCTCGTTTGCGGAACTGGTACAACCCGTCTCGCCTGAGAGATCGGCCCAGGTCGCGTAAACATTATCTTTCGATACGGTCTTGTACGCCGCTCCCGAAACATATATGAGTGCCCGCCTGCTATTAAATGACGGGATTCCGATATCGAACGTGTCGAATGTCGTAGCGATTTGTACAGGCGTTCCAAATGACGCTCCGCCATTCGTTGATTTGGTCACAAAGACCTTAGCATTGGTCGTCGTAGGCCAGAATCCAAACACGTCGCCGGCGCTGTTCGATTTTACGTCGCCGCCGATCGCGGTTCCGGTCGATTCCGCACCGCTGACCTGCAGCGGACTCGCCAGCCAAGTGCCGCCGGCACCAGCCGTGCGGCGGTTCATGAATGCCGGAGTGCCGTTGTGCCAAATTGCGTACATCTGCCCAAAGAACGGGGAAGTCGGGCTCTTGTCGACCCACACGATCTGTTTATCCACGTTGGTCTGTGAACCCGAAGGCGTCGCATCCAATGTCCAAGTTGCACCGTTGTCGGTGGAAAAGTAATTCCTGAGCCGTAGAGTACTGCCGTTAATTCCCAGCGTCGAAGACCATGCCTTGCCGTCACTTGTAAAATCGGCCGTCGGGTCAGAGTGGAACGAGTCCGGAGACGTCAACGGCATCAGCGACTGTGTCCAGTTCACACCACCGTCGATCGAACTGTAAGCACCCTGCTGTCCGCTCGCGGAGATGTTGTTAGACGTGACAAGGATCTTATTCGGATCGAAAAAGTTGATCTGAACATACGATTCGCTGCGGGCCGCAGTCTGAAGGCCGGACGTGCGAACATTCGTGCCGATCGTCAACGAATCGATGAATGGCGAGGATTTTTTCTCTCCGTCTTCACCCGTTCCCGGGCCCGGTTTGAGGTCCTGATGCGACATCATCCATTCAAGTATCTCTTTCAAAACCAGAGGATAACCTTTGGTCGGATCCTCCGCGGTGTATTCGACCTCGGGATGTGCCTTTCGCCACCAAACCCTCAGCCAGGGCGGTAATCCGCGCTGATCGCTGAACTCATCCGGACGAAGCATATCGAAATCCTGATTCTGGGCGATCAATTCGGCGAGCGGACTATTCTGCTGCACGAATTCGCCGTGATAACTCTGCGAAAGCTGCGTCTGCAGCGTTGGATATTTTTCCTTCGGATACTTTTGAGCCGAAGTTCCAGACGGGATCGAAAGCCAAACGGTCACGCACAGAATGACCGCCAATGTGATGATCAAGGGTTTTTTCATATGTTTCTCCGGAGATGTAAGTTGGACAAATATACTATTACAGCCCGTATTTTACAATTTTCGGCTGTAGAATTTAATACCGTCGATCGGGTGTGGGAGATCGGTAAACCGCCATTATGCTCCGAAACTCTCAAAAATGTTAATATTGCACTTTTGTTATGTCGGAAGAAACACTGGAACCCATCGGAAATGCCTCGATCGTAGCTAATGACAAACCGTACGTTCCGGAACCTGCTCAGATCGAGGTGCTGAGCCGGGTCGAACGGGCCGGATTTTGGCTGACGCACCGGATGAACCTCGGCGTCTGGAAGCGTCTAATGACATTCTTCCAACGGTATATCGGCTCGCTGTGGATATTTCTGGCGACCTACAACCTGATGAACGTTTTCGGGATCGAGAATGTCGAGGAGACCGATCCTCACCGGCCGCTCATCCTCGTCGCCAATCACCGATCATTTTTCGACATGTACACGGTCTCGAGCGTTTTGTTTCGCCGGACAAGGCGGCCGATGGAGCTTTACTTTCCGGTCCGCGGCAAGTTCTTTTACGATAATCCCGTCGGCTGGTTCGTCAATTTCGTGATGGGCTGGTTCTCGATGTACCCGCCGTTCTTTCGCGAGGCCAGGGACGCACGGAAGAGGGAATTCGACAAATACTCGATGCGTCGACTCGTGCAGATCTGCTCGGTGCCGAGCAGCAACGTTATCGGTTTTCACCCCGAAGGCAAGCGCAATCTCGAGGGAGGCACTTACGACCTGTTGCCGGCCCAGCCCGGTATCGGCAAGGTCATCTATGCATCGCGTCCACAGGTTATTCCGGTCTTCATCGCGGGTTTAGGCAACGATCTTCCAAAACAAATATTGGGCAACTGGACCGGCGGGCCAAAGGTGCGAATCTGGTTCGGCCGCCCCATCGATATGTCTGAGTTTTACGAGAAAGGCGACCGCATCCGGACGCACAAGGAGATCGCTGATTTTCTGATGTCGAAGATCGCCGAACTTGGCGAGGAAGATCGCCAGAAATTTGGGGACTGACCTATTTTTGTGCCTGAACTGCTGCGTTAGCGTTCGAGGCGTTAGAAGCGACCTGCTTATCGGCGTTCACGTCCTTTTGCTCCTCGGGAGGGGTCCAACCGGCTTTTTTCAGCAAATCTATCGCGAACTTCACCGGCACGGCCATGTTGGCGGCCGTATTTTCGGTGAATACACCAAAATTCACGCCGATGACTTTGCCGGACTGCCCGAATAGCGGAGCGCCGGAACCGCCCTCGGCCGTCTTGGCGTCATGGACGATCCGCCGGGCGTCGAGGTCCGTTATCGAACCCTGTGTCATAAGTGGAACTATCTTTTGCGATTGGGCAAGGAAGTTGATCAAGCCCTGGCGCGAATTGCCAAACCTCGCGTTTATCGACTTTGCTTCATCATCATCGACCATTGCTAAAAGACGGTCCGGACCGTTGGGATAACCGATCGTTACCACCATTTTCCCGATCGTAGCGGCATCGGTGTCGGTGTCGAGGGGTATCGTCGGTACTTCCGGGGGAAGGGTTGCGGCGTCGATCTGCCCAACGGCGATGTCCTCGCGATTGCCGGTCGCCTTGACCTTCAACGGAAACGGTTTTGCAATATGCGGAAAATAGATGTCCAGGCTTTTCAAACGTGCCCGGCCATTCGCTGCCTGCATCATCTGCTGGACGTTATCGTCTTCGTCCCAGGGCTGAACGACGTGCTTATTCGTCAGGATGTAGCCCTCGCCGACGTGAAATCCGGTACCGACAAAGTCGTATTCGACCGGCGACCCGGTACCCTCGGTCGACAGCCCGATCTGTTGCGGCGGAGGGGCCGACGGGTCCTCGCTGGGAGCCGGTTCGTAAGGATTTGGCCTGAACGATTGCGGATTGACGTATCTGAGCACCTTGCCGGTCTTTTTATCAACGAGGTCATAAACGCCGACGATAAGACAAACGCCGGGACCGTATTCGACCCGTAAGTTGGGCGCCAAGGACTGAGCTTTCATGAGCTTGGTGCTCTTTTCGTCCAGCTTTTCTATCTGGTCACTCGCCTGGCCGAGCTGGTCCTTCAACTGACCGATCACCTGGCTTTGCGATTCAGCAAGCTTGCGGCTCTCACGCAGCTCGCGGTTCACCGCAAATCCGAGGTAGAGCACACCTGTAATAAAACTCGCGACCAGCACTAATGTGATCAGCTTGGTCGTGAGCGAGACCTCGCGCATCAGCTCAAGCGAGAATTCTCGAAGGAACGCCTTGGCATCGTCCCGCTTGGCGGATGACGATGATTCGATGGCGGCATCTTCGATAAAGCGAGATATATGCGGCTGATCGCGGTTGGTCGTAATGAGCGACGAACGGGACTCAAGTGAGAAGAAAGCGAACGAAATATCGGAGTTTTCGAGAGCTATTACGTCGCCGTCCGTGATCGCGATGTATCGCCGCATCGGTTTGTCATTTATGGTCAAACCGAGCCCGGCATTGAACTCGATCACGCGAAAGACGCCCTCGGTGTCCTCAAGTTCGATCCACACCCCGGAATCCTTTGTATTCGGCGTGTGTATCTGCAGATCGGACAGCTCGTCCGCCCCGATCCTGATACGATCCTGGGAGAAAAACTCGGTCCTTTTTTCGGTGCCGACCGTGATGTGGATGATGATCCCTAATGCCATTGCGCACTTCTACCGTAGTAAAAGTCTAACATAATAGAACGCTGCAGAGATGTGATTTTGCGTACGACGTGGCAAAATATCGGTTATGAGCAAGCCTAAATTCATTGACGATCGCGAGAAGCTTGAAAAGCTGGCACCGGTCCTGAAAGCCCCGTTAAAGAGGCAAGTCTTCGTCTGTACCGGCAAGTCCTGCAAGGCCGTCGGAAGCGAGGAGGTCAAGGCTGCGTTCGCCCGGGAATTGGAAGGCCGCGGCATCCGTCAGGGCAAGGAGACCAAGGGCCGGAACCCGATGGGCGAGGTCGTCCTGACTGAGTGCAGCTCCGTTGGATTCTGCACGATCGGGCCCGCCGTACTCGTATATCCTGAGGGCACCTGGTACGCCCAGGTCACACCTGAAGACGTGCCCGAACTGGTAGAAAAACACATTGAAAAAGGCGAGATCGTCGAACGCCTCGCCCTGCTCGAATTACCAACGAGTGGTTAGAGCCAGATGTTCAACTCCGCATCGCCGTCAGGATCTCGTCCACGACCTTCTTCGCGTCGCCGAAGAGCATCAGCGTGTTGTCCTTGTAGAACAACGGGTTGTCGACGCCGGCATAGCCCGATGCCATCGAGCGTTTCATAACGATGACGTCGCGCGATTCCCAAACGTGAAGGACGGGCATGCCCGCGATCGGCGAACCGGGATCGTCGAGCGCCGATGGATTGACGATGTCGTTGGCGCCGATGACCCACGCGACGTCCGTGTCCTTGAACTGGTCGTTGATCTCGTCCATTTCGAACACTATGTCGTACGGAATGTTGGCTTCGGCGAGCAGGACGTTCATGTGACCCGGCAGGCGGCCGGCGACCGGGTGAATGGCGAATTTGATGTCAACGCCCTTGTCCTTGAGCAATTTACAGACCTCGGCAAGCGAATGCTGCGCTTGCGCGACGGCAAGGCCGTAGCCGGGAACGATGATGATCTTACGTGCATTTTGCAGGAGGTCGGCGGCGCCGGCTGACTCGATCGAGTGGACCTCGCCGTGTTCTGCCGCGGCGGTCGAAACTGTGCCGCCCTCGGTGCCGAATCCGCCGAGCATGACGCTGACGAATGAGCGGTTCATGCCCTTGCACATGATGTAGCTGAGGATGGCACCCGACGAACCGACGAGCGCACCGGTGATGATGAGCAGGTCGTTGCTAAGCATAAAGCCCGCCGCCGCCGCCGCCCAGCCTGAATAACTGTTTAGCATCGAGACGACGACCGGCATATCCGCACCGCCGATCGCCATGATGAAGTGAACGCCGAGAATTCCGGTCACGATCGTTGCGATCAGCAGCGGCCATTGCCCGTTAGCGGGTTCCGGCGACATGAAAAATGCGACGCCCAATCCAACGGTGATCAGCAGCATTACGATATTTATCAAGTGCCGCCCGGGCAGCATGAACGGTTTTCCGCCGATCGAACCGCGGAGCTTGAGAAACGCGATGACCGAGCCCGTAAATGTGACCGAACCGATGCAGACGCCGATAAAGATCTCGGCGATGTGCAACTGGTGTTCGGACGCCGTCATCTGCGGCTGCGGCCCGAGATATGTCGCGAAACCGACAAGCACGGCAGCGAGGCCGACGAAGCTGTGTAGGATCGCCACCAGCTCCGGCATCGACGTCATCTGCACCCTCGAAGCGAGGATCGCACCGATAACGAGGCCCGGAATTAGCGCGGCTGCCAGCACCGGTAGCCCGCCAAGCTGCATCCCGGCGGCGGTCGCGATCAACGCGATCACCATTCCGAGAATTCCGTAAAGGTTGCCGCGGCGTGCCGTCTCCTGCTGAGAGAGGCCGCCAAGGCTCAAAATAAACAACGCACTCGCGGCGATGTAGGCAATTGTGATTAAACTTTGTTGCATGAAAAATGTTTATGATAATGCCAGGAACGAGGCGAATTGATCTTCGATAAATTTCGTGATCAACGCGGCTTCCCGCCTAATAAGTTGTTCCACATCCGCAGTTGAGCAATTTCCTAATCGTATCCAAATTACCTTTGGCGGAAAACCAAATACCAAACTCCGGTCGTGCATATCCGCGTCCTTCGATACTATGGTGAAGTCATTCTCAACTGCGTATCGCCACACATCCGGGTCGTCCGACGCTTTTAACCCAACATCGCGTACGTGCGTAGAGTCAGGAAATAGATCGGCCACTTCGGAGGCCAATCTGTGTGACAAATTCTCGTCAAATAAGAGTTTCACGCGGCAACGGGAATATCCATCAACCGACGTTCGCGATCAGCCGCGAAAGCAATACATGCCTTAAGATCGTCGGCGGTCAGATCCGGAAAATCTTGCAGAATTTCAGCCTCGGTCATATCGGATGCAAGATATTCAAGCACCTCGTAGACAGTGATCCGCAAGCCACGGATACAAGGCTTGCCGCCGCGCTTGTTTGGCTCGATCGTAATATACTTTCGGTAATCCATAGTTCTAAAATATACGGTCCTAGTCCTGTCCAACATGAAAAATTACAGCCACTACCCGATATTTCTGACAATTCGCTCTAATTCATCTTCGAAGCCAATTCTTTCGCTTCTTTTTGAGTTAATGGCTTGTCACGAACGCTTAGAGTGGCCGCCGTTGCAAGCAAAAAGTCTCGAACGGTACTTTCACCGACCGACGAGGTTACAGCACCATTTAAGGCCAATACTGACTCGCCATTGACAGTTGTTAGAAATACTTGTCGCAGAACTTCGCCTTTATCTTTTTCGGGCGTTCTAAAACTCCAAAGTATTGCGGCCTTATTATTCGGAAGACTTATAGTTTCTGAAATAATGTCGAGCTTTTCGCCGACCACTTGCTCCAGATAGCTCGATTCCCAAATAAAATGTGCCGCAAGAATAGACTTGTCGTCCAGATCTTCTTTCTTTTGTTTGTCGGATAGAAAGTCCTTCTTAAATGCCGTTACTACCTGTAGAAATTTCCCGTCTATCAGAAATGCAAGATTTCGATTCTCAACGGGCTCGACATCGTTTCCTTTCACTTGCAACGTGAAGTTATTTGAAGGTTGATTCCAAACGATCAGAATACCATTTGGACTTTTTACCACTCCGCGGATGTTTTCATCCTGGGCCGTAGTGAGACCGGTTAGGATCAGGATAAGCAAAATACAAGTTTTTATCGAAAACCTCATATAATTTACTTCCTAAACATAGCCAGCATCCGGTTCGTCACCAGGAATCCGCCGGCGATGTTGATCGACGCGATCAGGACGGCGATCGACCCGAGGATGACCGTGACGCTCAAATTCGTGCCGATGAGCTGGAGCATTCCTCCGACGAGAATAATGCCGCTGATCGCGTTGGTGACGCTCATCAGCGGTGTGTGCAGCGCCGGTTTGACGTTCCAGACGACCTGAAATCCGACAAATATCGCCAGTATGAATACCGTGAAATGTGACAGAGCCTTGTCCGGTGCGACCAGGCCGAGTCCGATCAGGACCAAGCCGATCACCGCCAAAGCGACCGGGCTGATGCCCGCGGCATCGCCGCCGTGCCCGTTATGGGCGGCAGCTTTGACCTCGACGCTCGCCGTGCTCTTGGTCGGTACTCCCGGTTCAGGCGGAGCTACCGGCGTCGGCGGCGCAGGAGCCGGCCACATCATCTTTCCGTTGTGAAGGACGATAGCTCCGCGGACGACCTCGTCGTCGAGATCGACGTGTAATCCTTCCTCGTTGGTCAGGTCGGTGAGCAGGGCAACGATCGTCGAGCCGTACAATTGGCTCGACATACTCGCCATTCTCGACGGCAGGTCGGTAAATCCGATGATCGTCACGCCCTTGTGATGGACGATCTTGCCGGGCTCGGTGAGGGCACAGTTGCCGCCCTGTTCGGCGGCGAGATCGACGATCACTGAGCCTGGCTTCATCGACTCAACCATGCCGGTCGTGATCAATTTTGGTGCGGGTTTGCCGGGGATCAGTGCGGTTGTGACGATGATGTCGACCTGCATCGCCTGTGCGGCAAAGAGAGCCATCTCGGCCTTGAGGAAATTGTCGGACATCTGCTTGGCGTAACCGCCCTTGCCCTCACCTTCCTCTTTGACATCGAGTTCTAAAAACTCGGCACCCATACTGGCGACCTGGTCCTTGGTCGCCGAACGCGGGTCGAACGCCTTGACGATCGCTCCCAACGCCCTCGCGGCTCCGATCGCCGATAATCCGGCGACACCGGCACCGATGACCAATACCTTCGCCGGGTCGATACGTCCGGCGGCCGTTATCTGGCCGCCAAAAAATCTCGGGAAATTATTCGCCGCCTCGATGATCGCCCGGTAACCGGCAATGTTAGCCATCGCCGAGAGCGTGTCCATCTTCTGCGCACGTGTAATGCGTGGAATGCAGTCCATCCCGAAGACGGTCGCCTTTCGTTTGGCGAGCCGGTCGACGAGCTCGCGGTTCTGCGCCGGCCACATGAAGCCGATCAGCCACGCTCCCTCGCGAAGCAGGTCGGCCTCGTGTTTACCGAGTTCCTTGTTCTCCTCAGGCGGGCGGACCTTGAGGATCACGTCGGAGAGCTCCCACAGCTCCTGCGTCTTATCGATGACCGCGGCCCCGGCCTCGCGGTACTCGGAGTTCGACGTATTGATGCCGTGTCCGGCACCCGATTCGACCGCAACGTCAAAGCCTAATTTTTTGAGTTTAAGTATTGTTTGCGGGGTCGCCGCAACGCGCTTTTCTCCCGGATGGATCTCCTTCGGGATTCCGATTGTTGTCATATTGCAACCTAATATATCGGAGAATCGCGACACGTGCAAAAGGGCGTCGCGAAATCGGAAACCCCGTTAGCTTTAGGCGAAAAAAGCTTCAAAATGTGTCAGTTACGATTCGCCTTTTTGTATTTTACTAACCGTCACCATCACCATCGGATCGTCGCCGCCGGTCTTGATGTACGAGATCCATATAGACGCCTTCGGGTACTTGACCATTTTGTTGATCGAACCGTCGGGCTTGACCTCGGCATCGACGCCGAACAGGTCCTTTGGAACCGGCGGCGTCACTTTCGGTCCCATGTACGTCGCCGAGATCGCCTTTACGGTCTTGTCTTCGTCATAAACGATCTGAACCGTTTCGCCATCGCTAAAAACATAGAAATCCTGTGTGTCCGAAGTGTCTTTCGCCTTACCCAGCTTCTCCCGGGCGTCCGCGGCCGACATTCCGATCGTTACCCCGCGATAGTCGGTGAATAACGGCTTTGCCGGTTCCGGTGTCGGCACCGCCATGATTTCCGCGACTCCGGCAGCCCGGGTCCGGCCGTTCGGCAATGGTGCGACCAAGATCCCTAAGAAAACGACCGAAATAGAGAAAATGCCGATCAAGATCCTAATACTCATATCGCCTCCAATTTCGCGTGATCCTAGCCTTCGGGAAACCGAAGTTTTCCTTGGCCGATCGCTTCCGGATGAAATTGTATGAGTCGAAACCCTGAGCGATCTTCGATGTTGCAGCCAACCTTCGGGATCCTACGAGTATTAGTCTCGCGCGTTGTTTCAAATGATACTGTGACCGTAGTCACAGTCCGTGTAAAAGAATATTATACCCCCGTTATGCAACAGGCCGTAAGAGAAGATCGTGGCTATTGCTTGGCGGTCTTTTGAAGGGTGATGATGATGGTTGCGTCCTTTCCGGGCGTTCGAATGTACGATATCCAAAAGCCCTCTTTCGGGTAGCTGACCATCTTGTTGATCGAGCCTTCGTCGTCCTTTTTGACGTCCGTTCCGACAACATCTTTTGGTGTCGGGGCAGCTTTCAGGTCGCCGGTGTAGTTGACGGAGATGGCCTTGACGGTTTGGTCGCTGTCGTAGGATATCTGGACGGATTCGGTCGGTGAGATGAGGTAGTAATCGCCGGCTTTCGACTTCTGGGTGGGCGTTCCGAGTTTTTCGGCGACCTCGGCCGCCGGCGTGCGGATCGCGATGCCTCGGTAGGAACTGTAAGGAGCGGTCCCGCCGTCGGGCGTCGGCGTGGTCAAAGGTTGCGTGGTTCGCTCGTTCTCGTATTCGGGACTTGCAGCGGTCGTGACAAAAAGTCCGCCCAAAATCACAAATAGACCGAAAACGAAAAACGATCTCGCAACCTTCATAAAACACTTTCCTCCGTAATTTCCGAATTTCATAATTACGCGGCCGATGACTAGCTGAACAGCCCGCGGCCGCGAGCATTTTCTAACGCCGTACCTCGAAGACACGGTTGAACGGTGTCTCCGCAACACGATCGAAGTGACCAAATCCGCCCGACAGGACGACATCCCGCAGAGCATCTTCGCTCGCGACCGCCCCGAGGCCCGGCCCGCCGACCGCCAATGAGTTCGGCGTGCAGCAGAGTGTCGATGCGGCCGAGAAAACACGACCGACCGGATTGAAATTGTCCTCGATCGTATTGCCGGCCATCGGCTCGACTATCATACACGAACCGTTCTCCGACAGCGTGTCAAAGGCGTGTTTTGTCGCGCCGTGCGGGTCGCCCATATCGTGCAGGCAATCGAAAAAGCAGATCAGGTCATATCCGTTATTCGGATACTCGGCCGCACTTCGCACCTCAAAGGTCGCCCGATCGCCGACTCCGGCGGCCTCAGCCTTCTTTCTCGCCGTAGCGACTGACGCTTCGTGGTTGTCAAAACCATAGAATCGCGAATTGGGAAATGCGTTCGCCATAATTATTGTCGACGCTCCGTGTCCGCATCCAACGTCGGCGACGGTCGCACCAGCACTCAGACGTTCGACGATGCCCGTGAGGGCGGGCAGCCATTCGCCGACGAGGTGAGCGGTGTACCCGGGCCTGAAAAACCGCTCCGTACCAATGAAAAGATCAGGGTCGTTGTCGCCCCACAGCAGGCCGCCGCCATTCACAAATGCGTCGGCAATTCGCGGCTGCGCGTTCATCATCGCCTTGATCACGTAAAAGCCGCCGCCGACGTAGAACGGGCTGTTCATGTCGGTCAGTGCGACCGCTTGTTCCGGAAGCATTGAGTATTTCTTAGTCGCCGGATCGAAATGGACGTAGCCGCCCGATGCCTGATTGAGCAGCCATTCGCGGACATAACGCTCTTTCGTGCCTGTCTTTGCTGCCAGCTCCTCGGACGTCAATCCGTCGGAACCCGCGAGCGCCTCGTAAAGCCCCAATTTCTGGCCGATATACCCAAGTACGGAACTTAGGCCGGCCCCGAAATCACCAACCACCTTGCCCAGAAATTCATGCATCCTATCCTCATTTATCTCTCTCTGCTGCGCCGTCTGTGACATATGAACCTCCTGTTTTCATTATCGATGTTTGATTTGACCTAATTGAGTTGAATTAAGGGAATGCCGCCGATTATATACCCATCGCGATACGCGCGCAACGGATATTTTGATCGATCCGCAGGCGGGCCGCGGCAGGGATTTTGAGAGCTTCGAGAACCATTATCGTCCGACGAAGCACGCGCGTCGGTATGGGTTCAATTTATTGAGCCGGAGCGGTTCGCACTCGTGGGAAAAGCGAACAAAACGAATCCGCCGCCGGCCGCCGACGTCAGATATTAACCAAGTTCTGCGTGATCCGTTTAAGTTCCGACCTTGACGGTGACGCTTGAGGACGACCCGCTTGCGTTGTACTCAGCCAGCGGCTTTTTGGCCGGGCCGTTGGCGACCTGGCCGCTGGCGGCGTCAAACTCCGAGCCGTGCTTCGGGCAGACAAAATGCTTCTTAGCCGCATTGTAGGCGACAATGCCGCCGCGGTGCGTGCACTTTGCCGAAAACGCGAGGAATGTCGCATCGCCCGTACGGAGAATGATGATCTTGCCGGCCGGCGAATCGACCACCACCGAGCCGCCGACCTTGTTCAACGGGCTTGCGGCGTCGATATTTATCGTTAGGTCGCCCTCCCGCTTGCCGAACGCCGATGATACGCCGGAAAGCGTAAGCACCAGGCCGCCGGTCATAAACGCCGCCTTGACCAAAAACTCGCGACGGCCGCTGCAGTCGACAGTTTCATTGCAATCTTTCATATTCGGAGCTCTCCAGTTTTGAACGTCGTCTCGTCTGATAAAGCTTTGGTGAAAAAGGCCGTCAGAAAGTTGCTTCGGCCGCAACTTACCTGAGCAAATTGACGATCGCTCCACCGAAATACACGTAAAACACGCACAGGACGGTTTCGCCTGCGAGAACCGCGGCGATGAATTTCCAGTAGTTCATCGCGGTCGTCCCGGCGAGGTAACAGACGAGGTCGGTCGGGACGAGCGGGAAGAACGCCCATAATGCCACGAAGATAAATCCGGTCGGTCGCTCGAGCCTCGCCTTTAACTTATGGGTCATCTCGGGCTTATGCCCCTCGAAATACTCGTGAAAACCGAGAAACTCCGAAAAGAAGTAGATCATCGACGACGACAGGAATATCCCGGCGAAACAAACCATCAGAACCGCGAAGGGCTCCGTCGGAAATAGCAGCGTGCCCGCGATCACGAGCGGCGTACTTGGCAGCAGCGTGAATCCTCTGAGCGCCGACATCACCAGATACACCAGCCAAATCTCGCCCCGGAACCGAAGCAGGAACTCCGCGATCCGCTCGGCCGTAAACTGTTCCGGATAAATGATATAGGAGAGAACTCCGGCGGCGAGCACCGCGATCCACACGCCGAAACAAATGTGCCGCAGCGTCCTGGTTACTATTTTCGGTGTTGACAGAGCTTTCACGTTACATGTGAGACGAAAAAGCCGCGAGATTTGTTCTCACGGCCAACCGAACTAACGAAGAAGAATGCTCTTCTCATCAAAGCTGGATCCTCGAAAATGAATAACCGCCGAACGCAACGAACAGCACCGCGGCGCCGCACAATACGGCAATGCTCAACAACGGCTCGAACTGGCTGGTACCGATCAACACGCTTCGAAGACCGTCGATCCCGTAAGACAGCGGGTCGAGCCGCGTAATAAAGCTGAGCACGCTCGGCAGGTCCTTCAGCGGGAATAACGCGCCCGACAAAAAGAATATCGGCATCACCAGAAAGTTCATTATTAGCTGAAAACCCTGCATATCCTGCAGCATCGAGCCGATCGCCATCCCGAGTCCGGCGAAAACGATCGCCGTCAGGATCATGAACACAAGTGCCAGCGGCAGCGTCGCCCAATTGACCGGGCGGAATCCAGCGATCAGGCAGATCGCAAGTACGAGCAGGCCCTGAATGGTCGCGACCGTGGCACCTCCAAGCGTTTTGCCGATCATCACGACGACCCGCGGAACCGGAGCCACCAGCGTTTCCTTTAGAAACCCGAACTGCCTGTCCCACAACAGGCCGATCCCCGAGAAGACCGAACTGAAAAGCACCGACATCCCGACGACGCCCGGTGCGACAAACTGGAGATAGCTGCCTTGGCCGGCCTTTTGGAATACCGGCCCGAGCCCGAAGCCGAGCACGAGCAAATACAAGAGCGGCTGTCCGAGCGACGCGATGACCATGGCCCGCGAACGCGAATACCGTTTCAGCTCTCTCAACCAGAGTATGTAGATCGCGTTCACCCTATTTCCTCCACATTTTCGCCATTTGCCGTATTCCGGCCGCTGAGTCCGCTTTTTCGTCTCGAATGGTCGATCCGGTCAACGCAAGGAACGCACCCTCGAGCGAATCCGTCGATGTTTGATCTTTTAGTTCCTGCGGCGTGCCCTGTGCGACTATTTTGCCGTGATCGACGATCGCCAGCCGGTCGGCCACCCGTTCGGCCTCGTCCATATAGTGTGTCGTCAGGAAAACGGTCACGCCCTCCGACTTATTGAGGTTCTTGACGTGTGTCCACAGCTGATTTCGGCTTTGCGGGTCTAGCCCGAGCGTCGGTTCGTCGAGGAAGAGGATCTTCGGCGTATGCAGGAACCCGCGTGCGATCTCGAGCCTTCGCTTCATTCCGCCCGAAAACTCTTTTACGTATGATTTTCGCCTTTCCCAGAGCTCGAACAGCTTCAGCAGCATCTCGGTCCGTTCGTGCCGTATTTTCCGCGGCACGTGATAGAGCACGCCGTGAAGGTCCATGTTCTCCTCGGCGGTCAACTCCTGATCGAGGCTCGGGTCCTGAAACACGATCCCGAACTGCTTGCGAACCTCGTTCGACTGAGTCGCCGGATCAAGGCCATTAATGCTGATCGTTCCGCTCGTCGGCCTGAGCAGCGTCGTCAGCATCTTGATCGTCGTCGTCTTCCCGGCCCCATTCGGCCCGAGACACGCAAATATCTCGCCAGCATCCACGTCGAACGAAATATCATCGACGGCCGTAAGATCACCGAACTTCTTAACTAAATTTTCGACTTTGATCATATGCGCACGATCGTCGCGCCAGCTCACGGATCGACCTGTACTTGATAGTATTTGAATAATTGGGAGGCAGAATGAATACGACTGCTCCGATCATTTTAATCCCAGAAACGTTTCAGGATCGATGGCCGCCTGTTTCAGTATGGCCCTCAGCGTTCCCTCAGGCATGTCTCCGGGGTGGTTCGGTATTGTCGTAAATAAACCGGTCTCGCCGTTATACCAGATCTCGTGACTACCGGCAGCTTGCCGATGAAACTCAAATCCGAGCTTCTTTAGAATTTTTATGATGTCGCGATATCGAAAACCCGAAAGACGTCCCATCCTCAAACCCCGACCACGAGCGGGTAATTGAAACTGTCCGACGCCGGAACCAGCTCGCCTAGAGTTTCTTCGGATTCAGATTCAAGCAGCTTCTTAGCGACATCCCGAGCTATTTCCAAGGTTTCAGCGATCGTCCGGCCCTGCGCGATCAGTCCCTGAACATTGTCCGAGGTAGCCAGATAAAAGCCTTCGGGCAGTTTTTCGATGTGCAGATTCACGATCCTTTCCATGAAAGATATCTTACGCTGAGTGAGTCATCGAGTCTATCTCTTTTTTCCACCGCAAAACCGGTTTTCTTGCTGCGGCTGCTTCGTCGATGCGGCCTATCCGCGTCGTATGCGGGGCGTTTGTCACGAGTTCCGGAGTTTCGCGTGCTTCGCGGTCGATGTCGATCATGGCCTCGATAAATGCATCGAGGTCCGAGCGGCCGACTGATTCGGTCGGTTCGATGAGCATCGCGCCCTCGACCACAAGCGGGAAATACACCGTCATCGGGTGAAAACCGTAATCGATCAGGCGTTTGGCGATGTCGAGCGTGACGACGCCAAGTTTCGCCTGGTTCTTATGCGAGAAGATGGCTTCGTGCATACAGTCCGCCTCGAACGGCTCATCGTAAACACCCGCAAGCTTCTTCGAGACGTATCGGGCGTTCAGGACCGCCGCCTCGGTTGCCTCGCGGAGCCCTTCGGCACCGTGGGTGTAGATATACGATAGTGCACGGACCATCATGCCGAAATTGCCGTAAAACGCCTTCACGCGTCCGATCGACTCGGGATAATTGTAGTTGAGCACGTATTTATCGCCGCTCTTCTCGATCCGCGGTGTCGGCAGAAATGGCGCCAGTTCCGCCGTACAACAACACGGCCCGCATCCCGGGCCGCCTCCGCCGTGCGGCGTCGAGAACGTCTTGTGCAAATTGAGATGGATGACGTCAACGCCCATATCGCCCGGACGAGCGACACCGACGAGGGCGTTCATATTTGCGCCGTCCATATAGACGAGGCCGCCGGCGGCGTGGATCGTCTCGCAGATCACCTTGATGTTTCGTTCGAAGATGCCGACAGTGTTAGGGTTGGTCAGCATCAGGCCGGCGACACCGCCTTCGTCACAGAGCTGTTTCAAATGATCGAGGTCGGTCAATCCCTCGGCGGTCGAGCGGATCGTCTTAACGGTAAAACCCGCAAGTGCCGCCGACGCCGGATTGGTGCCATGTGCCGAATCGGGGATCAGCATCACACGGCGGTCCTTTGACGCCTCGCCGTCGCGGGCATCGAGGTACGCGCGTATGAGCATCACGCCGGTCATCTCGCCCTGCGCTCCGGCGGCAGGCTGCAGCGAAACGCCCGGCAAACCGGTGATCTCGGCGAGGTCTTCCTGAAGCCGATAGATCAGCTCGAGGGCTCCCTGCGTGTCGGTCTCGGGTGCGAGCGGGTGCAGGCCTGCAAAACCGCCGATGCGTGCCACCTTTTCATTCAGCCGCGAATTGTACTTCATCGTGCACGAGCCGAGCGGGTACATTCCCAGATCGATGGAATAATTCCACGTCGATATCCGCGTAAAATGCCGGATGACGTCGACCTCCGAGACCTCCGGAACGCCGTCGAGGTCGTCCGTTCGGCGCAGATCAGCAGGCAGCAGGTCGTCGATATTCATCTCCTCGACGTCCAGCTTCGGCAGCATATAGCCGACCCGACCGGGCTGCGACCGTTCAAAAATAAGGTTCTCGTTCTGTGACGGATGTTGTGTGACTTTCTTGATGCTCATATTTCTAAACTATGGCTTTCTTATAGTTTTGATAAAGATAAACTTGCCATTCCTGAATTCGTAAAAATGTGTATCGTTTTCGCTATCCTTCTCACTTTCGTTTCTGATGCCGCGGAATATGATCAGGCGGCTATTCAGGCGGTATTCGATCGCGTCGACATCGCTGTTCCAGCAGCAAACGCTGAACGGAACGTCGTAGATCTTGCCCGTCCGGGCACTTATCACCACCGTTGACAGGCACTCGGCGCCGCAGCCCCATTGGGCGACTATATATTCGCCGGCAAAATTGCGCTTGTCCTTGGCAGCGTTCCGGAGCCTCGTCCGAAACGCCATATCGTCCTTCGTTAATTTCACCGGAGCATTTCGCCCGTTATATATGGTCGTGACCGCATAATCCGCATATTTCGGAACACGGCCCTGAGCCCAAACGCAGGTACCGAGCACGGCGGCCAGCAAAAATGCAACGAATAGATGCCTCAATGTCATTCTGTCCCTTCTAGGCCTTCGGGATTCCTTTTTTCGCAATCGTCTCGACCGCTTCGGCGAACCGCTCCAGTTCCCACAGCGTCGTGTAAACATTCGGCGTGATGCGGACGCCGCTGAATTCATCGTGAATGATAGGCGTCGTGATTATCTTGTGTTTCGACATCAGGTAGCTACCGATCTCGCCCGGGTTGACGCCGTCGATCTTAAAATTAGCGATCGCGCAAAACTGTTTCGGGTCGAACGAAGTGTTGAATCCGACCTTCGGAATGTCCTTGATCCGGTCCATCCAGTATCGCGACAGGTACCGCAGGCGTTCGTCCTTGCGTTTCGCGCCGATGGCGTTATGAAAGAGGATCGATTCGCCGATCGCCAGCCTCATCGCCGCCGAGTGCGTGCCGATCTCTTCGTATTTGCGGATGTCGTTCTTGTTCTGATTTTCCGACGCCATCAACGCCCATATCTTCGGGATCTTGTCCTTCTTTATATAGAGCATTCCCGTGCCCTTCGGAGCGTAGATCCATTTGTGCAGGGAAGTGCCGAAGTAATCGCAACCGAGATCCGCCTGCTTGAAATCGAACTGCGCGAACGAATGCGCTCCGTCAACGATCGTCTCGATACCTTTGGAACGAGCCATCTCGCATACCTTCTTGACCGGCGTGATCTGGCCCGTCAGGTTGATCTGGTGCGAGATGAGGATAAGTTTCGTCTTCGGCGTCACGGCCCGTTCGAACGCATCGGCGATATCGTCCACGTTCTTCGGAGCGATCGGTATCTTGATCAGGTTGAGCTTGAGGCCCTCACGCAGCTCACGTTGGCGGAGCGTGGTCAGCATCCGCGGATAATCCTGCGTCGTCGTCAGGATCTCGTCGCCGGACTTCAAGTCCATTCCCATCAGCAGGATCTCGAGCGATTCGCTGGCGTTCCGCGTGATCGCGATCTCCTCGGGCGAGCAGCCGAAAATTTCCGCCAGCCCGGTGCGTATGGTCTCCGATTGCGGTTCGAGCAGCTGCCACATCGTGTAAGCGGTCGCCTCTTCCTGCTGCCACGTGTATCGGACAAAAGCCTCGGTGACCATCCGCGGGCTCGGGCTCACGCCTCCGTTATTGAGGTTGATCAACCCGTGCGAGACCGCGAACGACTGCTGTATCGTCGCCCAGTAATCCTCGTCCATCGCCGCCTCGACCGGCGAAAGATGATCGATGCGCTTGCCCGCGGCCTTTACTTTTTCAAACAGCGAACCGACCACCGACGACGACAGAGCCATCAGCCCGAGGCCTTTTCCGGCGGATGAGAGAAATCTTCTGCGATCAAGATCTTTTAGATTTTTCACTGAAACTTCCTCCATATGCTCGAGCCTTCTGTATCACTCGGTTTAACCTTTGTTTATCAGGCTAGGTCCTCTGCTTTCTGTTCGTGGCCGCAGAAGCGACATACGACTGCCTCGCGCTTTATCATCTCGGAACAGAACTGACACTTCTTCGATTCGAGCATTTGCTTCTTAGCGATGCTCCGCAGCTTTAGGATCAATACCAACAACCCGACCGGCACGCCAACGACGATTAAAACCCAAATCAAAAAAATCAATTCGACAAATGAAAACATTTCGAATTCAACCGCCAACATTTGTTACGCTGCCCGAAGAGCCGCGACCAACGCATCTATCTGCTTCTTCGTATTCGTCTCGGTCACGCAAACGAGGAAATCGTTCGGGCGGTCGGCGTAGTATTTCGAAAGTGCGATGCCGCCATTGATGCCAGCTCCGCTGCGGACTTTTTCCAGCATTTCGTTCGCCGGACGTGGGCCGCGAACGACGAACTCGTTAAACACCGGTGCCGAGAAGGGCAGTTCGTAGCCGTCGATCGCCGCGATCTGTTTTCGGGCGTAAGCGGCCTTTTGGGCGTTCTGCCTCGCGACTTCCTGCAAGCCAGCCTTGCCCATCGTTTCCATATAGATGGTTGCGGCGAGGGCGATCAGGCCCTGGTTGGTGCAGATGTTCGAGGTCGCCTTTTCGCGGCGGATGTGCTGCTCGCGGGTTGACAGCGTCAACACGAATCCGCGGTTGCCGTTCTTGTCGTATCCGATGCCGCACAAACGCCCGGGCATCTGCCTGACAAATTTCTCCTGCGTCGCGAACAACCCTACGTGCGGCCCGCCGAAACCCATCGGCACGCCCCACGATTGGCCCTCGCCGACGACGATGTCGGCACCGCATTCGCCCGGCGTCTTGAGCAGGCCAAAACTTATCGCCTCGGTAACGACCACGATGAATAACGCACCGACGGCGTGTGCGGCATCGGCGAGCGGTTTGAGGTCCTCGACACAGCCGAAGAAGTTCGGCGACTGGACGACAAGTGCCGCCGTCTGGTCGTCGAGTGCCGAAGTGTCAGCGACGCGGCCCGTTGCCGGGTCAAAGTCGATCTCGACGATCGCGGTATCGCCGTGCTGGGCATAGGTCGTCGCGACGTCGCGATATTCCTGGTGAACGCTCTTGGCGACAACGATCTTGTCCCTTCGCGTGACCCGCTGTGCCATCAGGTACGCCTCGGCCATCGCCGTCGAACCGTCGTACATCGACGCGTTCGCGACCTCCATCCCGGTCAGTTGGCAGACGAGCGTCTGAAATTCAAAAATGTATTGCAGCGTGCCCTGGGCGATCTCCGGCTGGTACGGCGTGTACGAGGTGAAAAACTCCGAACGCTGGATCAGGTGATCGACGACCGTCGGCGAAAAATGCGAGTAAACGCCGCCGCCTAAAAATGAAGGCACGGTCGTTCCGGTATTTTTCGCGGCCATCCGCTCCATCTCGGCGATGACCTCTGGTTCCGCGAGCGGTTCCGTGATCTTCAGTGCCCGGTTGAGCTGTACGTCCGCCGGAATGCTGCGAAAGAGTTCGGCTGCGTTCTCGAGTCCGACGACGGACAACATTTCACCGCGTTGTTCGGGTGCGTTTGGTATATATCTCATCTGAATTCTCTTTTGGTCAAAGTGTACTTAATTTTTACGGCTTTAGGACCTTAAATGATATCAAAAGTGCGTTTCGAATTCGAAGGCTCGGTTTGTAATCCCGCTAATTATAAAAATAAGCGGATACCTCGTATTGGCATCCGCTTTTTGGCAAAGATATAAGCAAAACTACCTTATCGCCGAGCGGACCGCGGCGGCCTCTTTCGAAAGCACCGACGACGATGCCATTTCGACCGAGCCCTTTACCTTATCGTTGACAGACTTTGACAGGACGGATTGACCGTCGACCGTCGTCAGGTTGAAGTCGATCTGAATGTCCCAGGTCGACGATTGCGACGTGTCGGTATTCGTGACCTTGCCGAGGAACCCTCCGATCTTGCCGGCCGTCGATTGCTTTAACCGCGTGACGCTGCTCGACAGAACGTAATCGCACCCGGCGCCTCGAGCGTCGGCCGCGTTATTAATGGCAACCGCCTCGACGTTCCCGCTCCCGAGCTGCTGCGTCAGGATCGCTCGTAGTTCGCCAGTCGAGACGTTCTCGCTGGTGCCGTTAGTGGGCACGAGAACGCCGATGCGTTTGACCCCGGGACGCTTAGCCCCGCTCTGCCCGAACGTGCTAGGGTCGAGCATCGATGTCTCACCGCCCGAGCCGTTCTTTTTGGCCTCTTCGGCGGCTTTTCTCATCTCACCCAGATCGGGTTTGTAGATCGCCTGGTCGTTGTCGGCGAGCTTGTAATTTGCCGGAATTTCGAACAGAGCATCATCGAGCGTCGCCCTGGACAACTCGACCGTTTCCATCGATCTCGTAAACGATTGGCCCTGGCCGCCGTTCATCGTCTGCGTCTCCATCAGCGGAAATCCAAGCTTGCCGCCGCCCGATGACCTGACCACAACCTTGTCCCGGCAGCCCGAACGTGTGGGTTTGTCGTACTGCGGCGGAATATCGGCGGACGCGTTGACCGGACACGAAAACTGAGGCAGATCGATGTACCAGCCGTCCGTATCGACCTCCATATTGACCTGCGAGCAGGCGTCAGGCGACGATTCCATCTTCATCGAAGTCTTGATATGGCGTGCGTTGAAACCAAACATCTGCTTGCGTTCGCCGGTGTCGATGATCTTCGATGTCATCGTCATCGTGCCGCCCTTCTCGGCCTTTTCCTGCGGCTGCGGCCGCGGACGCGACGAAGGTGCCGGCGAAGCCTCGTCCGACGGCATCGCGAAAGGCTCGACGGTGTAGATCTTTCGTTTATCGTTAAGCTTGACCGTCTGCTTCAGGTCGCACTGCTCGATCGTCGCGACATTGGCACCGATGCCCATGATCCCGCCGCCTTCGGTGCGTTTTCGCGGCGCCTTGACGTAAACGGTTGATTCCATTTTCTGGCCCATCATCGTCGAGACCTGTTTGATCTTGTAATTTTGGGCAGAAACCTGGGCGACGCCCGCAGTGGTCAGCAGGCACATCAAAACAAGAAATGTAATATGACGACTTTTCATTTTATTCTTGCCTCCGCAATTGAATTACTTACGAACTGAAATTTCCCGCATCGACGTCAAAACAGCGAAAAAGAGCCTGGAGTCATTTCTCCAGGCTCTCGCCAACTACAAAGGGTCTGATGCAAAATACCTTGCCCCTCGTCATTTGATCATTTTCATCGTCGGCCGCCTACTCCGAGGCGGCGAGATATTCTTCGTACTCGACGGACGACATCAGGGCGTCTGCCTCGCCGGGATTGTCGAGTTTTAGCTTGACCATCCAGCCCGCTTCGTATGGATCATTATTGACATCTTCCGGCGTGTCGTTGACGCTGTCGTTGACCTCAATGACCTCGCCTGCAACGGGCGTAAAGATCTCCGAGACAGCTTTTACGGATTCGACCGAGCCGAATGCCTCGTGCGTACCGAACTTATCGCCGACCCGCGGCATATCGATATAAACCACATCGCCAAGCGAATGCTGTGCGTAGTCGGTGATACCGATCGTGGCGGTGTCACCGTCGACCAGGACCCACTCGTGATCTTTGCTGTAACGAAGGTTTTCAGGAATATTGGACATAATATTTTAGTAATTTAGTAATCTAGATGATAATTCAAACTGCGTAAAGTTCAAGGTATCCGCACTGTTCGCATCTCAGGCCGCGTACCGACCGCTGCGGCTTTGTTCCGATCTTCACATTGTCGCCCTGGATGCCGAAAAGCGTCACCTGCTGCGGCTCGCCGTCCACCCAGGCCAGCTTCATATAATATTCTTCCGACTTGTCGGCAGCAAAACCCTTCACCATATTGCCATTGCATTTGGTACAGGTAAAGGAAGGGGTGCTCATCGTTCAATTCATTTTTGACGCTTGTAGAACGGCGTCGGTACCACCGATGCTGAGAGGTGTTTTCCCCGCACGTCAATTTTAATTTCTTGGCCGATATTTGCAAATTCAGCGGGCAGAAATGCGAGGCCGATGTTCTTCTTTAAGAACGGTGCCGGGCTGCCCGAGGTTACATTGCCCAATTTCGCGTCGCCGACGTACACGTCGCAGCCGTCGCGGGCAATGCCGGGCTCGGTCATTTCAAATCCGACAAGCTTGCGTTTCAGGCCGGCTTCTTTTTGACGTTTTAGTGCGTCCGAGCCCGTAAAATCGCCCTTTTGCAATTTCGTTATCCAGCCCAATCCTGCCTCGAGCGGTGTGATGTCGTCGCCGAGTTCGTGGCCGTAGAGCGACATCGCCGATTCGAGCCGCAGCGTATTTCTCGCCGCCAGCCCACAGGGAAGTATGCCGCCGTCGAGGCCGAATCCGCCCGTCGAGAGAAACTTGTTCCAAAGCCGCTCGGCGTATTCCGGTGCAGCGTATACCTCGAAACCGTCCTCGCCCGTGTAGCCGGTCCGCGAGATGATCGACTCGACGCCGTCGACCCAGCCCTCGGTGAAATGGTAGTACTTGATCGCCGAGAGGTCGGTTTCGGTCAGCTTTTGGACGATCGCTGTCGCTTTCGGCCCCTGAACGGCAATTTGGCAAAAATCGCCGCTCGCGTTCGTCAGCTCGCAGCCGTCTTCGTCCGTGTGGTGCGACGTGATCCACGCCCAGTCCTTTTCGGTCGTCGCCGCGTTGACGACCAGCAGCAGCTTTTCCTCGGCAAAACGATAGACCAGCAGGTCGTCTACAACACCGCCCGTCTCGTTGGTCAGGGCAGAATAATGTGCCTGCCCGTCGATGAGCGCCCGCACGTCGTTCGTCGTCAAACGATTTACAAAGGCGATCGCGCCCGGGCCATCCACCCATATCTCGCCCATGTGCGACACGTCAAAAAGCCCCGCGGCGGTCCGCGTCGCCATATGCTCGCCGATCACGCCCGCCGTGTACTGAACCGGCATGTCCCAGCCGCCAAAATCAACCATACGCCCGCCGAGAGCCCTATGCGCCTCGTTCAACGGCGTCTTTTTCAAATTTTCTTCCGACATACTCGAGAGTGTAATTTACCTCGCCGATTTTTCACAACCGACCACGCAAAAAACTCCCCCCAAACCTGCGTAGCAGGTGACAGCATAAAGCCACGGGTGCGAACCCGTGGAAAGTTGCCGGATCATTTCCCGGAGCCCATGAAACGGGCGACAGCCGACGAGGATTCGCCGGCCGGCGGCTGGGAGCAACGGCAACATCCATCTCTAACCTCATCGGCTTAAGCCTCTCGGACGTCAGCCGACGCCACCAGTCCGGCCTTCTGAAACTGAGATCCGATCCGGGCTTTGTTATGTATAACTCAAAGGTGATCGATCTATACAATGAACACGAAGAATCGACATATAAGCAGGCCTGACCCCTTTCTTCTTAAATTTAGGTTAAGGAATTCTCAATACGTAGAGTTCATATACAATATGCAGGACAATTAAATATAAGAAGCATTGAATTTTACCCGCTAAACAAGAGAATTTGACCCGAAGCTGTACTTATCCAGCCTTCGCCGGTTGGGAGAAAGTAGATACTTGTCAGATTTGCTTTCGACGCAGTGTTTTCGGTTGTCCACGTTTTTCCCGTGTCGGCCGAATGATATATGGCACCGTTGGAGCCTATAATTCGAACATTGTTTCCGAGAATCGAGATGTCGACAAAGCTGGTGTTGGAGATCGGCGTGACATTCATCCAAGGTTCGTTCTCGTTATCACGTCTTATTAATATCCCATTCAAATTCTCGTTCCGGTTACCAGACTCATTTACATCGCGATTTCCCAGTGCCCATAGAACGCCATTCGATCTAGAGAGCTTTGCCCAATAGACCGGCCCAGCTATGGAACCGTCAATCTGACCGGGGATTATCTCCCGTTTCCATTGGCCGTCGTGCTTCCACAGCTCTCCCGAGACAGTGAGCGCAAGGACCTCGTTGGGATCCGTACAATCTAATGCAATGAATCGGCTCTCTGTCGGCAACAGATCGGTCATTTCGAGCGTTTGATCCACTAATCGATTTTGTACTATCCCTTTATCGGTCGCTATCCAAACCGCGCCCGATCGATCGATGCATAGATCGTTGACAGACGGGAAACGGTCTTGTTCGCTTGCCTTATCGTTTGTCGAGAACCCTATCTTGTGCCAATCAATTCCTTTATTCGACGTAGTTAAGACAAGAGGCTGTACCTTGTGAGATCCGGACAAATTCTCGGAATTCGGCAGTCCTTCCCAGTGGCGGGACTCTGACCCGATTATTGCTGCGTTTTCACCTTCGCCTTTTATGATCTTGAGGTAATTTGACGTAGGCGTTACTTCTGTTTTTTTCCAAGACTTGCCACCGTCATTTGTCAGGAAGATAGAAGTTCGAGAAACGGCGATCCCCTCGCTCCGGTTAAAAAAGATCAGCGAGTCAATGTTAACCTCGCCACTCCTTTCAACCGTACTGACAGGGATCCATCCCGTGTCCGGAGAACAAGCCATAATCAGGATTACCAGAACAATAAATACTCGAAGTACTCGATACGTATTTTTCATTTAGTTATTCCTTTTTTCGCCTTTGCTTATTCTCAGGATGTCGAGATCTGAGGGAACGGGGTCAGGCCTGCTTATTTGTCGATTCTTGATTTGGCGGCCCGTCACATTCTGGATAATATCATCGGTCAAATGGCAAGAAAACCCAGGTTAGAGATCGTGTGAAAGGGGTCAGACTTGCGATAGTGCAATTCCTCCTTGCGTACCCGACGATCTGTATTCGCTGACTATAGTCTCCATGTCTAGGGTCATTTGGTCTTTATCGTTCAATTTGTGTTTTACGGCGTCATGGCGTCGGGTCACGGTCGAAGGATCGAGGTGTCGTCTGAGCGCCGCTCGATCAGCAAATGTAAATGATTCGTCATTAGGCAGTATCCGTAAAAATAAAAGCCCAACTTGCTCTTTATCCTTGATAGCAGCGAGAGAAACTTCTGATGGTCCTCGTCGCCATGGAAGATATCTTGCCGCTCCCCTCCTGCCTGAGGAGGGGTGGACGCCTTTTAGGCGGACGGGGTGGTGGGAGTTTCGCGAACGATCACGTGATACAAACCGCCCTCAACCTAGACCCGCTTAGCTCTAGCCATCATGCCATACTTCCTAACTCAAATTCCGATATCATTGCACTATTGCAAGTCTGACCCCGATCTTCCTCGACCGGTTGATCGCTTGACTCGCCGACAGGCTGGTAGAAATCCTCGGCGGTTTAGCGGCGGGCTAGCGCCCGCCAAACCATGTTCCCTCAATACCAAGGAGCCAGGACAAGTCTTCACTGACGGCCCTGACTATCAGGCGATCAACGAACCAACAACCATTTTCGAATGATCCACTCAAGTGCCCCGGTTGAGATTATTAAAAGCAGGGTAAGACCGGTTCGAAATATTGTCGTATCCAGCATCCAATATGACACTGTCCCGATTATTAAATTTGCGATGCCGATCAATTGGAAATAAGTGTGAGTCGCCCTTGATCCAGTATATTCTGAGCTCCCGGACTTTCTAATGAGCCGCTCATACGAGTGGCCAATGAGATAAACAGCACCTGAAAGAAAAGTCCAGCCGATCAAAACCAACGCTAAATAATATAGATAGGGATTCACAGCTTTTTACCCAAACAGTTTCGTGCGGCTATTCCTGCGTCAATTGCACAAGCCCGCACGTAAGTAAGGGCGGTACACTCACCGCCAAAACCCGAGCTCTTCTTAACTCGCTCCCTTTTTCACTTCCTGCCTCCGCGACCTCCGCGACCTCCGCGTTTAGAACCTAATCTTACCGCAAAGCACGCCAAGGCAACCCGCAAAGATCGCAAAGCCCAATTTGCCGAGGCCCGCCTGGTGAGCAAGGGCGTAAGCGAACCGCACTCTCAAAACGCCTTTAAACTTTTTCCCGCGCGGCTATTGCCGAAATGCAGTGCGGTCGGGCTGTGCCCGACCGTCACACCGGCCACTCAAGCCCGGAGCCCGGCCCGGCCACAGCCGGGTATCGGGCGACAACGCTCGCGGTCCGCCTCAAAAACGGGACATCGCTCGTGACCTGAGATCGTGAGAAGGCGAGATCGTACAACTCCTGCACACTATTGATCACTCTAAGCTGTCAAATACCAACACCTAAATGACGTGACCTTTTCATGAATGATCAAGGAGACAGCTGATCTCTAGTATTCGCATTGGTTTCCGCTATTCTTTGAATTGCTCGACCGAATCTCGATCGGTGAGAAGGATTTTTCATACCTCGTTCGATCTCCGATAAACTCTCGACCTGATCAAACGTGATACACCTACAGTCATTGTTGATCGACGCAAGGGCTTCCGTTAAATAGGCTTGATCAAACTCGAAATCAGTGGATTCGATCCGTTTTATTATGTAGGGAACCTTCATTTCTCCGCCCTCGATCAAGAACTTGAGGCTGCTATTGTCATCCGGCTCGACGTATTTTAGCCCGTACAAATAAATATCGATCTGCGTGTTTACCGGATACGACTCAAACTTACGTCGGATACTATCGATATCAGATGTCGACATCTCCTTTAATTCATGAAACTCTTTGCCTCCTCGGGGCTGAGGCGAAATTATGTGGCAGGAACAGGACAAGGCAGATAATAACGCCAAAATAAGAATTCTGTTCATAACTTCATGTTCAAAATAGTTTCACACTCAGTGCAAGGATCCCGCCGAATGTTCCCGTTATTATAAGTGGGATTCCCGGTATTGAGGGTGCAGCGTTCGCTAAGGGAGCCATGCCATCTGGCCGGACGGGCAGCCGACTGTCTCTGCCTTTCCTGCTTCTTAGTTCGATTCGACGTGTACTAATTCCGGAACCTTATCGTGGTTCAAGTAACTGCCAACGAGGATATCCCGGCCTTTTCGCCAGCGGATCCAGCCGCGGCACGGTCCTTTTGAGCAGTCGACCGCTTCAACGTGCATCCAGTCGCCTTCAAGTTTCAAATAATTGAAATTCCCGAAAGATCGATCGGCGTCCTCCGCTTTTAGAACCTAATCTTACCGCAAAGCACGCCAAGGCAACCCGCAAAGACCGCAAAGTCCAATTTGCCGAAGTCCGCGCGTCGGGCAGTAGCCCGACTCTAAACCACTGTTTTTTCACTTTTGACCTTTTTCACCTTGCGCGTCGTGCGGGCTACCGACACGCCGTCCCACACTCTCACGCTCACTCACTCTCTCCTTTCTAACTTGCGGCCGTCTTGTGAATTGCCACGCTCTTTAGAACGTGGATAAAGTGCATCTGAACGAGTCCCCGGAGCCCGGCCCGGCTTCAGCCGGGCATCGGGCGACAACGCATTTTGTCGACGGCTTCGCCGCCTCCGATGATGAGTTGGAGCGTCTGACGGTCAGGCAAGCCTGACCGCACCGCGTTCGGGCACAGCCCGTTGATATCCCTGTCGGCGAACAAGGTAAATACCGTCCGACATACCCGCGGAAAAACAGGCCCCACGTCGAAACCGAAAGGGAAAATTTTCGTAGGTTAATGCTTTACGATGAGCGCACGGACATAGGCCACCAGATATGCCTCCGCGGATCGCATGCAACAAAGCGTCGTTTCAGACCTAAATTTTCGACAAAAAACATAGCGCCTGAGAGGGGTAAACATTGCGCCTGAGGGGGGTATCGAGTGCGCCTGGAGGGGTAAAACATAGCGCCTGACAGGGCGAACGAGTGCGCCTGGGCTTTGACCATCAACTCACTACCGAACTTCGGAGGTGCGCCCCAAACTTTTGCCCGGAGAGATCTTCAGCGCGGCTTGACCGGTGCCTGTGCCTCGGGCAGTTTTCCTATGGCTTCGATGATCTGATCGCAGAGGTCGACCGAGTTCGAGATCGCCCGCTGTTCGGCCTTGTCCTGGGTCCTTGCCGCCTCAGCCGAAAGCACATTCTTGAACCGCTCCGCCGCCGCCAATATCTCACGCAGGGCACGGTGGAACGGCGGGTCGACCTTGTCCTTTTTCGATTGCATTTCGGGCGTGCGGGCCATGGCCGTGCCAGCGTGAGCCGAGGTGTCGTCGATGTCGTCGATCGCCTTTTGAAGGATGTGGATGATGTCGTTAAATAGCTGCAGCCGAGTGCCTTCCGGCATCGGCCCCCACTTGTCAGAGTCCTTTGTTACCTTGACCGGCACGCCGGGATCGAGCTTCAAAACTGTTAGCCGCCGATCGACCGTTTGGACCAGGACTTTGATCCGGAGGTCGATGTCCTGGGCGTTTCGGATCATCTCGACCTCGTCCGGCGTAAAGTAATCGCGGCTCTGAGCAGCGGACACATTTGGCAGAACCGCCAATACCGCGGCGGCGAAGAAAATTGATACGAGGAACTTCATTTGTTTCAATTAATTAGGCGTGTTGGGTACACGGACCACGGTGTCGCTGAACAGCGGTTCGAGGGCCTTCGATCGGGCATCGCGAAGGTACTTTCCGACGCTGCGGACGAACGGCTCGTAACGGTACGGCATCTCGCGGCGGAGCGATTCGACGCGCGGCGTAAATCCGCGCAGCCCGATCTCCAAACGCTTGAAATTATCGAGGATCCGTCCGCTGTCATTGTCCCGTTTTATAAGGTATTCAAGCTGATTGTCGAGCAGGCCCTGGAACGCTCCCAGCTCCTGAAAAATGCCGTTGAAGTCGTTCTTTGCAAGGAGACTTTCCGCAGTTGCCAAACGCGTATCCATCAATTCCAGAGAGACTTTGGTGCGGTCTTTGACGCCTTTTGCCGCGTCCAGCTTCGCCATTTCCGGTTTTGAGATCAGCGTCAACGGTGGCGGTGCCATTATCTCCTGGTCGTCCTGCCCGAACGCACAGATCTGCAGGAAAAGCAGTAAAAACGGGGCGATCAACATAACCGTAAGTGTCCGACTGTCGATCGGAAACACCTGATCCCGGTTGATCGTGACACTTATCATTCGCTCTTTTTACCTTTTCCGTTCTTGATCTGCCGCTGCAAGATCGGAAGCCGTAAGTTCACTTTTTCTATCTCCAACTGATTCTTGACCGGGTCAGCAAGCCGCAGGAACTGCTGGTAATTCGCCAGGGCATCCGGATATTCAGCGAGCTGGTCGTGCGTGATACCCAATAAATAATAGGCTGCCGCGAGATTTGGCTGTCGGGCGATAAGCCATTCGTACTGCGTCTTCGCCTCAGTATAGCGCTTCAGTTCGAACAGCGCCGCAGCCAAATTCGCGTGTGCGGTCGAATTGTCGGGAGCTACCGCTATCAGCCTGTTAAATAACGAGACTGCCTGTTCGAACTGCCGTGCCTGAACGAGAGCCGCACCGTAACCGATCGCATGATCGATATTGGTCGGGTCTGCCTCGTTTGCCCGGCGGCAGTAATCCAGGGCCTTTGCGGGAGCATCAAGTCGGTACAGTTTGCACAAACGTCCGAGGATCACCGGATTCCGCGGATCGCTATCCAGCGATTTCTCGAGGTCGGCCGCATTTTCATTGGACGCCAGATCGAAAGCAGCTTTAAACTCTGCGAAACCCGGGGTTGCGGGATCGATCGTATCAAGCAGCTTTAATGCTTCCTTCGTCTTGCCGCCGGCCGCCAGAATTCGGGCTCGAAGCATCTTGGTCGAGCCTGAGTCATGATCGATCTTTTCCAACTGACTCACCGCGTCATTCGCCTTGTCTAAATCACCGTCAGAAAGAGCGATCGACGCTAATTCCATGAGAGCATATTGATTCTGCGGCTCGAGGGCGAGAGCCTTCGCGAGGCTTATTTTTGCCGCTTGCCGATCACCGAGGGCGTTTTCCAATGCCGCTTGAGCTGACCAAACGGACGCCGTCGGCCTAACCTTCGCGGTCGCCTGCGAAAGCCGTGCCAGCAATTCCCTCAACGAGGACGGCGGCGCCTTGGTCTTCAACCGAAGCTCAGCAAGCGCGGCATAGGCAGGGAAATTCTCGCCGTCGATATCGATGGCCCTGGACAGAAGTGTTTCCGCTTCCGGATATTGAGCTTTCTGGACTAACAACGATCCAAGACTCGTCATCGGCAGCGTCCAGTCCGCCCGAAGCTCAAGCGCCCTTCGGAATGCCTTTTCAGCGTCGTCTACCCTCCGAAGCGATAGATAGGCAGTACCGCATTGATATTCTGCCTCAGGAAAATTGGGAACGACGCTAAGAGCCTTTTTGTAAAGCTTTATTGCTCCTTCAAGGTCGCCTTTTTCGTGGACGTCCTGGGCTTGATTGAATAGAGCGACCGCATCACCGGGGGCATCATCGTCGGTTTGCGCAGCGGCATTTGACGAGAGGAAAAGGCAAGTGATCAGGACCGCGTATATTGCGATCCGCCCAATACTACGTCCTTCGGTCAAAAATAGCGAGAGCCGTCGGAATGGTTTGAGGAGCATCGGAATACCAGGATTTTATCATCGGACGAATTCGCCGTCCAGATTTTTGTTAGTTATGACCGTATTAATTTTAGTTGCAAAGATTTGCCAACGCTCTTTACCGTGAGATAAGATTTTGGATTGGATCGAATTCTCAAGCCGCTTCAGGCGAATGATGACCGCAAATCCCAAAGAAAAACAGCTGATCGAAACCAATCTCTCGGAGGTAAAAGAACGCGAACTACGTGTTCTGATGCGCAAGATGGGAAGCGTGTTGGTCGCCTTCTCCGGCGGCGTTGATAGTTCGTATCTCGCCTACGTTGCTCGCCAGGAACTTGGAGAATTCGCAAAGTGCGTCATCGGGTTGTCACCGAGCGTTTCGGCGTTCCAGCGAGAAGCCGCTCGCGGTTTTGCAGCAAACCACGAGTTAGATTACCTGGAGATCGAGACCGATGAGGTCGCCGACCCGCGTTACGCGGCTAATCCGACGAACCGGTGT
>JAKOVX010000088.1 GCA_029781855.1 Acidobacteriota bacterium | reverse complement strand
CTGCTGATCGAAAATAATGCGAAAGCCGCTACGCCGTTCCTGGCGCGTGCGGCTCATTTCGACAAGGATAATCCGCGTTTTCACGCATATTACGGCAAAGCGTTGGCGGCGGACGACAGCAAACGGCATCAGGCCGAGAGCGAGATGCAAACCGCTATCCGCCTTGATCCCAAAAATCCGGCATTTCGTTTGATGCTCGCGGAGTTTTTCATCAATATCAATTTCCCAAAACGTGCGGAGGGCGAGTTAAATCGCCTTCTCGCAACGTCACCCAACAATCAAGAAGCGCTGGATATGCTCGCTCTTATAAAGAATTAGCGGGTGAAACCGGAACGTTTCGAATTGGATCTTCGACCTAAATAGCGTTCCGCGTTCTGAGGTGAAAACTAATACTTGAATATTTGGCGTCAAAGCCCGAAACTAGAGGTATGTTCTCTGCGACCGCTGACCGGCCCCAAATTGACGATAATCTGATCAGGCTTTCATCCCAAATGGACGTGTTCGAGGGCTATTCCGAGACACACGCGAGTCGGGTGGCGGCGCTGGCCGATGGTATCGCGTCGGCCTTTAACCTCGCGCCGCACGACCGTTTCCTGCTGCAGCAAACTGCCCTCGTCCATGACATCGGCGAGGTCGACATGGCCCGCGACTATATTTCGGCTCCGCGCGGCCTGACCGTCGAGGAACGGATCGACCTCCAGCGGCACCCGGTGATCGGCGAGCAGTCGACCGCGAAGATCGGATTGCCGCGTGCCGTCCAGCTCATCGTCAGGTGGCACCACGAATGGTGGAACGGCAGCGGATACCCAGACGGGCTTGAGGGTGAACAGATCCCATTGGCGGCCCGTATTTTCCGCGTTGCCGATACCTATTCTTCGCTTGTTTCGGCCCGGCCGTTCCGTGCCGCGATGACCGCTGAGGACGCCCGAAAATATCTCATCGAATGGGCGGGCATCGAGTTCGACCCGGCCGTGGTAAAGGCCTTTTTGTCGCCGAGGCAAGCCAGCTAGTTATTCGGATCCATATGCACCCTGAGCACAAAGTATCTCCAAATTCCTGGCTTGCGTTCGAGTTGAACATTCTCCGGCGGCTTAAGTTCCGATCGGTGACGATCCCTTTCACGCCCGATCCGGCATTGGGTGCATACCTGAAGCGATGGAATGTCCGGGTCACCGCAAATGACCCGCTCCAGTCTTCGTGGATACGGGCGGTTGCACAGATCGCAAATAATGGCGAAAAGCTCTCTCCGGATGACGTCAATATTGTTCTCGAGGACGCGTACGTTCCGGGGTACCGGCTGAACAATCACTCATTGACCAATTGGTTCTCCGAGACGGACTCCTGGTGGTTCGACAATGTTCGCCAGCGGATCGACATGCTCACTTCGCCGACCGCCAGGGCGATCGCTTCGACGATCGCGATGGCTGCGGGAAGTTACGTTATGTCGTTCACGGACCACACCCGCGAATATCGACAGCCGCTTTCGAGTGCGTTCAGGCGACTCTGGACGATCCAGCCGGAGCCGTTCAATAACGGATCCAACAATATTTGCCAGAGTAAGCGGCCGGACGATTTTGTCGTTGATGTTTTTGCCGATGAAAGCCGTCCGGACTTGATGTTCCTTAGGCTGCCGGCGGCCCACGGGCAAAATATCCGCACTTTTCTTGGCCGCAATGCTTGGCGCGAGGAGTGGCTTCGCGGCGGCAGCGATTTTTGGGATGATCTCGAATCGTCGATGTCAGGGCGACTCGGTGCTGCCACTGAGACCAAATCGCAATACCTGCGGCTGCTCGACGAAATGCTGCGAAAGGCCTCGAATATTGAAAACTGGGCGATCGCCCACGTCGAGACCGGTTTTATCTCGACCGCCGATCTTGTCGAAACGATCGGTAAGATCCGCCGGGTCGATACAGTTTATACCAAAGATTTTTCCGAACTCACCGGGGCGAAAGCTGTCATCATTACTGCCTAGTTGGTGCCGGGCCGTCACTACCGATCACGTTTCTCGCGATCGGGCGGGTTCCTTAGGCTGACGGACAAACCACACCAGTCCCGCAAGTGCCGATAAAAATCCGGAGATAACCGTTAGTGTTTGCGGTGAGATATAGTACATAAGCTCGCCGCCGAGAAAGCTCGATAACCCGAAAGTCGTCAATTCCGCACCGCGGTCGAGCGTTGATATCCGCCCGCGAATGTTGTCCGGCAGACTGCGTTGGAACATCGTTTCCTGGACCGCGTATTCGACCCCGACGATCGCCCTCGAAACGAAAACAAAGATCGCCAGAAGCCAGAGAGTCGGCATAAATCCGCCGATCGAGAATATCACTCCGTGGACGATAAGCGTCCAGCCGATGAATGAACGATGCCGTTTCCGACGGTCAAGATAGCCGGACGTGCGGTGGGCAATAAGCATACCCAGGGTCAGCCCGAGACCGGCGGCAAACCATAAAATGCCGACCGCCGCGTCGGCGTTCCATCCCTCAAGAGCCGCGAAGTGCACGCCGCCGAGACGCTCGAAAATGATGTTTATCGAGCCGCCGCCGACTGCCCAGATGATGTTCATCAGCAGGATCGTGAGGGCGAAATGATTGCCGAACGCATAACGGACTCCTTCGCGAAGTTCGGTCATGAACGACTCACGAGCGACCGGCTCTTCAACACCGTGAACGGGCGTTGCGGTTGACGGTGCGGCCGAGCGTCGGCGAAATCCGAACTTCTTCATCCGGGCGCCGGTCGCCTCGTCCCGCGTTGCTTCTTCCGGGATGAGCCAGACGGTGTAAGCCGAGACGGCGAACGACGCTGCGTTGATTATGAACGCCACCTTATAACCGAATACCGCGGCCGCCGCCCCGCCCAGCGCCGATCCGATCGCCATCAATACGAACCTGGTCGAAAAAAGGAGAGCGGTTCCTGCCAGCAGACCTTCCTGGCCGGTGAGGTTCGGCGCCGCTGCATTCTTGGCGCCCTCGAAAAACGCGCCGAACGCGGATAGCATCATCGTTGCCACGTAGGCTATCCAAAGGTTTTCGTTGCCGGTCACCAACAAAAACATCAGCGCGACAAAGACGCGAGCGAGATCGGTCGCGATCATCACTGTGCGTCTGGAGAACCGGTCAACAAACGTCCCCGCGATCGGCGAGATCAGCGCAAACGGGATCAATCGCGACACAAAGTAAAGTCCCGCCGCCATTGGCGAGGCATCGGACACCAGGCGCACGATTCCGAGACCGGCAATGAAATTGAACCAGTTCCCAAGCTCGGATATGAATTGCCCGGTCAGAAGATTGCGAAAATTACGGTTTCCGCGGATCAACTGGCCGTACGTCAGCGATTCCATCTAGATAGAATAAACACTTGTACCCCTTTTGTCAGAAAAAGAACCAATAATGCGGCGAGTATGGCGAGCCGTTCAAACGGGGCCGGAACCCGGCGAGAGCGTCGTCACGTTCGGGTGGTCCTCCTAACCAAAAGGTGGTCCACCGGTCCGGACCGGACCACGTGTAGTGATTCGGCGGCTGTTATTTTCCGGTAAAATTCGGCGGTCGTTTTTCGAAGAATGCGGCGACGCCTTCTTTGAAGTCGTTTGAGCGGCCGGATTCGATCTGGCACTCGTGTTCGAGGGCGAGCTGCTCGGCAAAACTGTTTGAAGACGATGCGTTGAGCATACGCTTGATGCGGCCGATCGCTCCGGTTGGGGCGGCTGCAAGTTTTTCGGCAAATTTCGCGGCGGTAAGGGCGAGGTCGTCGACCGGAACGACTCGATTGATCATGCCGATCTGCAATGCCCGTTCGGCGGTCAGGGTTTCGCCGGTCATAAAGAGTTCGGCGGCGAGTTTGTCGCCAATGGCTCGGGGCAAAAAGAACGTTCCGCCACAATCCGGTGAGAGCCCGATCCGGACGAAGGCTTCATTGAATGTTGCATTATCCGCAGCGATGACCAGGTCGCACGCGAGGGCAAAATTAGTTCCGGCACCCGCACACACGCCGTTGACTGCGGCGATGAACGGGATGGGCGTCTCGCGGATGAGCTTAATTACTTCGTGAAGAAAGGCGAGCGGGTCCTCGAGAAAGGCCTCGATCCGGCCCTCTTTTTGCCACATAGACTGCATTTCGCGAAGGTCGCCGCCCGAGCAGAACGCCCGGCCATTACCGGTCAGCACGACCGCACGTGCCTGGTGATTCACCGCTCTCCGGATCGCCGATGCAAGGTCGAGCGACAATTGCTGCGAGAGGGCGTTCAGGGCCTCGGGGCGGTTCATCGCGATGGTCGCGACCGAGCCTTCGAGCGAATATTCAACGGTCTCAAAACCCATAAGAAAAAAAACGATGGAAAAATTAAAATTTGGAAATGGCAGAAAGTGGACTCAGAACAAGGCTCTTAACTTTTTCACATTTCCCCTTTTTTCCTTTTTCACTTTACTAAGCATGTCGGGCTCGCGAACGGCTAGCCTCGTGACACTCACGGCATAGCACTGAGCGACCCACCTTTGGCTGGAACGGCACCGTATCATGCTTACCGCAATTATCGCAGACGATCTCAAAACGGGCCGGGGCATCCGGACGCAACGCTGCCTTTTTTGAGCGGCATTTCGGGCACCGCTGCGGCTGCATCATGTTCCGCTGGTAGAACATGTCCTGATCCTTCTCAGAAAAAATGAATACCTCTTTGCACTGAACACACGGAATTTCAATATCCGGCATCGCGTTACCTCCTTGCCTCAGGGTTGTTTGGAACACGCACAGTTTACCACAATGCCGCCTAGCGGTTTAATTCCGCAACGTGGTTTCTGACCGTTTCGCCCAAAGTTCCCAGGTTGTACCCGCCCTCGAGGCACGAAACCACCCGACCGCCGCAAATATCGCCTGCCCATTCCATCACGCTTCTCGTCATTGAAACAAAATCGCTATCTTCCAGCCTTAGTTGGCCGAGCGGGTCGGTCAAATGTGCGTCGAAACCGGCGGAGACGATCACGAGGTCGGGTTTGAACTTCGCCGAGATATCACCGAGAGCGGCCTCGAACATTCGCTTTTGTTCTTCGGCCGGAGTGTTCGCCTTGACCGGAATATTCATCGTCTTGCCCAGTCCTCGGCCAAATCCCGTTTCCCCTCGCGTACCGGTTCCCGGATACCAAGGATATTGATGCATCGAAAAGAAATAGACACTCGGATCGTCGTAGAAAATGCCTTGTGTACCGTTGCCGTGATGAACGTCCCAATCGAGGATCGCGACCCGCTCGACATCTTTGTAGTTGTTTTGGGCATAGCGGGCGGCTACCGCGACGTTATTGAAAATGCAGAAGCCCATTGAGTGTTCCACAGTCGCGTGGTGCCCCGGCGGGCGTGCAGCGACGAACGCATTCTTCGCCGCCCCCTGCATCACAGCGTCGACCCCGGCACATGCTCCGCCGGCAGCGAATAGTGCGGCGTCGAACGATTGCATCGAGATCGTCGTGTCCGAGTCGAGACGGTCGAGTCCGTGCTCCATCGCACCCTCAACTCGCTTAAAATGCTGTGCCGAGTGGGCAGCGAGGACGAGGCCTTTTGATGCCTTCTCAGGAGTGATCTCGTTCAGGCCCGACCATAGATCGGCGTCGCCGCGCAAGGCTTCCATCACGGCCTCGTAACGCATCGAGGTCTCGGGATGCCCCGGGCCCGTATTGTGCTTTTGATAGATCGGATGATGGATGAGTGCGGTTTTCATGCTTTCAGGAATGAAAAGGTTATCACAATCCGAACCATTTTAAGTTACCCGGCGAAGAGTGTTATATTTCGGTTTTCAACTTCAGTAATAATGACGGTTAAAAACATTATCCGAGCTATTGATTCGCACACCGGAGGCGAACCGACTCGCGTAGTTGTCGACGGATTTCCCGATCTGGGTGCCGGAACGATGGCCGAGAGGCTCGAAATACTTCGCCGTGATCATGACCGTTTGCGTTCGGCCGTCGTTTGCGAACCGCGTGGCCACGATGCCGTGGTTGGAGCGTTGCTCTGTGAGCCGGTTGATCCAGATGCAGCAGCCGGCGTGATTTTCTTCAACAATGTCGGATATCTCGGAATGTGCGGCCACGGTACTATCGGTCTCGTGAAGACCCTCGAATATATGGGATGTATCGAGCCCGGAAACCACAGGATCGAAACTCCCGTCGGGACGGTAGAAGCGACCATTGGCTCCGACGGTTCGGTAACGATCGAAAATGTAGCCAGTTATCGGTATGCAAAGGATGTGAAGGTCGATGTCGAGAATTATGGTCCGGTGACGGGAGACATCGCGTATGGCGGGAACTGGTTCTTTCTCATCAACGGGCACGGTCAGAACATCCGGTTCAAGGATCTCGAACAACTCACCGCATTTTCGGTCGCCGTGAGAAATGCTCTCGCCTTAGGCGGCATGACCGGCGAAGGCGGAGCAGAGATCGACCACATTGAGCTGTTCTCGCCGACGCCGACCGCCGACAGCCGAAACTTTGTGCTGTGCCCGGGCCTCGAATATGACCGCTCACCTTGTGGCACCGGCACAAGTGCAAAGCTCGCGTGTCTGTTTGCCGACGGAAAACTCAGTGAGGGCGAAATATGGCGGCAGGAAAGTGTCATCGGAAGCGTTTTTGAGGGAAGCGTCAGGATCGACGGCGAGAAGATTATTCCGAGCATTCGCGGCACCGCCTACATCACGGCCGAGCTCGACCTGATCTTCGACGAGCTCGATCCGTACCACTACGGCATTACCGGATGACGACATTTGATGCAGCAATAGTCGGAGGCGGAATTGTCGGTGCGGCTTGTGCGGACAGCCTCTCGGCGGCGGGCCTAAGCGTTTGTGTGATCGAGGCGTCCGGCGTAGGCTCGGGAACAACGGCCGCCGGCATGGGCCACATCGTTGTTATGGACGACAGTGAGGCGCAGTTCGCACTAACGCGATATTCTCAGCAGCTCTGGCATGAACTTGTAACGGAATTACCAACGAACGCTGAGTTTGAAATTTGCGGGACCATCTGGATCGCGACTGACTCAGTCGAAATGTCTGAGGTTAAGCGAAAGCAAGAGTCTTACTCTGAGCACGGGGTCGAATCGGAAATTTTGGACGAAAGTTCCCTGCGAACGGCCGAACCAAATCTTCGCGAAGGGCTCGCCGGCGGATTACTGGTTAGGAGCGACAGCGTCGTTTATCAGCCCGTCGCTGCGCGTTTCCTGATCGACCGGGCGAAACGACGCGGAGCAGATGTTATCGTAGGTAAGCGCGTGATCGAGATCAACGGAACCGGCGTAAAGCTCGCCGACGGGGAGTTTATTGAGGCAAAGAACGTAGTGAACGCCGCCGGATCGGCCGCCTCCGATCTTTCACCGGGCCTGAAAATAGTAAAGCGAAAAGGCCATCTCGTCATCACCGAACGTTATCCAAATTTTGCTCGCCATCAGCTGGTCGAACTCGGCTACCTTAAGTCCGCACACGGCAAATCGGCAGATTCGGTCGCGTTCAATGTTCAGCCGCGGAGTACGGGTCAGGTCCTGCTCGGTTCGTCACGGCAATTCGGAGCGGAGGACGGCGAGATCGATTACGCGATACTCCGTCGAATGACCTCGAGGGCTTTCGAATATATGCCGTTGCTAAGAAAGTTGTCGGCGGTGAGGGTTTGGACGGGCTTCCGCCCGGCTACACCGGACAATCTGCCGTACATCGGCAAAATGCCCGCGCAAGATGGTATTTACGTCGCGGCCGGGCACGAGGGCTTGGGGATCACGACATCGCTCGGAACGGCGCGACTCATCGCGGATGAGATACTGGGCCGGGACTCGGCTATTTCGCGTGAACCCTATTCGCCGGGACGCGACCTTATCGAACATTGATCGATCTCAGAATCAACAAACTGGCCGTCTCCGTCGAAGACGGAACCACCGTCGCCGCCGCAATTCTGGCGGGCGGTATCGGGCATTTTCGGTCGTCGACGATCGGGTCGCCGCGAGGGCCGCTGTGTGGTATCGGCGTCTGCTTCGAATGCCGCGTTACGATCGACGGCGTCAAGCTGCAGCGAAGCTGCAACGTGCAGGCCCGCGACGGCATGGAGGTCGAGACGGATGACTAGAGTGGCAACCGACATTCTGGTCGTCGGTGGCGGAGCGGCGGGCCTCTCGGCCGCCCTCGCCGCGTCAGCGCGAGCGAAAGTAACGGTCGTGGACGACAATCCGCTGCTCGGCGGACAGATCTGGCGTGCCGAGATGGGAAAGTTCAATTCGCCTGCGGCGAAGGGTCTGGTCGATGCGGTGAATTCCGGTGAGATCCGCGTGATCAACAACGCTCAGGTCTTTGCTGCTGCCGCACGGAATACGCTCCTTGCCGAAACGGCTGAAGGTAGGTCGGAGATCGAATTTGAAAAACTCATCATCGCCACCGGTGCACGCGAACGGTTTCTGCCGTTTCCGGGTTGGACGCTGCCGAATGTGTTTGGCGTCGGCGGACTTCAGGCGCTTGTGAAGGGCGGCGTCCCGGTCGCCGGTAAACGTGTTGTGGTTGCCGGCACCGGCCCGTTGCTGTTGGCCGTGGCTGACTATCTTAGATCCAAGCGTGCAAGCGTCGTTGCGATCGCGGAACAGACCTCGGCGTCGCGGCTGGGTGGGTTTGCGGCCTCACTTTTCCGGTCACCGTCGAAGCTGGTTCAGGCCGCCGCGCTTAGGGCAGGGCTTCGAGGCGTACCATATTCGACCGATTGTTGGGTTAGCTCCGCGCACGGCGAAAAAGCACTCGAGCAGGTTGAATTGAAGCGAAAAGGGAGGACCTCGACCATTGACTGCGACATTCTTGCCTGCGGTTTTAACCTCGTCCCTAACGTCGAACTCGCGGTTCCGCTCGGATGTGAGATCACCGATGGTTGCGTTGTTGTCGATAAATTTCAGAAGACATCGATCGCAAACGTCTTTTGTGCGGGCGAACCGACCGGCGTCGCCGGAGTCGACTCTTCGCTCGTTGAGGGCCGGATCGCCGGCCTTGCTGCAGCCGGAGATCAGGACGGTGCCAGATCACTGTTTGCAAAACGCGATAGGGCCCGGAGGTTTGGAGAGGCTCTCAACAGGGCTTTTGCTCTTCGGGACGAACTCAAAGCTCTTGCCGACGATGACACGATCGTCTGCCGCTGCGAAGACGTCGCTTACGGCCGATTGACGGAATTTGAGAATTTTCGCGACGCAAAGCTGCAGACCCGGTGCGGGATGGGACCGTGTCAGGGCCGCATTTGCGGCGCTGCGACCGAATTTTTATTCGGCTGGAAACCCGGCTCCGTGCGGCCACCGATCTTTCCGGTTAAAATGGAGAATCTATGACAATGAATTGGACCGGCGTGATGCCGGCGATCACAACGTGTTTTGACGCCGATCTGAATATCGACCACGAATTTACCGCGCGTCACGTGAATTGGCTGGTCGACAACGGATGCACCGGCATCGTAACCAACGGATCGCTGGGCGAAGGCGGAACCTTTTCTCTCGAGGAAAAGATCTCGCTCTGGAAGACGGTGGTCGACGCCGTCGGCGACCGGGTGCCGGTCGTCGCCGCGATCGCGTCGATGACGACCGCGGACGCTTGTTTACAGGCCGTCGAAGCTGAAACTGCGGGCTGCCGTGGGCTGATGGTCCTGCCGCCGTATGTATATCGAGGCGATTGGCGTGAAATGAAGTATCACATCTCAACGGTCGTAGGAGCGACTTCGCTTTCGTGCATGCTTTACAACAATCCGGTTGCTTACGGGACCGATTTCCTGCCGGAACAGATCGCCGAACTCGCCGCGGAACTGCCGAATCTCCACGCCGTCAAGGAATCGTCGACCGACGTCCGGCGCATAACTGCGATCCGTGCGATCTGCGGCGAACGGCTCAGAATATTCGTCGGAGTTGACGACTGTATCGTTGAGGGCATAAATGCCGGTGCGACGGGCTGGATAGCGGGCCTCGTCAGCGCGTTCCCGAAAGAGTCCGTCGATCTTTTCAATGTCGCTATGGCCGGCGAGGCCGAAAGGGCACGTGAGATCTACGAGTGGTTCCTTCCCCTGCTTCGCCTCGACACGGTACCGAAATTCGTCCAACTGATCAAACTCGTCCAGGAAAAGGTCGGCTGGGGAAACACTCGCGTCCGTCCGCCGAGGCTTGAATTGGTCGGCGAGGAACTCGAAGATACGCTTGCCATCATCGACCGGGCGTTGGCTACCCGACCCGCGACGAAGGCTTGAAAACCGCCATAGCGGTGACACGAAACTAATGAATACTAAACTCACAGGAACCTCGATCATTGGATCGGGGCGTGGAGATCAGACGTCAGACACATTCCGTGCCTTCAACCCGACCAACGGCGAACAGGTAGAACCTGTTTTCTTTTCCGCAACGCTCGATGAACTCGATCGGGCCGCCGAGCTTGCGGACTCGGCCCGAATTCCATTCGGGAACACGACCGGACGTGAACGGGCAAGATTCCTGCGAAAAGTTGCCGATAACATCGAGTCTCTCGGCGAAACGCTCATAGTCCGTGCATCCCTGGAAACGGCGCTGCCGAATGCCCGCTTTATCGGCGAGCGTGGCCGGACATGTGGGCAACTGCGGATGTTCGCCGATCTGCTCGACGAAGGCTCGTGGGTCAACGCGCGAATAGACACGGCGATACCCGACCGCGAGCCCGTCCCAAAACCGGACGTCAGATCGATGCTTCGCCCCATAGGCCCGGTCGCGGTGTTTTGTGCAAGTAACTTTCCTCTAGCATATTCTGTCGCGGGAGGCGACACGGCCTCGGCTCTTGCCGCCGGTTGTCCGGTCATCGTTAATGCCCACATAGCCCATCCGGGTACGGCCGAATTGACCGGTCTCGCCGTCGCGGCGGCGGTTGAAGAATGCGGCATGCCCGAGGGCGTTTTCAGCCTGCTTTTTTCCGGCGGTTACGAGATCGGACAGGCGTTGGTAAAACACCCGGCGATCAAGGCAGTCGGGTTTACGGGCTCACGCCGCGGAGGCCGTGCCCTGATGGACATCGCCGCCGCAAGGCCTGAACCGATTCAGGTCTATGCCGAGATGAGTTCGGTAAATCCAACGTTTATCTTGCGAAACGCCATCGAGCAACGTGGCGAATCGATTGTTGCAGGGCTTCATACTTCAGTAACGACCGGGGCAGGCCAGTTCTGCACAAAACCCGGACTTGTTTTTCTCCAATCCGGCGAGAGCTCCGATGATTTTGCCGCCAAATTCCAGGACCTGATCCGTGACACCGCTCCGCCTTCTCTTCTGACGAAAGGCATCAGGAACAGCTATGTTGATGGCAGCACCCATCGTCAAAAGGAAGTTACTTCGTTCGTGGAGAATGACGAACGCGGCCTCGATGGATTTGCCGTGAATCCGGCGGTCTTCGAGGTCGACGGGACTGATTTTTTGAATAAACCGGATCTGAGTGACGAGATCTTCGGCCCGGCAACGCTGCTGATCAGATCAAACGATCACGAAGAAATGTTGGCGATCGCCCGCTCGCTCGAAGGTCAATTGACCGCGTCTGTGCACGGGACCGAGGCCGACCTCGCGGAATACGCCGATCTGGTCGCGATCCTCGAGACCAAAGCCGGCCGACTGATATTCAACGGGTTTTCAACGGGTGTCGAGGTCTGCCCTTCGATGGTCCACGGCGGCCCGTATCCGGCAACCTCCGATTCTCGCTCCACCGCGGTCGGGACACGCGCGATCGAACGGTTCTCGCGGCTGGTCTGTTTACAGAATTTTCCCGACGAGTCTTTACCGGATGAATTAAAGGATGCAAATCCGCTCGGAATTTGGCGGTTGTTTAACGGAAACGTCGAAAAATAAATGGGGAGTCTCTGCTTTTGTTTGCGATGCCCGAATTTCACATCAAATGGTCCGGGAAGAAGTCTACTCAGATTCAAAACCGGACAGTTTGAGTACAAAATCCGGCACTTTCGGTTCGTCGGGCAAGACGTTTTCACGGCCGCGTTCGAGCGCCCACCGATGAAGCCAGGATATGCCGGCACCGCCGATGTAGGTGTCAGGCAGATCAAATGCTTCGTCTTTTAATGCAGTGTCAAGATCGACAAAATCATACCCGCGCCGCTTGAACATCGCGACCAGATCGTCAAAGTAATCGGAGTTTATGAAATTCGCGTGGATCAATAGAGTCTGGGGAATTTCCCTGCCGAATAATTTCATCGACTGTAGTTCCCAATAATCCACCTTCTTTTCCATGTAAGGCACGTATGCGTCGCCGACCTGTTTCATCAAACGTTTATTCTTAGCGTCAAACGCGTTGTCGTACGCCCGTGAAAAGATGTAATCCGCATTGTCGATAGAGATAGGGGCGATCCTGTAACCGTGTTCACTTAGAAATAGGTTGAAATCGGCCTTGATGTTCATTGTCCGGCCTGTCTGCAGGAACGGATGACGAAAATAACGGATCTTCAGACCCTTTTCCGCCAATAAACTCTTTGTTACCGTTTCTCCCTTAAGCAGATCCGCTTCATAGTCAGCCAGCGGGATCTGGTTCAGGCTTTGATGGGAAAAAGTGTGATTTCCGAGTTCAAGTCCGGCATTCAGCCACATCCGCAGGAGGTCGACCTGCTTTTCATCCAACCGATCGCCCGAGTAGAGTTTATTTTCGTTTACAAAACCGATAACAGGGACACCGGCCTTTTTAATATGGCCCAAGAGTTTTTTGGTGATCTCCTGCCGGGTCTTCAGGTCGCGTCGGGTAGATACGACCGGCAGATCGTCAATCGTGACCGCGACTGTCCGGCTTGGGATCTGGCCGCAGATCGGAAAACCTACCATCAACACGACAAAGATCATTCCGATCAATTTCATAAGATACATTCTCGGTCTCTCTAATTCGGCCGTTCTCGATCTGCTGATTCCAGAGTGCTGACCATCGACGACCCTAGGTCGCAAATACCGACGAAAAATCGCTAAAGCCCTTGAATTCAAGCGCGTTTCCGCTCGGGTCGAGGAAGAACATCGTCGCCTGTTCACCGACCTCGCCTGCAAAACGGATCTTTGGCTCCACGATGAATTTTACTCCATTAGAGGTCAGCTTTTCGGACAATGCCCTCCATTCCTCCATCGGCAGAACGATGCCGAAATGCGGGACCGGAACGTCGTCGGCGTCGACGTGATTGGTGGCTCGAACGCCGGCCGCATCTTCGGCAAGATGTGCGACAATCTGATGCCCGTATAGGTCAAAATCGACCCAACGCTCGGAACTTCGGCCCTCTGTACAGCCAAGAACGCCGCCGTAAAACTCACGGGCGGCCTCCAGGTCATGGACCGGAAAGGCAAGATGGAAAAGGTTTCGGATCGCCATATTTTTGTTCAATGTCTCCGTCTGCAGTCTAGTTTCCGGGATCGTCCGGGCCCGGATCATTGTCATCGCCGCCGTCGTCGTCCTCGTCGTCCGGCGGATCGTCGGCGTGCCGCCGTTTATATATCTCGTAATTGTTGAGGCTATCGACGGAGCGAAAATCGGGTTTCAGTTTATCAAATATCGCCGTCTTGCTGTCGATCATATTGTCAGCTTCGATCTCCGTGTCGTCCTTAACTATCAGCCACTCGATATCGCTGGCCAGGACGCGTTCGCGGATCTCGTCCGGCGAAAACGGATTGTTCGTAACGTCAAAAAGCATCACCGGAAAATGCGGGTGGCGTCCGGTTGTGTAAAAGAAAAGGTCTTCGCCCGGCAGGTAGAGTACACCTGCATCCTGAGGGATATTGGCGTCCGTGTACCTAACAAGTTCTTCAAAATCCGGTATCCAGTCGCCACGCATCGATAGACCGGCAAGCTGCGGCAAAGTCGAATGGTGCATTTCGCCATCGTCAAAATTAACGTAATCGAGGCGTTCGTCGGAATAGATGTAAAATCCGCCCGCGGCCGTGATTGAGATCGCGATTACCGCGGCCAAGACGGGTAATTCGAACGCCCGCGGCCGCTGATCTCTGTCGACGAGCAGGATCAGAGCCACACCGATAAGAATGATCAACAATGGCCAGATGCCGTAGGTCGAGCCCCACAACTGCTGCGACAGGAATACACCGTGAGCGGTCGCGACGAGCACAAATGGCAAAACAGCGGCAATGCCATTTAGCCGTTTGACGAACACGTAGGCCAACGCGAACGAGGCGATCATTACCATCGGCCAAAGGTTGACGAGGCGTTCGGCACGTTCAGAGGAGTCCGCGTCAAGCAATAAATAGACTGCAGGCCAGATGAACGGTATCGACATTAATATTGTCGAGAGCACCGCCGGCCATCGCTTCACGCCCGCGTTTTGCCTACACAGAAATGCACCCAACAGAAAGATCCCGACCCACACCGGAAGTGTCCGGTCGGCGTAAACCGAGAGCATGTCGCCGATCGAAGGCGTTCGCCGCATCGCCGCAAATGTCAGGGTCCAATACCTGTAATTTTCGATGCCGACGGTAAAGTGAACAATTGAAAGTGCCACCAAAAATCCGGCTAGGGATCCGAGGATCAGCAAAATGTATGGGCGGACCACGGTCTTTTTCCAAAGGCCCGACGCGATCATGAATATTAGAGCAAGGCCGGTGCCGCCAAGGAACGCGAGTCCGATGTTTTGCTTTATGAAGAGCGGTACGACCAGGAGTGCTCCCAACAAAACTGTCCGGACCGCAGGAAACCCTTTCCTTTCAAACCGTAATAGCAGAAAGATCGTAAGCAAGATAATAAAACACGCGTCCGGATCGTAAAATGGATGTGGAAAAACACAGTAAATACCCAAAACAGTTAACGGGACCGCCAGAAAAAACGCCGTAGATCGTGGTGCGGCAATTCGCTCACTGAGCAGATAAACCAGGATCCGCCACGTCAGTACCGTTGCCGTTCCAGCCACAAGGCAGCAGTAAGCGATATGATGCCAATAGACAGCTCCGGTCAGCCGTATTACCAGAGCCTGTGTCACAAAGGTCAGCGGAGCATATGGAAAAGGAAAATCCAGGTAAGGAAGGTCACCCTGCGCGATCCGCGTTGCGGGCTCGAGGACTCCGCTGAGATCGTAAAGAACCGTCAGCCTCGAGTTCTGCCACCACACAACTCCGGCCGCACCGGCAAACAAAACGATGCCGCCGAGCAATTCCATCAGCCGTTGCAAGCCGATGTGTGTTTTTGCGAGGGCAGGCGTCGGTTCCTCCATCGTGAAATCCGGCATTATTTATCAGCTAAGATCGATCTCGAGTCCTATTTTACCCGGTTCGCGCTCGATCCCGATCCGAGACAGGAACATGCCGCCGAGAATTGCCGCCGGCAGAAACAATTCAATCAAATATCGAGGTTCGGGATTTTCCAGCGTGCCGAAAAAAACGATCCGCGGTAGACAAACCAATATGATCAATAGAAACCAGATCCTCGACCGCGGCGCCTTGCTAACCATCAAAACACAAAGGCCGGCCCCCAAAAGAAAGGTATACGCCCACGTCAATCCCGCAAATAGTGGAAGCCAATATTGTTGGCCAATATTTTCGTCGAGGTCAGACAACGGAAATAGCTCGCCGCTAAAGGGATAGTGATCCGAGTGTGTGTCGAACCACATCGTAGACATACGCTTCGCCGGCAGTAAGACGTAGAACCGCCATGGCTCGCGCCCGATCCTTTGTTGGGCGAGTTGTTCAAATGCCGAATCCACTTCGGGTGATATTTTCAGGTTCCATTCTCCGTTGTCGGGCGGCTTGTCACTGTTGTCCGCAGTTTCATCGGCTGCGTCGTCGGAGTCGTCCGAGGAATCGTCCGCGGCGTCCGGCTTTGATCTCTCGTCCACCGCTTGCGGCGGCGGATGTACAGGGTCCGAATTATTGTACTGATCGAGCAACGAAGCGACCTCCTGTTTTTCGGCCTCGGACGAAAAGGCATTCGGCGGAATATCGTCGATCTTGATCGGCCTGACCTCGAGGTTCCACAACATCGGTTCGATATATTGCGAATCGTCTATCCATGTTCGCAGCCATAGGAAATATCCATGGGGTACGAATTCCCCGGGCATCTCGGCATGTGCCGGCGCCAGCGGTTGGAAAACACCGAATAATCTTTCGTTTCGGATCGTCCAGGGCACGAACAGCACCGCGAACGCGACCGAGTAGATCACCCCTTTCAGCAATCGGTCACCGAGCCGCGACAAAAACCTCTCCCGTCCCCAAAATACGGAAAAAGTGAGCGTCAACCCTGCTCCAAAAGCAAAAAGTCCAGCGTCCGGCCTAAGCATAACTCCAGCCGCTCCCAGCAATCCCGCGGCCGTCCACCAGAAAACCGATCGCCGCCTCCGTCTTGTCTTTATGGCGTAGGTCGCGGCAAGCAACATCGCGACAAAAAAGAATGTGGTCAGGATCTCAGTGAGAACGGTTGCCGCGTAGATCACCACGAACGGGCAAAATGCAGCAAGAATGAATGCAAGAAGGCCGGCCCGCGATCTTCTGTTATCTTGGCGTGACCAGTTTGCGGCTACCAATGCCCCCAAGAAGCACGTAAGCGTGTAGATCAATGCCTGAGAGACCCGGACCGCTAGTTCGTTGCCCACCCCAAAGACCTTATATATCGCGGCGAGAAATGTAGGGTACCCCGGCAACCGAACTAATGTCGGTGAAAATGGCGGTGTTGGATCGTTGGAGAAAACGCCGTTTTGAGTTAGGTTCGTCGCCAGTTGAATGTAGCCCTTGCTGTCATCGGGCTGAACATCAACGAACTTACAAGCAATAGTAATGTGGGCGGCGGCCGCGGCACAGCCGATCAGGAGCATCGCCGCGAGCCGCAGAGATCCCAAACGCCGAAGGTGCCCGATCCGTAAATGGACAAGTCGGTAGTAACTCCTCATCTTCGGTTTAGTTCGGCAAACTGATATTTGGTGATCGTTCTGGTCCGCTACCCATTACCTGTAACTCCCGTGCTTCCGGCCGGGCTACTATTCAAGTCTTTCATTTATGGTAACCTCTCATTATCAGATGACGGATAATATTGAAAAGTTCCTTGCCGCCCTTTCGGGAAGTCTCGCCGATGGCACATTTGTCAAGCTTTCGCTCGGCAATTATAGGGGTGTTGACGAACACTTGCAAAAGATATTGGTTCGGCTCGTAAATACCAAAAAAGGAACGCGGCTCTATTTTCTTTACCGCGGCGACACGCGAGATACGGCAAAGAATTTTGACTTCGAAACCGGTGTCGGCCTGGTGGCCGAGGCCCTGGAAAACGGCTTCTTCAGCGGCCATCTTTTTACGACCGCAAACGATCTACAGCTTGAGATCGGTAAGAAAGGCAAGTCGAGGCTAAACATTGGGAAAGCTACCTTTAAGGTTTTGCCGTCGCTTGACCACGACCGCGAGAAGACCTACCAGGTTGACGTCGGCAGTTTCTATTTGAAGGCTCTCGGGATCACGGATGACAATGGCCGTGTGCGTGACAAACAACAGGACAAATGGCGGCAGATCAACAAGTTTGTCGAGGTTTTGGCGAGCCTGGTCGACAAATCTGAACTGAAAGAAAAACGAAGCTTGTCGATCGTCGATATGGGCTCTGGCAAAGGGTACCTAACTTTCGCAGCCTACGATTACTTTAAGAATATTCGTGGTGTCGATGTTTCGATCACCGGTGTCGACACCAAAGATCAACTGATCGACCTTTCCAATGAGATCGCGAAGGCATGCGGATTTGACGGCCTGCAATTCGCTGAAGGTACGATCGCCGGGTTTGACGTTCCGGACGTGGACATTCTGATTGCCCTTCACGCCTGCAACACCGCTACCGACGATGCGATATTTAAGGGAATATCCTCCAACGCACAACTAATAGTCGCGGCACCGTGCTGCCATCAGGAGATCCGGCCGCAGATATCGTCTCCGCCAATGTTTCGTGAGCTTCTCCGACATGGCGTGATGTTGGAGCGATTTGCCGAGATGTTGACAGACGGCATCCGGTCGCTGCTGCTTGAACGCAGCGGCTATGCGACCAAGCTGTTTGAATTCGTCTCGACCGAACATACGCCGAAGAATAATATGCTAGTCGGAACCAGAATGGCAGAACCCGCGTCGCCGAGCGAGTTTCAACAGCAACTGGACCAGCTAAAAACGGAGTTTGGGATCACACACCAGAGGCTGGAGACCCTTCTGAATGCGGGAGTTCAAAACCACGCTACGTCGGTATGAGGTTTTGTGCCGATCCCGATGGTCGTCGATTTACTTGACCAAACGTTAACTCGGACGTATGATTAAAGATTGCGTTATTTCGCAATATCACATCGCTTATTTACGGCGAAGGAAGTGAGACTATGAAACCAGAAATTCATCCGAAATACAACGATATTTCAGTTATATGTGCTTGTGGGAGCACATTCAAAACCCGTTCAACGCTCGGCGAGGACCTGCACATCGAAATTTGCTCGGCCTGCCATCCGTTCTTCACCGGCAAGCAAAAGCTGGTCGATACTGCCGGACGCGTCGATCGGTTCAACCGCCGTTATGCGAGAGCAGGGGCCGAGACCACTAAATAAGGCCGTTTGTCACTTGAGACGTACTACTGACAAATATTAGCTAAGTAAAACTGACGCCGACCCCGAAGCGCCGATCGATATTGGTTTGCCTGCAAGCAGCCAGCGAAAGGTGAACAAAAGGTCGGCGTCATTAGTTTTTAGCGAGTATGTCTTCGATTCGGCTTTAATTAAACATCTATTTGCTCCAGATCGTTATCTAATCAGCGTTATGAAAAGCAGATCGTCAGCCACAAAACTCAAGTTCATTCACACCATTTTTGCCCTGGAGCGTGACCTCATCGTCGGTGGACAGGCCGTCATGGAAGGCGTAATGATGCGCACCCCGTCGGCATACGCCATCGCGTGCCGCAAATCGGACGGCACGATCGTCACGACGGCGGAATCTCTGCCGAAATGGAGTGATAAGTATAAGTGGCTGAGCTGGCCCGTTCTTCGCGGAGGGGCAACGCTGATCCAGTCGATGGCCTTGGGTATCAAGGCCCTGAACTTTTCCGCCAAAGTTTACGAAGATGACCTGACTGAGAAGGCGGAACTTGCCAAAGCTGAAGAAGGCGATCCTGCTGTCGCATACGTCGACGGGAAAATGGACGAAAATTTCCTGAAGGCGCCGGTAAAGGTCATCATGCCGGAAACCTCAAAAGCAAAGTCTGCAGGCCAATCCGCCGGAGCGGTTGGCTCGATCATCTTCGCTTTGTTGTTCAACATCCTTCTGTTCTTGGCGGCACCGCTCCTCCTGACGAACCTTGCGTTCATTTGGGCCGGATGGGCCGATTCACCGACGATCGCGGCCGGTGCCGGATGGTTCACGACCATTAAGTCGTTTGTTTGGGAGATCAAGCCGCATTCGTGGATAGCATTCAATCTGGCCGACGGATTGGTTCGAATGTTCTTCTTTGTCGTGATGATCTTCACGATGTCGTACCTGAAGGACATCCGCCGGGTCTTTGAATATCACGGCGCAGAACACAAGACCGTATTCACTTGGGAAAAGGGCCTCGACCTGACCGTTGAAAATGCCGACGTCCAGCGTCGCCAGCATCCTCGATGCGGTACGTCATTCCTGATGGTTGTCATGCTCGTCGCGATCGTCCTGTTCTCGGTGATCAAATTCGATGCGACCTGGATGAACCTTGTCGTTCGCATTGCCCTGATGCCGCTGGTTGCAGGCCTTTCGTATGAGGTCATTCGATACGCCGCTAAAAAGGAAACGAGTGCCGTCTTTAAGTTCATCACGATGCCGGGCCTGTGGCTGCAAAACATTACGACTCAGAATCCGGACGCCGGGCAGTTGGAAGTGGCGATAAAGGCACTTGACGAATCGCTAAAGCTTGAGCCGTCCGACGTGCAAACTGCTCCGGTTTACGAGCGAGAACTGGAAGTCGTCGTCTAGTTCGTCGATCGAATAAGTCGGCTTGTTAATTCGTGACATTGGCTAACACGGATCTAGAATTTTATGTTTGAGAAACTTGCACAGATCGAAAAATCCTACGAAGAACTGACCGAGCAGATCTCACAGCCCGAGTTCATGTCCGACATGTCGGCGTACGCCAAGCTGATGAAACAGCATCGGAGCCTCGGGGAGATCGTCAACAAATACCGCGAAGTCAAGAAAATGACCGACGATCTGAAGGGTGCAAAGGATCTGGCGGCAACTGCGGATGACGACGAAATGCGCGAGATGGCCGCTCTCGAGGTCGCCGAGATCGAAGAAAAACTGCCGGCGGCCGAAGAAGAGCTCAAGCTTCTCCTTGTCCCAAAAGATCCGAACGACGAAAAGAATGTCATCCTCGAGATACGTGCCGGTACAGGCGGCGACGAGGCCACGCTCTTTGCGGCCGAGATCCTGCGTATGTACGCGCGTTACGCCGAGCGACAGGGCTGGAAAATGGATGTTCTGGAAATGTCCGACAATGGTGTCGGAGGTATCAAGGACGCGACCGCGGTCATCGAAGGCGACAATGTCTATTCGAAAATGAGGTTCGAGTCGGGCGTTCACCGGGTCCAGCGTGTGCCGCAGACGGAGACCCAAGGGCGAATACACACATCGGCAATTACAGTGGCCGTACTTCCCGAGGCCGAGGAGGTCGACGTTCAGGTAGATCCGAAAGACCTCCGCATCGACTATTTTTGCTCGTCGGGCCCGGGCGGCCAATCGGTTAACACGACTTATTCTGCCGTCCGGCTGACCCATCTTCCGACCAACGTTGTCGTGTCGATGCAGGATGAAAAATCGCAGATCAAGAATAAGGAAAAAGCGATGCGCATCCTGCGGGCCCGTCTTCAGGAACTCGAGGAACAGAAACAGCACGATGCCCTCTCGGCCGAACGCAAATCGATGGTCGGCACCGGTGATCGCTCGGAAAAGATCCGCACCTACAATTTCAAGGAAAATCGTGTGACAGACCACCGGATCGGCCTGACCGTGCACCAACTGGAGCTCGTGATGGAAGGCCAGATCGATGAATTCGTCGATACACTTCGCACCCACTACCAAACCGAAAAGCTCAAGGCCGAGGCTGTCGCGGCATAAAAGGACCGAGACGGGCTTCCTTTTTCATTGATTTCCTTTATACTTATGGCTTTGCGTCGATGCCCCAACCTACACGACTATATTTGATCCGACACGGCCAATCAGCGGGCAACGCTGAGGGCCGGTTTGGCGGTCATGGGCCGACGCCGTTGTCTGAACTAGGGCAACAACAGGCGGAGATCACAGCAAAGACGCTCGCATCCGAAGGAATATCGGCAATTTATTCCAGCGACCTGCTTAGAGCCGTTCAAACTGCCGAAGCACTAGCCAAATTGACCGACCTCCCTGTTCATACGACGCCGGCGTTTCGCGAGCGTCACGTCGGCGTGCTCGAGGGATTGACGTTCGACGAATCCAAGGCTGCCCATCCGAAGGATTATTACGCACTCGTAAATCGCAACATTAACCACGTAATTTCGAACGGTGAAAGTTACCGGCACCTGCTTCGCCGGGCGACGTCAAAGCTAATTGACGTTATTCGTGCTCACCCAAGTGAACGCGTCGCGATCTTTTCCCACACCGGAGCGATTTGTTATCTGACGCTCTATCTCCTTGGTGCGATAAATCGACACACAAAACAGACGCCATGGCTCATCACTTCGAATTGCGGCATCAACCGTTTCGAGATCCGCAGCCGGAGCAATATCCGTGTGCTCGCCCTCAATGACACCCGGCACCTCGCATCGATCACCGGAAACGACTCGTTTGCGGCTCGTTGAGATTGATAGTCCTTGACTTTCCACCTCGCTTTTCATTAACTAGCAGATATCACAAATCTGGAGGTCTCAGCGGTTATGGACAAATTCAGGAAAGCTCTGCTGGCTTTATTCGCCTTAATTCTCTTATCTGGAGCCGTGCTTGCACAGGACGACGAGGCTCGGGCCGCGAGCGGCCTGCCGACGTTCATCGGGCCTCGTCCCGGAACGGATGCGCGTTACAGCTCAACTCTCTCGGGCTCCCTGGTGATCCAGGGATACGACGAAAATAACTCGAGTCCGTCGCTAACGGTCGCGATCTACGCAGGCGGCAGCCTGATCGATCGCCGATTTGTGCAGAATCGCGGATCGTTCATTTTCAACGGGCTTCCGACGACGGGACTAAGCCTGACGGTCGAAGCTGACGGAATGGAGGTTGCGAGAGTGCAGGTGGGTGTCCTCAACCCGCCGCCGCTAGGTAACCGGCAAGATATTATAATTACCGCCGCCCAGATCGGCCAGGTAGCCGAACGCAAGAAAGAGATGACAGCGCTTCTGAATTCGTATCCGCGCTCGGACGAAAATCAGAAGCTTTTCGACAAAGCCCTCGCGGCCGGAAAGGAAAAGAAGACCGACGGCGCACAAAAACTGTTCAAACAGTTATTGACTGCCGATCCGGCCGACTTTGTTGCCTGGAGCGAGCTCGGGAACATTTACTTCAAGGCTGAGAAATTTAGCGACGCTGAAAGAGCATACAACAAGGCATTGGAGTTGAAACCCGACTTCGGCCCGACGCTTTTGAACGGCGGAAAGTTCTTCCTTTCACAGAAGAACCTTACACGGTCGATCGAGCTGCTCGAAAAAGCCGTCGCCCAAACGCCTAACTCGGCCGAGGCAAATCGTTACCTTGGTGAAGCTTTCCTGCAGAACCGTCTTGGCTCGAAAGCGGTCGTTTACCTCAACAAAGCGATCGAACTCGACCCGGTCGGCATGGCTGATGCCCATCTCAGCCTTGCAGCTCTCTATAACGCCGCAAATCTGAAAGACCGTGCGGTCAAAGAATATAAGCTGTTCCTGCAGAAAGTCCCGAACTATCCGGAAAAAGCGAAGATCGAGAAGTACATCTCCGACAACTCACCGAAATAAAAAAGCCGGGGCTTTGCAGCCCCGGCCATCAATTACAGAACAGATCCAACGATCTAGAAATCGTAGCGTAATGCAAACTGCATTACACGTGGCGATCCCTGAACCGCGCTGAAGTTTCCAAACGTCGATTGCGGCGTCCCAACGAACGGGTCAAGCCCGAAGATGGTGTCAGCAGCGTTGAACGTCTGCTTATTCATCACATTGAATGCCTCGACACGGAACTGCAGTTTGTGGGTTTCATTCCACGGCATCGAGAAGGACTTGTATAGCCCAAGATCCAGTGCAATGTACCCCGGATAGCGGATCACATTTCGATCACCCGTTTCTCCCGGAGCTGCATTTCGGAAGCTCTGGTAGAAAGCGGTCGGGTTACTGAACATATTCGGTCCGCTCGCACCGTTCCTTACCGGCGACGGTTGAGCGTTCGATAGCCTGGTGACGTATGATCGGACGTTCCAGTTTGTCGGCCAACCGGCAATGTCCACCATTCCGTCAGTTACCGGGCGTCCGGAATTGTATCGGAATACGCTCGTAAGCTGCCAGCCGCCAAGGGCCGCATTTGCGTACTTATTCATTCCTGAGAAGAATGTCCTTCCACGTCCGATCGGGATCTCCCAGAGACTGTTCAGGTTGATGATGTGACGGGTATCGAAGTCCGACACCGAGTGGTTATCCTTGAGGCGAAGAGCATTCAGGATGAATGCCGCTCCATAGACACCGCTCGTCTGGGTTCCTGACGCGTCATCGAGTGACTTGGAGAACGTATAGTTCAGGTCCCAGGACAGTCCTTTGAAACGCTGTCGGACACTGAAAGTAGCTCCGTGGTATGTCGAGCTTGCGATCGTGCCATATGCCGACAACGCACCGTACTGTTTCTGGAAGAACAGTTCCGGTCCGCTATAGAACAAAGGCATATAGTAATCGAGCACGTCCTGGAAATACGTCCAGTCATCGCCTACATCGTAGCATCCGAATAACGGTGCGCCGTTGCAGCCGGGCGTCCTGTCCGAAGTCGCCATGAACCCGTACGCAGCTCTCGTGTTACTAAGACCTGCTCCAAAAAGGAGATCGTCGATCGAGCCGGCCGGGAACATGTTCTCGAAGAACGGCTGATTCGGGATCGAACCTACCGGCGTTCCGGCCCGACGATATGCATCCAGGATCTGAGCAGCTTCATACCAGGTCTGGCCCGATTGAGGGTCGCGGATGTTGTTCGGCCCCATTACATCTCTCGATGCCAACAGGTGACGAGCAATGCGCCCTACGTACGAAGCCTCGACATAAAATCCCTTCGGAAATTCACGTCCCCAGGTCACGTTCCACTGATAGTTGATCGGCGACTGGAGGTTTGTATCAAGCGAACCTTCAATACGACGCTGGCCGTCCAGCGGCTGAGACAACGGGAACGACAGCGAGGTCGGAAGCGATCCTCCCGGAGGCAGCGGCAAGCTCCGCACCGATTGGCCAAAGCCCGTAAACAACGGCCCGGGATTCGTCGTAACGTTGTATGTATTTGCCGAAATTCCCAGACTTGAAGCAAAACCGAGCGTATTATTAGCGTCAAAATTGACCGCCAATGCCTGGCCGAAATAGTCATTCGTGACGCGGAAACCACCGCGAATTACGGTCTTGTTGTCCGCACCGAAGAGTGCACGCAAGAAACCTGATTTGAAATCCGGCGACCAGGCAACAGACACGTTTGGCTGGAAGTTATTCTTATCCCAGGGATAAACATTTCCTTTGCCGTTTGCCGGACCGGCCAAATCGATCACCAAAGCTTCGGATGGCTGGGTTCCGTAGTTACGTCCGGCTGCCGCGGCAGCTTCGCGACGCAGCTGGTACTCCTGCAAACTAATGTTCGGAGCAGTTTGATAACCCTGAGTCTCATAGACGGGACGGCTCAGGCCGTAGCGAAGTCCAACGGTAATGTTTAGGCTCTTCCTCACCTTCCATGCATCCTGGATGTACATGTCGTATTCCTCGGTGGCGAATTTCCTTACCACCGGAACACCTGCTGCGAGGGGAGTGCCGGATCTATCGAAATTGGAATTGAAGTTATACTGCGAAAATCGACCCAGGACGGAAGCCATGGCATCTCTTGTCGACAGTACGTTTGAGTCTGCGATCGTGTAACCCGCTTGAAGTATCGGATTTGTCAAAACGTTTCCTGAACCGGCGAAGAACGACCTGTTTATGACCGCGGTGTCGTGGATCGAGGTCTCGTCACTCCGGAAATTCCGGACTATGCGGATATTGCCGCCGAACTGGATCGAATGGTTTCCTTTGGTCCACGTGAAATCATCCGTATAGTTTTGCGTGTCGGTTCGCCGCTCAAACGGATACGAAAAGTTCACGGGAGAGAAAACACTTCGGAATGTGATCGTGTCGCCTGTCGCATCACCAGTGTCCTTGAAATGCTGACGGGTAAATCCATACCGGAAATTATTGATAAGGTTGTTGGTGATTATCCAGGTATGCGACCCGACGATGCCCCACGGACGGCTGATGCGTCGCGTCCCTGCAGTGTCAGGGAATCGCTGTGCTGAGTCGAAAAAGTCATCCTGGAATACGCCGCGGAAAAAGATCGAGTGCTTTTCGTCACGTGTGACCTTCCAATCGATCCTCGCCGTGTGCGTATTATTTGCCGATGGGATCTTGGCATTAAACCGGAATCCGGCAGTATTCAGTCCGTCACCAACTGTAAAATCGTTCGCCGGGTATCGCGATGCCGCTGCGGCCAAAACACTTGTCGCCGCAGGATTAACATCTACGACAGGCACACCGTTCAGGGTCAACGCATTTATCTGGGCAGTTGTGAGCGACTGTATCACGCCATTTGCATCAGGAAATCTCACGATTCCCTGCCCCAGACTTGCGAGCGGAACGATGCTGGTTATGGGCGTTTCCCGTGCTTCCCTAAGTGCTTCGTAGTTATAGAAGAAGAACAGACGATCCTTAATGATCGGTCCGCCGATGCGACCGCCAAACAGGTTTCTGATCAACTTCGGCCGGCCGACGCCGTTGAGATTACTGAAAAAGTCGTTGGCCGTCGTGGCCGTATTGCGATGATATTCGTAAAGGGCACCGCGAAAATCGTTCGTACCGCCTTTGGTCGACAGCGAGATCTGTGCCCCCGACGAACGGCCCTTGGCCGAATCAGCATTGGTTGTCGTGACGCGAAATTCGTCTACCGAATCAGGCGTAACACGGAGAACCGGGGTAAATGCGGTTCCGTTTTGCTGATCGTTGACGTCTACGCCGTCGAGCGTGATATTCGCCTGGTCGCTGCGGCTGCCGGTAACTTCACCGGTGACCGTAACTCCGGGCTGCAGGCTCAAAAGGTCAGCTACGTTGCGGCCTTCGAGCGGCAGTTCCTGGATCTGCTTTGAAACAAAGTTGTTGCCTAAGCTGGCATCCTGTGTATTAACGATCGACGACAGTTCACCGCCGGCGACGTTAATGACCTCGGTCACAGCACCGACTTGCAGGACGCAGCTAACCGAGGTCTGCTTATCGACCAGAGCGGTTATATCGGACTGTACGAGTTTCTTGAATCCGGACGCTTCCACCTCAACCCGATAGGTATCCGGCGGCACGCTGGAAAACGAAAAGACTCCCGATCCCGTCGTGATCGCAGTTCGGGAATATCCACGTTCGTCATTAATTAGCTTGACTGTCGCTCCTGCAACCACCGCACCTTGCTGGTCAGTCACTGTACCAGTCACTGACGAAGAGCCGGTCTGAGCGAAAATGTTCAAGCATGAAAAAACGACCAGCCCGATAAAGATAAATACCGAAGCCAGCCGTGAAAAAAGCTGAACTCTCTTGTGCATAGTTTCCTCCTGATTTATTTAAGACAACAACCCTGCAAAAGAATCACAAGGCTAAAACACCGGAAAAAGTGCAAGTTAGTTAAAAATGAAAAATGATCCGCAAATACTTAGGCACGGACTGTGCCAAAATGATTCGTCAACTAATAAATGAATTGCGTTTTGTGATTCTAACGCAACAAATCTCGCTCGTTTATGAAGTTGGAAAGTTTAATCGGGCTCCATTGCAACTCAGCTCTAATACCTCCAACTCCAATTGAATCAAGCTTTTCAATTCAAATTCTCGGACGTTATCCAAATTATCTGAGAACGAACGAACCGTTTTGCAACGATCGCGATGAGCTTCGGATCACCTTGGCCACGATGGCCCCGTGCCCAACGGCTGAACTGATAGTCGGAGCGATCGGGTCAGCTACATCGCCGATAGCGTAAATTCCCGCGACTGAAGTCTCGCAGCGGCTATTTACCTCAGCATAGCCGTTATTATCAGTTTTGATGATTCCGCGAAAGAGCTCGGCATTGGGCTCCACTCCGATTCGGATCAACAAATGATCTATCGAGAGTGATCTACTCGTTTTGTCCCGCACATTTTCAACATCTATCGACTCGATCGAACCGCTGCCGTTGATCGACGTTACCTTGTGACCGAGCAAGATCGTCACATTTGGAGCTGTAGTCGCGATATCGATGAATTGGGACCGTGCCGACAACCGATCGCCTCGATGGATGACATAGAGCTTAGCGGCTGTTTTTGACAGCATGACCGCATTCTCCAAAGCCGCGTCCCCTCCGCCAACTATCGCGACGGTCTTACCGGCGACGAGGTCCACAGACGTCGAGCCGGATCTTAAAATGCCGCGGCCCTCAAAGTCCTCTTCGCCCTCAACACCGAGTTTCCGGCGCCGGACACCGGTCGCAAAGACGATCGCTCGCGAGCTAAGATTTGTCTTGTCCCCGAGTTCCACGGTTTTGGAAACGGGATCGACACGAACGGCACAACAACTGGTCCGAAGCAATGTTCCGGAACGCTTTGCGTGATCCAAAAACCGTTCGCTCATTTCGCGTCCGTTTGCCGTAGCCAATCCGGGATAATTGTCTATCGGATTGTAGATATTGTGAAGATTTCCACCAAAGTCCGCATTTTTCTCGATCAGTACGGCGTCTAGGCCGAGGTCCTTGCACCAGATCGCACATGACAGCCCAGCGGGCCCGCCGCCGATGATCACCGCGTCGAATTCTTGATTGGTTACAGTCATATGCGGGTCAAAGTTCGACGAATTTTGACCGATTTTGTCAACGCTTGGTGACAGTTATTGTCACTTCAACCCGTTTTGTCACCAGCGAGTGTCGATCAGAAAATCTCTAAACTGTCTCAAAGCCCCTATTTTAGGTCTTAATCGTCCAATTATCAACAGTTTGCGGAATTGTTCACCGTGGCATCCGGCTTGCTTTTGGAATTAATCTGACTAGTTGCGTTTTCCATAAACGTCAACTCCTTCAAAACCACTTAAAAACCGGGCTAACCATTGTCTGAATTCGAATTATGAGACTAGAAATCGAATCGAACGTCGCACCGCACCAATTTCATAACCAGCAAACCGTCGAACCTCAGGATCACGCTCATGGAGACACGGAGCAGATGCTCAAAAAGGGCATCGCCGCCGCCCAGAGCGGCGACCGCGCGGCCGCGCGGACTCTTCTTCTGCGGGTCACCGAGACAGATCCGAATCAGGTTGACGCCTGGCTCTGGCTGTCGTCCATTAGCGAGTATCCCGAAGAATTGCTCGGATTCCTGACGAAGGTCTTGAGTCTCGACCCGCAAAATCAAAGGGCCCTCGAATGGGAAGCTGCTACCAAAACCCTACTCGCCAAGACTTTTGTCCAGCGGGGTATTGCGGCCAAAACAGACGATGAGCCGGAATTTGCCCGTCAGTGTTTTGATCGCGCGGTTTCGTACGACGACCGTTGCGAGTCAGCTTGGTTTTGGAAGTCCACGCTTGCACAATCGGACGACGAACGCGAAGACTGTCTCGCTCGCGTCTTGGATATTGACCCGGACAATCAATCCGCACGTGAAGCCATGAACGAGATCAGCGAGTCACGGGTCGCATCAAAGCTTGCAACGGCTCACAACGCTGCATTTGCCGGTGAAACAGAAAAGGCAAATGAGATCGTTAACGAATTGGTAGAAGCTGATACCGAAAACCTCGCAGCGTGGCTTCTTCGTTCTCAGCTCGCTGCTTCTTTCGACGAGAAGTTGGCCTCTTACATGCGTGCGTTCGAGCTCGACCCAGAGAATCCGTTCGCAAAAGCAGGTGTCGAATATCTCTCGCAGTCCAAAGCGGTTGCCTCGACCGTAGCCCATCACGAACCGGAAATGCCGGCCGCTTCGACACAGGAACTTGCGGACGAGCACGAGAATGAGTATGTGCCACTGCACGAGCGCGAGACGGTTGAAATGCGTGCTTCAGACGAACCCGAAGCGTCCGCACCGGCCGAACACGTTATCGAATTTCCCGTAATGCCAAAGCCGTCGGAGCCGCTCTTGTTTGAGGACGAACAGCGTGGCCCGACCCGGAGCTATGACACCGTTCTCGACCTTAGCCTGAACGGAAAGGCCGTTGACGAAGCTCCTGACAGCGTTTATGAACAGGAATTTGCTGCACCTGAATCCGTCGAAGAGCCGCCTGCGTTCGATCCGACGCTTACGACCTACGGCATGAAGTTTGAGTCTGATGTAGTCGAAGAACCGGAGAGCTACGAGCCGCAAGCTCAACCCGCGGAATTTTCGGTGGAAGAAGCGCCGTATGAACAAGAGTTCCCCGCTCCGCCGTCATTTGACAGCGAGTTTTCGACAGACGAAGCAGTCACCGTTTCGCGACAAGCTTCGGAAGTTCAGTCTGACGACGAGATAAATGCCGCTCTCGCATCGATCAACCAGGGTCAGGCAATGGACGTCTCCGAGGAGCCAGTGCAGAAACCGTTCTTCGAAGATCCGCAAGTCGAGGAACCCGAAGTTCAGGTAGTGGCTGAGCAAGAGCCGGCAGCCGCAAAACAGCCGCAGGCCAACTTGGTCAAATGCGATTTCTGCGAAGGCGAGAACGAATCTCAGGCATTCGCATGTTCACACTGTCGGGCTGTACTGACGTTGTCGGAGATCGAATTGCTCTTCGGCGACTCTGGTGTCGATCGTGACGCGGTCCAGGCATCGGTCGCCCGAATGGAATCTGAATGGGATCTTCGGCAGTTCAGCGAACATGAACTGGTATCCCTCGCACTAGGCCATTTCAACCTTGGCAACTACGACCAGGGCATGGTTTACCTTCATGAGGCGGGACAGTTAAATCCTAACAATGTCATTCTCGGATCGCAGATCAACACGATGGCGATCAGGTTAGAGGACCTCCGCCGCCACGAAGAGAATGTCGAAGCAATGCCGAAGGGCAAGACGATCCTGGTCGTCGACGACAGTGCGACTGTCCGCAAGCTCATCTCGAGCAAACTTGAAAAGTGCGGTCACAATGTCATGTGTGCGGTCGACGGCGTCGAGGCAATGGAGACACTGGAAAGAGTTGTTCCGGATCTTGTGCTTCTTGATATTGCGATGCCGAGAATGGACGGTTATTCGGTCTGTAAATTGATCCGCTCCAAAGAAAGCGTCAAAGATGTACCTGTTGTGATGATCTCCGGCAAGGATGGCTTTTTTGACAAAGTCAGAGGCAAGATGGCCGGAACCACAGGTTACATCACAAAGCCGTTTGGGCCGGAAACGCTGATGAAAGCACTTGAGACCTATCTACTTCCCGAAGGCTCAGTCCAATAAGCGTTTACATTTCAAATGATCACCGGCGGAGCAGATTCCTCAGTAAAGGATCAGTCGATCATCAGCGCATTTGTCGAGAGGTCTGCGAGCCGGCTCGCCGGCGTTCGCAATGGGATACTGATCTTCGGCCAGGACCGGGCTTCGTCGGGTGACATTGATCTTTCTCTCCGCAGCCTACACTTACTTCGGCGCGACGCACTCGAGAACGAACGCGCGGACATTGTCGAATTGGCGAACAGATGCGAGAAATCACTGAATGTGATGCTCGTTTCCAACCCTTCGCCGTCGGACTTTGGAGCTGCTCTCGATATCGTCGCCAGGATCGAAGAGAGGCTGCTGCAGATCCCGCTCGATTCCGATGGCTTCCTCGAAAATGTATCCGATTTCGTCGACCGATCATTTGAGCTTCTGAAAGTTGATGAGTTCCGTGAGACGTCGAACCCCGCGTTTCTAAATTTCGACATTGACGAAGAGACTCTCGAGATATTCCGGTCCGAGGCCTCGGAACTTACCAACAACATTGCAAATAATATTCTGGCTCTCCAACGGGACCCGAACGATCGCGAAGCATTGTGGGAGATCCGTCGAAACGCCCACACTTTCAAGGGAGCTGCAGGGATCGTCGGACAGCGAGATGCCTCGGCACTCGCCCACCGCGTCGAAGACCTTCTTGACCAAATAGTCGAGTCGAAAGCTGCGATCCCGCCCGATCCACTCGAGCTGCTTTCGCAGGCATCGAAACGGCTCGAGGCGTTCTCTGCCGGCACCGAATTTGATGACGAGACTGTAGCGCTCGAAAAACTCTATAAAGAATTTGAGCGTGTTATCGCCGAGTTCTCGAAGACTCGAAACACAGACAAATCGAGAAAAAACTCGCCCGAAATGGCGAGTCATCCGGATCGCGGACCGAAACCGGAAGCGGTGAAGGCAGCTTCGGCCCATATTGTGCGCGTTTCGCTTGATCGGCTCGATCACCTTATTAAGCTATCGCAGGAGCTTGCGACCAATCGCAATTCCATTGACGGTCATTTCGAGGAGCTGATAGGCGTCGGATCGAGCGGAAACAGGAACGACATAATCGAAGCACTCCGCTCCCTCACGCGATCGCAACATTTGCTAACGGACGAGATCCGCGAAAGACTACTGCAAATTCGAATGGTCAGATTCGGTACGCTTGAAACGCGGCTGACCCGTGCAGTGCAGGTAACTTGTCAGGAAGAAAACAAGAAAGCCGCGGCCGTTTTTGAAAACGGCGACTGCGAGGTCGATACTCAGGTTATCGACGCACTAATCGAACCGCTGATCCATCTGCTCAAGAACGCCGTTGTTCACGGAATCGAAAATGAAGAAACAAGACGGCTGATCGGCAAGCCCGATAAGGGACAAATTCGGATACGAGTGGATTCCGATGACAACGGCGTCACACTCGAGGTATCTGATGACGGACGAGGGATCTCCGGCACAAGGTTGAAGCAAAAGGCGGTGCAAGACGGCATTATCACCCCCGAGCAAGCGGGTCGAATGAACGAATCAGATGCGCTCGACCTGATATTCCAACGCGGCCTGACAACGGCCGACACAATAAATCTCAATGCCGGAAGAGGCGTTGGGATGAGTATTGTCAAGGAAGGTGTCGAGGCCCATGGCGGGTCGATTCAGATTCGATCTGTACCCCAGGAGGGAACGACTTTCACGATCCGAATGCCGCTCGTGCTCCGGTCGTCGACGACGAACGAAACTACGGTTGTGAACGAACCGGCGAAGACCGCGATCGATCCGGATTCGGCGCTGGTGCTCCTGGTAGACGATTCGGCCAGCATCCGCCGCCAAACCGCTAAGATGATCGAGGCCGCTGGTCATCGGGTCATTACGGCGGTTGACGGTGCGGAAGCGATGGAACTACTGCTCTCGAACGTTTGGCGTCCCGATCTGATCCTCTCGGATGTTGAAATGCCCGTAATGGACGGGTGGCAATTACTGGAGTGCGTCAAGAACACCGAAACACTTGGCGACATACCCGTCGTGATGGCAACATCGCTCTCGGACGAAGCCCATGTACAACTCGCTATCGAACTTGGAGCTTCGGATTATAAGATCAAGCCGCTCCAATCTAAAGACATCGAAGGAATAATAAGTGATGTTCTCGCATTGAGAGCCGCCTAGCGAACAGGCGGTTTGCTAGGGCGGATCTCTATCTTGCTCGGCAATGCCCGATCCGGCATAGCCAAAAGGTTCATTATCACTTGGGCAATATCATCGGGCTGGAGCTGCCACGCTTTGGCGTCGGATGCCGTGTCTCCGCCGAAATCCGTATTGACGCTGCCCGGGCAAATGTAGCTGACCTTGATATTCTCCTGACGGACTTCCATCATGAGTGCCTCGGAGAACCCGTTCAAACCGTATTTCGACGCATTGTATGCTGCCATCTTAGGATGCGGGTTCTGGCCGGCAAGCGACGAAATATTGATGATATATCCGCCGCCGCGGCGCTTCATCATCGGCACCGCATAGTGGCAGGCATAAAAGACCCCGAAAAGGTTCGTTTCGAGAGTCTGTCGAAACTCGTCGCCGGAAAGTTCCTCGACGGTCTTTCCGAAGATGCCCATTCCTGCGTTGTTAACCAGAATATCGACGCCGCCAAACAGCCGTTCCGCCTCTTCCAGCATTTGGCGAACTTGGTCCTCGCTCCGAACGTCGCAGACTTCCCCGCCGGCCTGTCCGTATCGGGACAGTTCAGCAATGGCGTCGCGCAACTCGGCCTTGTTCCGGCCGCATATGAATACGCTGGCACCTGCCTTCACCAAGCTCTCGGCAACCGAAAAGCCGATCCCTTTGGTGCCTCCCGTAACGACAGCGGATTTATTATCGAGATTCACAATTTTTGTTTGAGTACGTCGTTGACTATTTTAGGATTCGCTTTTCCTTGCGAGGCCTTCATCACCTGGCCGACGAAGAAACCGAAAAGGGCTTCCTTGCCGCCGCGATAAGCCTCGACCTGGCCCGGATTGGCGGCGATGACGTCCTCTACGATCTTTTCGATCGCACCGCTATCGGACACCTGCTCGAACCCTTTTTCCCTGATCACCACGGCAGCGGTCTTGCCCGTCGCGAACATCTCGACGAGAGCTTCCTTGGCCTGGTTATTGTTGATCGCACCAGAATCGACGTTCTTGAGCAATTCAGCAAGGTCTTCGGCGGTCAACAGGCTTTCGCTAACCGACTTACCGGAATTGTTCAATTCGCGGGTCAACTCGCCCAATATCCAGTTGGCAGACATTTTCGGATTGGCCGTGAATCTTGCGGTTGTCTCAAAATACTCAGCGAGATCACGTTCTGCCACGAGTTGCGAGGCATCTGCATAGCTCAGCTCGTAGACATCCATAAAACGGTCACGCATCGAATCAGGCAGTTCGGGCATTTCGCGCTTCACTTGTTCAATGAAATCGGCCGAAACTACCAGTGGTTGAAGGTCGGGCTCCGGAAAATACCGATAATCGTGGGCGTCTTCCTTGGAACGCATAACGCGCGTTTGGTTGTTCTTTTCGTCCCAGAGCCGGGTTTCTTGATTCACTGCCTCACCTTTTTCGTGGGCCTCGATCTGCCGTTCGATCTCGTATTCGATGGCCTTCTGCATGAAACGGACCGAATTCAGGTTTTTCAGCTCGACCTTGTTCCGAAATTCGTTTTCGCCGACCTTTCGAACCGAGACGTTTGCTTCGCAGCGGAGATTTCCCTTTTCCATATCGGCATCGCTCGCCCCGACCCACTGTAGGACGCGGCGGACGTGATTGACGTAATCGTATGCCTGCCAGGACGTCCTAAAATCCGGCGACGTGACGATCTCGCCGAGCGGCGTTCCAGCCCGATTAAGGTCCACGTACGAAAATCGGTCCACATCCGGCAATCCGTCATGGACATTCTTACCCGCATCTTCCTCGAGGTGCATCCGCTGGATATGAATGGTCATCGGCTTCCACTCGACGGCTCGGCCCTGGTCGTCGCGTTCCGAGGTCATGATCGTCAACTGGCCATTTGCCGAAAACGGTTTGTCGTACTGAGATATCTGATACCCTTTCGGCAGATCCGGGTAGAAATAGTTCTTCCGCGAGAAGATAGACGATTCCTGGATCTCGAGGCCGAGCGACATAGCCGCCCTTGCCCCGAGCTCAACCACACGTCGATTCAATACGGGCAAAGCCCCGGGCAAACCGAGGCACACCGGACACGTATTTGAGTTCGGTTCGCCTCCGGTCTCGACCGCGCATCCGCAGAATATCTTAGTTTCAGTTGCAAGTTGGGCATGGATCTCCATGCCAATGACCGCTTCCCAGCCTTGTTTCATAATTTGCTATGGTCGCCTCGTCACACGAAACGGCCGCGGAGGTGTAGCCGATCCGGTCGGCCAAAACTGACCGCCCGCAAAGTACCCGGACTGGGTGTATCCCTGCCGAAAAGGCCAAACCCGTTGACGATAATATCGTCCATTCAAATAGACGTAGCCAAAGTCACCGTAGCCCGTATCGCCATTCGACAAATAGACGGGCGGCGAATAGACCGTTCGAACTGATCGACGGCGTGCATCTTCCTGCTCTATTGCCAGGTTCGCGGCCCTGATCCGCTCGGCGTACTCAGCGGTCTCCTGTGCCGATTGCTGCCGACGCCGCTCAAGCTCTTCCGGCGATGGGAACCCCAGTTTTGCGTAGTTCTCACGCAGATCCGTCTCTGCTTTTACCCGCGCTTCGCGGTACTTCGCAAGGTCCTCGTTGGTCACGACCCTCGACTGAGCCGCTGCAGAGATCGCAGCAGCGGAAAAAATGAAAACCAAAAACAAAGATCGCATCTTCATATTCTTCACCCCCGTTTACTCTCGATTTTATCACGATTCGACCGCACGCAGGGTAAAAACGATGAAGCCGTTCAAAAACCGAATGTCAGGCCAATGCGGCCGGTCCTCCCCGTCGTTCTGAATCCATTCTCATAATAGTCGTAAGCGAAGATGTTCTCCACCGTTCCATATAGGCGGAGTGTCATTGAGTCTTTTTTGCGTCTGAAAGTATATCCCGCCGTTAAGTCTCCCCGTCGGTTTCCCGCAAATCGGTAAATGTACGTTCCAAAGGTCGAATTGCTGAAGATCGGTGCCAAATAACTGCTTGTTGCCAATAGGTCTAAATTCACCCAGAACCGTTTGAACCGCTGCGTGAAAACCAGCGTGAATTCGTGATCGGGAATACCGTACGCCTTTCGATCCGAACTGGCGACATTCAGCGGAGGCGAATTCGTCCCTCGCCGAAAGTTACGCACGTCGCTGTTCGTATAAGTATAGGATGCGAAGACATCGGTCGAGTTCGTTGCCTTCACCGAGGAACTGAATTCAACGCCGCGTGAAAAGTGCCGGTCAAAATTGTAGTACGAGGGAGCACCGAGATCGTCGGTAGGGAGATACGAGATCTCATCCTTAATTTCAGTGTAAAAGTATGTGGCCAAGAGCTTTACGCGACTTCCTGCGAGAAACTGTTCGACGCCGCCATCGTAGCCGATCGAACGTTCGGGCTTAAGGTCCGGATTGCCGAGCGGGTAAAACGAACCGAAAAAGAAGTATGTTCCAAACCGCTCGTAGAGAGACGGAACGCGATAACCGTTGCCGATATGTACGCGAAGTTTGGTACCCGTTCGGGCGATGTAATAGGCAGACGAGCCGTCAAAGGTGTATGCCGCCGGCGGGTCCGAGAGGGTCAAACTGCCATATGGGGCGTTCGCCGAACTGAAAGACGGTTTTTGAAGGCTGAAATTCTGCATTCGAAATCCGCCTGCGACCTGCAATTTGTCGTCGAATAGCCGGACAAGATTCTGTACATAGATCGTGTTGCTCTTCTGCGACGCCCTGCCAAAAAAGCCGTCCGTTCCCGACGGCGTGCCGCCCTCGTTGCCGTAGCTTTCGCGCTCAAATTCGTAACCGCCGACCAGAGTGTTTTGCCGAACCGGTGTCCACGTCGCGTGAATATTTGCGGTGTGGATCGATCCGTCGAATATCGAAAAATACGCGCTCTGATAGCCCGGCCCGAGCGATCCGTCGTCATTTCGCCGTCGCGTGGACGATCCCTGATAGTATCCGGCAATAACAAGCTTGTCGTTCACGGCATGGTCGACAGCGATCTGGCCATTGAAGAATCGCGACCGTTGAACCGCATCCGGATCGTCCGCGTCGGGAACGAAATTCACATTCGGAACAGCATCAATAACGGTCGTCGAGGACGGAAGTGTGCCTAACGTATCCGGATTCGCGTTAAGCCTCACCTTTGCATTCGAAAAGAAGATGCGGCCGGAAATATTTGTTCGCCAAAATGGTTTGTATTCGACGCGAGTCTGCAGATTCGTGTTCCGGGAGTTATCGTCACCGTCGATCCCTTTGGTATATGCGGTTTGCGAGAAACCGGCGTTGATCCCAAAATTACCGTTGCTCGTTCCGTGCGAAATATTTCCGCGAAATCGTCCTAGTCCCAGTCCGCCGATCGCCCCCGAGAGCTGTCCGTGAGTGCCGCTTGGAGGCCTCGGTGTTTGAAAGTCGACAACGCCGCCGATAGCGTTCGTTCCATACAATGAGGAACCGGAGCCTCGCAGTACCTCGATCTTGCTGACGCTCGTCAGCGTAACGTCGCTAATAAAAGGAGACGCATCGCCGGTGATCGCTGACGGGTCGCGGAATCGGATCCCATCGATCAGGATAGCGGTGTCCTGATTTCTCAGCCCGCGTGCCTTGATCGTCGCCGTTCGCCCAAAACCGCCGAATTGCTGCACGCGAAAACCCGGGATCGTCCGCAGCGTATCGGCGAGAGAGAAATCCGCACGGCCCCTCATTTCCTGGGCAGAAATGACATCGACCGTCTTTGATACTTGTTCGATTGGCTGGTTCGCCCCGGCTGCGACGGTAACATTCTCGCTGATCGATGATCTGATTATCGTCAGATTCAGATCTACGATCGCGTTTTGCCCGGCTCGAATTACTATGGTTTCCTGTACCGCTACGGTGGCGTTGGGAGCAACTACTTCGTATCTACCAGGCGGTAAGTTTGAAAAAATATAGTGGCCGTCTTGATCGGACCGGGTGCTGCGCGATACTCCATTTTTGGAGTGCGTGGTTACTGGCACCGAAACCGGTTTACCATCCATAACGGTCGTTCCGGAGATCGAGCCCGTTTGCTGTCCGGAAACCGCAAAACACAGAAGCAAAATAGATATACTTAACCCTAAAACCTTCATTACCTCTCCTTTCCTGCCCATCGCAGAATGGTTTTGATCCCTAATAAACGAGTAAAGTTCCTGGCTTCGACTTTCGTCTCACAGTTGCGTGGGCAGCGTTGGCGTTTCACCAAACTTCCTTTGCTTCGCTTATCAACAAATTGTTCGTTGTACGTCGACCGTTGTTCGTGGAATGACACATCTACGAACAAACGACAATGAACTGCGATCAAAATACCGCCGTAACGCGTACCTTTCGGCTGGCCGGATTTTCATCCAGCAACACGTCGACGGCGAAGACGTTCCTGACATTCTCGGCCGTCAGAACTTCTTCGGGCGTGCCTTTCGCGGCGATCCGCCCGTTCTTGAGCATGATTATCTCGTCGGCAAATTCGGACGCAAGATTTAGGTCGTGCGTGATCACGATCGCCGAGCAGCTTTGCGTCCTGCACCTCTCGCGGACCAGCCGAAACATCATCGCCTGGTGCGACAGATCGAGATTCGCCGTCGGCTCGTCAAGCAATAATATCCGTGCATTCGTGGCTATTGCCCTTGCCAAAACGACCCGCTGCCGTTCGCCGCCGGACAGGTGATTCATCAGCCGCGTTTCAAAACCGCTCAGATTGCAATCCGCCAATGCCTTTTTCGCGTTTTCCAGATCGTCCTCGGTCTCCCAGCCAAATGCACTGCCGTGGACAAAACGCCCGGATAGCACGAACTCCATCACCGTGATCGGAAAACGGGTCTCGTTCTCCTGGGCCACGACGGTGATGCTTTTCGCGATCTCACGTCGCGAGAGTGCGTTCAGATCGCGTCCGTCGATATTGATCGAACCGCGAGCCGGCGGCAATGTGCCGTTCAGCGCACGGATCAAGGTGGTCTTGCCGGCCCCATTCGCTCCCAGAAGGACGATCGTCTTGCCGTCCGGCAAATTGAATGTGATGTCCAGCAGGACCTCACATTCGCCGTATTTGATAGTTATGTCCCGAACTTCCAGCATTCTTTGTTGCGGCGGATGGCACAAATATCAGGAATCAGAGGTCTCCCCATTTTTGCCATTCGTGTTATTCGTGGCTAATTCTTCGCCTGCTATTTCCTTCTTAACAAATATATGAAAAGCGGTGCTCCGATAAGGGCGGTGATAGCTCCGACCGGCAATTCCCGCGGTGCGATCGCCGTGCGGGCGATCGTGTCGGCGGCAACCACGAATATCGCTCCGGCGACCGCCGAGAAAGGCACGACCAGACGATTATCGCTGCCGACCGCGAGCCGAACCAGATGCGGAACGATCAATCCGACATAGCCGACCGAGCCGCTCGCTGCTACCGACGCGCCGACCACCAGGCTCGCGGCCCCGAAAACGAGCATCCGCACACGGCCGACCTCGACACCGAAATCGAACGCGTCCCGCTCGCCGACCATCATCAGATTTAGGGCCCGAGCCTGCGAGGTCAGTATTACCGTCCCGATCGCGGCCGCCGCAAATGCAATATACACACCGTTTAGCGTTGCCTGCGACAGGTCGCCGAGCAGCCAGAACGTAAAACTGCGCAGCTTGGCGGCATCGAGCAGCGTCGTCATCATCACGATCACCGACGATAAAAAGGTAGTAATGATCACGCCCGACAGGACGAGCCTCTCGACATTCATACCTTCGCGGCTTTTTGCCAGCCGGTAAACCGCAAGCGTTGCAACACCTGCACCGGCGAACGCGAGCACCGGCCGCGACCATTCGAACGCCCCGAAAAAAACGAACGCCAGCATCGTCCCCAGGGCGGCACCGTTCGAAACGCCCAGCAGATAGGGTTCTGCCAGCGGATTGCGCAGCAGCGACTGTAAGCCGGCGCCGGCGGCTGCCAAACTTGCTCCCACACAAGCACCGAGCAAGATCCGCGGCAGCCTGATATCAAAAAGTATCGATCGCTGCTGCTCATTCAGGTCAAAGATCGGCAGCCTCTCAGCTCCGAGCATCGCCGCCGCCGCGAGTACGGCCAGTAACAATACGGCCAGCCCGCCGCCGAGCAGCATGGCCCGGTTTCGCTGCATACTCTGAAAATTTCGAGTCAACGCCACTATTTGAATTTTTCGGGATGAAGGTCCTTCGCGATCTGCTCCAACGCATCGACCAGCCGCGGCCCCGGCCGTGAGATGATGTCCGCATTTATCTTGTAAACCCGCCCGTTCCTGACCGCCGGTGAGTTCTTTAAGGCGTCGTTCGGCTCCTTGTTATCCTCGCTGTCCGAAAGAATGATCGCCTCAGGATTCAACGCCGAAGCCGTTTCTTTGCTTAATTTAGGATAGGCTGACTCAACGTCTTTCGTGACGGATCCAGCTCCCGCCTTTTCGAGTATCGCGGTCAGGAAGGATTGCTTACCGATCGTAAAAAGCGGTTCCTTTGATATCTGGACAAACACCCGCACCGGCTTTTGCCCTTCGATCTTGTTGCCGACCGCATCCACTCTTGCGGTAAGATCGGCGACGAGCTTGTCCGCCGTATCCTGCGTCCCAAGCAGTTCGCCAAGCTGTTTTAGGTTCCTTAACACGCCATCAAGCGAAGTTGGATTCGTCACATACACCGTTATCCGGTTTGCCTCAAGCGTCTTTGTAAATACCTCTATTTGAGAAGCGGTTGAGACAAGCACGATGTCCGGCTTGAGCGCGACGATCGTCTCCATGTTCGGGTTCAGCGTGTCGCCGATCTTGGCCACCGACTTGGCTTGTTCGGGATAATTGCAATACGTGGTATCGCCAACGAGACGGTCGCCCGCACCAACAGCGAAAATGTTCTCCGTTATGCTCGGAGCCGTGCTGACGACCCGCGTGACCCTGACCGGGATCGTTACCTGACGCCCAAGATCATCCGTGACGACCCGCATCGGCAAGACCGCATTAGAATTACCAGGGTTCCCGGAATTCTTGCCGCCGCATGCTAACGCGGCCAGCGCCAACGCCAACAACAGAACAACCAGAATTCTTTCCCTTTTTCCCTTTTTCACCTTTTCCCTTTTCCACTTTTCCCCTTTTTCACTTTTGCCCTTTTCCTCTATTCCCAAAACCAAAACGCCCTGTTCTTCTATCGTCGGATCATCGACAAGAAAAACAAGGCGTTTCTAAAAAACAAAAAAGCTCGTCTGCCTGCGATGTTTTGACGCGAAACATCAATCTGGCAATAACTTACGAGGCAGGCGTTCTGACTCTGAAACTCATCGTTTCATCACAGTGACGCGATCGTGCGGGACTCTCACCCGCTTCCCCTGTTCGGCCGTCTCTTGAAAAGACGGCACCTCGAAGTTATAGATTGTTAAAGACCAAGTGGCAAATTATTGCTCTTACGACCCGCAAAGTCAACGCGCCCGCATTTTTACCCTCCGGTGAATTGCCACGCTCTTTAGAGCGTGGATAAAGTGCATCCGAACAAGTCCCCGGAGCCCACTGGCCGCTGATCGCCGATCGCCGAGTGCGTACCGTCCCCGGAGCCCGGCCCGCTCTCAAAGCGGGCATAGGGCGACAACTCGTGATGTCCGTAAAACGAGACTCCGCCTGTTGCTCAAAACCAATGCAGAGAAGTGCCGTTCGATCCCTGAGAGCGACCGATCAATTTGACCGCTGAAATAACAGAGCTCGTCTGGCTGGACCCTATTCACGGATAGGTGTCGAAACGGTAGGCTCAAGGGAAATCGTTCTCTTTAGGGTCGTCGATCTCTTGAAAGATCTTCCAACCGTCGGCCGAAAGGTGAAGCAAAAATTCGATCTTGTGGCGCGGTATATTCGTCTGTTTCGGCTTTACGTAAACTACCACTCTCGAATCGTCTGCAGTGCTCTTGATCTCTTCAAATTCCTCAATTTCGATCGCGTTCTTTCGAATGCTCTCGGGCAAGTTATAGGTCAAATATCTGATGATCAAACTTTGTCCCGGAAGCCGGTCAACCCTAATGCTTTCCCTATTTGTGGAAGATCCCGTCGCTTTTCGAAAGCTGTATTCGACATACGATCGAGGTGCGTCGGTCACCAGTTTCTTGATCTGAGAAACATCGTCGTGTTTCGACAATTCGAAATACAACGCGACCACATCTTCGGGAGAACCACCGGGCTCCGATGCTTTTGGCACAACTGCAGTTTCGCCGGCGTTTTTCGGGATCTGAGCCGTCGAGCATCCCACGCTCAAGACCAAAAACAAGACAGCCGCGATCCAATGGCCAAGGTTTCTTTTACTAATTTTCATGAGCCGTAAATTCCCCAACAGGAAATCTGTAAGCATCTTCTAACATGATAACACTTACAAATCAGGCTTCGGTTGTTAAATGCGAAGCTCATTAGAACCGGATGCAGCCTCGTCTCCGGGTCCCTGTTGCCGTCCGGGCATCGGGCGACCACTTGTTCTGTCCATAAAGTTGACCACGGCCCAAATGCTATTTTGATCGTTTTGCTGTTAAGGTAGGGATGATGAACAGATTGGCCTGCTGTATCTTTACAATACTGGCTGCGTCAGTTGGCGCCCTGCAATTGTTTGGTCAATCAGTTTCGAAAACGGTCAATTTACCAGGCGACGTTACTCTTACGCTTTCAAAAGTAGCTGATCTTCGGTTATCTTCTGGACTCATTTTCCGCAAAGGATGTAGTCCGGCCTGTTATTCGGAGGGCGAACTCGTCGCGTATCCATTTCGCGGCGGGATACAAGTTACCGATACCAATGACGGACGGGTCACGTTACTTAAGACCGGGGACAATAAGACCTACGTCAACATAAACATAAGTCGAAATGGAAAATACGTCGAGGCCGCGGGTCACGGTCGGGTCCTTGTATGGGAATTGGCTTCGGGTCGAATCGTCTCGTCAATAAAGGCCAGGCCGTATCAAGACGAAAGTGCCTTAAGCCCAACAGGCAACGCACTTTTCTACCATGAGCCGCCTGGCTTCGTTGGAAAGATCAACGACAGCTACGGGAGCTACTCGCTGTTGTACCCGATGAGCGTAAAAGATAGCTATTCACTAGAACCTCAAGTAGTGAAAGACCAGTATCCGCTGTTTCGTTCAGGCAACCTAAGTCCGGGTGGTGGAGCATTTAGCCCGACAGACGAGGATTTACTTGCGGTTCAGTATCGCTGGAGAATTTATCTTTGGAACTATAAGTCGAGAACAGTGGTAAGGAAATTTATCGATGCTGATCATGACCAACGGATAGATAGGGAATTTGCTCACGGGAACATCGACAATATCGGTTTCAGCAATGACGGCAGCTTGCTATTTTCGCAGGGCGGTGGGCACATCCGCATCTGGGATGTCAGGAACGGGATGCTGCTTCATGATCTGGTCATCGGAGGCAAGGTCTGGGGCATTACGACGATCTCGAAGGACAACCGGTTCGTTGCATCAAGCGATGACGACGGGATCGTATGTGTTTACGAGATCCGATCAGGAAAGCTATTAATGCGTGTGGGCAACGGAAACTATCGGCCGTATTTTAGTGATCCGAAGGTCGGTCTTGTTAGTGTGGAAAGTGGAGATATCTTCGATCTGGAAACTGGCGGCCGTGTCGATGGCGTTAAAGGTGAATTCCTTGCAGACGGTAAACTTCTACTGAAAAATTCCGACGGAAGTCTTTCCGCTTGGAGAGTTTCTCGCAAGAAAGCCTCCGGCCGACCTAACTGAATGAGATAGAGTTCGTCCCTTTCAGGGACGGGCGATAGTCGGCACTTCACACCATGAGGTTTCACGGTGCGATATTACATTGGTCACCTCCGGCGATGAAAGTACGGTTGCACAAGCCCGCACGTAAGTAAGGGCGATACGCTCACGGCATCCTATGATCTCGACGCTTCGAGCTCTTTGCGTCCCCAACTCCTGGCTCTCACGGAACTTGCTTCGCTGCATTCTCGGTCTCTCCGCAAATCTCACCTCAAGGGCAAAAATCTCCGCTTTTTAATGGTAACATTCGACGGGAGCCTTACACTTGATCAGTCTTTAGGGAGACCACAGTGATTTCAACGAGACCTGTTTTGCTTTTATTAATCCTTTCGTTTGGTTGCTCTAGCAGTACTAAGGATCAAAATACTGCGCCATTAACTCAAGAAGCTAACATTCTAGAGAGGCAAAAAATAAAATGGAATCAGATGACCGGTGACATAAATGAAAGAATTAGAACTACAGAAGAAACTCTGAAAAAAGATTCAGAAACCTTTGGAATAGGAAATATCAAGGATAAGGGAGATTCATCCGACTTTGAAGTCAGAATTTGGTCAGATCAAGGGACCCTGCTTCATTGTTTATTGATTTCAAATAAGGATGGGAGATGGAAAGCGTCAATGTTTACTGGCGATATGATGCTTAATAGGCAGACTGGCTATACTTATTTAAAGAAAACAAAATCTTCGAAGAATTTATCTCCAAAGTCCGGTTGGAAGGAAGTTAGTGACGGTCTCTTTGGCAGAGGCATTCGGTTTCCCTTTTCGTATAGAATTGATGAGGTAAATAAGCCACCTGAACCCGACGAGGGGCTCGTCAAATTGGAATTTAGATCTGAAGGGCAATATGGTTTGGTCTTTTATCAAAAATTTAGCGACTCTGATGATGCAAAAAAGATCATTGAACTCTGTAAATGGTTGCAAGATGAGTTTGATATTGACTTAGGTTGTTGATCCTGTTTCGGTCGAACTGCACCGTAGGCTTCCCGTAGAAGTGCACGGTTTAGGAGTGGCGTTTTCTGACATCAGAGGAGAAAGCGGCGAACAAAGGAATAAAGCAGATCCAACGAGACGCTGGCATCGGGCGACAAAGCTTTTGTCGGCGGCTCTGCCGCCTCCGATAGTCAGGTGGGCATTCTACGGTCAGGCAAGCCTGACCGCACTGCCATATGGCGTAGCCATCCCGAGCTCTCGCACTCCAGCCGTTCCACATTCGCTGCTCCGCGGCTCAGCCGCCCTATTTGCGGCGAAGCTCAGCTTCGCCGGCCACGTCCTATCTATTTCCCGGAGGAGGCTGTGCCTCCGACAATATCCGTCGCCCGAAGCGGGCTCCGAAATCTTTCGGGTGCCGCTTGCCGGAAAAGTAGAACTTTTCCGCGAATAGACGGGCACAGCCCGAAAGCATGATACAGATATTCAGAACAATTCCATTCCGCACTCCCGCACTCTTTCTTCCTTCGCGCTCTTTGCGTCCTCAACTTCGCGAGCTTTGCGGTAAAAATCCGGGTTAACCGCAAAGTACGCCAAGCAAACCCGCAAAGATCGCAAAGTCAGCACTTGCACAAGCCCGCACGTAAGTAAGGGCGGAACACTCATCGTGAGCCGGAATTTGCCGCAAGCCCGAGGGTCGGGCACAGCCTGTTTCGCTCGATCTTGGCCCCCCAGTGAATTGCCACGCCCTTTAGAGCGTGGATAAAGTGAATCTGAACAAGTACCCGGCTCCCACTGACCGCTGATTGCCGATCGCCGAGTGCGTACCGTCCCCGGAGCCCGGCCCGCTCTCAAAGCGGGCATCGGGCGACAACGCGTTTGTCGGCGGTCAATGCTCCAACGTTGCCGAACGATGTGCTGTCGGAATTATTGCACCAGCCTCCGCAAGCCCCGGTGCTTGCCGAGATCAACCCCAGCGGATCGACGAACTTGCACGGCGAATTCAGGACGTAGCTGTAACGGTTAAACGTCTGCGGGTTTTTGATCGTCGCCGAAGCGGTCATCGGATCGATCGAAGTGTAGCGGCCGTGGGTCGGGTTGTAGTACCTTGCCTGGGCGTATTCAAGGCCCGTTTCCGAGGCCTTCTCGTAGCCGGTGTAGTCTTTCCTCGTCTCGGCCGGATCATAGCCGTTCCCGCCCGAACCGCTCACCCTATTTGCCGAAGCCGCCTCTTCACCATACGCCATGAAGTCCTTGCGGCTCGTGACCGCTCCGTTCTCATTCGTGATCACCCGCGGACTGCCCAAACGATCCTGTGTCAAATAACTCACTTGTGGCGTTGATGCGAGTGCCGTCGAATACTCCGCCACAAATTGTGCACCTCCCATTTGAACTCATGGGCAAACTTCCTAGTTTCAAAAGTGTGCCCGTGATTTGAAAAACCCATTGGAGGCGATTTCCAAAGTCAACGGATCGTTTTCATTACCGTTTACCGGCATTTATCTCATTCACCGCATTGAACCAATTTGAATTAAGGTACAGTGCAGACCTGATTCTTGTCCTTTTCAAAGGACACTGTCCGAAATAGAATTCCGTTAACAAAAATATCAGCACGTCCGAGAGAGAGAACTGGCTTGCCTTCCGCCAAAACGAGCTTAACCTCAGCCTTTCGGGACTCGATTAATCGTTTCAGCGCGTCCAGGCGAAACCTGTTTATCATCGATCGCTCATTCTTATTTCGGTACGCGATGATAATTATTGACCCCGAATTTGCTTTCTTATACTCCAATATGGACTCGTCAACCGACAGAATATTGGTCTCACATTTATCAACCTTCTCCCTGTCGTGCTTGATTGATTGAGCGCTCGCCAACTGAACCGAAAAAATAACGACGATGGCGATCCAAAATATAGAACGGAACGGTCTGTAATTACTCATAACACTTTGCCTCGATCCTGTTTTCTACAAAAGGTTGTAACTAATCTATTTATCCCCCAAACAAAGCTGAGTAGGAACTCACCTCTGCTTCAAAAAGCTTCGGAAGTCCCTAAGATACTTCCGCTCATTTGACGTATAATCACCCAAACCATTTGGAGAATATTTTTTGTCAAGAGCATCCTTCATTGCTTTGAAGTTGGCGAAATATGTAATATGTGCATGAACCCACGGGGGGTCACCTCCTTGTGGCCCGATCATTCCTATGAATATTGAGCCTCTACTATTCAACTTTCTGGTAGAGGAGTTCTTGTCAAGCATCTTTTGTGAATATATAGCCACGTGCGATACTCTGAGTACTTCCCCACTTATTGGATCCGTTGCAATGACAGAATTCGCTACTCCACCCGCATAGCGCCATTTGGAAAATCGAGCCGGGACATACACTTCCCCTCCCTCAGTGCCGTTAAAGTTCGCGTAAACATGAATTGTATGCAACAGGCCATCCGCGAGGTTGAAATGATTATCCCCATTTCCAATCGTTCGTGCGCTAGATGCGGCACCTACAAATCCCGTTCCCGAAGTAAATATTAGAGTGAGTTCCGCATCAATTGCTCGTCTGTTGAGATCGGCAACCTGTCGTATGTCGGCATTATGACTGCTCTGTCGCTCGTCGGGAGATTCGGGACCTGCGTCTCCGTGTTCATTTCCTTCCTGCGGTTCTTGTGATTGAGAATTTGGGTTCGTTGCATTTGGGTGACGGGCAACTCCGTCGTCGGTCTGTGTTGAGTTTGGTGACGCTGGACCGCCACCTCCTCCAACATTACCCCCTTGATAATCGCCTTCACAGTGATCATAACTAGCTCCACAGTATCCATAACTAGCCGACCCGACCTGCGATGAGATCAACCCCAACGGATCGACGAACTTGTATGGTGAATTCAGTACATAGCTGTACCGGTTGAAGGACTGCGGATTTTTGATAGTTGCCGATGCCGTCATCGGATCGATCGATGTGTATCGGCCGTGGGTCGGGTTGTAGTACCTCGCCTGGGCGTATTCGAGGCCCGTTTCCGAGTCCTTCTCGTAGCCGGTGTAGTCTTTCCTCGTCCCGGCAGGGTCGTAGCCGTTCCCGCCCGAACCGCTCACCCTGTTTGCCGAAGCCGCCTCTTCGCCGTACGCCATAAAGTCCTTTCGGCTCGTGACCACTCCGTTCTCATTCGTGATCACACGCGGGCTGCCCAAATGATCCTGTGTCAAATAACTCACCTGCGGTGTCGGCTCCATTACCAAACTTTACGCTCTCTCCGGCCGAGTGTCATCAATTCTCCGCCATGCTCCGGCCCTTCGCGTCCTTTGCGTGTTCGACTTAGCGGACTTTGCGGTAAAAATCCGGGTTAACCGCAAAATATGCCAAGGAAACCCGCAAAGACCGCAAAGTCAGCACTGCACAAGCCCGCACGTAAGTAAGGGCGGAACACTCATCGTGAGCCGGAATTTGCCGCAAGCCCGAGGGTCGGGAAGTAGCCCGACTCTAAACCGCTACTTTTAACCTTTTTCGCTTTTTCCCTTTTTCACTTTTAACCTTTTTCACTTTCCTCCTTTTCCCCTTTGGTCCCTTTGCGTTCTTTGCGGCTTTGCGTAAAAACCCCCGACTCAGCCACCGAGACCGCAGAGCTCACCGAGAAAAACCCGCAGAGTTGCGAAGCTAACCCACACAAAACACCACCCTTACAGCGACGGAGACGGATCCTCGCCGCCCCTTGAGGACACATCTTTGTTCCATTTACCCATTTCCGTGTTCCGGTGGAACAAAATGAATGCAGCACCTGAGACGTGCTTTGCCAACTTGTTGTGTTTATGTTGCTTGACAGCCCGCGACCACTCGAACGTGGTCGAACTTACCCCTCAAAAAGGAAGTGCGGCTTGAGTTCGGGAAACCCAAGCCGCGAAATATCAGATAGGCTTTGCTGTAGGCCTCGCGGAGTAGAAGGCAAAAGGCAGATTGTTAAGTGGCAGGCAATTGTGCTGACGAACAGACGTCTCCGCGTTTGTTCAATTCGTCGGCACCGAAACTTTTTCACGTCTAATGATCCCCAGCCGCTGGGCTTCGCGTTGCACGACGCGTGGATCATTTTTCAAATTGTGTATCTCCTCCTGGAGCTGCAGATTTTCATCCGTAATGCTCTGGATCTTGGTCGTAAGTTGCTCGTTCTCAGTTATTTCCTCTTTCATAGAGGCAAACGAACGGTAATTGATCGAAAGCCCCAACATCACCGCGATCGAGATGACGATGGCGAATGCAGCCCACATCGGGACGACCGGCCGCCGGCTCGCTTTCACCTTTTTGATCTCTCGTCTCGCTCTCATCTCGTACTTCGCAACCTAATTCATCAAATAATCCCGGCCTTGGTCCAGGAGCCACTCCAGGTCGCCCTTGTCCTCGCTTTCGGCGTATATCCGGACCATCGGTTCGGTGCCCGAGGGCCGCATCAACATCCACGACCCGTCTTCGAATAGGAACTTGACGCCGTCCAACCGGTTGATCCGCTCTATCCGTCGTCCACCGATCTCGTGCGGTTCCTGTTCAAGTTTATTTTTCAATCTCGCGGCCACGTCCGGTGTGAGTTTGACCCCGATCCGTCCCGCTTCGAGCTTGCCGACACGCTGGTAAAGCTCGTTCAATTGTTCGACCAGGCTTACGCCTCGTGTCGCGACCGCCTCCGCCGCCAGGAGGCAGGCAAGAATTCCGTCCTTTTCGGGATAATGCCCCCGCATCGACATTCCCGCCGATTCCTCGCCGCCGAGGATGATCTCGTCGTTATTTATCAATTCGCCGATGTACTTGAACCCGACCGGCGTTTCGTACAATTTCAATCCGCGTGCCTTAGCTACACGATCTACTAGGTGCGAAGTTGCAACGCTGCGGGCGACCCCGAGGGTCCAGCCGCGGCTCTCCGCCAAATAATCTGTCAACAACGCTATCAATTGGTTCGGCTCGATAAACGTCCCGTCCGCATCGACCACTCCGAACCGGTCACCGTCGCCATCCGTCGCGAGCCCCAGTGTCAGGCCTTTGCCCATGACCAACGCTTTCAATTCCTCTAGGTGGTCCTCGCCCGGTTCCGGCGACCTGCCGCCGAAAGTCACGTCACGCCAATCGTGGATCGTCTCGACCTCCGAACCGTGCTCTTGAAGCACCGTATTCAAATATCCGCGGCCTGTTCCCCAAAGCGGATCGTACGCATACCGGCCACCCGAATTCGCGATCACATCGAACCTGATCTTTTCCGCAAGATCCGCCAGGTACGCCGGACCCGCATCAAACTCAATGATCGAACCGTTATCCGCCTTCTGGGCCTTTACCGCCGATGCGATTCCGGCTTCGATCTGCTTGGTTACCTCGGGTAACGCCGGAGCCCCATCAGATGTCGA
>JAKOVX010000143.1 GCA_029781855.1 Acidobacteriota bacterium | reverse complement strand
CCCTCAAGCCAGATCGATTCGCCGTCGTAGACGATGAAGGCACTGACGATCACCGACAGGAGCATCACGGCGACCAATAACGGTGAGAGTACGAATGTCAAAATTGCACCGCCCAGAACGTATGATAGCAACACAAGTACTGGGAACAGCCCCAAGGCGATCTGCAGAGAGCTGTTAAGGATTACGCTGACAGCGTAATCCGACTGATTTCGCCAGGCGAGCTGCACTCCGACGAGATTTTCGATCGCATTACCGGCAACCGCAACTACTACAAGTCCCGCAAACGCGTCGGATATTCCAAGCGTTGCCATCGCGGGCTGGAGGGCCTCGACGAACCAGTCCGAGACGAACGCAGCCCCGAGTCCCGCGAGTGCGAGTACGATAATGGTCATTTTCAACGACCATTCAGGATGCCCAACCACCTCGGACTGTGGAGCTACGGCGGGGTCGCCTTTGACCGAAAAATACGTCGTTGCCGCGAGCAGGACCAGCAGAATAATGGCCAGAAAGATATCGAGGCTCAGGATGTGCGGCTCGGCGGGCGTGTGAAGCTCCTTGGCAAGCGTCGGCACGACGAGCACGGCCGCGGCGAGCAGCATCAGCGTGACGATCATTTTCGGTGGTTCGGAGTTGAACCGCTGCGTACCATTTTTCAGCCCGCCCAAGAATAAGGCGAGGCCGAGCACGAGCACAGAATTTCCAAGGATCGAGCCGATCAGCGCCGCCTGCACGACGTGGTCGAGGCCTGCTCGCAGAGCAAAAATTGCGACGAAAAGCTCCGGCAGATTGCCCAGCGCCGACTGCAGCACGCCAGTCGCTCCGGGCCCCAATCGGCTCCCGAGCTGTTCGGTCGCATCCCCGACGATCATCGCGAGCAGAGCCAGTGCCGCGGCGGTCACGGTGAACGCCAGCACCGCATTCGCATGCGTGTAATGCAGTGTCCCCGCGATGATAGTCGCGATCCCACACAGTCCGATTATGATCTTTTCCTTTCTTTCCATACTTTTGCCGGAATTAGTCGCCGAAGACCTTTTTCTCAAGTTTTCGTAGCCTCGCCGCCATTTCACCGAGCTTGCGGAACGCTGCGGTCGATCGAAGCCATTCGCGGTTGTCGAATGCCGGAATGCCCGACATCACTTTTCCCGGTTCGACGTCGTGGGAGGTGGCGGATTTGGCGGTGAGGACGGCGTCGTCGCCGACCTTCAGGTGTCCGGCGATACCGACCTGGCCGGTCAGGATCACGCGTTTGCCGATATTCGACGACCCGGCGAGGCCCGTTTGGGCACAGATCAGGGCGTCCTCGTCAATCGTGCATGAATGCCCGATCTGGACGAGGTTGTCGATCTTGGCACCGCGTTTTACCCGCGTTTCGCCGACCGAGGCACAGTCGATCGCCGAATTCGCCCCGATCTCGACGTCGTCCTCGAGCACGACGCGGCCGGTCTGCGGTATCTTCAGCCAGTGCTTCTCTTCATCCTTGGCGTAGCCGAAGCCGTCCGAGCCTATCGTCGAATTGTTGTGAATAATACAGTTGCGGCCGATCTCGCAATTTTCGCGGACCGATACGCCGGAGTGGACCACCGTGCCCTCGCCGATCGTGACGCCGTCGTAGATCGTCACATTCGGCATCAGCCGGACGCCGCTCGCGATGGTGCAGTTCGCCCCGACAACGGCGTTGGCGTGGATCTCGACATCATCCGCGACCTTCGCGGTTGGATCGATGACAGCTGACGGATGAACGAAAGACCGCGAAACCGGCTCAGGAAAGAAAATGCGCATCGCCCGCGTATAGGCGAGATAGGCGTCTTTTGCCCGCAGGATGGCGATATCTTCGCGTTCGACGGCGACACCTTCGCTCAGGTAGACGGCTCCGGCGCGCGTTGCGGCTACCTGCGGCGTATACTTCGGATTTGCGAGGAAACTCACATCCTCAGGGCCGGCCAGATCGAGCCCGGCCGTCGATGTTATCTCGAGGTCAGGCGACCCGCGTTCGAGCTTTGCGCCCGTCAATTCTGCCAATTCCGCAAGTTTCATCAAAAAATCCTTGATAGAGTGTCGAGCAATGTGTCACACTAGTTTTAGCAAACAAATCAGTCCACGCAAAGTCCGCAGTATTTTTGCCCTTTCCCCAAGGTCTATATTTCATTAGTAGTTTCAAGGAGTGCCAAATATTATGAACCAACCCGCAGTAGACGCATCGAACAACCGACAGATCAAATCAATTTCCGCAACCGAACGCCGCGACGTTTCAAAAACCGAGCTGCTCGACGGCAAGCTCATTCAGAAGCCGGCAGCGAACCGCACCCACAACCTGTTGTCCACAAATTTTGCGATCGCCATCGGCAGCCGCTTTCAGCGGGGTACCTGTGAGCTATACGCTAACGATATGCAGGTGCGCATCGGTAAGAACTCGATCTGTTTCCCCGACATCGTTGTCGTCAATGGCGGGCCGGTCTTTTCCGACGAATCGGAAGAGATGCTGACCAACCCGACCGTGGTCATCGAGGTTTTCTCGGGCCTCGCAAGATCGACCTACCGCACTCAAAAGCTCGAGGGTTACCTCTCGATCAGCAAACTCAAGGAATGCCTGCTCGTCAACGAGAACGAAATGAGGATCGAACACTACGCCCGGCAGAACGCCAAACAGTGGATCTATCGTATCTACAACGAACGCGACGACGTGATCAATCTCGAATCCATCAACTGCAAGCTCTCGCTCGCCGAGGTTTACGCACAGGTGAAATTACGCGAGTCGGAACTGAGTTCGAAGGCGGTAAATTAATCCGGAAAATCGAAACGAACTTAAAGAGGCTTCGCCATAAGAGCGAAGCCTCTGTAGTTTAGACCGTATTCCCAACTATTTCTTGATCATCGTCGCCTGTTCGGATTTGATCAACCAGCGACCATCTTTTTTGACGAAGGAATCAGTCACTCGAGCTTTTCCCGATTGGCCGGTCTTGAGGGTAATGTTCTGGGTATAGACGAGAACGGCGGAATCCTCGCTGAAGCTAAGAAGTTCGCCGTCGGTGATCAAAAAAGCCTTGATGTTCTTCTCTTTTTTGACGTCCGCGAGAGCCTCGTTCTTGTCCTGGATCTTGCCGTCCACGCCCACGAGCTTAAAATCATCGGTCGTATTCTTGGCCAGTAATGTGATATCGCCGTTGAGCGCGGCCTTCGTCATCTCGTCCTCCATTTTCAGGAGTTCGGCCTTGAGGGCTTCCTTGTCGAGCTTCGGCGACGGCGTCTCGCGGGCCGGAGCCTGGGCGGAATTGGATGTGCCCGTGTCAGGTGACTGACTCTGCCGCTGGTTGTCCATGCCGCAAACCCACATTACGGCCGCGATGAAGAGAAAAGCGAGACTCGATTTCATTTATTTAGTTACCTTTAGTATTGGATCTCTAACAAGCGGATGTTAATTTATCGCCTCATCTAAGTCAAGAAATACAGTATGTTTACATCAGATTAACCGGGTCGATCTCGACGTTGACCGTGCGTAGATCGCAGCCGTGGGCTTCGGCATCGGCGAGGGCGATGTCGAGCGTTTCGCGAAGCGAGCGGCGGCTAACGCCTTTGAGGATGATCTGCAGCCGAAATTCGTTCTTTAATCTCGAAAGGGAAGCCGGTGCCGGGCCGAGTACGCGACAGTGCCGGGCCGTATTCGCGGCGTCGAAGGCACGGCGGAGGATGTTGGCGCTTTTTGACGCGTAGGCGTGATCGCGGTGCTTGATCAGGATGCTCGCCAGCACGAAAAACGGCGGATAGCCGAGCCGTTCACGGAACCGGATCTCCTCGGCGTAAAACCCTTCGTAGTCCTGTTCCTTCGCGTGCCGCAGGGCGTAATGCTCGGGGTAATACGTCTGGATCAGCACTTTGCCGGCCTGCTCACCGCGTCCGGCCCGGCCGGCGACCTGCGTGATCAGCTGAAACGTCCGCTCAGCCGACCTCAGGTCGGGCAATCCCAAGCCGATGTCGACCGAGATCACACCGACAAGCGTCACGTTAGGGAAGTCGTGCCCTTTCGCGATCATCTGGGTGCCGACGAGCATGTCGAGCCCGCCGGAGGCAAATTTGAGCAGCACGTCTTCCATCTCGCCCTTGTGAGCCATCGTGTCGCGGTCGACGCGTGCGATCCGCATCGACGGGAACTTTTTCGTCAGCTGATCTGCAATATTCTCGGTGCCTTCGCCGACGAAATAGAGATACTCGCTCTCGCAGTGCGGGCACAATTTCGGAGACTTTTCGCGGTGATTGCAGTAATGGCAGAGCAATTTGTTGTCGCCGCGGTGGAATGTGAGCGTGATGTCGCAATTCGGGCATTTGAGCGTCTCGCCGCAAGTCCGGCACAGGACGAATTGCGAAAATCCGCGGCGATTGAGCAATATCATTACCTGCTCGCCTTTTTTATGCGTCTCGGCGATCGCGTCGAGCAGTTCGGGCGAGAGAGCGACGTCCTTGCCAAACCGCTTGAATACCTCGCGCATGTCGATCAGTTCTGCTACAGCGAGGCCGCGTCCGCCGATCCGGTCCGGAAGACGCAGGTACGTGTATTTGCCCGTTTGAGCGTTGTAGAACGACTCCATCGCGGGCGTTGCAGAGCCAAGTACGGCGACCGCACCGGCGAGATGGGCACGCATTACCGCGACGTCACGGGCGTTGTAGAACGGCGATTCGTGCTGGCGGTACGACGGGTCGTGCTCCTCGTCGACGATGACCAGACCGATGTTCTCAAGCGGAGCGAAGACCGCCGAACGCGTGCCGATCGCGATGCGTGCGTCACCGCGGCGAATTCGCCGCCATTCGTCGTAACGTTCGCCGGGGGAGAGATTTGAATGCAGGATCGCAACGTCCGCCCCGAAAACCGACCGCAAACGCCTCGAAAACACCGGCGTCAGAGCGATCTCGGGCACAAGCATCATCGCCGAACGGCCCGTATCGAGCGCGTATCGCATCGCCCGTATATAGACTTCGGTCTTACCGCTTCCGGTCACGCCGTGGAGCAGAAACGCGTGGAATTCGCCGCCGTTCAAGGCGGCCGTGATCGCGTCGAGTGCCGCCTGCTGTTCATCCGTCAACGTAAATGCGTCCTTCACCGGCAACTTAGCTCCCGCAAGCGGGTCACGCATCACGTCATCGACATAGACCTCAACTACGCCGCGTTTCGCCAGCGTATTTATCGGTGAGGCCCCGACGTCCGCTTGCTCCAAAACATCCGTAAACAACATCTCGCCGCCGTTTGCCTCAAGCAGATCAATGATCTTTTGCTGTTGTTCAGTCAGGGCCTTGCCCTCGGCGGGGACGCCGACGAGTCGCACGGCTTTTCGTCGTTTTGGACGGACCTTTTCGGTGTTGATACCGGCGGGCAAGCTGGCCTTGAGCATCTCGCCCCAGAACGAAGCGTAATAATCGGCGGTCCATTGGGTGAGCTTCAGGATCTCGGGCGTGATCAGCGGTTCGTCGTCCGAGACCTCGATGATGTTTTTGATCTTCGACGTGTCGAATTCGATGTCGGCGGGGAGTTCCGCGTGAAGTTTAACCGCGTAACCGGTCATCGTCCGCTTGCCGAAAGGCACTTTCAGTCGGGCACCGAGCTTGATCGTGCCGCGGAGTTCGGCCGGCACCGCGTACGTGAACGACCGACGCAGCGGCACCGGCAGCACCGCCTCGACGAACTGTGGTTCGGCCTTTTTCTCAGTCTTGGGAACGGACATTTTTCGCGACTTTCGACAAAATGATAACCTATCGCGGAACCTTTTGCCGAAACCGCGTGTCTAATAAGATGTCCCGACTCAAACGAAGTTTTGAACGCGGAGACCGCTGAGAGTGCAGAGAAAGAAATTGTGATGGATGGCGGACCAAAAGAGGAAAACTCGGACAAATATGGAACAAATATCCGCGATTTGTTAAGTTATCCTCAGAACAGTATATCTATAACTGAGAGAATTTGCTTTGGCCTCTGCGTCCTCGGCGGTCTCTGCGTTAATATTCCTTTATGGACGAACTTTTCAAACCCGAACCTAAGAAGCGTGCGGTAAATCCCGTCTTCCTCGTGGGCCTTGTCGTCGGCGTGGTGGCGATCGGTATTGCGATATATCTGCTATCGTTCAAGCCGCCGATGGACGTCCAAGTGGCAAATATCCTCGCGGGTTCGCTCAAACCCGGCGACCCCGGATTTGACGAACTTAACAAGGATCTCGTTTTTTGGACCGACTCGAACACCGTCGAATCGCCGACCGGAATGGGCACGATCTCGATGTTCATTAAGGGCCACGTCCGGAACAAGGGCACGCGAAACATTACGATCCTTGAGGTAAACGTTGTTGTAGTCGACGTTGCGGAAAATACGGTCCGGGAGAAAAAAGTGCTTGTCGTGCCTGCCCAACAGCCTACTCTTCCGGCTGAGGACACGGTGCCGTTGACGGTCGCCATTGATGGATTTTCTAAAAAGGACGACCGGGCAAATATCCGTTGGCGCGTTACGGCAGTCAAGGCAGAATAAGTGTTGTCAAATTGAAATTTACGCCGGAGCCGGGTCTGAGGGTTCGGCCGCCAACCGTGAATATCGAAGGTAAAAGAACACTATCGGCACGAAAGCCAACGTGACCGCCGCGAGAATGTAGTTCGGCGAGATCCCGAGAGCCCCGTTGTCGGTCTTGACGATCTCGTGGGTCAGGTAGAACATAGAGTTTCCAGCCCAGTGCATGCCGCCGGTAAACCATAGCCGTCCCGTCAGCATTACCGGAATCGCGAAGAGAACGCCCAGCAGGAAAAGATAGAGAAGCACGTTAATGCCATCACCGAGCCGGTAGATGTGATTCAAAAGGTAGATAACCGACGAGACAAGGACGATCGTCCATCCGCCGATCTTGCCGCGAAGATGCCCGAAAACATACCCACGCGTCAAAACATCCTCAGAAAAAGACGAGAAAAATACTCCGAAAACGAATAACCCGAGCGGCCCGAGCATCGCGGAAACGGGCGGCACTTCTTTGATCGTCTCCGCTCCTGCCCAAAGGCTGACCGCAAATGTCGTCCCATAAAGGGCGACCCCAAATAGCATACCAGGCATGAGATGCCGCAAGACGCCCGATCGAAAGTCCAGACCCCAGGCGGCAATGCCCGGCCCGTCCTGCCAGCGGGCGACCGCCCAGGCAAAAACAAAGAAAACCGCCTGCAGTGTCAGAAATCCGACAACGCTCTGCCGGAGAACCGCGTATTCGGCTGCATGGTACAACCCGCAGAGTACGACGAACCCAAGCACTACCTTTGCCCAAGAGACATTCATATTTAATTTGTGTTGTTTTGGGGTCCAATAACGGCCCGCGGCCAAGGTTTTCGGTTTGGCCGTTAGCCGATCATACAATATTCGCCATCTGCGTCTCCGATATCGGAACCACCGTCTCGTTTTGCCGATATCTCAGGTGCATAGAGCCATTTCAATAACGGCGGAGCGATCAACGTGGTAGCGACGACCATAAATAGCACGACGCCGTAAAGAGCGTTGTCGATCACGCCTAGAAAAAGGCCGATCTGCACGACGACCACGCAAAATTCTCCGCGTGGCGACATCCCGACTCCGATCTGAGCCGCTGCACGCGTACCGAGGCCGCTCGCGGCGAGGCCGCAGCCGATCCACTTCGAGAGCAGCGCGACGACGGTCACGAGCACGGCAAGAATAACTGTCGATGTGTCGCGAAACACGCTCAGCTGCAGCTGCATCCCGATGTTGACGAGAAAGAACGGAACCAGAAATTCGGTCACGGCACTCGTTTGCCTGTGCATGTCGGGCACGTCTTCGCTCGCCTCCGACAGCGCCATTCCCGCGAGGAAGGCTCCGATGATCGCCGCGACACCGACGTACAACGCCGCAACCGAGAGCCCTAGGCAAAGGATCAGGCCAAAAACGAAGAACGAGTCGCCGATCTTCAGCCGCTCGATGTGCGGACCGAGGAAGTTCATCGTCTTCGCGCCGATCGATCCGATAAACAGCGTGAAAGCGATCGCAAGCACGGCCGTCGTCGCGATCTCAAGATAATTTATCGCTCCCTCGGTCGAGCTGGAGACTATCGAAAGCATGATCAGGCCGAGGATGTCGTCGATGACTGCCGCCCCGAGGATGATCTTGGCGGTCGGGGCGTTCAGCAGCCCGAGACGCTGCAGCACCCGCGCCGTGATCCCGACCGACGTTGCCACCAGTGCCGTGCCGATAAATACCGATTGGATATTGCCCGCTCCCCAGAGCCTCATCAGTCCGTAGCCGCAGACGAACGGAACAATGATCCCGAGAATCGCGACGAAAGATGCATGTTTTCCGACCCTCAGCAGGTCCCTTGGCTTGGTTTCGAGGCCGACGTTGAAGAGGAGAAAGACGATACCGATCTCGGCAAGCAGACTCACGAGGTCCGATGGCTCGACCCATCCCAGCACGCTGCCGCCGATCAGAACGCCCGCCAGAATTTCGCCGACGACGGCCGGCTGCCGCAGCCGCTCGAAGATCTCCGCCGCGAGCTTTGCCGCGACGAACATGATCAGCAAAGTCAGCAGCATCTTCGCCGAATGGGCAGGCGTTACCGAGAGGAAAAAGTTCATACCTTTCCCTCAATGATAGTTCGGATGTATAAAAATCAGAAATCTCTTGAACTCGATAGCCATGAGTTCGACAGGTCCGTCCGGACGTTAGAAGCTCGAAAGAGTGGGCGAGATGAAAAGTAAATTTGTAAGCAGCATAGGCAAACGCAGGCAAAACTGGGACTTCCGTAGTTACTAAACACAACCTCAGCGTTTCTTGCTTCGCGTTTAAGGCGTACAGAAGCAAAAACACGCCGGGTGCAAAGGCAACGGACCGAATAGAAAGTTAGATCTAATGGTCGGCTCAGCCCTCGGTCTCTTTGACGAAGAGTTCCTCGAGCGACTGTTTGACCGGGTGGACAGAGACGAGTTTGCCGCCGCTGTTGCGGGAGATCTCGAGGACGGCGGCGAGGTCGGATTCGTCGAGGATCTGGATGCTTACGCCGGAAGGTTTGGGCGAGATAACGGCACCGGCGATGAATTCGATCTGCTCCCGGATCGCGTCCGCGGAAACGCCCTGGACGTTGACCTCGAGGGCCCGATTCTGCTCGCTTTGCAGTAGCAACTCCTGCAGGTTGCCGCTGGCGGCTAGTTTACCGTTACGCAGGATGGCGACCTCGTCGCATAGAGCCTCGATGTCAGAAAGGATGTGGGTGGACATGAAAACGGTCGTTCCCTTGTCGCGGAGGCCGGCGATCAACTCGCGCACCTCGAGGCGGCCGACCGGGTCGAGCCCGCTCATCGGCTCGTCCATGAAAACGACCTCGGGGTCATTAATGAGCGATTGGGCCAGTCCGACACGCTGGAGCATACCCTTCGAATACTTGCGTAACTGCCGCTTCCAGTCCTTTTCCTGAAGGCCGACAGCCGTCAAAAGGTCCTCGCATTTCTTCTTTCGTGTCGTCGGGTCGTAGCCAAAAAGCTCGCCGAAATATTCCATCAGTTCGCGGGCCGTCAGATAATCATAAAAATAAGGATTTTCCGGACAATAGCCGATCCGGCGATGCATCTGGACGTCCGAAATGTCGTGTCCGAGTATCGTGGCAGTGCCCGCGGTAGGGAACTGAAGCCGCATGAGCGTCTTGATCGTGGTCGTTTTGCCGGCGCCGTTCCCGCCCAAAAAGCCAAAGATCTGCCCAGGCCGGACGTTAAGCGTCAGGTCGTCGAGCGCCCGAACACGCTTCTTCTTCCAAAAACCGGTCTCGTAGTCTTTCGACAAATTCTTGATCTCGACAGCGTATTCCATAGCTTATTCTTTTGGCAGGCCGGACTTGGCGAAGTCGGGCGTAATGCGGCACTTCTCCTTGTCAAACAAATACGGGGCATCGGTCGGATCGACCAGGTGATCGTCTTTGTCGACCCTGAACTGCTTGCCGCCCGGCAATTTGACGTTCACGAGTAATGGCAGGATCTCACTGAGATTTGCCGGACATTGGCCGCGTTTTTCCTTTTGTTCAGCGAGCACTTTGTCGACAGCGTCGCGCTCGTCGAACGAGTCGAGTTCCTGCAAACGCCGTGTCGCCGTTACCTTGACCTGCTCGTCGTCTGTACCCTCAAGCATCTGTTGGTAGATCATCCGGGCCGTCGCACGGCTGCCGCCTTCGGTCTTCATTGAGGCGGCCATCAGTTTCATAAACGGAGCGGAACCGGCGACCTCCGAGCCGCGTTCGTAGATGTCTGCGGCTTTGTCGTATTGTTTCAATTTCCAATAGATGTAACCGAGATATTGATAAAGCCGCCATTCGTTCGGGTTGTTGGCGATGCCTTTTTGGGCTATCGCGATCGCTTTCGACGGGTCGATCGCCGGCAGCACGATAGCGCCATAGTTGTAGGCAGCGATAAAGTGCGGATCGAGGTCAGTGGCATTATTGAGATAGGGATACAGCAGTCGCGGATTCAAATCGCGGAGATCGTCGATATTGGTGACCTCCGAGGTCGAATTGACGATCTTGCCGCCTATGTACTGCAGCGACCGCATCCAGTACCAGTCGGCGATCAAACCGTCTGCACCGAGCACAAAACCTTTCAATCGCGAACCGTTTATCGTCAGATCCTGGTCCTCGTATTCCGCAGGCAATTTCGCTCGGTGCTCGTCCATGAATCCGCCAAGAGCGAACACGACCGCGTATCCCGCGATAATGATCGCCAGAGGAAGAACGATGGATGCCAACTTGCCTGAACGCATCTATTTGAAATTTCGACGGCTAAATATCGCCACCGTGATCGTGATCAAAATAATGTCGTAAACGACAGCATAGACAAACGCCCCGCCTAACAAGGCTGCTGGCGGCGATTGACCGTTCGCGCTGTTCGTAATGAAGCTGAAGTTCGATAGATTCGGCAATAGATAATAAATAAATGTGAAGAAGCCGATGGCCGCTTTTGATCCCATACTCGTCGCGAGATCAAGCAGCGATGCACTGAAATGGCCGATAAGAAACACGAAAAACGTGAGCAGGGCCGACAATGCGGGCGTCGAAAATGACGAGAACATGATCGCAACGGCAGTGACGACCGTGAGTTCGAGAAATATCAGGAATACGGCTCCCCAGAGGCCCGCTATCATCGCGGAGCCGCCAACATAAACCAACGCAAGGGTCACGCCGATGCCCATGACCAGGACGTTTAGCAGAAGCGTCGAACAGAGGCCGAGATACTTGCCGACGATGAATTCGCCACGCCCGATCGGTTTCGCGAAGATCGAATAAACTGTCCGTTTCTCGATCTCCTTCCAAACCAGGCTGACACCGACGAAAATTGCGATGAATGCGCCAAAAAGGAGCACCGAGCTGAGGCCGAGATTGACGATGACGCGAGCTTCCTGCCCGGCAGTGAGTTCACCCAGAAATATCGCACTCGCCGTGATAAGCAGCACGAAAAGGATCAGATTATAGAGGATACGGTCGCGAACGGCCTCGCGAAACGCATTTTTGGCAATGGATAATACGTTCACAATCAAGTTTGGAAATTTCCCTGCAACGGGCGATAGTCGATGGCGAGGTTCAACTGAACCACAACAATTTTACATTATTTTCAGCATTTTACGCGAACCATAATTGCGCGACCGAGTTGATCGGTCCGCCGATCTACGCTCCGATCATTCGCTCGGCATCGGGAGCTTGAACTTCTCGTCAGGGAAGCGGAGCTCGCGTTCCGTCTTGATCGCATAGACTGCTTTTCCCGGCAGCAGATCCCCGAGCGGCGGTAATTTTTCGTCAAAGGCAAGTTGAGCGGCGACCGCTCCACCCTTGTCAATGAAATTCCACCACGAACGGGCCTGGCCGTCATTTATCGCCAATGCCTTATTGAATTCGGCTTCGGAATCCTCTTGACGGCCAAGATCTTTCAGGATCACGGCACGCCGGGTCCTCAAAAATACCGAGTACGGGTAAGCTTGCAACGCCTCAGCGATCGTCTCTTCGGCACCGGCCCGGTCGTTCGTAAGTATCTGTGACGTCGCAAGATACGAATAGTCGATCGACGTCGCCTGACCGACACGAATCGCCTCGCGGAGATGCGGGATCGCGTCGTTTGCATGGCCGAGATTGAGAAGCACCCGTCCATAGGAAGCCTGTATCCCACCGTTTTCGGGATCTATTGTGATGGCATTCTCAATTATGGGCCTACGTTCATCAAAGGTCGGCAGGCTGTTAGTGTCGAGCACGTATTCAACAGCTAGAACGCGATAAATGCAAAACCAGGCAAGCGCCAAGCTCGATAGAATGGAAATCACGATGCCGGTGCGGACGATCGCAAAACTCGGTCCATTCGAATCAGTTTCTGCCGATATCCGACGTCCGATCGTTCCGCCGATCGCGAGGGCGAGAACTACCCAAAATACGAGTCCATTCTGAAGGATGCGAAAAGAATAAGACGTTACGAACGAACTAATGCCAAATGCTATCAAACCAATGAACGATGCATATGTATAGATCGAAAAACGTTTTCGTTGCCGAATTAGAGAAAAAGCTGCAAAGATCACACCGCATCCGAACCATGCAATGAGTCCAATTCCGACCAGTCCGAGTTCCGCGAGTATTTGGAGATATTCGTTGTGTGCTCGTTCCGCACGAGCGTCCTCCGCAAGGGCCAGGTTTTTGTCGGTTGCGTGTCGTGCCGCATAATCACGCCTAAATTCTACGAATCTCTGACCAAAATTGTCGGCGCCAATGCCGTTCACCGGGTGTGACATCCACATTTCAAGGGCAATATTGCCCAGTAATGGACGGATGTTGGTACTGTCATCGGCACCGGCGTCCTGTGCTCGAGCGATCACAGGTACATTGCCTTCAGTGGCTGCCACAAAGACATTAGAGACGATAAGCGCCGCTGCGACCGTAACGAAAAGAATTGCGGTGCTCCGGCGATAAACCCTTATGGGTTTGAACACAAAGACCACTAAAACCAACGATATGATCACGAAAACAAAAACTATGACTCCGGTCCTACTCAACGAAGCGACGTCGAATAATCCGACAATTATGACGGCAAGCGTCCCGCCGATCATTCGCCATCCTTTGGAACTCACACAAAAAGCTGCAATTAAAGGAAGAAGAACATTAGTGATCTCGGTGTATTTCGAATATCGAAGGCCGATCGATGTCCCGTTTCCGGCGATCACGAAGCTGTAATACTCGACCAACATTGGGAGACTGATCATGGCCAGGAAACAAAGGCCTCCTACGATCATGGCCGATCCGGCCCGCCTCTTGCTAACAAAAAAGCGTGCCAATAAATATATGGTAATATACGCAACCCAGACGGCCGTGTGATGCAAGGCCGACGTCCAAGAAGCAGCCCAAACGGATGAAAGTCCGCTCCACAACGCGAACAAAGTAATTGGGATAAGGATCCCTAATTTTTCGGCTTTGGGAAGTCGGATGACAAACTCCTGGAACTCGCGATCAAAGAGGGACCATATGCCGAAGCCGATCACGAATATCGCCGTAGCTAACTCCGGCCGCCAGGGATGAATGAACGTGTCGAGGTCAACTGCGACCTTCGCGATCGGTATCAGCAGAATGATAACGATCCCGAGGACAAAGAGTAACTGAGGCCATTTAGTGGTCGATTTAGCCATCGATGTTATTTTTGATCAGTTGCCGAGTGGCCCGGATCACTCTGGAGGTTAACAAAAAAAGGGGCCGAATGAAACATTCAGCCCCCTTTGGTCTAGTTTGTGATGAACAGTGGCCTAGTTTCCGAGAGCGGTTCCCGGCGTCATTGTAGCATCGTATGCGGTCGTGAGGTTGCCAACGGTCGAGTCATAGATGATCACACCGTCGGTCGATATGCCAAAGCGGCGGGTACCTGTCGCGGTCACACCGGTCGGGGTCTGCGGGTTAGCAGAGAAGAAGAAAGTTGCGGGCACTGCAGCCGTGGCAACAGTTCTTCCGCCGACAAAAGCAAAGCCGCTCTTGAAGCCGCTTCCGAGCGTAGCATCAACCAGGTTGACACCCGTAGCTGAAAGTTGGACTAGCGGTGAGGTGTCACCAGTCACGTTCGAGCCGGCATAGTTTCCGCTGCCATACGTAGCAGCATAGGTCATCTGAGCACCGTGGAGGGTGCGGCAAGCCGAGATAGCCGAACCTTCGTTAGCTGAACGACGGGCGGCAAGCAAGTTAGGAATAGCGATCGCGGCGATGATGCCGATGATCACGACGACGATAAGAAGTTCGATAAGCGAGAAGCCTTTCTGATTTTTCATTTGTAGTTCACAATCTCCTGAAGTTTTAGAAATCTTTTGTACCTTTCCCAGGCAGCACTAACATATTCAAGCCGCGTGCCACGATAGTCTTGAACCTCAACTGCTCAGCTAACTATCTATAAATCAATGACTTAACGTGATAAGTCCGGATTGCTGGGCGGGATCTAAAGAGGACAGAAAAGGGGTGAATAACAGTTTTTGGTAACCGGCGGCTGACAAATAATGTCAATAAGAGGCGGAATTGTGCGATTTGGGAGAATCGGTAAGCGGTAGGCTCGGTGAAATCGTCAGTCGCTGTTGCGCATCTGAGCAGATAGCGAACGAATGTTGTGCTTGTCGAGCAGATGACGAAGCGATCGGACCTGCATTCTTAGGAGTTCAGCGGCACGGGTTTGGTTTCCGCCGCAATTTCGGAGAGCTTCGACGACGTAGGTCTTTTCGAGGTTGTCCAGATGGCTGACAAGGTCGATCCCGGATTCGGGGAGGTCAAATTCCGAACGGATGCGCTCTGGATTGTAGTTCGTGATGTGATCGGGCAGCCGTTCGGGTTGGATCTCTTCGCCTCGTTCGAGTGCCACGGCCCGCTCGATCGTATGTTCGAGCTCGCGAACGTTGCCGTGCCAGGCATAATTCTCCAGCAAGCTCATCGCTTTCGGAGAGATCGTTAGGTCGCGGCCGGTCTGATCGCAAAATTTCTTGACGAAATGGTCGATGAGTTCGACTATGTCTTCGCGGCGGTCGCGGAGCGGCGGTAAATTGATCGGGATCACGGAGATACGATAAAAGAGGTCTTCGCGAAATGTCCCGTCGTCGGCCATCTGTTTTAGGTCGCGGTTTGTAGCGGCGATCACGCGGGCGTCGATCGGCAGCTCATCGTGGGCGCCGACGGGCCGGACCCGGCGTTCCTGCAATACACGGAGCAGCTTGACCTGCATCGCGGTCGACATCTCGCCGATCTCATCCAAAAAGATCGTTCCTTTGTCCGCAGCCTCGAACAGTCCCTTCCGGTTGGAGTTCGCACCGGTAAACGAACCCTTTATATAGCCGAAAAGCTCAGATTCCAACAGGGTCTCGGTAAATGCGCCGCAATTGATAGAAATAAACGGCTTTTCGGCCCGCGGGCTCATATCGTGGATGGCCCTTGCGACCAGTTCTTTACCCGTACCACTTTCGCCGGTGATCAAAACGGTCGACTGAACCTCGGCGACGGTCTCGATCATTTGAAAGATCGCCTGCATTTTCGACGATGTCCCGATGATGTTCTTGACGCTGCCGCGTTCGCGTTGGGCACGCTTAAAGGCCCGGTTCTCGTCGATCAGCGCCTTTTTCTCGAGCGTTTTTCGAACGATGAGCTTTAGTTCCTCGACATCGAACGGCTTTTGAATGAAATCGTCGGCCCCGAGTTTGAAAGCCTCACGGGCTGTTTCGACCGAGGCGAATGCGGTCATCAAAACAACGCCGAGGTCCGGCTGCTCTTCGCGAACAGCTCGCAGCATCTCGATCCCGTCCATGTCGGGCATCCGCACGTCGGAAACGATGACGTCCGCCGGATCGGCCTGAAGCAGGTTCAGGGCTTCGCGTCCGTTCATCGCGGTGCGAACCGAGTGGCCGTCCGTTTCGAAAACCAGACTTAGCAATTGCCTGTAGCTTTGTTCGTCGTCGACGATGATTACGTTTGCCATTTAGTATTTGGGTTCGTTTACCGGCTGAATGAGGATATGTCCCGAAATCGGGGTGGCACTTCTATTTTCACAGATTACGACCGCTTTATTCAAGAAGAAACTTCTGAGTCCGCCGCTTTTACATTTAGGTAACGATTTAATTGAGATTCGGAATCGGACTCTTCCTCTGACACACGTGCGGCCGGACTCCTGCGATTGTCCTTTGGAAGTTCGATCGTGATCGTGGTGCCTTTTCCCTCGATGCTTCGGACATTTATTGCTCCATTGTGGTCACGGACGATCTGATAAACGATCGACAGTCCGAGCCCGGTTCCGCCCGATGTGGATGTCGAAAATGGTTCGAAAAGCTGCTCGACCTGCTCGGGTGACATTCCTTTGCCGCTGTCCTCGAACGTGATCCGAACCCTGTTATTGGGCGTATTTTCGAGTCCGACACGAAGTTTGCCGCCGTCGGGCATCGCCTGTATCGCGTTTCTCGCCAGGTTCCAGAAGATCTGTTTGAGCTGCGACGTGTCCGCCGCGATCACGATCGCGTCCGGGCCGGAATCGTCGACGAGTTCGTGCGATTCCTTGATGTCGGGGCTGTGCCTGAGCAGCTTGAACATTTCTCGGACAGCTTCGGCGACGTCGGTCTCAAGGAACTCACCTGCCGGCGGCCGGGCATAGCTGAGGAAGTTAGTGATAATACTGTTCAGCCGATCGGACTCTTTAAGGATAATATCCATCAGCTCGGAATGGATCGACCCCGGAGGCGTGCTTGATTCGAGGACCTGAATCGCCCCGCGCATCGCCCCGAGCGGGTTGCGTATCTCGTGAGCAAGGCCCGCAGCTACACGTCCCACGGCGGCAAGGCGGTCCTTTCGCCGGACGCTTTCTTCCATCGAGCGGATCTCGGTCAGATCCTGAAAGGTGATGATCAGGCCGGTTGATTCGTTTGATTCCGAGAACAACTGCGTAATACCGTAGCCGATGCGGACAGCGAAGCCATCCGGGGTCACCAGATCGCCCTCGAAGCGAGGCGGTTGCTCTCCCTTTTCCGAAGCCTCCAGCGAGATCCGGATCGGAATTCGAATATCGCCGAAAAAGTCGAAGATGGAAGTTCCGCGGATGTCGTCCGAAGTGTAACCGGTGATCTCGGCCGCCGCTGCATTGAACGTATAGATCTTGCCGTCGAGGTCTGTTGTGATAAGGCCGGACCTGATCGACTCGATGATCCTTTCGTGGAGCACCCTGAGGCTGGCCAGGGTTTTCGCCGTCTGTTCGAGTTCCTGGCCCGATGACCTGCGTTCCGAGAGCCGAGACGCGAGCAAGCCAACAACGAGGAATGCGACCACATGGAAACTGACTATCTGGATCGCCTTTCCGAGTTCCTGCTGAGGCCCTGAACTTTCTATGACCGAGGTCGAAGTCAGGATCGCGAGCCCAATGAGCATCGCAACGCACGTCACCGCCATCAGCAGCGTGTTCAGCGGCCTCAGAAAAAAGCTGCTGACGCTTATCAAAACGATGTAGAGCGTGATGTAGGGCGACGTCAGGTCACCTGTCCGCCAGACAAGCCAGGTTATCAGCAGTCCGTCAAGCAAGAACTGTGTGCGGATCTGCCATCCGATACTTGAACTCAATCGAAGCAGAAAGAAATAGACGATCGTCAGCCCGACCGAGAAGATAAAGACCAGGAAAAGTCCCTGCGGAAAACTATCGAACGAGAGCTGCAGACGGCCGCTATGCCATATCCAACTCGATATCAGCAGCAGGAAGATGACCAACAGGCGTCCGATGATCAGGGTCAGGACGCGCTGCGTAATGTTCACATTTGCCGCCGATGCTTTTTCGTCTAAACTAGACATATTCTAAAGCTGAAAATATGGATACGAATAAGCTAATTGATAACTCGCCTACGTTCGATCAACGCCCATGGGGAAGTTTCACGGTCCTCGACGGATCGGAATATTACAAGGTCAAGAGGATAGAAGTGCTGCCCGGCAAGCGGCTCAGTTACCAGAGTCACGCCAAGCGAGCCGAACACTGGTACGTTGTGTCCGGCATCGCTAAAGTAACACTAAATGGCGAAGAAATTCTAGTCAACGCCGGCGAGTCGGTGGATATTGCGGTTGGAACGGCTCACCGGGTCGAGAACCCCGAGACCGAGGGGACGCTTGTTTTTATAGAGGTCCAAACCGGCAATTATTTCGGCGAGGACGATATTGTCAGGTATGAGGACGATTTCGGCCGCAATTCGTAGGCCGCGAGCAGTGATGGCGGGACGGTCGTCCTAGTTTTCGCTAAGGATCAATTTTGCCGCCTCGAGCAGGTCATCCGCGATGATGGTCGGTTCGCTATCCAATCTGTTCCGGTCCGCTTTTCCGTAACCCGTAAGTACAAGCGCGGTGCCAATACCGGCATTCTGGCCGGTTTCGACGTCTATTCGCTTGTCTCCGATCATCCACGAACCGGCAAGATCTATCTCAAAATCCTCACGGGCGGACTCGATCATGCCGACGTTCGGCTTTCTGCACGAGCAGCCGGCATCGGGCAGATGCGGGCAGAAATAGAAATTGTCGACGAGAGTACCCAACTCGGACTTAATTTTATCGTGGATCGCCTGCATCGATCCCTCGGTGAAATAGCCGCGTGCTATCCCCGATTGGTTTGTCAGAACGATGACACGAAATCCCCGGTCCTTGAACATCTCCAGGGCCTCCCGCGTGAAGGGAAATATCTTGAGGTCATCGACCCGCGAAAGGTGATCGACCTCTTCGATCAGCGTTCCGTCACGATCGACGAAGATGGCGGGCGACGACCCGTTTTCATTGCTCATTTTGATTCAATTCGGGCCCGTGCCCGCTCAAATACTTCATCGACCGAAACACCGGTCATGCATCTGTGATCGATCGGACAATCGCGAAGCATGCACGGCGCGCAATCGACTAATCGCCTGATTATCTCAGCATTTTGTGAGAACGGTCTAGTCGTGACATCGTTTGTCGGGCCGAAGATCACGATCGTCGGTGTCCCGACGGCCGGTGCAAGGTGGGCGAGCCCCATGTCATTTGATATCAGAAGGTCCGCCTGTCCAAGTATCGCCATTGCCTCGGCGACGCCGGTCTGACCGCAAAGATCGACGAACTTAGATGTTGCCAACCGTTGGACCTCGGCCGCGACGTCCTTGTCTCCATTAGATCCGACCAGCAATATCTGCGCTTTCGTTTCAGAAGCCAGCCGGTCCGCGAGGGCCGCATACCTGTCCGCCGGCCATCGTTTTGCCCGTGAATTCGTGCTGCCGATGCCGAGAGCGACTAATGGATGCGAGCGGTCAATTCCAAGCTCGGACAGCGTATCGGCCGCGTCGGCGAGCTTTTCGACCGAGACATTGAGAACGAGTTCCGGATCCGTCACGGGAACCGCCTCCGCTCCAAGTATCTTGGCTTTAACCGCCTCTATCAGATTCAGATAGTAGTAGACCTCGTGACGGTCGTTTTTCCATTCAGGCACGCCGATCGCGTCTGTCAAAAATTTCGCCCGTCGCTGCGTCGCGTAGCCAAACCTCATCGGAACGCGTGCCAGCCACTGCACGGCGGCTGACTCCGGTGAATTCGTGAACGTGATCCCTATGTCGAACCCGCCCTCGCGAATTTGCCGCGTCTGCGAGAAGATGCTGCCGGCCTTCGAACGGCCGCCGATCGGGATAATTTCGTCGATAAAGTCGGCGTCTTGCAGAACTTCGGCTGCCGCGGGACGAGCGTGCAGCGTTATATGCGCGTCGGGAAAGGCACGCCGCAACTCCGTCAGGGCCGGCACGGTCATAACGGTATCGCCGATCCAGTTTGTCCCGCGGACGATGATCTTCATATTTGAAATAAGCTTGCAAGCCCCTCGTCAAGGCCGATCGTTGGTTCCCAGTCGAGTTCCTGTCTAACGAGCGAGAGATCCGAGATATAGTCGAGCGGGACTGGCTGCGGCAAAGGATTCTTCTCGTCGACGACCGCCTGCAGGCCGGAAACGTCTTCGAGCTTTCGGACCAGTTCGAACAAAGTGAGCGAATTCTTCCTGCCGCCGCCTAGATTATAAAGGCCGTGCCGGACGATCGAATCGGCGAACGCCGTGCAGGCCCGAGAAAGGTCGTCGACGTGCAGCAGGTCGCGGCGCGGCGTTCCTCCGCCGGGCAGGCGCAGCGTCTCGCCTGTATTTATCGCGTCGGCGTAGGCGGTCACGAAATTTGGGGTGTTGCCCTCGCTCGCCGGAGCGTAAACGGTTGAGAGGCGAAAGATGCACGACCGGAATTTGCGGGCGTGGGCGTAATATTCGACGTAGCGTTCGGCGATGAGTTTCGACCACTCGAGGGCTGATTGCCCCGCGTATAGCGTCGGGCAGGTCTCGGGGATCTCGCCAAAATTATCGGCAAAACGGCTGTAAACGTCCTTGGTCGACGCGAAAACGAACACCGCGTCCTCACGCATTTCGCGAAGCAGGTTCACCGTGCCCTCGACATTTGTCAGAAAGACCTGCTCGGCCGACTCCGGGCGTTTGTCGAGATCGGCTGCGAGGTGAATGACGAGATCGTAGTCTTTGACGACGGCCGCGTGCTGCAGATTGAGGATATCGCGGCCCGAACGCCGCGACATATCGTCGGCGCCGAGGAATTTTCGGACGTGCGTGCCGAGAAATCCGCTGCCGCCGGTGACGAGAGTCTTCATAGCGCAAATGATAAACCGCGAGCGTACCGTCACGCAAAGCGGAAACCCGGCGTATATTGAACGAGGTTAATTGCCGGGAACTCTCACGCCGCCGCCGGCCGCGATCCCGTCCTTGCCGAAGCAGTAAACTACCTCGGCCTCAAAATGACCCCCGACGAAGCCGGAAAGGTCTTCCCACCCGCCAAATAGAGCGAGCGATCCTGAAAAGCGAGGCTTTGGCGTCTGATTTCTGTTTTCTGTCTTTTGTTTATCGCTGATTCGTGATCTCTGATTTCCGATTTCTGATCTCTGATTTCTAAATTACGGTGTGGTTCTTGCGCTATCCACGACGATCCAACTTTTAACCGTTTGCTCCATTGCGTCCGTTTAGGCTTTGCTTGGGAAACGCCGATACAGCCGCCGAGATCACAGAGGCCACCGGGAAAACACCGCATCCCGACCGGGCGAAAATTTTTGACGATGGCGTGCTATCTGTGCAACACTATACTATAGAGCGAACGCTCGGAAAGGTCTTTGAAAACTCGCCTGTCTGACACGTGTAAGACATATTTTATTTTTTTTGAAAAAAGCGGCGTTTTGCCGCCCTGTGATCCTGTAACCATCCTAGATAGAATAGTTGCGTGTCCCACATACCTCTGGGACAGCCCTGGGACAGCAGTGGGACAGATCGAGCGGAAAGTCCCGCTAAACTAATGAACCGGAATGGTTTACGCTGCTTCCGCGAATTTGCTTGTCCCGCGGCGCTCTGCAGGATCCCGCCGCCGGACATCACCCAAAACGGATCTGCCAATGACACGACCTGGATGCGCTCGATGATCGATCGTCCGCATTAGAACGGAAGATCGTCGCCGGGTTTTCGCTACCGTCGGTCGCGGCCCGCGGCGGCGGGCATCTACCCGAGAACGCGCCTTTATTTCGCAACGAGGTCGTGGACGGATTCGGCTTTGCCGATGACGATCAGGAGGTCGCCTTCCTCGATCAGCGTGTCGCCATTCGGGTGAAACGCAAATTCGCCGTCCTTTTTTCGCACCGCGACGACTATCAGGCTCAATTCGCTGATCAGATTGGTGTCTTTTAACTGCTCGCCGGCATAGGGCGACGCGGCGTCGATCGCGATCTCTTCGAAAACAAGGTCGAGTGTCTCGGCAACGATCGAATCCATAAAATCGGCGATCGCGGGCTTGAGCAGGGCACGTGCCATCGACTGGCTGCCGATGATCGTAGGCGCGACCACGCGGCTCGCTCCCGCACGGATGAGCGTCGGCTCAGCCTGTTCCTCGACCGCTCTGGCGACAATATGCAGGCCCGGATTCAGGCCGCGGGCCGTAAGGACGACATAGACATTACCCGCGTCGTCCGCGAGGCAGCTGGCAAGTCCGCGTGCCCGCTTGACACCCGCGGTGATCAGATTTTCCTCGGATGTCGCATCCCCGACCAGGAACAGCGAGCCGTCGTGTTCAAAATCCACCAGCCTCCGCTCATCCTTTTCAATAATGACGTAGGGCAGATTCTGCCGTTTCAGGTTACGGATGATTCGGCGGCCAACCCGGCCCGAACCGCACACGATGTAATGATCTTTGAGCTTGTCCATTTCCTTGGTCTTCCTTCGAATGTCAAAGGCTTCGACGATCTCGGATTGCAGAACGGCCTGCGCCAGCACGGTCAACGCGTAGAGCACCGTTCCGACACCGGTCAGCATCAAAACGATGGAAAAAATGCGTCCGCCGTGAGTTACCGGCGTCAGGTCACCATAGCCAACTGTCGTGACCGTTTGGGCGGCAACGTAAAGGCTGTCGAGCAGGCTGAGGTTTTCGAAATAACTGAATCCGATAGTCCCGATCAGGATCATCGCCAATGCAACCGCTCCGGCAAACACAAGCCGACGGCGTGTGATCTGGGACAATGTCGATAAGATTCCGTTCGTCATGCTCTACAAATTATTCGACATTCGTTGCCAAAGGCGGATAAAATAACTGTGGCGCCCGCCTGCCACGATATTCGCATTAAAACTGTGGTATTTCCAACCGTTCCGATGCAGGAAGATTCAGCGAAAAAGAAGTCCCGGTCGAAAACGCCGCCGAAAGGATGGGTCAAAGCCCGCCGCGGCAGCGTTTATAAAGCGCCGCCGCCGTCACGGTTTCGCAGGCTGCTGCGGATGGTCTTCAACGGCTGGACGATCAGTGTTGCTCTGATCATTCTGCTGACCTGCTTTCTTACGGTCACTTACTACTGGATGGAGTTTTCCGACCGGATCGATCAGAAACTTCTCAGCGGGGAAGTGTTCACTCCGTCGGCGGGCATCTACTCGGCCCCGAAGAATCTGAGGGTCGACGACGATACGACGATGCCGGAACTGATCGATTATTTAAAGACCGCCGGCTACATCGAAAAAAGCAACCGGGCGGATGTTTCGCGCAGCCGATACTCTGTGGATGGCGATCAATTGATCGTCGAGCCCGGTTTGACCGGCGTCATTGACAGCAAGAAGGTTTTCCCGGCGCTCAGCGTCAAATTCAAGAAAGACGGCAAGTCGATCGCTTCGATCACCGACCGCGATACCAACACCGATGTAAAAGCCACCCGTCTCGAACCCAAACTGCTCAGTTCGATCGCGGGCGAGGGCGATGGCCGACGAAAGACGGTCAATTTCAATGACCTACCGCCGCATTTGATCAAGGCGATAACTGTGACCGAGGACCGGGCGTTTTTCGAGCATTACGGCGTGAACCTGCGCGGCATCGCCCGTGCCCTCTGGCGGCGATACGATACGGAGGACAATTCGCCGATCAACAACCAAGGCGGTTCGTCGATCACGCAGCAACTCGTCAAGAACTTGATGCTGACGAACGAACAAACGCTCCAGCGAAAGATCACCGAGGCGTTCATGTCGGTCATTCTCGAAACACGCCTGAGTAAGCAGGAGATATTCACTCTTTACGCAAATCAGATCTATCTCGGACAGCAGAGCGGCGTATCGATCTATGGCGTTGGCGAGGCGGCGAATGCTTATTTTGGAAAGGACGTGACGCAGTTGACTCTGCCCGAAGCGGCGTTTATTGCCGGCATCATCCGTAGCCCGAACCGCTACAATCCCTACAAGAATCTTGAAAAGGTGACCGAGCGCCGCAATCAGGTGCTGGCGTCAATGCTCGAAGCCGGTGAACTCAACCAGCAGCAGTTCGCTGACGCAAGGTCGACACCGATCGACCTGAAGCAGATCTCGAGCCGAAAAGATCTGCAGGGAATGCCGTATTTTTCTCAATACGCGATCGAGGAACTGCCGAAGATCGTTGCCGACCCGGAAGCTCTCCAGCATTTGCGGGTTTACACGTCGATCGATCCCGATCTGCAAAGGATCGCTTACGAAACGGTCGCCAAACGGCTCGACGCACTCGACAAGAGGTTCAAGAAGAAAAAAGACAGCGGGCTCAACGCCGCAATGGTCGCGATTAGGCCGAAAACGGGCGAGATCGTCGCGATGGTCGGCGGCCGTGATTATCTGCAAAATCAATTCAACCGTGCCACCGATGCCAAACGACAGCCGGGCTCGGTATTCAAACCTTTTGTTTACACGACCGCGATCAACTCGGCCTACGATTCCGGTTCTCGTATCTTCACGGCTGCGAGTATCTTTAAGGACGAGAAAAAGACGTTCACCTTCAATCAGGATTCTTATTCGCCGAATAATTTTGGCGACACGTTTACTAACAAAGAACTTACGCTTCGTGACGCACTTGTAAAGAGCAAAAACGTTATTACCGTCGACCTCGGAATGCAATTGAATATCGGGCGGGTTATGAACCTCGCCGCAAAGGCCGGTATGCCCAAGGTCGATCGAGCCTATCCCTCAATGGCCCTTGGGACGGCCGAGGCGACACCGCTTGAGGTTGCGACAGCGTATACGATGTTTGCAAATCTCGGCGACCGCGTTCTGCCGATGCCGATAACTCAGGTGACGAACGGAGCGGGCGGCGTGGTCACACTCGAAACTCCGGACCGAAAGAACATAGTTCGTCCAGATGTCGCCTATGTTATGGACGATATGATGAAGGACGTTGTCAATCGCGGAACGGCGGCACAACTGGGTTCGTGGGGATTTCGAAACGTTCCCGGGAAGACCGCTTATGCGGGAAAGACCGGTACTTCGAGAGACGGATGGTTTGCAGGATTTACGCCTGAGATCGTGTGCGTGGTCTACGTAGGATTCGACGACGGATCGGACCTCGATATGACAGGCTCGGAATCTGCAATGCCGATCTGGGCCGACTTTATGCAAGCTGCTTTGCGGATGCATCCGGAGTGGAACGGCGACTGGGCGATGCCCGGCGGCATTAAGAAAGCCGAGATCGATATTCGCAACGGTTCGTTGATCCGCGAACTCGACCCGACTGATCCGGCCGTAACAGATAAGTCGCCGACTCCGACACCGAAGCCTTCGCCGAAACCTGATCCGGACGATCCCAATGCCGATCTCTACGACGAACCTCTTTCTCCCGAGCCAAAGGAGATATATGTCACCGACGTGCCGGAGGAATTTAGGCGGGTCGAACTATTTCTCGCCGGCACGCTTCCGCAGCGGCAGCTCATTCCGATAGACGACGGTAACGGAGAGCCCGAGCCAAGCCCGACACCGATCGCCGGGACGTGGCAGGACAGCGCCGAGCCGCCAAACACGAAAACCGGTCCGCCGTCTAGTCGTACCGTTCCCGATAATTTACAGGGCAAAGTGACCGTAATGATCTGTCCCACGTCCGGACTGCGGGCCACGTCGAAATGTCCGGTCAAAGTCGCCAAAACATTCGAGGCCGGAAGCGAGCCGGCGGAATTCTGCAAAGTTCATCACTAGTCGAAAAAAAATATAAATTTTCCTGCAAGTTTAGTTCGGACGTCCGTTCTAGGTGGCGCAGTGTTTGAATTCATCGGTGATCGGCGGCTGTTTCGAAACGAAATGAACTGCCGGTCAAGAAAGAACCGATCGGGCTCACTCCGGCTGTGTGGATGTCTGCTGGCGAGCGGCGTAAGCTCGCGAACTTTACTCAAATGAGGAAAAATCAATGAGAAGAATAGTATTAGCAACAGTTTTGGCGGTTTCGTCCGCCGCGTTAGGTGCCTGCACGGGCACAGAGTCAACCCCGAACAAACCGGAAAACAAGCCGACGCCGGCTCCCACGGCAACAGCGAGTCCGGTCGCAAGTCCGGTCATCAGTCCGACGGTTGATCCGAAGGCGTCTCCCGCAAAGCCGGGAACATCTCCGGAGGTGAAGAAATCGGATGACAAGACGGCTCCGGTAAAGGACGCTAAACCGGCAAACGCTGAGAAACCTAAGGACAAGTAGTCCGCGGTTCCTTATCTGCGATGCAGAGCATGGCGGGCGACTTCGCTCGCCATTTTGATTTCATACTCAGCAAATTTTCAGCCTTTGGGGTAAGATTACCTCCTGAGTATATTGCAGAGGGAAAACTATGAAAATCAATCGGCTCAATTTTACTCTTTTGTTAGGTTTAATGATGATTGCGGTACTTGGGTGCACTGATCTTGCAAAGAACGCTGTCAATTCCGGCGGACCCGCCAATCAGCCAAAACCCGTGACTGAGTCTAAACCCGGCTCGTCAAGCCAGCCGGCAAAACTCGACAGCTATTCGATCAAGGGCATTAAGTTCGTATATTTCAAGATCGCGGCCGGTTTGAAGAGAGATGAGCTGATCGCAACGGCCCAAAGACTCCACGAGCAGGAACCCGATACGCAGTTAATACTCGTCGACGATGATTCACAGTTAGCTGATTACATAAGTTACGTGAAGGCAATTAGCGGCCAGGGCGAACTCGACAAGCCGCTGCCCGCGGACTGGGCCGACAAACACATTGTCGCCAACGTTCAGAAATATATGAGCGGGAAGTTTGTTCTTTGCGAGGGGAACGGTTCGATCGAGATCGCTGAACTAAAATAGTAACGATCAGAATAAGCGAAAAGTAGACGCCGTTTGCGGCGTCTTTTTTTACGGCTGTGATACGTAGTCCAATCGTTTTACGCCATTACCAGTAGAAAGAATCTCTTTTGAAGTTGGAGAACAGAATGATCACAAACAGAGCAAATTCAATATTGTACCGACGGGCATTCAGTCTTCTGTCTTTGACGGCCGTACTTTGGGCTGCGATCCCATCTGGCGCGCAGGTTCCGCGCGGCGGGAAGACTGCTTCGTCGAAGCAATCCGCTACGAAGTGCTCCGGAGCCTGGACTGGCACGATCACGTACACACGTCTGCAGCGGCAGACAAATAACAAGCGGGTCGAGCGTGTCTCCGCTCGCGGGTTCGATACCACGAACTGGGAAATGAACTACAACTACACCGCGAGGATCGCTGTCATTGAGAGCCCCGAAAAGGACGGATCAAGTGTCGGCCGGGCGACGGTCAGCCACTCAATGACCTCGAACGAAAAGATCGATGCCGTCGAAAAGAACTCGTGCGACCGCGGCAAGACCTGGCGCGATATGACCGGTTCATCGACCTCAAAAACCGAGGTCAGCGCCAGTCAGGGCGGTGTCGACACCAACGTAAATGTCGGCGTAAATGAAGACGGCACTTATTCCGTCTCCGTCGGGATCCCGCAGATAAGAGGCCGTGTGTCTGGTTCGGAATCGTCGACATTCAGCGGCCAATGCACTCCGAAAGAAGGTAAGTCGTCAAACCTGCCCGCGACGGAAACGACGATCGACGGCCAATCACTTACGTCCGACGGCTCGAATAGAGTGAACCCGAACGACCCGAATCGTCTCTCCGGCAGCTACACGCTCAAGTTGCCGGGCGACGTGACGGAAACGATCACCTGGAACCTGCAGAAGTGCGGTGCTCCGCTACGGCTGACCGACCTCAAATTTGAAGACATGAAGTTCCCGAACTGGGATGATTGGCAAGAGGTCGTCGAACAAAAGGGCACGATCGACGGCAATTGGGTAAAGATCAAGGCAACGGTCCTGAACGCATCGGGTGAGGCAAAGGAAGCCGAAGTCGCATTCAAGGAAACGTACAAGGGCGACAAATGGGACGGTGCCAAGCCCGACATGCCTCTTAAGGACAGCACCGTTTACGTCCGGCTCGAACCCGGCGAGGAGCGTGATGTCGAGGTTCTCTGGGACACAAGCGGTTATGCGTGGTATGACGACGGGCGGCCCAGACTATTACAGCGGGTCAAAGCCGAGCTTTGGGAACAGAATAAGCGCACTGACGATATGACCAAAAATATCAAGGTCGCACCGAAGCCGCTCGTACTCGTTCACGGACTCTGGAGCAGTTGGAAGGCGTGGGAGACGTGGCAGAATATTCTAACGACCACGCATTCGTACGACTGGAAAGCGTTTCCGGTCGGCGAACACCCTGAAAAGGGCGTTATGAACACGGGCGGAGCGTTTCTTTCGACGCAGCCGACCAATTCCATCGCAGAGAACGCACGAGAACTGGAGAAATACATCAAGTATGCACAGGAGGATCGCAACGCTTGGCATGTCGACATTGTCGCTCATTCGATGGGCGGCCTGATCTCTCGGTATTACATTGCCCAAATAATGCCGGGCAATCTGCCGGACGGACGGCCGAAGGTCGAGCACCTGATCATGCTCGGAACGCCGAACATGGGCTCGCCATGCGCTGACGTGATGAACCTAGCCTTCGAGATGACTGGCAATAACGTCGAGGCGGTAAGGCAATTGCGACCAGATTATCTTGAGGGATTCAACCGAATAAACGTCGATCGCAAAGGTGTCAGATTCTCGGCTTTGGCTGGAAATCCGCTGCCGACCATGTGCAAATCCATCGTCTGGAATGACGGCGTAGTACCTGTACCGTCAGCCAAATGGACGATCGCGGACAATGCCGAATCAAAAAGCATTCACACCGACCTTACGGGAACGGCGGATTTCTCGTCATTCGTAAGGCCGAGACTCGCAATCGGTCCGCGTGGCGACCATTATCCGGAGGTCCAAACCCCGGCGTCGGCTTCGTCGTTGAATCTCACGGAGGAGCGAGATCGGGCCGATGTTCCCTCGACACTGAACACAGCACTCTTTCCGCGTGCTTATGGAATGAGTAATGGCCTCAATGCGATCGCATCGACAAACGAACTTGTCGTATACGATGCCGGCCAACCATTTGCCAAATCGTTGAAGATCGGCGGCAAGCAAACCATTGACATCGAAATTCCGGTCGAGGCAGCTTCGAACTTCGGCGTCACGTTCATGGCCGATCAGACGGTGTCGGTATCGCTTATTGACGCTTCCGGAGCGGTCGTCGACAAAGATATTGCCGGTTCGCCGGGATCGCGAGGCTGGTTTCGCTCGCTCTTTTACGACAAACCTGTGGACGCTGGCGCATGGAAACTTAGGATCGTAAACACCAGCGAACTCGAGCATCCGATGATCCTGACGACGTGGAATAACGCCAGAAGATAACCGACAGCTCCGGGAAACGGCAAAAATCCGGAACGGATGCGTCCGAGTGGTAGAATTGTCCTAGGAGGTAACTGTTGTGTCGAGAAAATTGCCCGATTTTGAGGTTTTGTCGAACCTCTATCCAGGTGCCGGATACACTGCCGATCAGGTCAAAAAATTGATCGGCGGCGATATAAATTCAAAAGATGTCGTAAATACGTGCGTAGTGCGACTGAGCCGGTCGCTCAACGGTGCCGGCCAGCCGATTCCGCCATGGTCAGAGCCCTTTCGGACGCGTCGGGGGACGGATAAGCGATGGTACGGACTTCGGGTCAAAGAATTCTGGACCTACCTGACGCACCATTACGGAAAGCCGACCGTAACGTCGCACTCTCCGATCGACAAGTCAAAATTCTCAGGGATTCGCGGCATTATTGGGTTTCGCGTCGCATTTAAGGACGCGACTGGCCACTTTACTCTTTGGGACGGCTCGAAACTACTATACGGCGGCGAAGAGCATGACTACTTCGCCATCGCAACCGAGGCGGCATTGTGGGAGGCCGGCTCGATGCGAACTATTTCCGCCGGCGGTTGACCGCCGCCGAGTTAGAACTTCTTAGAGCTTCATACCCAGGCTCTTTACCAAAAATCCGTAAATGTCCGCCTGTTGTTCGATCTGCAGTGCCGTCGGCAATCCGGCTCCGTGGCCGCCGCGAACCTGAATCCGGATCAGGATCGGTGCGTCGCCCGCCTGAGCATATTGCATTGCCGCCGTGTACTTGAAGCTGTGCGCCGGGAAAACGCGGTCGTCGTGGTCCGCCGTTGTCACTAATGTCGGCGGGTATTTAGTGCCTGGTTTTGCGTTGTGATATGGCGAATAAGCGTACATCGCCTTGAAGTCCGTCGGATCCTTCGGGTCACCGTAATCGGATTTCCACGCCCAGCCGATGGTGAACTTGTCGAAACGCAGCATGTCCATCACGCCAACGGCCGGAAGTGCGGCACCAAACAGGTCAGGGTGCTGATTAAGCGTCGCGCCGACGAGCAGGCCTCCGTTCGAGCCGCCCTGGATCGCGAGTTTCGGCGTTGAGGTGTACTTGTTTGCGATCAACCACTTGCCGGCCCACGCGAAATCGTCGAAAACGTTTTGTTTATTTAGCCGCGAACCGCCTTTCCACCAATCCTTGCCATATTCGCTGCCGCCGCGGATACATGCCGACGCGTAAACGCCGCCCATCTCGAGCCACGCGACCCTGGCGATCGAGAAACCCGGTGTTGTCGGGATGTTGAAACCGCCATAACCGTAAAGTATCGTCGGATTCTGGCCGTTAAGTTTGAGGCCCTTCTTGTAAGTCAGGAACATCGGCACTTTGGTGCCGTCTTTACTGTTGTAAAAGACCTCTTTTACCTCAAACTGTGAAGGGTCGAACTTAACGTCCGACTTGCGGAAAAGCGTGCTCTTTCCGGTCTTCATGTCGTACCGATAGATCGTCGGCGGGGCGTTGAAACTCGAATAAGTGTAGAAAGTCTCGGTATCGGTCCGCTTTCCGCCAAATCCGCCGGCCGTGCCGATCCCCGGCAATGCCACGTCGCGGACGAATTTGCCGCTCGTTTGGTAGATCTTGATCTTCGTATGTGCATCGCTGAGATAGTTCAGCACGAACTGGTTGTTAACGAACTGGACGCCGTTCAATGTATCGGTCGATTCGGGAATGACGTTACTCCAAATTCGATTGCGGGCGAGGACATTGACCTTGACTACCTTACCCCGCGAGGCATCTTTGTCCGTTTGAAAGTAAAAGACCGGGCCGTCGTTACCGAGGAAATTCCAGCTATTATCGAGGTTCTCGACTAGCGGAACTATCGGAGCTTTTGGGTCTTTCAGATTCTTGAAGTAGACCATATTCATCCGCTCGGTGCCCTTGCCGACCGTGATGATGAGCCAATTGCCGTCTTCGGAGACTTCGCCGCCGCTGAAATACTCCTTGTTGTCCGGCCGCTCGTAAACAACGTAGTCGTCGGACTGCGGTGTACCAAGCTTATGAAAATAAAGCTTTTGGTAAAACGTCGTCGTCTTAAGTTCCTGTCCTTTTTCCGTAGGAGGATATCCGGTGTAGTAAAAGCCCGAATTGTCCTTTAGCCATGCGTTGACACCTTGTCGATTTGGGGCAAGAGTGTCAGGCAGCAATTTGCCCGTGGCGGTGTCCATCACGTGCCATTCGGTACGGTCGCTGCCGGCGATCGCCACGCCGTATGCCCACAGTTTCCCGTCGTCGGTGAACCGCGACCCGTTAAGGGCGGCCGTCCCGTCGGCAAGGATCTTGTTCGGATCGAAAAAGACTGTTCCGGGGTCATTTATAGAACTAGCCTTGTACAAAACGCTCTGGTTTTGCAGGCCATCGTTCTTTGAATAGATGTAGAATCCTTCAGCGACCTTTGATGGAGCACCGTATCGCTCGTAATTCCAAAGTTCGGTCAGGCGCTCCTTTATCGCCGCACGTTCCGGGATAGTTGAAAGGTACGAATTAGTGAGCTTATTCTCGGCCTCGATCCAGGCACGTGTTTCGGCCGAATCCGTCTCCTCCATCCAACGGTACGGATCGGCGACCTTTACTCCGTTGTAATCGTCGACCTGATCACCGCGACGCGGTTTCGGATAATCGAACTTTGTTTGTGCTGGTACCTGGAGAGCCAGGAAGGAAAGGGCGAGCAAAAAGGACAGCGATTTTCTATGCATTAAACGTTCTCACTCCTGATCGAAATTTTCTTTCAATCAGTATAGAACGCCCTGTTACAGAAGCAAATCGTCGAGAACTTATCCGAGGACCGCGACGTCCTGCACGGTCTGATCGATAGCGTCTTCCTCGTCGTTTACGTAGTGACTCGGCAGCCAGTTCTTGCCTTCGTATAGCATTTTCTCCGCGCTTTCTGCGGTCTGCGGACGCGCAAGCAAGTAACCCTGGCCGTAATCGCAACCGAGATTTTGCAGCAGGGAAAGTTGAACTTCGGTCTCGATACCTTCGGCGATCACACGCATCTTGAGATTCTTGGCAAGCGAAATTATGGTTTGAAGGATCTCGGAATTTTCTCCGTTCTCGCCGACGCTGTATACGAATGACCTGTCGATCTTGAGTGTATCAAATGGTAGCTTGTGCAAAATACTAAGGCTCGAATAGCCAGTGCCGAAATCGTCCATGCTCAGTTTGACCCCGATCTGCTTGAGCTTATTGAGGACGTTTAGCGTATGTTCCGCACTTTCCATTGCCACACTCTCAGTGATCTCGAGTTTCAGACACTCGGGTGCGAGCCCGGATTCCTCAAGTGCACGCTCTACATCGGCGACGAGATCGCCGTTCATTAAGTGCCGGCCGGAGATATTCACGCTGACCATCAGGTCCTTATACTGCGGATTGATCGTCTGCCAACGTGCCAGCTGGTTGCAGGTCTGACCGAGTATCCAAATGGTGATGGGAATGATCAGGCCGGACTCTTCTGCAATATGTATGAACTTGTTCGGAGGTATGTTGCCAAATTCGCTATGATGCCAGCGTAGCAACGCTTCGAAGCCAAGTAGATTGCCGTCCTGCAGATCGACCAGCGGCTGATAGTACATTGACAATTCGCCCCGATCGATGGCGTGCCTCAAGTCATTCTCATACCGGACACGTTCCAGGAATCGAACACGCAACTCCTTGGTGAATATGGCGACACCGCTCTTTCTTTCTTTAGCGTGATGCATGGCGATATCGGCATCACGCAGGACATCCTCCGGAGCAATATATTCGATATCACACGGAGCGACCCCAACGTTGACTTTGATCGCAATATTGTTCCCGCTTAGCGAAAACGGTTGAGAGATCGAATCGTATATCCTGCGTGCAACCTTTTGTGCCTTGCCCTCGGACGAAATGTTCCGTAATACGATCGCGAACTCGTCTCCTCCAATACGTGCGACCATGTCGGTGGGGTTCACCATTCTGACCAGTCGTTTTGCGGCGATCATAAGGACCTTATCGCCGAACGTGTGTCCAAGGCTGTCGTTGATGTTCTTGAACCGACTGATGTCGAGAAACAAAACGTAAAAGGTAACGGAGGAGTCGGCCCGATACTCGTGGATAAGGTCACGAAGAGTATCGTTGAGCTGTTTGCGGTTTGCCAGATTTGTCAGTGAATCATGGAGGGCAGCGTATTGAAAGTCCTTTTCGCTCTTTCTTAATGCCTGGTTCGCTTTTTCTTCCTTCTCAAGCGAGATCGCGAGCTGCTCGGCGTGACGCTCCGCCTCATGACGAAGTTCGCGCTCAGCTTCCGCCTTCTCGCGCTCGGCCTCTTCCGCCTGATCATTAGCCTGAACTACCTCGTTTATCGATTGGCGATAGCTCAGGTATGCGATCCCTAATGCTACGGTTGCCATGATCATGGTTACTGGATCGCCGAAGTAGATCAGCTTTTGGACGACTCCGGCCAATCCCGCACCAACGATTTGGGTCATCGAACTTGAAAAACAATCTCGCCTCCAGGTTGAGAAGAGGTTGGACTTGTCCTTCAGCGATTGAAAGACCGCCGCTAAAAAGGACGATGCTGTGAACTGCAAGATCGCCAACGAAGTGAGCGTCGCGATCAAATGTTGTGTTGTTCCGGGATCGGCCTTGATGAACGATGCCCGCGGGACGAATAGCCAAACAATGTATGTAAAGCCGACGGACGCGGTGCTGATAGCGACATTTGTCGGGATCATTAGTCGTCCGAAAGGAAACCCCTTCGTCCGCAGATACAGACAGTTTGCCAGCGTTTCAACGCCCGCCACCACGATTGCCGCCGGCCCTCCGTACAGCAGAAAGGTTAGGAAGACGAGGGCGTCCGAAAAGCTGATCGCGAACTTCGAACGCGGCAATGCAACGCTCATTCGAGGGGCCAGCAACGCAGAAAAGACAAGTATCGACAGGTAGCCCCAGTTGAACGATGTAATCGCCAAACTGGAAAGAGCCCAACCGAAGCACAATGCTCCGATAAGGATCATGATCCATTTGGCGATATGTGAGGTATGTTGTCTGTCCATACTGGACGGTCAGGCGACCAAATGATGAAAAGGGAAGTTAGGAATGCGGGCTGCACCTAAGCAGCAAACAAAGTTTAACATCAAAGAATGCAAAAAAGCCAGTAAAAAGTTGATTTTTCCCGCCACGGTGTATACCGATTATACAGCTCCAGAGTGTATATATTCTATACAGTTTTCTAAGTCCAGCATTCGCAACAGTTTAGGCGTCGAGTCACGATGTGCTGATCACTAAGTATACAGTTTTCATCACTCATAATTCCGGCCTGAAATACCAGAAGTAAGAACTGTAAACTATTGTCAATAAACATAGTTATATGATACTGCGGGTACGGCATAGCGGTGTGGCACGAGGCTTGTAATACCAATGGCATAGCGAGGCAGGAAGGCTTCGAAACTTTAGAAAACTTTAGGAGAAGAAAAAAATGAAAAAGACAATCACCACATTCGTACTCGCAGCAATCTTGACCCTCGGTTCGTCATTCGCATTTGCAAACGACGGAATCATCGTAGCCGGAATGAAGGACGGCGGAACGTCAACGGATCCCTGTTCGGAAAAGGTCACCAAGAATGACGGCATCATCGTCGCTGGTTTGGACGGCATCATCGTCGCCGGCTTCACAGGTATCATCGTTGCCGGTTTCACTGGCATCATCGTTGCCGGAATGAAAGATGAGCCCGTCGTCAACTGCGGCATCATCGTTGCCGGCTAATTAGTTCTAACACACAATCCAAGGGGGGAAACGGCCCTCACGCCGGACGGCCTTGTCGAGAGATCGACAAGGCCGTTTTCTTATTTGGAGAGCGAACTTGCTCAAGAATTGCGGGACAGAGTTCGGAGGGACTCGACGGCATGAGGCAATACCTCTAATACCTGGTCGACATCTTCAACGGAATTGTTCTTGCCGAAACTGAAGCGAATTGCCGATCTTGCGAGCTGATCATCGCGTCCCAGGGCGGCGATTATCCTCGACGGTTCGATCGAGCCGGATGAGCATGCCGAACCCGTCGATACAGCGATGCCGTGCATATCGAGATTGATGAGGAGGCCCTCACCTTCTACTCCTCGGAAGGAAATATTCGAGATATTCGGAAGTCTCCTATCGCGGTCACCGTTGAACACGATATCGGGAACTCTTTCGCCGACCTTGCTTTCAAAACGTGATAGCAGCGACGAAAGTTTTACAATTTCGCTTGATAGTTCCTGTTTAGCCATCTCGGCAGCCTTGCCTATCGCAACGATATTGGGCACGGATTCGGTGCCGCCGCGAATCCCGCGTTCCTGGCGTCCGCCGATATTTTGAGGATGGAGCCTCGTTCCGCGGCGGACGTACAGTGCCCCGATGCCCTTCGGGGCGTATATCTTATGTCCTGAGATCGACAATAGGTCACAGCCAATGGCTTCGACATCAACCGGCATTTTCCCGGCGGCCTGGACGGCATCGGTGTGAAATCGAATCCTATGTCCCTGATCTTTAAGCTGCCGGACCATTCGCCCGATCTCTTCGACCGGCTGCAGCGTGCCGATCTCGTTATTGGCTAACATTACTGTGATCAGTATGGTATCGTCCCGAACGGCCGCCGCGACGTCTTCAATACGGACGATTCCGGCTTCATTTACCGGCAAATAGGTTATGTCGAAGCCTTTCTCTTCCAAGTCCTCACATACCGTTTTCACTGCCGAATGCTCTATTACCGATGAAATGATATGGTGCCCGTGTTGTTGATTCGCTTCAGCAAATCCCCGAACAGCGAGATTGTTCGATTCGGTGCCGCCGGACGTGAAAATGACCTCGTTCGGTCGAGCATTCAAAAGGTCCGCGACCTGATGCCTCGCTTTATCGACTGCGGCTCGGGCCCGCTGGCCAAAAAAATGAATGCTCGACGCATTGCCGTAGTCTTCGGTCAGATATGGCAGCATGGCCTCGACAACCGCCGGGTCGACAGCTGTTGTGGCACTATTATCGAGATACACTCTGCGGAACATATAACTATTCTAACTCGTTAGACCGTGTTGCTCTAACCCGCTCAAATAAGATAAATTAGAGCATGGATGAACGCGTTTGCATCTAATAAAATGCGTCTTGCCAAAAGGATCAAAAATGGATTTTGCTACTAAAGAGATTTTCAAACGATACGCGAGTATTCTGGTCGGTAAACCGATCTCGCCGGTATTCCTAAATATCCTCGTGACGAGTGTCTGCGACATGCGCTGCACGCACTGTTTTTTCACGGAGGAACTTGACGACCGGCCGCGTAAGAAGCTTCAGATGAAGACCGACGAGATCGCAAAGATCTCCGAGACACTCGGAGGCAATCTCGGGGTCCTGGTCCTCGCCGGCGGCGAACCATTTACCCGGAAGGACCTGCCGCAGATCGTGCGCGCATTTTACGAGAACAACAAACTCGATTCGGTTTACCTGATGTCCAACGGCCAGATCCATCCGCGCATTTTTCCTGACGTCGCCCAGATCATGGACGAATGTCCGAATCTGAATGTGAGCGTCGCCCTCGGTATCGATGGAATGAAGGACGCCCACGAGAAGATCCGCCGCAAAGAGGGCAGTTGGGACAAAGCGATACACACGGCCCGCACTCTGCAGCAGATGAAGAAAGAGCAGTATCCGAAGCTCGACATCCAGACCTGTACGTGCGTCATGCACTCGAACGAAGATACGATCTTCGACTGGTATGATTTCCTGAAGTATGACCTCAAGCCGGACAAGGTAAATATTAATTACATTAGACCTCCGTCCGCGGATCCTAACGAGTTGAACTTCGATCACAAACGGTATGGCCAGCTTTCGCAGATGATACTCGAGGACACGAAGAGTGCCGCATTGAAGAATAATTACGGTGGAGATTCCGGCTTCTTCAAGGCAGCGGTCGACATATACATGCACGACCTGATCGCTAAGACGAAAGAGGAGAACAAGGCCCAACTCAAATGCTACGCGGGAAGTGCAGGCGCGGTCATTTACGATAACGGTGCCCTTTCATCGTGCGAAAATAAGGCCGATGTCCTTAACCTGCGAGATTACGACTGGAATTTCCAGTCGGCGTGGAACACTGAATTGATGGCGGATCGACGAAAAGAGGCTGGTGCCGGTTGCTTCTGTACGCACGAATCGAATTGCTTCTACCCGTCGCTTCCGTTCAATGCGGGCCATCTAGTTAAGATAAAGAAACTGGAAAGCCAGATGAAGAAGGCTTCGAAAGAAGCAGGTTTTCTGGCTGCTAAGGAAGTGGCTTTGAAGGCGTAGGTCCACCGTTGACCGATCGCCTAATGTACGAAGTCCCGGCGCCATAAATGCCAGATTCTGCTCCGAAAATACTTATAATTTCATCCGATACCGGCGGCGGGCATCGCTCTGCCGCGGCTGCGATCTCCGAGGGGTTGGAGAAATTCTGGTATGGCGGATCGCCGGTCGTGCGCGTGATAAAGGCAGTCGAAGAATCGCACCACGTCACCGACAAACTCGTAAACCTCTACAACTGGGTCCTCAAAAACAAACAGCATTGGATGAAGTACCTTTACTGGGCGATGAATAAGATCCGCCCGGAGACGAGGGAATTTTTTCATAAACGTTGCATCGGATACGTTCGGGACCAATTTGAAAAATGGTGTCCGCACGTCGTCGTAAGTGTTCATCCATTGACCCAGCACATATTCGCCCGGATCCTCAGGGAACTTAATTTAACAGATCAGGTTCCGCTTGTAACTGTTGTAACCGATCCATGTTACGGTTTTTGGAAAGGCTGGGCCTGTGACGATGTATCGCTGTATTTAGTTGCAAACGAGGATGCCCGCGACCAGCTTCTGGACTATGGTGTCTCACCCGAGAAGATCAAGATCTCCGGTATGCCCGTCAACCCGAAATTTCGTGAGGTCGATGAGAAAGATGCCCAGAACGCACGTCTGTTCTATGGCCTTGATCCCGATAAATTTACGGTTTTCGTAAACGCCGGATGGATCGGCGGCGGCAATATCCCGCAGATATTCAAGGAACTGGTTCGCGGCGAATTGGACGTCCAGGCTATCTTTCTGGCTGGAAAGAATGAGGAGCTGAGGAAACAGGCGGAAAAGATCGCTCTAACCGCAAAGTTCCCGGTAAAGGTCATCGGATATTCTGACGAGATCGAAAAACTGATGCAGTCCGCGAACGTAATGATCTCGAAATTGGGCGGGCTCACGACCTTTGAGGCGTTGGCATGTCGCCTGCCGATCATCGCCGACGCCACGACTCCGCCGATGCCGCAGGAAGCAGGCACGGTCCGGCTGATCGAGCGGCGCGGCGCGGGAATATTGCTGCGAAAGGCCGGCGACATCGTGCCGACGATCCAAAATTTACTTAATAACAACGGCGATTACACGCGAATGAAGGCTGCGACCATTGGAATGACGATGCCGGATTCGACGGATCAGATCATCAAGGAGATAAACGCCCTGCTTCCTCATCCTTTCACTGCGGCGAAGGCCGCCTGACCCATTTTTTGACATCGGCGCTTGTCAGCCCACCGGGATTTATTTAACCTTTTCCTTTGCATTCGTTGTAGTAACACGATCGGAGAAACCATAATTGAGCCTTTTACTTGAAGGAAAACGTGCATTTGTGTCCGGCGGGACGCGTGGTATCGGCGCAGCGATTTGTGAGGTCTTTGCCCGTGAGGGAGCTGACGTCGCGTTCAATTACCATTCACGCGAAGACCTGGCTGATGAGGTTAGAGCGAAGATCGAGGCCCACGGCCGCCGTGCCCTGAGTTTCAAGGTCTCTGTTACCGACCGTTATGGCATGAAACACGTTGCCCGCGAGATCAAAGAGGCCTGGGGAGCGATAAATATCCTCGTAAACAACGCTGCAGTAAACAAACCCGATAATTTTGCGACTACCACCGACAAATCATGGGACTGGGTCGTGGACACGAATGTCAACAGCTTGTTTGCCGTCACAAAGCCATTCTACAAGCAGATGATCCGTGAGCGCGCGGGATCGATCCTCAACATAACATCTGTCGGAGCTATCCGCAGCCTGCCGACATCTGTCCATTACGCAACGTCAAAAGCGGCCATGATCGGTTTCACGAAGTGTCTGTCGCGTGAGGCAGCAAACTTTGGCATTTCCGTCAACGCCATCGCCGCTGGTATCTTCGACACCGACCTCGGTCACACTTTGCCCGAACGACTCCTTCAAATGCACGATTTTTGGGTGGCGAAGGGCCGAGTCGGCAGGCCGGAAGAACTTGCAGAGTACGCCGCATTCATGACCTCGGACCGAAATAGTTTCATGAGCGGCGAGATCGTCATCATCGACGGCGGAGCGATCACCTAATACCGGAAGCGGTCAATTAAAGCCGAATCTGCTTCAGTGCCTTTCACAAAGATAAACTCCGGTTTCACAGCCGACTGCCTTTTGGGTCAATAATTACGGGGAGTTCCCGATAGAGAAAGTGTGTCTTTGCTTCACTGAAGCACTGAAGCAGATCGAAGAGCTAAAGCAGTGAAGCAAGCCGGAGCGAATCGGCTCAAACTCACTTTTCTAGTCGTTCTTTTGCCCGGTCGATGAATATCTTGATCATTTCCGTGATCCGTTTGGTCATTTCGCTGCTGATCAGCGATTCGCCGGCGAGGCCGGCAAGATAATGCAGGTCGCGGGCGGATTTGCGTCGCAGTTCGACCATCTGTGAGAACTGAACAAGCGTCACGTTCTTGGCCTTTTCGACAAATTCCGCAGAATATCTCAGAAAATTCTCGGTCTCGACACGAAGCGGCAGCCATTCGACGCGGTCTTCGGTCTCCTCGGCGAGTTCGACAGCAAATTTCTGGAGCATTTGCCCGACAAACGGAATTTCGGCCTGGATCTTCCAATGGGCGACGCCCTTGGCGTCCGTGTGGATCTGCCGGATGCCCGGCATCAGGTCGGCGAAATTGTTGATGTCCGCGAAGAAATCCCGAACGCGGTCAACGCTCGTCTTCAGCTCTATGTCGCCGGTGTACCCGGCTTTTACTGTGAACATTAAAACTCTCCGCTAATTAGGCTTGTATCGATGGACCGGCGTGTCGTTGAACCACGATTTCCGAAAGCGATCGGTTAATTGACAACTATCATCTTAATTCCCGGATCGCGGCACTGCGAAATGCGTACGAACGACATTAAGATAGTAAACTGTAGCCCCGAAATCTCAAAAACCCTATGAATGGTTTGGAAAATGAACAGATCTGTCCGAAATGCGGATTTCACCGTCTAATGGCATGGCACGAACTATCTGATGACGAGAAATTCCTCGCCGAACGCCTGCCGCTCTCCGCCGAATTCACACCAAACGAACGAAAAAAGCACCGCTTTTGCACGCGGTGCTGGTTTGAGAGCAGCGGGCTATCGGAATCGCTGGCTTGAACCCAAACATTTCGACTGATTCGAGGAAATGACAGTGTCGTTCGTTGACCGTGAAATTCCCAAAAGCCTGAAATGGACTTTTGATATGGCTCTGTTTGACGAACAGATCCTAAATACCTAGACTTGTCGCTATCTTAGGCGTAAAAACGACTTAACTTATCCATAACGAATTGATCTTACGCTTCGCTCGAATGCGAAGTTTCTTGCGGCCTCGATGTTCGATACAACGATCTCGGGTATTTGAATAGTGTCGAATTGGGTGCGGTTCATTTGATCTCAAAAAATGTTGGTATTTTCTGGAGGGGAAATTTGATGCAGCGATTGTTAAAAGCAATGTCAGAGCTCTATTTTGTTCGTCTATCGGTTGTGACTGCCGTATTGAGCGTGATCTTCGTACTTTCTACTTGCGCGATTGAAGCGGGAGCAAGTACGCCGATTTGGAGCTATAAAGGAGCCAAATGGTACTCGTTGATGGAAACCGGCAATGTAACTGTTGGGTTGCAGGCCGGGGTTGCGATGCTTGACGGTGCGACCGGAAAGGTTCTGTGGCAGAGGACAGACATTGGCGAGATCTCGGAGAATGAATACACCGAGCTGCCGGGTACGCCGCTGCTGCTGATCTCGGACAATTCCGGCTGGGCACAGCGCAAGACAAAGCTCACCGCGATCGACACGCTTACCGGAACGACTGTTTGGCAAACCGAGAAAATGCTCGGTTACACCGTCGAGGTGACGCCTGTCTATAAGAAAGACATGATCGTGTTCCTGACCATCCGCGACAACCGTATAACCAAGGATAAGCCCGATATTTTCGCATTGAAAATGTCGACGGGTGACCTCATTTGGCAGAGCGAATACACCGAAAAGGTTGATCTGTACGGAGTCGAAAAGAAGAAGCGCAGCGGTACATCTGCAATGTTCCTCGGACAGGGCGGCGGCCGGAGCGATCGATTTGACCTTAGTGGTGAGAACCCGCCGATCGTGGACGGCGATTCGCTCTACTTGACCTACGCCGGCTTGCACAGGTTTAGCCTCGCGGACGGCAAGCTGATCTGGAAAACGCTTTATGACGTTACGGACGGCTCATTAAAAAACACCAACGGACAGTGCGTCTTTGACGGCGACATAATATATACCTCAGCACAAGGCGTATTGCGTGCGATCGACAAAAACACCGGCATCATTAAGTGGACGACCAAAGATTTTGGCAAAGGCGGAATCGCCGAGATGCAGATCTACAACGGTGTGCTTTTTGGACGCATGGGCGGCCAGTTTTTCAGCTGGAAAAAGGGTGAATGGCTCAAGAAAGGCCCGATCGGTGTGGTTGCAGTCGATATGGCGACGGGAAATACGAACTGGATCTACACCGGTGCCAAAGACTCGATCACGAATATGGTCATCTTGCCGGATGACAATTCGATGCTGATCGGGGATGAGAAGAATCTGATCGGCCTCGACCTTGCTAGTCAGGGCAAAGTCAGGGAAGCGTACAAGGTGCCGCTCAAATTTAAGATCAAGGTCGGTGCGGCAGCGACGGCTGGACGGGTTGCGGCTGTTGCATTCGGCGGGATCGGCGGATTGATGAAGAAGGGGCCGGACACAACAGATAATCCTGTTTCCCTCGTCCGGCAGGAAAACGGAACGGTTGTCGCCCGCGGTATGCAGCATCTGCTGGCGTTCAGTCCAAAGACGCACGAGATCACCTGGGCGACGAAATATGACGCTCCGGGCATCAGCGGGTGGCAGTCGATCGTGATGACCGCGATCACGATAACGGCGGCGGCCCTGTCTCAGGGCGTCGAGGCCGGCTACGCTCAACGAGGCGACTACAATTCGGCATTTAACGAGAACACAAATTTTCTAAATCTAATGTCGAGTTACCAGGACTTTATGTCGAAGAAGTATTCGGCCGCGAAGGCAAGCGGAAATGTCTATTATGTCTTGACCACGATAAAGTCGAAGGATGACAAGGGGTCAGGTCTGGTAGGTGTGAGCCTGATGACAGGACAACCGGTAAATCAGATAATATTCAACGACAAAACGCCCGACTACGAGGTCGACGATGCTGCCGGCCGGCTGATCAATATGAATAAAGGTGAGCTTTCCGCGTATTCGATAACCGATCCTGTCGAATCGGCTCCTGTCGACGATAAGAAGGACAAGTAGGCGAGCGAGCCACTTTTACATCGACTATAGGGCTGCGAGATCCTCGCAGCCTTTTTGCGAACTGTGTGGTGCGATAGTGTAAAGCTCGTATTGTCAGTCATATACATTGTTGTTGTTGAAGTGCTACTTTCATTTTGTTCCACCGGAACACGGGAATAGGTTCCGGAGCGAAATGGTACGCCGACCAGAGCGTCCGATCTTTGAGGTGTCATTTGTGCTCGTGATCGTGTTCGTGAAAACGGTGAGCGTGCGGGTGCGTGTGAAAACTGCCGTCCGGGTGGCGGTGGCGGTGGGCGTGGATGAGGTTGGTGCGTTCGAGCAGGTCGTGGTCGGCGAGGATCGCGGAAGGCGTACCGTCGGCGGCAAGCCGGCCATTCTCAAATACGAGGCAGTGGTCGGCAATGTCTTCGATAATATCGAGGTCGTGCGTGGCCGTAATGACCGTTCGTGCGGCGTTCGAACGGTCCGCCAGAAAATCGATGACGTGGCCGCGGCTTTTGGGGTCGAGTGCGGCGGTCGGCTCGTCCATCAGCAACACTTCGGGTTCGAGGATGAGGACCGAGGCGAGTGCGACGCGTTTCTTTTCGCCGCCCGACAGACGATGCGGCGAGCGATCTTTAAGGTGCGAGATCTCGAGGCTCTCGAGCGTTTCGTCGATCCTTCGCCGGATATCGGACTTTTCCCAGCGAAGCTGCAGCGGGCCGAACGCGACCTCGTCGAAAACCGTGGGGTTAAAGAGCTGGACGTCCGGATTTTGGAACACAAGTGCGACGCGGCGTCGAAATGCAAAGGCAAATTCTTCGTCCTGCATCGCCTCTTCGGTAAGCGGTTCACCAAACGACTTGATCGTGCCTTTGTCAGGGAAATAAAGGCCGTCCAGCAGACGGAGCAGCGTCGATTTGCCGGATCCGTTCGCCCCGAGCACCGCGATCCGGCGGCCGCTCTCTATCTGTAGGGATAGGCCGTCGAGAGCCGTGATCTCGTCGTAACGATACGTCACGTCCGCGAGTTCGAATGCGTATTTTGTAGCCGCCAATTCCATTATTTAGCTCAAATTCAATAACGTCTGCAGACTTTCCTGCCGCCCGAGCCAGACCGCCGCACCCACGAGCACGGCAAACCCGGCCAACGCCAGCCAATCGCGGGAGTGCATCGCGAATTCGTCGAGAACGTATACTTCGCCGCGAAATCCGCGTGACTGCATAGCGAGGAAAACCTCGTGGTGAAGATAAAAGCTCTTGGTGAGCAGCACGCCGATGCTTCCGGCGGCGATGTGTCGGCGTTCTCTGCCATCGAGCCGGCCTACAAGGCGGCTTCGCCGGGCCTCGAACATGTCGCGGGCAGTTTCGAGGATGACAAAAATATACCGGTAAGTCATCCCCAAAATGACCACAAAAACGACCGGCACATGCAGCACCCGCAGTCCTTTAAGCACACTCGACCAGCTAGTGCAGAGCACCAACAGGATCGAAAGTGTTGCCGTCGCCTCGACCCTGGAGGTCAAATACAGTGCACTCGTCAGGCCCTGTGCCGTGATCGTCCAGCCGATCAACGGTATTCGCAGCAGAGGCTCGCCGGCAGTGATAAACAGAACCGGGACAGCGATCGCTCCGGTAAAGAACAGTGCGCTCAACCAGATCCGAAGTGCCAGTTCACGGACCGGAACCTTTGAGAGCACGGCAAGAATGACACCAAGAGCAAAGACGGAGAGTATAGTGAACAGATTTCGCGAGAGCGTGACGGTTACGACTAGCGACAGAAGCCCGACGATCTTGACCCGCGGGTCGAGCCGCTGCAGCAGTCCGTCGGCCCGGGCGATCTCCTCGGCGAACAGGGCGCGTTCGGTCTTGCGAACCAGGCCCGTGAGCGTTCGTTCGACGAATGTGCCGCTGTGTCGACGGCTTTTGGCTGAAGTTGTCTTATTCAATCGGGGTCGTGGTCGTCAATTTCTCTCGCCGCCGCCCGAAGAGCCAGCCGACGAAGGTTGTCACTAAGATAACGAGCCCCGAACCGAACATCGCCGACAGGACGTATCCCACGGCGGGGCTAGACAGGAATGCCGGGGCGTAATCGGGGATCGGTGCCGTCCAGATCTCCGACAGACGCGCCAGCCCTTCGGGCGGGGCGGACGGCGGCGCCTGGCCCTGCGAGACGGTCGTAATATGTTCGCGGGCTGCCGGGTCGGCGAGATCGTTTGCCGACCATTCGCCCCACGCCGTGCCTGCGGCGAGCAAACCAAGCGGTGTCAGGATCATCAACGCCGCGAGGCCGATCCAAAGGGGCCGCATCGACCGAGGCGTTCGGACGCGAGTCGAGTCGAGTTCGGGGGCATCCGGTGCGGTGAATTTAAGCAGCGACGGGTTAGAACGCTGGAGATATGCCACGACGCCGCCAGCCGCGATAAGTTCTGCAATACCCGCGATCGTGAGATGCCCGATCATCATCGCCGGTATCGCGATCGCCAGTGGATACGGTGCGTAAAGCGGGGCACCGCTCGCGTCGTGAAACAGAAGCGGTTGAATGCCGAATTCGATGCTGGCCAGAAACGCGGCGGCATTAATTGCGGCGTATCCGGCGAGGCCGGCCGCGGCAACGCGTCGCGTCGCCGTGATCTCAGCTCCGCGGCCGACGACCCGGTAAACAGCGGTCGCGACCAGCGAGCCGACGATCGCCATGTTGAACGAATTTGCCCCGAAAGCCGTAATTCCGCCGTCGCCGAAAAACAAAGCCTGTATCAACAACGCGACCGAGATCGCCAGCATCGAGCCCCACGGGCCCAGCACGACCGCGGCGATGCCGACGCCGATCGCGTGTCCGGTCGTTCCGCCGGGCAGCGGAATATTGAACATCATTATTACGAACGAAAACGCCGCGAAGACCGACAGCAGCGGCACCATCCGTGTGTTCAGCAACCGCTTGATGCGACGCAACGCGACGACCCAAAACGGAGCCGCCGCGGCGTAGAGCACCGCACAGGTTTCCGGACTGAGATAACCGTCAGGGATGTGCATTCGACGAAAATATCCTCTTCGGTAATCCTACAACAAAACGGGCGATCTTTCGCGCCGGATAGGCATGGAAGTTTGGGCTTAATGATCAGCCGCCGACGATATTTTCGAACGCCGAACGGATCTCCAATCGGTGAAGCGTGAGCCGCTCGTTGAGTTCGCTAGTGGACAGGATCTTCATCCGACCGGCGATCGTGGACATTACGGACTCGTTCGCAAATGGGACACGCGTCGTCCTGCCGACGGTGAGCCTGATGTTGTGGTCGAGTTCGGAAAGGAATTTGTAGCCGTCGGCGAGCATTCGATGGTCTTCAGAGGAGACGATGTTGCGTTTCCGGAGCACTTCGAGAACGTGTGCGGTGGAGCGGTCTTCGTCGTCGTCGGGAACGTTGTCACGCAGCTGTAGGAAACGCATTGCAAAATAAATATCGAGCATGCCGCCCGAACCGTACTTGATGTCGACGTCGGAGCCACGGCGGCCTCTCGCACGCTGCTTTTCCAGAGCGTGCCTGACGCGGACGGTCTCGTCACGTAACGTATCGACGCCGATGGTCGATGCCCGATCGTGGATAATTCGTCGCGTCTCAAATTCGACACGTTCACCGAGCTTTCTGTCGCCACCGACGGCACGGAGTTTGACGAACGCGAGCATTTCCCACACCTCGGCGGTTTCCCGAAAATAGGACAAAAATCCGTCGCCCGGCAAGACGATAAGCCCATTCTTGCCGTATGGGCGGAGCCGCAGATCGACGCGGTAAAGCGAGCCGTCTCGGGTCATCGAAGACAACGTCGTCACGAACGTCTCGACGGCCCAGCCGTAGAATTCAGCATTCGTGACGCCGTTCGGCACGGCTTTCGATTCGTCGTAAACAACGACCAGATCGAGGTCGGAATCGTAGTCGAGGCCGCCGCCGCCAAGTTTTCCGAGAGCGAGAACGGCGATAGCGTTGGCATCGGCGGAGTCGCCGTATTTCTTTGCCAATTCTTCGTTTACTATCCAAAGAGCCGCATTAATGCTTGCTTCGGCAAGCTCTGTCTGCAGGACGCGGGTTTCACGGATCGTTATCGTCTCAAAGACATCCGCGACGACGATCGCGAAGAGGCATTTCGACCATGCTCTTCTAACAGCCGAAAGTCGATGGCCGAATCCATTTGACGACTGAGCCGCGGACATCAGAATTTCCTCGTAGTCGATCTGTGGTCCGACGGAATGCGGGTCGGGCAATTCGGCCGCGATGTGCGGGTTTGACGCCAACAGCGAGGAGAAATGCGGCGAGACCTCGGCGAGGCGGTCGAGGACGCTGCTGCCGTTCTCGGACGGTGCGTAGACCACGCTGGATTTCTCGATCGACGCGAGCACTGACGAACGTACCCGTTCGTGCGGAACTGGGCGGACGTCACGCTGACTACCGGCCGAACTGGAAAAGCTCGCTTCGCCGAAAATTCGGGTGAAAATGCGGGCGACGTTTTCGGCGTTGAGCTTTAGATCGGACTCAAAGTCGCCGCCGGCTGCAAACGTCATTCGACGGCCGAAGAGTTCACGTTTGACTGGTTCGTCGGGCACAGTGTGCGTCTGGACGCCGTTCTCCATCTGGAGCACGTGTTCCGTCCGCCGAAGGAACGAATATGCGGTCGATAGATCCGTCAGGTCCGATCCCGAAATGTACCCGCGATCGGCAAGCCTGGATAAACTGATCAAAGTGTGAGGGCTCCGCAGCCAGCGGTCCTTGCCGCCGAACGCCAATTGCAGGGCCTGGGCGAGAAATTCGATCTCGCGAATCCCGCCGCGGCCCAGCTTCACGTTAAATCCTCGGTTTTCTAAATTCTCGCGATCGATCTGATCTTTCGAGAGACGCACATTTCGCAGGGCATCCTCGACCGACACGCCCGATTCGAATACGAGAGATTCGACTTGAGCGAAAAACTCATTGAAAAGTTCCGTATCTCCGGCACAGCCACGCGAACGGATCAGCACCTGACGTTCCCAGGGCCTCGCATCGCTCCTGTGGTAACGGACAGTGTCGTCGACCGACATCGCGAGGGCTCCGAGCGACCCGTGCGGCCGCAGCCGCAGATCGACCCGGTATGCCGCTCCTTCGCCAGTTTGCTGGCCGATGAGCTTGACGACGAATTCTGCAACTTTGATGAAGTATTCGCGATTGGTAACGGTGCCGCGGCTGCCGGTCCCGGACGTCGTGCCTTCGTTAGAATAAAGAAACTGGAGATCGATGTCGGAGGCGTAGTTGAGCTCACGCGAACCGAGTTTTCCGAGAGCGACGATGCAAAATCTTGCGGGCCGGATCCGACCTTTCTCATCCGTTTCCTGCGGCGAGCCAAAACGATTGTCCATTTCCCGCCGCGATTGTTTGAGCGCCGCCTCGAGTATCGCGTCGGCAAGATTCGAAATCTCCTCGGTTATCTCGGCGATCGTCGCCAGCCGGCGTATGTCCCGTAGGTAGATCCGCAGCAATTCACGCCGCCGAAATCGAGCGAAAACCACCTGCGTGTCGATCTGCGATTGGGTCATCGTAAATCGGGCAAGCGATTCGAGCATCTCGTCGCGGCTCCGTACACCGGATTCCGCACGCTTTCGGCCGAGCCACCAGATGTATTCCGGATTTTGAAGCATTGTCGCGGCGAGCAATGGACTGAACGACGCAACGGTCAAGACGTCCGATAGCAGCCCCGGATTTTTGACCAGTTTGGCATGAGCGGATCTGTGCTTTTCCTCGAACTGCCCGAAAAAGCGGCTTGCGGCCTCGGGGTCCGGCAGTCCGTCGATGAGGTGTTTTTCCAGGTTCATTTGCGAAATCGTCGCGGGTCGATACTGTACTTCTTGATTTTATAGCCAAGAATACGTTCGGTCGAATCGAGCATCTTTGCGGCCTTTGCGACGTTGCCACGAGTTGATTTCAGAGTGTCCTGAATGAGGTCGCGTTCGAACGCCTCGACCGCGGATGCGAGCGTCATCCGTGTCTCGGTTCCGCTGACCTCGGCGGTTTGTAGCGTCGGCGGCAAATGGTGGCCATGAATGACGTTGGAGTCGCAGACAATAACCGCCCGCTCGATCACGTTTTCGAGTTCGCGAACGTTACCGGGGAAGTGATATGCCGTAAGCATATCGATCGCCGGCGTCGATATCCGGCGGACTCGCTTTTGGTGCTCGCGTTCATATTTTTCGAGAAAATGCTCAGCTAGGAGGAGAATGTCCGACTTACGCTCGCGAAGCGGCGGCAGAAATATCGTGAACACGTTTACGCGGTAAAACAGGTCCTCGCGAAATCGGCCATCGGCGATCTCGGCTTCGAGGTCTTTGTTTGTAGCTGTTATAAGGCGGACGTTGATCTTGATCGTCTCGGTGCCGCCGAGCCGCTCGAATTCACGTTCCTGCAGCACGCGGAGAAGTTTGACCTGAGTCTGCGGCGGCAGGTCCCCGATCTCGTCGAGAAATATCGTTCCGCCGTCGGCCATCTCGAACCGGCCTTTCTTTCGTGCCGAAGCGCCAGTAAATGCACCTTTTTCGTAACCGAAAAGCTCGCTCTCGATAAGCGTTTCAGGCAGAGCCGCACAATTGACCTTAACGAACGGCCGCTTGGACCGCAGGCTGTTGTAATGGATCGCGTTGGCGATCAGTTCCTTGCCGGTCCCGCTCTCGCCACGTAAGAGTACAGTGGCGTTCGACCGAGCCACCTGCGTGACTTGGTCGTAAATGTGACGCATCGGGCTGGAATTGCCGACGAGATTGTGAAAATCGTACTTCTCCTTGAGCTCCTGTTTGAGCAGCACGTTCTCTTCTGCAAGCTTCCGGCTTTCATCGGCGACATATTGCTCGACCCTCATCGCCTGGGCAATAAGGGCGGCGATCGCGGTCAGCAATTTGACGATCTCGTTCTCAGTAGTCGATGCCTCTTCGGGAAACGCGGCAGCGATCAGACCGACGCTCGAGCCGCGAACCTTGACCGGAACCGCCACGAGCATTCTCGCTCCGGTGCCGAATGAGAGGAAGTTCAGAACAGGGTCTTCGCCGAGCGAGTCGATAACGAACGGGGAAGTGAGGTGCAGCATCTTCCAAAGCCCGCTTTTGGAAATGCGATCCTCGAGCCGTCGAAAGTCGGCGGCGCCGAGGCCGCTCACGGCGAGAATTTCAGCGATATCGCTGTCCCGCCGTCGTCTGGCAACGAAGGCGAATCTGCCGCCGAGCACCCGCAAAAGGTTTTCGATGACCGACGCCGAGCCGCTACGTATACCGTCAGCGTCCGCCAGCGAAGCAGATGCTTTGGCAATGAAATCAACCTGATCAACTCTCATAACCAACAAAAATGTAGGAAGATCGGACAAAAAATTCGCTTCTGAGCAAATTATAACCCGTTGGGCCCCGGCAGACGCTCAAAAAGCAGCAATTCGATACGTTTTTGTAAGAATTGGCTATGTTTCCGACAATAATGTAAGAAATATATCAGTCGTGGGAAGCCAAAATAGTCACGAAAGAGCTATAAACCTATATTGATCAATGAGTTAAACAAAACCCTTGACATTGGCATGTGCATTGCTGAACCAGACGCTATTGGTCACATCAACCAAAGTTACGCGTATGAAAATGAGCAACAGAACCAAAATATCATTCCAACTCTTCTTGGCATCGGCGGCGATCGCACTACTACCGATCGTCTCTCTGGCCGATGAGATCAGTGAACGTATCGCAAAGCTCGAAACAGCCGCGGCAGCGGCGCAGAGCAGTGCGGATAACGCATGGGTACTATCGTGCAGCGCTCTTGTGCTACTGATGACCATTCCGGGACTTGCACTCTTTTACGGCGGACTAGTACGGCAAAAGAATGTTCTGTCGACAATGCTCAAAAGCCTGATCTCGGTTGGGATCGTCACGCTGATCTGGGCGTTTTTCGGCTACAGTCTCGTATTTTCCGAGGAGAACGCGTTTATCGGCGGGCTGCATTTCGCGTTTTTACAGGGCGTCGGGGCCGAGCCGAACGCCGACTACGCGGCGACCATACCGCAGCAGTCGTTCATGATCTTTCAGTTGATGTTCGCGATCATCACGCCGGCGCTTATTACGGGAGCATTTGCCGAGCGGATACGTTTTCCGGCTAAGATCGCGTTTACGACGCTTTGGACCATCGTAGTCTACCTGCCGCTGGCACATATGGTCTGGGGCAAGGGCGGTTTTCTGAATGCGGTGCTCGGCGGATCGTTTCCGGCACTCGATTTCGCCGGCGGCACGGTCGTGCACATCTCGTCGGGCGTTTCGGCACTGGTTTGTGCACTTTATCTGGGCAAGCGGCTAGATTATCGAAACGAGCCAACTACGCCGCACAATTCGGTACTTAGTTTGATCGGGGCGGGCTTGCTATGGTTCGGATGGTTCGGGTTTAACGCCGGAAGTGCCCTTTCGGCAAGCTCGCTCGCGACTAACGCGTTCGTCACGACACATTTCGCGGCAGCCGCGGCGATGCTCGCGTGGATCGTTATAGACTGGACGAAAAGCGGCAAGCCGACCGCGATCGGAGCGATCTCGGGAGCCGTCGCGGGGCTCGTTGTAATTACGCCGGCGGCCGGATTCGTTACGCCGATGTCGGCACTATTGATCGGTCTGATGGGCGGAGCGGCCTGCTATTTCATGGTGGCGAGGGTCAAGCATATCTTCGGTTATGACGACACGCTCGATGTTTTCGGCATCCACGGTGTCGGCGGAGCGGTCGGGGGGTTGATGACGGGCGTTTTGGCGACTAGCGTGATCAATCCGATCTTTAAGGATGCCGCCGGTAACGCGACCGCGGTCGGTGCGATCGACGGCAATTATATTCAGATCACGTATCAACTCGCTGGGATCGGAATTGCCGTTGTATTGGCCAGCGTGGGAACGTTCGTGGTGCTGAAGGTCGTCGATCTCGCTATCGGCCTGCGAGTCTCCGAGAACGAAGAGATCTC
>JAKOVX010000052.1 GCA_029781855.1 Acidobacteriota bacterium | reverse complement strand
TTCGGGTTGATGACGATCTTCGAGATCGTGTTCGTGTCCTTCAAACCCATGTGTTTCCATGTCTTTCCGCCGTCGGTCGATTTGTAAACGCCGTCTCCGAACGAGACCGAATTACGAACATTCGCTTCGCCGGTCCCGACCCAAACGACGTCCGGATTTCCCGGTTCGAGCGCGATGTCGCCGACCGAGATCGACGACTGGCGGTCGAAGATCGCGTTCCAACTGATCCCGCCGTCGGTCGTCTTGTAGATCCCGCCCGAACCTGTCCCGACGTAAACGATGTTCGGATTGCCCGGGACTCCTTCGACGTCGGCGACGCGTCCGCCCATGTTTGCCGGTCCGATATTTCGCCAAACAAGATTTGCCGTCGCGGACGTCACGCTCGGCGCGGAGTTTGAAGACGGATTTTGTGAAAACGCGACGGTCGCGCAGACAAGCGCAACCGTAACCATCGAGACGGTTGAACGGAAGAATTTCATGCGATCGCTCCTTGCAAGAGTAGATTGAACCCAGATTGCACTTTGGAACCGTTTAACCCGCGAAAGAATGAATACTTTCTTGCGGCGATCCGCGGTCACGTTTTTCCTATCGTTTGATCCGGGTTGAAGAGCCTGAATGGTCTCAATATACGCCAACTCCGGTGGATTGTTTAGTTTGTAGTGACGGAGCGCGCGATTTCAGGGACGAGTTGATGCCGGTGTCGGGATTTCGACATGCGTCGTTGGTCCGGCGAATCCGGGATTGCGATATGTCTCCTTCGGATACGAACAATATAGCGTAGGGTGAAACCCTACGTGAGATCGCGAATTTGTTTCCCGTCCCTAAAGGTGACGAACAATCAACCTTGCGTGTTCGTCCCTTTCAGGGACGTTCGCGATGACGCGCCAATTTCGGTCAAACCGTCGCCAGACGTAACCCATCGAGTCGTATATGATACGGCCCTCGCTCCCCTGCAAAACCGTCGGATCAGAATTTGTCTCCGAAGGAGACGAACAATATAGCGTAGGGTAAGGCCGAAGGCCGCAACCCTACGACACCGGGCGTCAAGGTTACGGTCCCTGAAAGGGACGAACACGCGACGTTGATCGTTCGTTCCCGGGACAATTTCGTGTATTGTCACCTTCCCGTCTCCGAAGGAGACGAACAATATAGCGAATGGTAAGGCCGAAGGCCGCAACCCTACGACACCGGGCGTCAAGGTTACCGTCCCTGAAAGGGACGAACACACGACGTTGATCGTTCGTCGCCAAAGACGACTCAATCCCAGACATAGCGTTCGTCGTATTCGACCTTATATCGTCCAAGCAGTCCTCGGAATTCGTCCTTGAAGTCCATCTTCGCGTGATGCTGTTTCTGATCCGCGATGTACTTCACAACTCTCGGCACCTGTGATTCGCCAATTGAGAACGCACCGTAGCCGTCCTGCAAATAGAAGGCCTTTTCGTGCTGCTTCATCCAGACCGAACTGTCGCGTTTGATATCGCCGACCAAGGTAGCGATATCGATCGTTTTTCCGAGTGATATCAGCAGATGGCTGTGATCGGCCGTGCCGTTTCCGATGATGAGTTTCGATTTGTTGTTTCTTACGATGCCGTGCATGTATCCATAAAGATCCGCTTCGATCTCAGGGTGAATCAGATTGATCCGGCTCTTTGTAGAAAACACGACATGTACGAGGATTTTTGCGAGTGATTGAGGCATATTTCTTCTCCATGATGGTTGTTTGAGATAGGTCTCCAATAGAGGACGGACTATTCGTGAGGTCATTACTTCCCCGTCTCCGAAGGTGACGGACATTTGCGACGTTGATTGTTCGTCCCCTTCAGGGACGATTTGATATTCGCATCGTCATTCGTTCCCGTCTCCAAAGGAGACCGACAATATAGCGTAGGGTGAAACCCTACGTGAGATCGCGAATTTGTTTCCCGTCGCCGAAGGTGACGAACATTAACGCCGTCTTGTTCGTCCCTTTCAGGGACGGTCGCACTGCCGTACCGTTGTCGTAGGGTTGCGGCCTTCGGCCTTACCCTACGCTATATTGTCTGTCTCCTTCGGAGACAAAAACCCGATGTTACCATCTCATCCCTTCAGGGACGGTTGCGATGACGCATCGTCGTCGTCAGCTTGCGGCTTTCGTCCTTACCCTACGTGAGATCGCCAATTCGGATTTGTCTCCGAAGGAGACGGACATTAAAGCGTAGGGTGAAACCCTACGTAATCGGCGATCAACGAATCCGTCGCCGAAGGTGACGAACATTAACGCCGTCTTGTTCGTCCCTTTCAGGGACGGTCGCACTGCCGTACCGTTGTCGTAGGGTTGCGGCCTTCGGCCTTACCCTACGCTATAATATCGGTCTCCTTCGGGGACGAAAACTTCAATGCTTGTGCCCCGGCTAATAGCCATTCGGACCCTTACTAACCTTCGCTTGCATTTCAAAATACTCGCCGTAGGCTCCTCGATCTTTGAAGACTGACGGGTCCAGGCCATCGGGTTCAAGGTTACGGTACTTCGACCGATAATCGATTCCGATCTGTTCCCAAAAGGGGGCACGTTCCAACATGAACCACTGCATCGATGCCATAAGTCCGAAGACATAGAGCATTTCGGAGTCATTGGTTATTTCGGTTTTGAAGTATTCATGAACGTCGAACAGTATTTGATTTAGTTCACCACGCTCCGAATCCGACTCGGTGAATCCGGTAATGTGGGAAGGTTCGATGATGCCGTACCAGGCAATGAACGCGATGTGCAAGCAGGATTCCCGGTCGCGGTTTCCACGATCCCATTGATCCTTAAGAAGCCTGTAAGCCTCGGCCAGCGTGGCCTCGTAATTCATGCCGACGTTCCGATTCTCGAGTTCCAGTACTTCCGTTTGAATGGGCATTTGGTCTTCTAACTTAGCTCCTCGGTAGATCAATCAATGCATCGCGCGCATCCTCGGCCATCGCGATCGCCTCGTCGAGGGACGTTGCCATCGCCGTCAGGTGTCCCATTTTGCGGCCCGGACGGGCCTCGCTCTTTCCGTAAAGATGAAGCTTGATGTTCGGTGACCGCAGGGCCGCAGCCCAGTTCGGTTCGCCTTTGCTCCAAATGTCGCCGAGAAGGTTCGCCATCGCCGCCGGGCGATAGAATTCGGTCGATCCGAGCGGCAAACCGCAAACTGCGCGGAGTTGCTGTTCGAACTGCGAAGTGACACAGGCGTCGAACGTCAAATGGCCTGAGTTGTGCGGTCGCGGAGCGAGTTCGTTGATCAGCAATTTGCCGTCCCGCGTGAGGAAGAACTCGACGCAAAGCGTGCCGACATATCCGAGGGTTTCGGCCACCTCGCGCGCGATCGCGACGGCGTCCTTGAAGACCGCTTCGGATACGAGCGACGGAGCGAACGAAACGTCGAGAATATGATTTCGATGACGGTTCTCGATCACGCCGTAGTGCGCGAACGCGCCGTCCTGACCGCGTGCGCAGACGACCGAAACTTCCTTTTCGAATTCGACGAACGATTCCAACACCGCTTCGTTGCCGTTCAACTTCTCAAATGCGGTTTCAACTTCTCCGATGGCAGTCAGTTTTTGCTGTCCCTTGCCGTCGTAGCCGAATCCGGCGGTCTTAAGGACGGAAGGCGTTCCCAGATCGGAGACTCCGCGGTAAAGATCGTCGACGAGTTTGATGTGACGGAACGGCGCGACCGGAAATCCTTTCGACGACAGAAACGTCTTTTCGCGCAAACGGTTTTGTGTCGTGTGAAGGATCTCGCCGCGCGGGTGAACCTCGACGAACTCGGCGGCCGCCTCGACGGTGCGCGAAGGCACGTTTTCGAACTCGAACGTCACGACATTCACCGAACGCGCAAATGCGCGGACGGCGTCAAGATCGTCGTAATCGGCTTTCACCTCGAAATCCGAAACCTGGCCGGTCGGGGTGTCGTTGTCAGGCGAAAAAGTGTGGACGCGATAACCCAGTTTCCGCGCCTCGATGGCGAACATCCGGCCGAGCTGACCGCTGCCGAAAACTCCGATCGTTGAGTTTGGAAGAATTGTTTTCATGCAAGGTTGACGACCGATAATCCCATTTCCGACCAACAAATCGTCCCAACGTACCGGTCGTCGCTTCTGCAACTGCCAGATTCTTTGAACGAGTGATTTTACCACCTTAAACGCCCGCGATGCGAAAAACGCTTCGCGGCAGAATCCGCAAATTATCAGTACTTTTGCTTATTTTGCGGCCCCACCCGCCGTTTTATGATAAGTGAACACGTTCTTTTCGGCTCCGATTCGCTCGCCGCAGAATAGTGATTGCCTTTTTGGTTAACACGGAGTGAATCACCACCGTTACGAGAATGAGACTTTCGAGAGGAAAAAACTGCATCATGAAAAACTTCAAGCCGAAGGTTGCGGCACTGACGCTTTTTGCCGCGCTTTTTGTACTTTTCGGTTCGGCCACCGCAAATGCCAAGCCCTTTGCGAAGACGCTGTCGCTCTATGGCGTAACGTTCACGGTGAAGTCGCCGAACAGAACAAGCCGCAATACGGTCACGATCACGACGCGCGGACTTACAAGGAACCTGAAGGTGACCAAGTCGTTCGACGGAATGGTTATTGGCGCCGCCGTTGGAGACTCTAACTTGGACCAATCGCCCGAGTTGTTCGTTTGGGGAACATCCGGCGGCAGCGGAAGTTATGGAATCCTGATCGGTTACGGCGTGAACAACAAGAAGAGCGCCACCGAGATATACGTTCCGGAAATGGACTCCGGCGCTGATATGGCCAAGGGCTATATGGGCCATGACGAATTCGAAATGGTCGAGAACAATCTGGTTCGAAAATTCCCCGTCTACAGGCCGGGCGACAGCAATGGAAAAGCGACCGGCGGCACCCGACAGTTTCAATACAAAGTAGCCGCCGGTGAAGCCGGATGGATTCTGAATGTCGACAAGTGGTACGACTTCTAGTTGGCGAATCAACGTGCTGATGGTTCGACGTTGATGCGATCCGTACCGAATGCCTGAAACTGAAGGAAAAGGGAGTTACCTCGCTTCATATACGCGTTGATGCGGGATACGGGTCCGGCGTCATCGACGCTCTCAGGATCGACGCCGCGCTTATGGAGGCATTTGCGGATTTTCAGGTGTTCGAGGTCCACTTTGGAGGCAGGGCTCACAACCACCGCGATTACGACAACATCATCACCGAGCTCTATTACGAAGCCGCCGAGTCACTCAAGGGAGTTTCACTCGTTGCCCCTCCCGATCCGCTTGAGGTCGATCTCACCGAACGCGAGTTCAAGTTCGTCAACCGGGCCGGGAAGACGAAGAAGATCCTGGAACCCAAGGAGGATTTCAAGAAGCGGACGAAGCGGTCACCCGACGATGGCGACGGACTGGTCCTCGCTCTCGGTCCTGATTATTGTTTTCAGAATGTGACGATCGAACTGGTTAGTTCTCTCGACGTGAAGCCTGAGACTCAAAAAACAACCGTTGACGAGCTAAGCCGGGCACTCGGGCTAGTCTGAGTCAGAATGCTGACAAAAAAGACTGAGCTTGCACTCGCAGGTCGATGCAATTAACCTGCAACAATAACCAAATTGCATGGTTGAGCCATAGATTTTCGCGCAAAAGACGCCGACGATGCACCGGACACTACCACCGGACTGGAAGGCGATGAACCGCTTCGCGA
>JAKOVX010000051.1 GCA_029781855.1 Acidobacteriota bacterium | reverse complement strand
GAGTAGTTCCGCTCATCGGCTCGAAAGTGGAAATTACAAAAACGTGGGACAGTGGGACAAAACACATAACTATCAATGTACACAGCAAGATAGACTGTCCCACTTGCTGTCCCACTTTAAACATACGTGGGACAAATCGAATGTTATCGAGCAAGCTCGACTAAGACACGTATCTGTTGTGAAAACAGTGCTTAGCGACGGTATCGCTGCATATCGGACGATCGGACGGTAAAAATGAGTTATTCGCTCGAAACACTGGAATTTGAACGGCTGCTCGAGCTTGTCAGCCGCAACGCTCAGACGCCGATGGGCGTCGAGCGGTTCGCTGAGCTGCGTCCGTTCACCGACCGACGCGGCCTCGATGCGGCACTTGCCGCGATCACGGAAACGATCCTTTTGAACGAGGAAAAGCAGGTGACGTGGTCGTTCAGCGGGCTCGAAGACCCGTCCAACGGCGTCGCCATTCTCAAGATCCACAACGCCACGCTCGAGCCCGTTCGAATGCTCGAGATCGCACGGGTCTGCACGCAAGCGTTATTCGCCCGCTCGTCGATGCAGCCCGAAAAGGAATTTGCTCCGACGCTGTGGAGGGTGGTCGAGCACATCCCGCCGACTCTTTTGTCCGTGATCGATAAGATCAACAAAAAGCTCTTGCCCGGCGGCGAGATCGACGACAAGGCCTCACCCGAACTCGCACGTATCCGCCACGAGATCAACCAGCAGCGTGGCCGCATCACCAAAACGCTCGAATCCGCGATGCGTGCCGCCGGTGCGGCGATCCAGGACGCGATCGTCACCGTCCGGAACGACCGATTCGTCATTCCCGTCAAAGCCGATTTCAAAGGCAAGATCGCCGGTGTCGCTCACGGCTTTTCGTCGTCGGGCTCGACCGTTTTCGTTGAACCGCTCGACACGATCGAAGCCAACAACGAACTCCAGAACCTGAAAGGCAAGGAGGAACGCGAGATCGCCCGCATCCTGTTCGAAATGACCGAGGAACTGCGTGCCCAGCTTCCCGCCGTCGAGATCGCGGTCGCGGCCGTTGCCGAGCTCGATTTCGTCAAGGCAAAGGTCGAATTCGCCCGCAAATTCCGCGCGGTCGTGCCCGAGATCACCGACGACAACACGCTCGACCTGACCGACGCCCGCCATCCGCTGTTGGAGGAGAATCTGCGGTCGGCGGCCCCAAAGGCGGAAACCCGACCTGCAGGGAAGGCGCGCGACACAACGAACAACGATCAACGATCAACGAACGAAATAGTCCCCTCATCCTTCGGCCTCACGTCCGACCGCTCCGTTATGATCATCTCCGGAGCCAACGCCGGCGGCAAGACCGTCGTGCTGAAGACCGCCGGGTTGCTGGGTTTGATGGCGATCTCGGGGCTGCCGGTGCCGGCAAAACAAGCCCGAATTCCCTTTTACCGCTCCGTTCTGGCAGATATCGGCGATCACCAATCGCTGTCGGCGAATCTCTCGACATTTTCGTCGCATATGTCGAACATCGCAGGTATGATGCGCGAATGCGTGCCGCCGTCGCTCGTCCTGCTCGACGAAGCCGGCACCGGTACCGACCCCGAGGAAGGCTCGGCGCTCGGCGTCGCGATCGTCGATCATTTTCGCCGCCAGGGTGCACAGGTCATCGCCTCGACCCACTACCGCGGCCTGAAGATCTATGCCGCGAATGACCCGAGCGTGGTCAACGCGTCGGTCGAATTTGACGAAAAAACGCTCCAGCCGACTTACAAGCTGCTTCTCGGCCTCGCCGGAGCCTCGAGCGGCATCGAGATCGCCAGGCGTTTCGGGATCAAGAACGAGGTCATCGACTTTGCCCGCGAAAATCTCGACATTTCCGCCCAGGAAGCCGAAAACTACCTTAAAAAGCTCCAGACCGAATCGAAGCTGGCCGAGGACCTGCGCATCGCTCTCGAGGACGAACGCGAGGCCGTCGCCACCAAATTCGCGACCCTCGATATGGAGGCGATCAAGACCGAAAAGCAGCGGAAAAAGGAATTTGAGCAGGAAATGGCCCAGGCCCTCGACGAATTCGACCGCCAGTCAAAAGCCTTCTTGCAAACACTCGAGGACAAGGCTCTCAAGAACCGCCTCGAAAAAGAACGCCTCGCCCGCAAGGCAGAACTGAACCGCGCGGTGATGTCAAAGGTCGGAGCAAAAAGTGGTCAGTGGCCAGTGGTCGGTGATCGGACAAAGGAATCCGCGATCCGTGATCCGCGATCCGCAATTCTTGAGGTCGGCTCGCACGTCATCACCTCATTCGGCAATGTCGGCGTCGTCGAGAAGCTCGACAAGGACATCGCCGAGGTCCTCGTCGGCGGCATGCGCCTGCGTGAAAAGGTCGCGAATCTCGTCCTGTCAGAACTGCCTGCGTCCGCGGGCGGCAAGTCGTCCGGGTCCGGCTCACGTTCGAAACGGCCCGCCGGCGAGATCAGCCGTGACATCGACGGCCGAGACATTGCCGCCGAGCTCAACCTCATCGGCAAAACCACCTCCGAGGCCGAATACGAGATCGACCGCTTTCTCGACGAAGCCTGCATGGCGTCTCTTCCCCGCGTGCGGATCATCCACGGCTTCGGCACAGGCGCGCTTAAAAATTTCGTTCACCATTTCCTAAAAAACAGCGACCTCGTCGACCGCTACGAATTCGCCCCGTCATCCCAGGGCGGCAACGGCGCGACGATCGCGGAGTTGAAACAATGAAAAGGTATTGTTGGATCGTCCTCTTGCTGTTTTTTTCGGTCACGTACGGCCAGGAGCCTAATAGGGCAAAGCTTGTTAATGATTTCGGCCCGAGCGGTTGCGAACTCGTACTCGCAAATACTGAGATCGTATATGATCAGATCGCTGAAACTCCCAACACCAAGGCCGTAGTAGTGATCGATGGAAACATATTCGCCTTCGAAAGATACAGGAAGCAAATACTCGTTCGATTTCAGTTTCATGATGCCGAGGATCGGATAGTTTTCCTGATCGGGGACACCAAAGCAGATCGGTCTAAGATCTCGTTTTGGCTAGTTCCCGACGGAGTGCCAATGCCGGAAGGAACGCCATGGGTCGAGCCTAAGCAAGACCCCTCGAAGCCGTTCATATTCGGCTATGCAGACGAGAACGGAGTTTGTCCATCATTTGTGCCCCGTAAATTCGCCGAACTGCTCAAAGCCGATCCGGGATCGCGAGCTAACATCGTTGTCTTTAGGGGCGGAGGATACTCTGTTCGGCCCCGCGACTTTGCCGACGAGTGGGTCAGTGAACTCCATGACAAATATGGAATTTCAAAGAAACGAATTAAGGTCTTTTTCGGAAAGCGCAGTTCCGATAGTTTGACCCATGCAGAGTTTTGGTTTGTTCCGGCTAAGTAGTAAACGAATTTCTGAAGCTTAGCCATGTCGTTCACGGCGGGGTAGATGAATTCTTGAAGCTTAGCCACGTCGTTCAAGGCGTGGTAGATGAATTCTTGAAGCTTAGCCACGTCGTTCACGGCGTGGTAATCGAATTCCTGAAGCTTAGCCACGTCGTTCACGGCGTGGTAGAGATGCAAACAAGATATCCGGGGGCTTTAGCCCCCACAAATTGACCGCTATGTCCGTACGAGTTTATTCAGAAATAAATCTTCATATCACATGGCATACAAAAAATAGTTTGCCGATGATAAAGACGGCGATGGAACCAACGCTGCATCAATTTCTCAAAGACAAGGTCATCGATACGCCTGGAGCGTATTTTCATGCGATCGGCGGAATTGAGGATCACATCCATCTTGCAACTACCGTAAAGCCCTCGATTCATCTGGACGAATGGATCGGCCAGCTGAAAGGAGCAAGTTCGCACGAAATGGGTAAAATGCTGCAGTGGCAAGGCGGGTATGGGATCGTCAGCTTCGGAACACGAGATCTGAAATGGGTAGTAGAATACATTCTGAACCAGCGAGAACATCATAAAATGGGAACGACGTTCGACCGTCTGGAGCGGATCTTAGACGCCGATGGCTAAAGCCGAAAACCCGGGAAGGACGTTGAAACGCCCTGCTGATCTTATTTACAACGCTTACCACGCCGTGAACGACGTGGCTAAGCTCAGAACAAAGACCGCCCCGTCATTGCAGGGCGGCAATGATCGCGGATTTGAAGCTTTGATCTTTCTTGCTTAGCCACGTCGTTCACGGCGTGGTGGGGTGTGCGGCAAATGAAAATAGGGCGTTTACGCCCGTACCGTCATCTGCTGTCTCATGCTGGAAGATTTGAGCTAGAGCGATATGAAGATTGCTGCGAATGCGACATCGTGCTATGATTGAAACAGCCGGCGATCTGCCGGTTTTGTGCTTTAATGGAAGGTGTTAAGATTTTTTTTTAATTTCCGGTTTTTCGCTGTGGAAAACGTTGTAAACGGTTTAGGATCAATAGCTTCCCTGTCCCACTGACGTGTGGGACAAGCTTGGGACACTGGGACAACGTTCACAATCGGCTGATCCGATAACCATAACGGTGACAATAGTTTGTCCGCCATTACTTAAAGTATGCTCTACCCTCGATATTTCATCGATGATCTGAAGGCCCGTGCCGATGTGGGCGGCAACGGCGCGACGATCGCGGAGTTGAAGCAATGAGAGTGATTCTACTTCTCATATTTTTCGTCGTCGTCTCATCCGCTACGGCGCAGGAAAAGCCAAGAGCTGTTTTGGTAGATGAATTTTCGCGGATCATGAATTGCGAGGACGTATCAGCCAGGTTCGATAATTTTCTGCTGCAGCTTCAGAACAACCCAGATAATAAGGGACTCGCTCTTATTACTTCGGAAACTGGCAGACCCAAGTTCGCGCTTACAGTTCAGGAACATATCCGTCAGTGGCTAATCGTCCGAAGATTGGAAGAACAATCGCCCGACATCGTATTTACCAAGCCGGCAAAGGAATCAAAAGTCCAGTTCTGGCTGATCCCAGGAGATGCAGAGTCGCCAAAGTACGATGCTGCCCAGCCGGGCGAGATATTTGCGGGTCTCTCAGAGCCGTTCCTATACAACACGGAGTTTGGTGGCGAGGTGTGCCCCGCAATTAACCCAAAGCTCCTGGCAAATCTCGTAAACTCGAACCCCAACATTAATGTTCGTGTTGTTGTTCGGGAAAAGACGGTCAAGTCCAGAAAACGGAAAATGAATGAATGGCTGCTCCGTCTCGTGACGGATGAAAAAATTCCACGGGAACGAGTCCATTTCGTATTGTCGCGAAAGTTAGTACCTTATTTTCCCTATCAGGATGTAGAATTTTGGATCGTGCCAATTAGAAAATAAATGCTCTACGACCGATATTTCATCGAAGACCTGAGAGCCCGTGCCGATCTGGTGCGACGCTCGAAGCATGCAAACGCTTTCTCGGTTCTTGTGAAGAGCGCGTTCCTGATCCTTGCTTTCGCTCAGGTCGTATTCCCCCAAGACGAGCCGAAAGCGCAAATGATCGATTCGTTCAAAAAGTCGTCGTGTGAGCAACTGATGGCCACTTCGGATTATCTTGGCACCGAACTCCAAAAAGCTTCTCAGTCCAAAGGCATTGTTATTTTGTACGGAAACGGCGGCGAAGATGGACGGCTGGCAGATGTTTACGCCCAATTTTTGCATCGAATGTTGATAAACAAATACGGAAATCACCTAGATGTCTCTGTGCTCCGAAGCACCTCGAAGCCCGCACTGGAGGCCGAGATGTGGCTGGTCCCGAAGGGTGCATCGCTTGATATTCCAGATTCTAAGGTGGTCGCCGAAATTCCATTCAAAGTTGCGGAACGCACACTGTATACCGAATCAAGCGGCGATCCATGTTCTAATTCCGATAATTTTGGCTTCGCAGATCTATTATTATCGAACCCGAATTTGACCGGCGTTATTGTCGTAAGGTCATGGCGACGTCCGAACATTCCCAATGATACAGAGGAAATTCTACTCGAATTCGACCACTTGAAGGTGCCTCGAAATCGTTTCAGGATATTCTACAAGCGAGTAAAAAGAAGCCCCGATAAAGAATTGGGTTACTGGGAAATGTGGTTGGTGCCGAAAAAGAAAAGGTAAATGCTCTACCCCCAATACTTCATCGACGACCTGAAAAACCGTGCCGATCTGGTGCGGATAATACAGCCGTATGCTCAGGATCTGAAGAAGAAAGGGGCGAATTGGATGGCTTGTTGCCCGTTCCACCAGGAAAAGACGCCTTCGTTCTCGGTCAATCCGGCAAAAGGGTTTTACAAGTGCTTCGGCTGCGGCAAGGGCGGGACGGCGTTCAATTTCGTGATGGAGATGGAGGGGCTGAACTTCCCCGAGGCCGTCAAACGCGTCGCCGAAATTTCGGGCGTGATGCTGCCCGAGCCGGTCGACGACGTCAGCTATGAGCGAAGCAAGAAGAAACGCGAGGAGAAAAAACAGCTCGCCGATCAGATCATCGAGTTGAACCAGATCGCTCTCGATTTTTGGGAAACCGAACTGCAGGCAAAGAACGCCAAGGCGAAGGCTGCCCGTGAATATCTCGAACAACGCGGCATCTCCGACGAGGTGCAGCGGGCCTTTCACATCGGATTTTCGCCAGATTCGTGGGACGCACTGCTGAATCTCCTGAAAGAAAAAGGAGCGGACGAAAAGCTCATAGAGCAAAGCGGCCTTGTGTCCGTAAACGAAGAGAAAGAAAGGGTTTTCGACAAATTTCGCGGGCGGATAATGTTCCCCGTTCTGGACGTGAACGGCAAACCCGTCGCGTTCGGCGCACGTGCGATGGGCGATGACCAGCCGAAATACCTCAATTCGCCCGAGACCGCCGCCTACGTCAAAGGCCAGCACCTTTACGGCCTGTTTCAGTCGAAGGACGAGATCCGCAAAAAGCGGTTCGCGATCCTCGTCGAGGGCTATCTCGACCTGATCGCGCTCTACCAGTTCGGCGTAACGAACGTCGCGGCGAGCCTCGGCACGGCGTTCACCGACGAACAGTCAAAGCTGCTGAGCCGATTTGCCAAGAAGGTCGTGATCAATTACGACGGCGATTCCGCGGGGATCAAGGCCGCCCGGCGAGCGATCGAACACCTTTTGCCGCAGGAATTCGACGTCAAGGTCCTCGTCCTGCCCGACGGCAAGGACCCAGACGATTTCATTCGCGAGAACGGCACAGACGCCTACAACGAACGCCGCGGCAAGGCCGTGCCCTTCCTGCGATTCGCCCTCGACGCGTCGGTCGCAGGCCGTAACCTCAACAACGCCAAGCAAAAGGCCGAGGCGATCGAGGAATTCCTGCCCGTGATATCGGCTATCCGCAACACGATCCAGCGGCGAGAGAGCTTTGACCAGGCGATGACGTACTTTCGCGTGGACGACGCCGCCCTCAAACGCGAGATCTGGACGACACTCAAGACCGGCGACCACGGGCCGGTGCAGTCGATCACACAGCGGGTTTTCCGCTCGGCCCAGAAAACCACGATCGCCGAGCGACACCTGCTCGAGCTGCTGCTCTTCGACGCCGAATTGCGGGATCTGATCGTGCCGCAGCTCGAGGACAGCGATTTTGAGGAGCTCTCGACCGGTGAGATCTATGCGGCTCTCGCGGCCCTTCACGCGGCAAAGGCCCCGGTCGATCGCGACACCCTTCTGGAACGGATCGGTGACGACGAATCGCTCGTCGATATCCTCCAGCCGCTGCTTTTGAACGAGCCGCGGCGAACGGCGGATGAGCCGATCGATGCTGTCCTTGCCGAGGCCGAAAATTGCGTTTTCACGCTGCGAAAAATGGCGATCGGTAACCGGATCATGGAGATCAGCCGACAGGCGAGCCTCGCCGAACAGGCCGGCGACCACGAACTCTTTAACCAGCTTACTTACGAGCAGCTCGAACTTGAAAAAATACGCCGTGACCTGCAACGAAGAATCGTCCAGATGTGATATAATTTGGATTTTTAAACCCGCCGCACGGGATTGAAACAATAATGGCGAGATCATCGTTGTAAACTATTATGCAAACAACGATTTGCGCGGCGATTTAATCATATATTGATACTTAATATGGCTGACTACGACGAAAAAGAAGACTTGGTGGATCGCCTGCTGGCTCTCGGCAAGCGAAAGAAATTTTTAAGCCTCGACGAATTGCATCGCGAGATCCCCGAAAACATGATGTCCGCCGACGATCTCGAGGACGTGCTCGAACGTTTGGAGGGTGCAAATATATCCGTGGCCGAATCAGATGCCCGGCTGCTCGAGCGGGCCTCGAATCTGGCTCTCGACGAAGAAGAAGAGGAGGCAGCCGACGATGACGAGATCGATCTCGATCTATCGGCCGGTGCCCTGGATAAATCAAATGACCCCGTCCGCCTTTATCTGCGGGAAATGGGTATCGTGCCGCTGCTGAACCGCGAAGGCGAAGTTACCATCGCCCAGCGGATCGAACGCGGACAGATCAAAACTCATAAATCGATCTCTCGCTCACCGATCGCGGTCGAGCGGCTGATCAAGATCGGCGAGGATCTCGTCGAGGGCCGTGCGAGCATTCGCGAAACGGTCGTGTTCTCGGAACAGGCAGAGATATCGGTCGAGGAAGACAAGGCCGAGGAGTACATGCGGTGGACGCTCGAGGGCATCGGGAATATCAAACTGCATTTCGATACGGCCCTCAAAACGTGGCTTTCGCTGATCGCCGAGCAGAAGAAATCCGAAGGCAAGAAGTCAAAAAAGCTGCTTACGCTCAAGCGTAAAACGGCACGGCTCCGCCTGGAGATCGCACAGGAGATCAAGCAGCTCAATCTGACTGAAAATTCTAATCAGAAGATGATCGCGGCGATCCGCAAGGTCGTCGAGGAAATTCAGAAAAATGAACGGAATATTCGGAAGATCGAGGAAAAACTCGAGAAAAAGGTAACTCCGGCCGAAAAGAAAGAGCTGCAGGCCAAGATCGCCGAGGCGAACGAAGCCATCGCCGCGATCGAGGAACATTATCACTTGCCGGTCGTCGAGATAAAACGATCGTACAAGACGATCAGCGTCGGCGAATATGAGACGAATAAGGCAAAACGCGAGCTGGTCGAAGCCAACCTGCGACTCGTCGTTTCGATCGCGAAGAAATACACCAATCGCGGGCTGCAGTTCCTCGACCTCATTCAGGAAGGCAACATCGGCCTGATGAAGGCGGTGGACAAGTTCGAGTGGCGTCGCGGATACAAGTTCTCGACCTATGCAACGTGGTGGATCCGGCAGGCGATCACTCGTGCGATCGCCGATCAGGCACGCACGATCCGCATTCCGGTGCACATGATCGAGACGATCAACAAGCTCATTCGCACTTCACGTCTCCTGGTTCAGGAGCTTGGACGCGAACCCTCAAGCGAGGAGATCGCTAAGCGAATGGACATCCCGGTGTCAAAGGTACGAAAGGTGCTGAAGATCGCTCAGGAACCGATCTCGCTCGAAACACCGATCGGCGAAGAGGAAGATTCGCATCTCGGCGATTTTATCGAGGATCGCTCGATACTCAACCCGGCCGAGAGTGTAACGTTCTCGAATCTGCGTGAGATCACCGACGAGGTGCTCGCAACGCTGACGCCGCGTGAGGAAAAGGTCATCAAGATGCGGTTCGGGCTCGGCAACACCGGTTCCGAGCATACACTCGAGGAGGTCGGCCAGCATTTTGCCGTCACCCGCGAGCGTATCCGCCAGATCGAGGCCAAGGCCCTGCGTAAGCTTCGTCATCCGTCTCGATCACGCCGGCTGAAGGCATTCCTGGAAGGCAAACAGTCCTAAACAGAGTCCACGATGGGAGCATCTCGTAAACGGGATGCTCCCAAATCATTTTGAAACAAGGGTCTTTGCCATTTCGACAGCAGAATCGACGTCGTTGATCTTGCCGTCGAGCTGCAATTCGTACACTGCGTCGAGGATCTCGCTGAATTTCGGCGATGGCGTCAGCCCAAGTTCGATCAGATGTCGGCCCATCAGGATCGGATCGGGAGCCTTTTTCTCGATCTCGAGTGCGTGGACGCGTTCGATGAACCATTCCTGAGCCTCCGAGCCGAACCACTTCTCTTTCGGCAGCCAGTCCGGATTGCGGCCGAGGCTGTCGGCTTTGGCGACCCGGTAAAGCAGATCGGGCTCGACCTTTCGGGCAAGGCGGCGAAAAGCTCCATCCCCGACGGGTGATTTGGCTTTGAAGTATTCGCCGGGCCTTAGATGATAACGGACGAGTTCGACGATCTGTTTACGGACGTCATAACCGTCGAGCGTGTGGACGCCGAGCCGGTCAAGAAACGTCAGCGTCGGCTCGACACCGGCCTCGTCGTGGCCGCGTGACCGCGTACGGCCGTCGATGAATTCCGTGGTCGGCGGCTTGCCGAGGTCGTGACACAGTGCCCCGAGCATCACGGCGACCTGCCGCGAATGATCCAGTTCGTCGATAAGTTTCCGGGCCTCGTCAACGACCATCATCGTGTGGACATCGACGTTGCCTTCGGGATGCCAGTCCGGTTCCTGCGACACACCGACGAGTGACTGCAGCTCCGGAAAGAGTTGGCGGATCGCGCCGACATCATAAAGAAATTTCAATCCGATGGACGGACGCTGCGGTTTCAAGAGGAGCTTTTCGAGTTCGCCCCAGATGCGCTCCTTTGGCAGGTCGGTTACGTCGATCTGTTTGCAGACTTCGATGGTTTCGGCCTCGACGACAAATTCAAACCTTGCCGCGAATTGCGCCGCACGCAGCACCCGCAGGCTGTCCTCGGCGAACGTTTCACGCGAGACCATTCGCAGCAACTTGCGTTCAATGTCGCCCTGCCCGTCGAACGGATCGATGACCTCGCCGGTCAGGACGTCTTTTAGGATCGCGTTGACGGTGAAATCCCGGCGCGAACACGCCTCCTCAAACGACATGTCCGGGTCGCCTTCGACCACAAACCCGCGATGGCCGCCCGAGACCTTTCGCTCCCTCCGCGGGATCGAGACATCGAGGTGCGAGCCGAGTTTGTAGACGGCAAACGCTTCACCGACAACGTTGACGCCGCCCGCGATCTTTTGGGCACCGGCATATTCGTCTAACAGTTGCCGTAAGGCAGCGGGCTCGACACCGTAGACCTCGATGTCCCAGTCCTTGTGCGGAATGCCCATCAGCTCGTCGCGAACGCAGCCTCCGACGAGCATGGCACGTCCGCCCGCAGACTCAATGGCCTCGCCGAGGTCGATCAACGTTTGGGGCAAAATGGTCATCGAATGCGAACTCCCATTTTGCCTTACGAAAGGCTGCTAACGCAAAACGGCCATCAATTCAGGTGATACGGGACGTTTGTGACGATAATGCCTTCCTTAAAGAGCAGCGCGCCTTTCAGGAGCAGTGAGCTTTGATTATGAAGCAGCTGCTGCCACCACTTTTTCGGCACAAACTCGGGAAGCACTACCGTGACAATGTCATCGTCCCGAAGACGATCGACCTTGTGGATGTATCTCAGCAACGGACGCGTCAATTCCCGGTAAGGAGACGGCAAAATGACAAGTTTCACGCCAAGATCGAGTTTGTCCCAGTACTCCCGCAGTTTGGCGGTGGCATCTTCGTCGAAATCTACGTAGACGGCAGAGACATTGTCCGGTGCGATCGACTTTGCATACTGCAGTGCCTTGATCACCCCTCGATGGATACCGGAGATCGGAACGATCACAGTGTGGTGGATCGGCGGCAGAGTATCGTGGATCGTTTCCATCGAGAGTTGGCGGGCGACCGAAACGTAATGGCGGTGAATAGCCATAAATAGGAAAACGAGCACCGGGATCATCACGACCACGAGCCACGCACCGTGCATGAATTTGGTCAGAATAAAGACCGTCAGGACAACGGCGGTTGCAATTGCACCGATCAAATTGATAACCAACGATTTTTTCCAATGCTGGCGCGAGGTGACGTCATCAGAGACGAATCGCGGAGCCCGACTTTGCTCGATCGCGAGATGAAGATCAGGGATCGACTTTTCACCTTCGACCGCACTCTGATGGATAGCGTCGTCGTAGTCATCGAATCGGCGAACTTTCAGCCAGTGGCGGACCATTCCGGCCTGCGATAGCGTGAACGACAGAAAGACGCCGACAGCGTAGAGCGGGATCAGCCGGCTTGTATCGCCGCCAAAGCCGACGATCAGCAGGGCCGAAAACAATGCTAGGATCAAGATCCCGTTTGAAAATACGAGCTTGTCACCGCGGTTAGCAAATTGACGCGGTAAAAAGCGGTCACGTGCCAAAAGACTGGAAAGTCTCGGAAAATCGGCGAATGCCGTATTCGCCGCGAGGACCAGAATTGCTGCGGTCGATGCCTGGACCACGAAGTAGAACCAGCCCATTCCGCCGGTGAATATGTGTCGTGCGAACTGCGATATCACGGTCTCGTCAGCGTGCGGATGCACCCCGAACAGGTACGCAAGGACGCTAGTTCCCAGAAACATCGTGCACAGCAGGATCGCCATGACGATCAGCGTCTTTGCGGCATTCTTGGATTCCGGCTTTTTGAATGCCATGACTCCGTTTGAGATCGCTTCGATACCCGTCAGAGCGGCACAACCGTTGGAGAATGCCCCGAGAAGCAGAAAAAGCGTCAGCCCCTGCGGCAAATAGCCCTCGGCCAGCATTACATCCTCGCCGACCGGTTGCGGGACGACACCGTCGTAGAGAAAGTAATACACGATGCCGTATCCGATCATAAACAGGAACGACACCAAGAATATGTACGTCGGCAAGGCGAAGAGCGAACCCGATTCACGAACGCCGCGCAGGTTTGCTACCGCGATGATAACTATAAACCCGAGGCAGATGGCGACACGGTGACCGGTGATCCATGCGAACTTTGTCCCCTGTGCCGCGGAAGTGATAGCAGCTACGCCGGCCGCGATCGACACCGAAACGGTGAGCACGTAATCGACCAGGAGCGACGCCCCGGCGACCAGGCCGGGTACGGTACCAAGATTCTCTTTGGCGACTATGTATGCTCCGCCGCCATTCGGATATGCGTGGATGGTTTGCCGGTAGCTGATCGCGACGATTATCAGGAGCGTCGCGATCGCCATTGAGATCGGTATCACGTAACCGAACGAATTCGTCTGGCCGAATGCGTACGCGGTCGCCAAAACCAGCAGAATTTCCTCGGTCGCATACGCGGTCGACGAAAGAGCGTCCGACGAAAAAACAGCAAGAGCGACCTTTTTCGAAAGTCGCTCGTGAATTGCCTGCTCGGTTCTGAGTGCCTTCCCTACGACCAGACGCTTTAATTTTTCGAAAGTATTCATTTTGGTTTCTATGTTCGGATCGCATGAGTTATCTAACTCGGTGATCCGCGAAGCATAAAAACCGCTAGTGTATCGAAGCAGTTGTAAATGAGTTATAAGAAAGCCATAAAGAAACTGTAAAGATTTGGTGACATCGGCCAGTGATTCGCTGGGCGATCCTGCTAACCCTCCTTTTCAAGCGGGATCACATGGACGGCGGCATCCTTGACCTCTGCCAAAAATCGATTGATCACAGAACCTCGCCAAAATATGTCCCAGCGAGTTCGCGCCGATTGGCCAAATATCACGTGTGTTATTCCATGCTCGCGAGCGTATTCGAGGAGGGCATCAGCCACATTGTTCGATTTGAGCTTTACCACCTTTGCCCCGAGTGTCCCGGCAAATTTTATGTTTTCCTGTAGAGCCGCGTACGCTGCCGGTGTGATCTGGCCCGGCTCCTCATTGGGCGTTTCGACATAGACCGCGTACCAGTCGTCGGTGGCGAAACGGCCGGCGATGCGGGACCCTGTCCGGAGAATTTTCTTTGCACTTCCGCGGGAAGCCATACAAACCATGATCTTCTCGGGAATAGCGGGTTTTTCCAGGCCCTCGCGCTCGCGATACTCTTGATCCTTCGCCGCTTGCTGTTGTGCCACCTGCCGAAGTGCAAGTTCGCGAAGGGTTGCGAGATTTCCCTTTCGGAAAAAATTGTTCAGAGCCTGCTCGATCTTTTCGATCGAGTAGATCTTTCCCTGCCTAAGCCTGGTCCTCAAGGTATCGATCGAAATATCAACATCGATGACCTCGTCGGCTCTGCCAAAGAAGCAATCCGGAACAGTTTCGCGGACCGTCACGCCGGTGGTTCGAACAATGACGTCGTTCAGCGATTCTATATGCTGCACATTTAGCGCGGTAATGACGGATATTCCGTGATCCAACAGTTCGAGAACGTCTTCGTAGCGTTTTGCGTTTCGCGAGCCCTCGATATTCGTATGGGCAAGCTCATCAACGATCGCGACCGTCGGGTGGCGTTCGAGGACGGCGTCGATGTCCATTTCTTCGAAGATGTTGCCGCGATATTCGACCCGTTTAAGCGGTACGGTCTCGAGGTCCCGAATCAGATCCTGCGTTTCGCTCCGGCCGTGCGTTTCGATGAATGCAAGGACAACGTCGATCCCCTGATCACGGAGTTGGTGAGCATCCTCAAGCATTCGACACGTCTTTCCGACGCCGGCTGCAGCACCGATATAGACCCGCAGTTTAGCACGCTCATTTTCCTGGACCATTCTGAGCAACGATTCAGGTGAAGGACGAGCGTCCGAGCGGTTAGGAACATCTGTTGTCTGAGTGTCTACAAACATCGCGGTCTCTTTATTTCCCCATGGGACTTACTCGATCGAGTTCGAGATTCAGCATTAGCACGTTTACTCGCGGCTCACCCAAAAATCCCAACTGCCTGCCCTCAGTGAACCGCGATACGAGGGCTTCGAGTTCCGCAGTGGTCATGCGTCTCGCCGTCGCAATTCGAGGTATCTGAAAGGCCGCCGATGCCGGAGATATTTGTGGGTCGAGGCCGGAACCGCTCGTTGTGACGAGATCAGCCGGAATTCTGCTCGACGGGTTTTCCTGGTGCAATTGTTCGGCATCTGCGCTTATCCGGTCAATGAGCTTCTTGCTCGTAGGGCCTAAATTCGAACCGCCCGACGCGGCGGCGTCATACCCGTTACCGGCTGCCGAGGGTCGCGAATGAAAATAGCCCGGCGACGAAAAAGTTTGTCCGAGCAACTCGGAACCAACGACCTTTCCGTCTCGCACGATGAGCGATCCATTTGCCTGATGCGGAAATAAAGCTTGGCCGACGCCCCACACCGCGAGCGGATATACGATGCCGAGCCCGGCAGTAAATATCACGAGCATTAGAATCGATGTTAATACGTTTTTCATATTTTTATTACGCAAGGCCCAAGCCCGAGATAATTACGTCAATTATTTTAATGCCGATGAACGGTGCGACGATTCCGCCGAAGCCGTAGATCAAAAGGTTACGCTGCAGCAGGTTTGACGCCGACATCGGCCGGTATTTGACGCCTCGTAGAGCCAGCGGGATCAGAGCGACGATAACCAGTGCGTTAAAAATGACGGCCGAGAGGATAGCCGATTGCGGCGTCCTGAGGCCCATAATATTAAGTGCATTGAGCACCGGAAATGTCGCTGCGAACATCGCGGGAATGATGGCGAAGTACTTGGCGACATCATTTGCGATCGAAAATGTCGTCAGCGCTCCGCGGGTCATCAGCAACTGTTTTCCGATCTCGACGACCTCGATCAGCTTGGTCGGGTTGCTATCGAGATCGACCATATTGCCCGCCTCTTTTGCGGCCTGCGTGCCGGTGTTCATTGCCACGCCGACGTCCGCCTGGGCAAGTGCCGGAGCGTCATTTGTACCGTCGCCGGTCATCGCGACGAGCTTGCCTTCCGCCTGTTCCCTCTTGATCAACGCCATTTTATCCTCTGGCGTCGCTTCGGCTAAATAATCGTCGACGCCCGCTTCGTTCGCGATCGACGCAGCCGTCAGAGGGTTGTCACCGGTGATCATCACGGTCTTGATGCCCATTTGCCGAAGTTGATTGAATCGCTCACGCATTCCACCTTTGACTATGTCCTTCAGATAAATGACCCCGAGAGCCTTGAAATTATCGGCAACGACGAGAGGCGTACCGCCGGCTTTGGCAATTCGCTCGACGACTTGACGCAATTCTGCGGGCGATTGTTGGCCGCCGCTCGCGACGTATTTTTCTATGGCGTCGACAGCCCCTTTTCGGATCTGGCGGCCATCGAGATTGACACCGGACATACGCGTTTGTGCCGTGAACGGAATGAATTCGGCGCGACCGTCCGAAAGTTCGTGAATTTCATGGCCGCGTAAGCCAAAAGCCTTTTTCGCGAATACGACTATCGAACGCCCCTCCGGGGTTTCGTCCGCCAACGATGAGAGCTGAGCCGCGTCTGCAAATTCTTCGCCGGAGACGCCCGTGAGCGGAATGAACTCGCTCGCCTGGCGATTGCCAAGGGTGATCGTACCGGTCTTATCCAAAAGCAGAGTGTTGACGTCGCCTGCGGCTTCGACCGCGCGGCCGCTCATGGCCAGGACGTTTTGCTGTATCAGACGGTCCATTCCCGCGATGCCGATGGCCGACAAAAGGCCTCCGATCGTCGTCGGGATCAGACAAACAAGAAGAGCGATCAAAACAAAAACGGTTTGCGGAGCATTTGAATAGGTAGCGAACGGCTGCAAAGTAACCACGGCCAGAAGAAAGACAATCGTCAGGCCCGCGAGCAGGATATTCAGAGCGATCTCGTTTGGCGTTTTTTGACGTGACGCTCCTTCAACCAATGCGATCATTCGATCGATGAACGTCTCGCCTGGATTCGAAGTGATCTTTACCTTGATCCAGTCGGAAAGCACTTTTGTTCCGCCGGTCACGGCCGAACGGTCGCCGCCTGATTCGCGAATAACAGGGGCCGATTCACCGGTGATCGCCGATTCGTCGACCGATGCGACGCCCTCGATGATCTCGCCGTCCCCGGGGATGAATTCGCCGGCATCTACATATACAAGGTCGCCTTTTCTCAGGTCCGACGCCGCAACCGATCGGTGCGAACCGTCACTGTCGATCAGGGTCGCAGTTGTCTCTGTCCGCGATTTGCGCAGCGTATCGGCCTGAGCTTTACCGCGGCCCTCGGCCATCGCCTCGGCAAAGTTTGCAAAAAGTACCGTAAACCACAGCCACAGCGTCACCTGTAACTCAAATCCGAACGAACCGGCCCCTGACGCTGCCATCACGTCTGCGAACATTCGGATCGTCAGAAAGGCCGCCCCGACCTCGACTACGAACATCACCGGATTCTTGAGCATCTTGCGCGGATCGAGCTTTGTAAACGAGCCGACGAGCGCTTGTTGGATAATATCTTTGTCCCAGATCGAAATTGCTTTTTTCATTTCATTGATCGTTCATTGTTGGTGGTTCGTAGTTCGTTGGTCGCTCGTATCTTAAAACGAACAACCAACGACGAACCACGAACTAAAAGGTCTGCCCGTTTATCATTTGGAAATGCTCCAGTATCGGCGACAGGCTGAGTGCCGGGAAAAACGTCAATGCACCGACGATGATCACGATGCTTACGAGCAGCACGGCGAACAGCGGTGTGTTGACCGGAAATGTCCCGAGACTTGGCGGTATTAGTTTCTTGCCCGCCAGATTACCCGCGATCGCGAGCATCGGGACGATCATAAAGAACCGTCCGATGAGCATCGCGATGCCGATCGTCGTGTCATACCAGAGCGTATTCGCATTCAAACCCGCAAACGCCGATCCGTTATTCCCGGTCCCGGACGTGAACGCGTAAATGATCTCCGACAGGCCATGCGCTCCATTATTATTAAGCGACGGTAAACCAAAATCGGTCGCGACCGATGAGATCGCGGCAAGACCAAGTATCATCAACGGAAAGATCAGGATATAGAGCATCGCCATCTGCACGTCGTACGCCTCGATCTTTTTGCCGAGATATTCCGGTGTTCGGCCGACCATCAGCCCGGCGATAAAGACCGTCAGGATGATCATCACGAGGATGCCGTACATTCCGGCCCCGACGCCGCCAAAAATGACCTCGCCGAGCATGATATTGACGAGCGGCACGAGGCCCCCGAGGGGCGTAAAGCTGTCGTGCATCGAATTTACCGCACCACACGACGCGTCGGTCGTGATCGTCGCAAACAGAGCCGAATTTGCAACGCCGAAACGTGTTTCTTTGCCTTCGAAATTACCTCCGACGACTTGTTGATCGACGCTCGCCGGATACAGCGGATTGCCGCGCGATTCAGCCCAGTACAGCGTCAAAACGCCGACAAGAAACAGGATCGTCATCGCCCCGAAAACAGCCCAACCGTGCCCCTGCGACCTCACCATCCGGCCGAGCATATATGTAAATCCTGCCGGGATCATAAAAATGAGGATCATTTGAATGAAGTTCGAAAGCGGCGTCGGATTTTCGAACGGATGCGACGAATTGGCGTTAAAAAAGCCGCCCCCGTTGGTGCCGAACATCTTGATCGCAAGCTGCGACGCGGCAGGGCCTTGGGCGATCGTCTGAGTGTCAACGACCTGATCTTCCTTTACATTGTTGCCGTCAGCGTCAGTGACGACATTACCGTCGGCGTCCTTTTTGTCGACCTTCACCGTTTGAATGTCCGTCAGATGCGCCGTGTCGTACGGCTTGAAGTTCTGGACCACGCCTTGCGAAACGAAAAAGATCGCTGCCAGAAACGAGACCGGGAGCAAAACATAAAGCGTTCCGCGAACGAGATCGACCCAAAAATTACCGAGCTTGTCTGTCTCAAAACGAGCGATCCCGCGGATAAAGACTGCGGCGAGTGCCATGCCTACGGCGGCCGATGCAAAGTTCTGAACGGCAAGGCCCGCCATCTGTGTCAGATAGCTCATCGTCGATTCGCCGCTGTAAGATTGCCAATTCGTATTGGAAACGAACGATACGGCGGTATTGAATGACTGATGTTCCGAGACTCCGGCCAAGGCCTGCGGGTTCCATAGCAGGTAGAACTGGGATCGTTGGAGAACGTACAGGGCAAGGGTCGAGACGAGGCTGAATACAAGCATCGCGATGCCGTACTGTTTCCAATTCATCTCCCGCGTAGGGTCGACCCTTGCGGTCCGGTAAACGAACCGTTCGAGCGGCTTTAAGAAAACATCGAGAAACGTCTTTCCATCGTCGTACACCTCCACAAGAAATAAGCCCATGGGTTTTGTCAATAATGCGATCACGGCGAGGAAAGCGAGAATCTGTAATATTCCGTTGACTGTCATGGCGTTAAAACTTCTCAGGGCGCAAAAGCGCGTAAACCAAATAGATCATTAGGATGGCCGCACACGTGGCGGCAAGAATAGTTTCCCAAGTCATTCGCTCTTCGCTCCTTTCCGCAGCCGGTCGCACGCAGCGACATAGCCTGCGGCCAATAAGAAAAACCCCGTAATTACTGTAATGAAAACAAGATCCGACATGACGATAACCTCTTAATTGAAGTTGTAACCGATCTCGAACAGGAAATAACGATTCCCGCGGCTCGCGTCAGCGTTGCCGATCGAATACGCCCAGTAGGTCGTAAGTTTCGAGGTCGGTTTAAATATAAATCCCGGTGTAAAGTAACCACTCGAATGTTTGCCGGTGATCCAATCCGCCGCGACCGAAAATTTGCCAGTGACGGCTTGTTCGACGCCGAACTGTCCGCCGGCCCGAGTTGCGTTCGCCGCAAATACATTCTTGCTGGCGAGATAGCCGCCCGCCGTCAGCCGGGTCTTATTGATGGTTTTGCTTACCGCCAAATACGAATAAACGCCAAAATTGTACGAACGATTTTTCACCGGAATATAGAAGTTGGTCCCGGCGATCAGGGCTGTATTTTTCGACTTATTCTCGTAAAATTTCCACTTCACGGTCGGCACGAGCGTTGTCGAATCTCTGCCCGGTTGTACATTCCCTGTCAAGTTGAGCCCGACCTCGACATTGCGGCCTACCCCTACAACGATTCGCGGAACAAAACTTGAGAATTTCCCAAGAACTTCAGAATCAGTCGGTTTGAACGAAACGTCGAGTTCACCGTATGCTTTGCCCCGATCCATCACGTCGGTCGTCGGCACGTTGAAGATCGTCTGCTGCGCGCACGCAATTACCGCGGTTCCAAGCATGAACGCCGCACAATTTAGTAACCTTTTCATTTTCTTTGATCTATCTCGTCTAAGAAGATCGATCCGATCAGTATCATCGGTATCGCGACGATCAGAAGCACCGTCCCGACGCGGTTGAAGATGTGCTCCTGCGGGACGATGCCGTGAATGACGACGCTTACGATCCCGACGAAGAGGGCCGAAACGCCGCCGAGCACACCGAACGACGCGAGCACCGCACACACCAGCGGCGACATAAGTTTCCTTCGCATCGCGCTTCGCGAATCAGCCACACGCGGTAATGCAGCATGCTTCAATTCGGCCTGGGATTTCATGATCACCTCTGGTTCGCTGCTTAGAAAACAGCGGTCAATGATCAAATGTTATCCGGCAAGTGATAAGTATCGGGTAAGGGATTTATAAAAAGTCCGTAAAGATTTCTACGGCTCGATCTGCGTCAGAAAACGATAACCGACCCACGGTTCGGTAGTGATATAGCGAGGTTGAGATGGCTCGGGTTCGATCTTTTTGCGGAGTTGGCCGACAAAAACGCGGAGGTACTCGTTCTGCTCGGTAAAGTTGCCGCCCCAGACCGCAGAGAGTATTGCACGATGCGTGACGACCTTTCCGCGATTACGAAACAAAAACACAAGGAGCTCAAATTCGGTTGGCGTGAGATGGATCGGCACATCCTTAACCGTGACCTCGCGGGCCGCAAGGTCAATATGAAAATCGCCGTCCTCGAGAGCGGCCTCAGCTTCGTCTTGTGCCTCGGGCAACCGCCTGAGGGCCGCACGTACACGAGCGAGCAGTTCGTCGATCCCGAACGGCTTAGTCACATAATCGTCAGCTCCGGCGTCGAGAGCCTCGACCTTTGTCTTCTCTTCGCCGCGAACGGAAAGGACGATTATCGGGAGATTCGAAATTTTGCGGATCTCACGGCAAAATTCGAGGCCGCCCATCTCAGGCATTTGTAGGTCGGTAATTATCAGATCCGGCCGCCAGTCGCGAAACGTATCGAGTCCTGACAAACCGTCCGCGGCCGTGCGAACGTCATAACGATGAGCCGTCAGGCTATGTCGCAGCACACGTGTGATCTGCGGCTCGTCATCGACAACCAGCACCTTTTTCGGCTCAGTCATTCCTCTCCTATCGGCAATGTCAGGATCACCCGTGTCCCCTTGCCGCCCTTTCCTGACTTGATCTCGATCGTCCCGTTCTGAGCTTCTACGATTCCGCGTGCGATGGCAAGGCCGAGCCCCAGGCCGTCCGCACCTTTCTTGCCGACACGGACGAATTTCTCAAAAACCCTCTCTCGCAGTTCTTCGGATATTCCGGGCCCCTCGTCTTCGACGGCAATAAATACGCGGTCGCCGTGCTGCCGCGAATCGAGGGTAATGGTCGTACCCGGCGGTGAGTATTTCGCGGCATTCTCGACAAGATTATAGATGACCTCGGCGATCGCCCGGGCATCAACGCGAATCAGCGGCAGATCGGATTCAATATTAACGGTCACGTTATGCCTGTCGAGCAGTGGTTCGGCACGTTCGAGGGCGATCGTTACGATCTCCTCAACATGAGCGAGCGAACTCGTATTAAATGTACCCGCCTCGACCCTGGCAAGCTGGACCATTCCCTCGATAAAACGGTTCAGCCGATCCGTTTCTTCGTCAATTATTTCCAGAAATTCGGCGCGACCCTCGCCGTCGAGTTCAATAGTCCGGTGGCCGCCCTCGCTGTCGAGCAACGTCGTCACCGAAGCTTTGATCGACGTTAGCGGCGTCCTCAGATCATGTGTCACCGCATCGAGCAGTGCCGATTTTAATTTCTCGCTCTGCCGTAAAGCTTCGGCCTCAGTTGCCGACTTGAATGCTTTTTGAAGTTCTTCGAAAAGCCGCTCGGCCTCGAGTGCACGCCGACGCGCGTAAGCTGAAAGCTCCCCGGCGACGAGTGCAGTAATGGTAAACGCGGCCCACGCGACGAGATTTTGCGGTTCGGATATCGTCCAGGTATGGACTGGCGGAATAAAGAAATAGTTGAAGCACAGCATCGCAACAAACGATGCGAGCAACGCCGGATTTCTCCCGAAAAACGTTGCAGACACGAGGACGACCAGCAGCAGAGCGAGAGAAACCGTGATCAGGTTCACGCGGCTGCCGAGCGAAGCTAGGGCAGCTGTCGCCAACATAACGGCAGCAACCGACGATGCAAATCTCAAAAGCTTTGATTCGAAGACTCCTTCTTGTTTCATTCGCTTCGATAAGTTTGCACAAGTTGTGTCGGCTTAGCAATAAGAATAAAGATCAACTGCGGCCAAGATCGATTGCATTTGACCGCGAAACAACCGAGAATTTGTTTCTAAATGGCTAAATCGCGAAATCCGAACACAAAGGCGACGGATCCGGCCGTCGGGGTTGAAGGCCCGAATAAAAGCGTACCCAAAAACATCTTTGCCCTCGCCAATCGTGGGATGCTGCTGGATATTGTTGTGTTTCTGGCGAATGTCTTCCTGATGCGGTCGCTCACAAAGCGGTTCGTCGATCTCTATCATCAGGTCTCGGGTGGCGACCAAACGGCCGAGATCATTATGTTCTTGTTCTGCATCAGCATTTTTGTGCTGCCTGCACTTGGTGCCGTGCTCAAACGATGGCCGTTTCACGAACGACTGCAGGCCGAGGGCCGCGTATTGAAGAACCAGGAGTTCGCGATAGGCTGCTTGTTCAACCCGATCTTGTATTTCTCGTTTAACCTGGTGCTGTTCGTTTTTATCTATTCGTTCTTCACGCAATACAAAAATAGCGATCAGCCGGAGAGCACGACCGCGATTTTGGTCATGCTCGGGCTCGGGTTTACGCTACCGACGATCCAAACGGTATTGGTTTACAAGTATCTCTCGCCGCCGAAGAAAGATCCGCCGATCGCGTTCCTGCGAAGTCGTACTAGCGAGCTGTTTGGCGACGTATTTGTTTACGTAAATATGATCCTGTTCCAAGTAGTGTGGAACTGGCTGCTGTTCTCGTTCATGGGATTTCCGCGGGTCACCGGCGTGTACGAACTCTTAACCCGGCTGCTGTTCTTGATCGTTCTTGCTCTTTTTATCTACCTGCCGCCGCGAATTTTCTACCTTGCCGAAGACATCACCCGCCGCCGCGTTTGGCTGACAATGCTGCTCGCCAATCTACCGGTCATCTACCATGTGGTGATCGGGGCGAAAGAAGCGGGCTGGTAAATAGTATTAATGAATATTAACGATTGTCGACCAACTTAAACTGTCGATTTTCGCAATCGCCCAGACAAATAGGCCTGCAGCGAATCGACGCTCACTCGTTCCTGCTCCCACGTGTCGCGGTCGCGGATGGTGACGGCGTTGTCTTCGAGTGATTCATGGTCAACCGTGACGCAGAACGGAGTACCGATCTCGTCCTGGCGGGCGTAGAGTTTGCCGATGCCGCCGGTGTCGTCGTAGACAGTCCGCATTACGGGCTGGAGCTCGTGTTTTAGCTTTTTGGCCAGTGAGACGATACTCTCGTTGTTCTTCGCGAGCGGCAGGACAGCGACCTTGATCGGAGCAAGTTCTGGTTTGAGCTTGAGGATGACGCGAACCTCGCCCTTGTCGTTCGTTTTCTCGGTGTAGGCATCCATCATTACAGCCAAAAATGTTCTGTTTACGCCAACTGAGGGCTCGATTACATATGGGTAAAATCGTTCGTTGGTCGTCGGATCAAAGTAGGACAGATCTTCGGTTGAATCCGGATTAATACGTTTGCCATCTGCTCCCTCCGGTTTTTTCGAATGAGATTTCAGATCAAAATCTGTTCGGTTTGCGATACCCATTATCTCGTCCCACTCGTCTCCGCCCGTTTCCTTGCGTTCCGGAAAAAATCGATACATCAAATCAACCGTTCGTGCGGAATAGTGAGCTAAATCTTTTTTCGGGACCTCGTATCGGTAAAAGTTTTCGGACGATATGCCAAGACCCTCTAACCATTTCTGATATTCATCAAGTAACGAGTCGAAGAGGGCCGGAGCATCATCCGCCCTGCAGAAATACTCAAGTTCCATCTGCTCGAATTCGCGCGTGCGAAAGATGAAATTGCCCGGTGTCACCTCGTTGCGGAACGCCTTGCCGATCTGAGCGATGCCGAACGGCAGTTTTCGCCGCGAGGTGTCGAGCACATTCTTGAAATTGATAAAAATTCCCTGAGCCGTCTCCGGCCGCAGATATGCGAGTGCCGCCGGATCGTCGTCCGCCGACGCGGCACCGACGGTCGTGCGGAACATCAGGTTAAAATCGCGTGGCTCGGTCAGGTTCTTGGAACCGCAATTCGAACACATTGCCTTGCCGTCCGTCGGGTCGACGTCCAGTTTGTCGAGCCGCAAACGGGCGTTGCAGTCACGGCAATCGACGAGCGGGTCAGAGAACGTATCTTCGTGGCCCGAATACTTCCAGACGAGTCGATTCTGGATGATCGACGAATCGAGGCCCTCGATGTCGTCGCGTTCGTAGACGAGCCAGTTCCACCAGCTTCGCTTGATGTTATTGGCGAGTTCTACGCCGAGCTGGCCGTAATCCCACGACGAGCCGAGGCCGCCGTAAATATCGGACGCCGGAAAGACAAATCCACGGCGTTTTGAGAGCGAGACGATGGTTTCGATGTTTGGTGCAGACATTTATTAGTTGATCGCTAAAAGAGAATCGTGAATCAAACAAAAGATGATTCTACCAATTTACGATGCGTGATTCACGATTCGAAAATAAAAAAGGACGCGTCCAAAGACGCGCCCCTCCGTATTTCGAGTGAAAGTTCGATCAGTTTACGACCGGCGGATTAGCTCCGGTAGGCACGATCCAAAGGACGTATTTCGTCCGATCGACCGGACTTCCCTTGCTGATCACGATCCTTGCCGGGTCGACACCGCGATTGATCACGAGGTAATCCATCGTCCGCTTGTGCAGCTTATCGTACGTGTTCCGAGTGACACTGAGCTTGTCAGTTCCCGGATAAATGATGATGTAAAGCTGAGCGTCCGGCGTGTTCTTTACCTGGATCGAACAGTTGTCGAAGCGAGCCTTATCCTCATCGGCGGATTTTGAATAGAATTCATCACAGGTATAAGCCTGCGGCGGTGGAGGCAGCTTATCTACCGGTACCGGCGGAACGGAGATCGCCTGCCGGCATTTATTGTCGTAGACGTCGTCGTTGACGTCGAGTTCAGCATCGATCGTCCTGCCGCCCAACCCTGTCGTATCGACCTCGATAGTCGGCGTCCCCTGGCCACGTCTAATAGTCCCGTTTTTGACAGTCCAGGCATACCTTAGCGGGATCGGTGCCGTTCCGGAATTGATCGCTGAAAATGTAATGGTGTCGCCCTCCATGACGCGATCCGGCCCTTCCAGGCGGAAGTTGTATGGACATGGCCGTGAGGTCGTTTCACGAACGATCTTCAGGCACACACAGTTTTTTACGCCGCGACGGATCTCAATATCGTGCGACCAGACCGCACCATCGGGACCGATGACTTCGACCTTATGAAAACCGGGCGTCAGATAGTAGATCGCGGGTGTTCCGACTCCGGTGATGCCACGCTCCACGCCATCGATCTTGACGGGGAACGAAGCCTCGGTCGTCCGGATACTCAATGTCCCGGAGTCTTTTGGCTGCTTCTTTCCGCTGTCATCGGCGGCGTAAGCCGTCGAGAGTCCGACGATCAGGGCCATCCCGATCAATACTAAAAACCTGAATCTGTTAGCACGCATTTTCATTTCCTCATGATCCAAGCCCGCGTTTCACTTCCGGGGCCAATATTTTACCGCTTTGCTCTGTCACTTCGGAGCCGGTCAACTATTCGTCCTCTTTCTCTTCGTCGTCCTTTTTGCCAAATCGGCGTCGAGCAGCCAATCCTATCGATGCCAGGCCGGTGCCGAAAAGCAGGATGGTCATCGGTTCCGGAACCGTCTGCGGCGGTGTCGGCGTTGGCGTCCATGGTGTTGGCGTTGGCGTTGGCGTCGGAGTAGGCGTGGGTGTAACCGTAGGTGTTGGTGTCGGTGTTGGTGTCGGCGTCATCGGGATCGACGGTGTCGGCGTTGGCGTCTTTTTGTGATAGATGATAACAAGCGCGATCGGGATCGCCGCCAAGCCAAGCAATGCCCATTTCGGGAACTTATTCGCAACCTCATCCTGAACGCAATCACAAACGTCGTCCTCAACAATATCCGTCTTGGTCTCGGTTATGACGCGGCCGTCCTGCGTCTGACCGCCCTTCTTTTTGTCGTCATCATCGTCGCCGACTACAAAGCCCTTATAATAGGACGCCACCGAAAGACGGGTAAAATTTCCCGTATCGGCTTTTCCGGGCCTGGTGTTCATTATCTGAACCACTTGGTCGAACCGCACCGGTCCCGCCTGCACCCTGGTAAAAGTCGCGGAAAAAGACAGAAGGCACAAAGCCGCCAAAGCCATTCTGAGATTGAAATTCTTCATGTTGGTAACCTGACTAAAATGTTCCCCGACGAACGCGCAAACGCTCCCCGCAGCTCGGCTGGCACTCTGAGCAAGTTTCGTAAGCTTTTGGAACAATGCGACAGACCTGCAAGATCGGCGGGCAAAGACACGATTTTACTGTCTAATATGTTCGCTTGAATCCAAAAGCGTCAGCGAGTCTATTAATTCAACTTGTAGAGAGTGACAATTGGGGGGAAATTCCAGAATAAATACAAAACTTCATTTTCAAGTCGGGCGGGCAAACAAAAAAGACCGGTCATCACTAAAAAGTGATAACCGGCCGTGGTTTCCCAAATAGCTAAACCGATCTAACTATTCGCCGTCAGGAGCGGCCTTCGCCTTTTCCTCAGCGAGGATCGCCTTACGCGAGAGCTTGATCTTATTGCCTTCCTTGCCGATGCACTTGACGAGAATCTGCTGACCTTCCTTGAGTTCGTCGCGAACGTCGCGAACGCGGCGGTCGGAGATCTCCGAGATGTGCAGCAAACCGTCGAGTCCGGGCATGATCTCGACAAACGCGCCGAAATCGACGATCCGTGAAACCGTACCCATGTACGTTTCACCGATCTCGGCCTCCGCGGTGATGGCTCTGATGCGGGCAATCACTTCGTTGGCGGCCTCGGCGTCGTTGGTGGCGATCATCACGGTACCGTCATCGGAAATGTCGATCTTGGCTCCCGTCTCCTCGGTCATCGCACGGATCACAGATCCGCCCTTGCCGATAACGTCGCGGATCTTCTCCGGATTGATCATCAAGGTGATGATACGCGGCGCGAATTCCGAAAGTTCCTCACGCGGTTTGTCGATCGCCTGAGCCATGATCTCAAGAATATGCATGCGGCCTTTCTTTGCCTGTTCCAGAGCTTCCTGCAGGATCATGGCGTTGATGCCGTCGACCTTGATGTCCATCTGGAGGGCCGTGATACCGTCCGCGGTTCCGGTGACCTTAAAGTCCATATCGCCGTAGTGGTCTTCGGCTCCGGCGATGTCGGAGAGGATCGCGTAGCGGTTCCCTTCCATGACCAGGCCCATCGCAACACCGGCGACCGGCTTCTTGATCGGAACACCGGCGTCCATCAGGCTGAGGATGCCTCCGCAGACCGACGCCATTGACGACGAACCGTTCGATTCGGTTATGTCGGATACGATACGGATCGTATACGGGAAATCGGCTTCGTCCGGCAGCACCGACTGGATCGCTCGTCGGGCGAGGTTGCCGTGCCCGGTCTCGCGTCGCGATGTCGAGCCGAAGCGGCCCGTTTCGCCGACCGAGTATGGCGGAAAATTGTAATGTAGCAAAAAGCGGCGTTTTACTTCGCCCTTTTCGATATCGTCCATATACTGCTCGTCCATCTTGGTACCGAGCGTTGTCGTAACGATCGCCTGCGTCTCGCCGCGGGTGAACAGTGCCGAACCGTGAACGCGGGGCAGCCAGCCGACTTCGCATGAGATCGGACGGATCTCCGAGAACTTACGTCCGTCGGGGCGGCGTTTGTTGCCGAGCATATCCTCGCGAAAGATCTTTTCCTTAAGCTGGCCGAACGCCTTACCCGCGGTTGCTCGTGCACCCGGATCGCTCTCGGGATAGCTCTCGACAACCTCTTTCTTAAGGGCGTCGAGTCCGGCATAAACCTCGATCTTGTCGCGTCCGGTCGAATCGAGCGCCGTGCGGAGTTTGTCCGTCCAGGTCTTTTCGACATCTGCGACAATACCCTTGTCCAGATCAGGCACTTCGAAAACACGCTTCTCGATGTTCAGGGCCTTGCCGAGTTCCTTCTGCCATAGGCACAGGCGTTTGATCTCACGGTGAGCCAGCATAAGTGCCTCGACCATGATCGTCTCGTTCACCTCATTTGCCTCGCATTCGACCATACAGATCGCTTCTTCGGTACCGGCAACGATAAGGTTGAGTTCCGATTCGCGACGTTCGTCGTAAGTCGGATTGATAATGTACTTGCCATCGATCAAGCCGATACGGACACCGGCGATCGGGTTGTTGAACGGAATGTCCGACAGGAACAACGCACACGATGCTCCCGTGATGGCGATCACGTCCGGATCGTTGTCAGTATCGGCCGAGATGACCGAAGCAACGATCTGCGTTTCAAATCTGTAGCCGTCCGCAAACAGCGGCCGCACCGGGCGGTCGATCATACGGCAGGTGAGAATTTCCTTTTCCGAAGGCCTTCCCTCGCGGCGGAAATAGTTTCCCGGAATACGCCCGGCAGCGAATGTATTTTCACGGTATTCGACCGTGAGCGGAAAGAAATCCAGTCCTTCCTTTGCGGTACGGGCACTGACGGCTGCAACTAGCAGCATTGTGTCACCGTACCTGATAACGACCGAACCATCGGCCTGCTTGGCAACTTTGCCAGTTTCAACGATCAGCTCTCTTGTTCCGAGCTTGATCGATTCATTCAAATATTTCTTGGTTGTCATTTCTTAATCCTCAAAAAAACAGAGACGAAAAGGCATGCCGTGAAGCCCTTTCGTCTCTGGAAAACTTTCTAGTTTGACGAAGATCCCAACTTGTCCGGTAGCAATAACAGCTGTCACGTTCAGCAACCATCGGCAAATTCCTCGAAAGGATCTCTATTTCATTTCGGCCCGAAGCAGCCGATAACTAAGTCGGTCGTGTCTTTCAATTCGCTCGAGCCGTGAGTCAGAAGATCGACTCGATAGACTCAACGAACCCAAAAGACTCGTTCGACTCTTTTGACTTACCTTCTCAATTTCAATTTCTTGATTATCTCGTGATATTCGTCGATATTACGACGCTTGAGATAGTCGAGCAATTTTCTCCTTCGCGAGACCATTTGAAGCAATCCGCGACGCGAGTTGTTGTCCTTCTTATGGATCTTAAAATGCTCGGTCAATTCGTTAATGCGCTGCGTTAACAGAGCGATCTGAACCTGGGACGAACCTGTGTCCGACGAGTGGGTCTTGTAATCACCCACGATCTTTTCTTTTAATTCCTTTACTGTTGACATATTTTCTTGCTTAAAACAGCCTCTCCTATTGCTCGCAGTAACTCCGTAATCCTGTACGGTAACCACGAAAATTTATTTCCAAAAATCTAAACAACCATTTCTAATTGTTGAATAGAATCTACCATTTTCAACGGCCCAGAGCAATTTCAGATCTCGTACTTAAACTCCTCCATGAACTTGGTCGAGAACTCGCCTTTTTGAAACTTTTCATCCGCCATTATCTTGAGGTGCAGCGGGATCGTGGTCTTGATACCTTCGACGACCATCATCTCGAGTGCCCGACGCATTCGAGCGATCGCGAGTTCCCTCGTGCGGGCGTGAACGATCAGCTTGGCGATCATCGAATCATAATACGGCGGCACAACATATCCGGGATAAACGGCCGTATCGACACGCACGCCAGGCCCGCCCGGAATGTTGAACGCGGTGATCCTGCCAGGGCTCGGGGTGAACTTCACCGGGTCCTCGGCGTTGATGCGGCATTCGATCGAATGCCCGACGATCTGGACCTCGTCCTGCGTGTAGCCAACCACTTCTCCGGTTGCGATCCGGACCTGATTGCGGACGATGTCGGCAAGCGTGACCATCTCGGTCACCGGGTGCTCGACCTGGATCCGCGTGTTCATCTCCATGAAATAGAAGCTTCCGTCCTCGTCAAGCAGGAATTCGAACGTACCTGCGCTCGAATAACCGATCTCCTGACATGCCTTGACTGCGACGGCTCCCATCTTGTCGCGCAGTTTCGCGGATATTACCGGAGACGGGGCCTCTTCAAGCAGCTTCTGGTGACGGCGTTGGATCGTGCATTCACGCTCGCCGAGGTGAATGACGTTGCCGTGCTCGTCGGCAAGGACCTGGATCTCAATGTGCCGCGGCCGCTCGATATAGCGTTCGATGTAAACCGAACCGTTCTTAAATGCGTTCAGCGCTTCCGATTGTGCAAGTTCAAGGCTGCCGGCAAGCTCGCTTTCCTTGCGGACGATCCGCATTCCGCGTCCGCCGCCGCCTGCGGCTGCTTTGATAATTAGTGGAAAGCCTATCTCAAGAGCGATTTTCCGAGCTTCTTCAGCCGATTCGATGGGTTCCGGGCTGCCCGGCAGGATCGGTACACCGGCCGCCTGCATAGTTCGACGGGCTTCGACCTTATCGCCCATCATCGCGATGACATCGGGCCGCGGGCCGATAAATTTGATGTTGCAGTCCTCGCAGATCTTCGCGAATGTCGCAGATTCGGCAAGAAATCCGTATCCCGGATGGATCGCGTCGGCATTGGTGATCTCAGCCGCACTGATTATCGCCGGAATATTCAGATAGCTCTGCGCCGAAGATGCCGGCCCGATGCATATCGCTTCGTCGGCGAACCGAACGTGCAGGGCCTCGCGATCAGCTTCCGAATGCACGGCGACGGTCTTGATGCCCATCTCCTTGCACGTCCACATGATCCGGCATGCGATCTCACCGCGGTTCGCTATCAGAATTTTCTTGATCTCACGCATAAAAGAAAACGACCTTCGATCTTTGACCTTCGAGACACTCAAAAATCAAAGGTCAAAGATCAAAGATCGAAGTTCACAAAAATTACTTCCTAATTCCAAAAAGCGGTTGCCCGTATTCGACCGGTTGGCCGTTTTCAACGTAGATGCTGACGACCTCACCCGAAACTTCGGCCTGGATCTCGTTCATCAGCTTCATTGCCTCGACGATGCAAACCGTCGTGTCCGGCGATACTGTCGCTCCCTCACTAACGTACGGAGCTTTATCCGGGCCGGGCGAACGATAGAATGTACCGACGATCGGCGAAGTGATCTTATGCAATCCGGCGTCCGGATCCGCAGCGGGCTCAGTCGCGGCTTCCGCAGCTGCGGCCGCCTGAACAGGCGGTGCCGAAACGACCGGAGCCTGGACCGCCGGGGCCGACTGATAGACCGGTGCCGCCTGCATCTTGCTCAAGCGGACCCGTATGTTTTCGTTCTCAAATTCGAAATCGGTCAGGCCGTGTTCATCGACCAGATCGGCAAGCTCGCGGATCTCGTCCATATTGAATGAAGATCCGACAGTCTTTTTCGCACTCGTGCGCTTTTTTTCGACCACTATATCTCCGTCCTTTGCTTTCGCCGAACCAGTATTTTCGCTCATATCAACTCCAATAAATTAGCCCTTAGCGGCCAATTCGCGTGGGTTGTCGACCAATTCGATGACCGCCATCTCGGCATTATCACCGACTCTGCGGCCCATTTTGATGATCCTCGTGTATCCGCCGTTACGGTCTTTATAGCGCGCTCCGAGTTCATTGAAAAGCCGCTGAACGGCTTTAACGCCCGCGGTCCGCTCGATCGGGGCCTTCGCTTCGCCCTTCTTTCCGCGGAATCGGCTCTGCTCTGCCTTGAAAGTGCTGTTGCCGGCGTGGAAGAAGCGTGCTGCCTGCCGGCGAAGGTGAACTCCACGCAGGACGGCGTCATCACCGGTCAGGTCCTGCGCCTTTCGGGCCAGGGTTATCGCCTTTTCAATGAACGGCCTCAATTCCTTCGCCTTCGGGACGGTCGTGACGATGTGCTCTTTCTCTGCGTTAACAAGCGATGTCGCCAGATTGCGAAGCAGCGACATGCGGTGCTCCGATGTCCGGCCAAGTTTACGATGTGCTTTTAGATGTCTCATTTTCTTAGTAGACAGTTTGCGGTTGGCTGTCAGTCGCCTTTTCGGCAACTGCCATCTGCCTCACGCCAACAAATCTAATTAATCTAGGTCTCTGCCTCCCGATCCCGGGATCGGATTGCCCTGTTCATCAAAATCCATTCCAAAATCGAGGCCCATACCGTGAAGCATGTCCTTGATCTCGGTCAGCGATTTCTTACCAAAATTCTTCGTGTGCAGCATATCCTTTTCGCTGCGGCGGATGAGGTCGCGGATCGAGCGGATATCTGCATTCTTCAGGCAGTTGTACGAACGAACCGAAAGCTCGAGTTCGTCGACCGATTTGTCGAGCAGGTCGTTCCGCATCAGCGGCGGACGAGCGATGTCCTCGTATTTGTACTCTTCTTCCTCTTCCTCGAAGTTGATGAAGATCGTCATGTGGTCCTTGACCAATTTCGCCGCGAGGCCGATCGAATCTTCCGGAGCGACCGAACCGTCCGTCCACACTTCGATGGTCAAACGGTCAAATTCAGTATTCGAACCCTGACGCGTCTTATCGACGTTGTAATTGACCTTCTTGATCGGTGTGTGGACCGAATCGATCGGAATGTAGCCAACCGAAAGATCTTCGTCATTATTTACCTCGGCCGAGACATAGCCGCGTCCGCTCTTGAGACGCATCTCGATGCCGATCGAGCCGCTCGTGCTGACCGTCGCAATGTGAATATTGGGGTCGAGGACCTCGACATCGCCATCGGCAACTATGTCCGCGCTCGTTACCTCGCCTGCTCCTTTCTTATTGATCGTGAGCGTTTTGGGGCCCGTTCCATGAAGTTTGAACGGGATCTGCTTGACGTTTAGGATCACGTCCGTGGCATCCTCGACGACGCCTTTGATCGACGAAAATTCGTGTTCGACGCCATCGATCTTGACCGCCGTGATGGCCGCTCCCTCGATCGACGAAAGCAGTGCACGCCGGATCGAATTACCGATCGTCGTGCCGAACCCGCGTTCGAACGGGGCAGCGTAGAACTTCCCATAACGCTCCGTCAATGTCTCCGTTTCAACGTTCAAACGGCTCGGCATTTGGAAATCTGTCCAAGTATTGCTCTGTGTCATATTCGTTTTTTAAAAGTTCTGCGAGTTCGCCGTCTTTGGCGGGCTGCCGAACCATCCAGATGGGCCGGCGAACTCGTCAAAGACAGCGAACTCAGTTAACTACTTGCTGTAAAGCTCGACAATGAGCTGTTCGTTAATGTTTGCGTCTACGTCCTCGCGGCGCGGCGTTCCGGAAACGGCCACGCTATAGTCAACAGCTCCGGCGCTCAGCCACGACGGGCGGCCTCGACCAACTGCGGTCTGCCAGGCACCCTCGACATGGGGGTTCTTTTGGCTCTTATCTTTGACGGTTACGACATCGCCGGCCTTGACCTGGAATGATGGGATGTTGACCTTGCGGCCATTCACCGTGATATGTCCGTGATTGACGAGTTGCCTTGCCTGACGACGCGACGTCGAGAAACCCGAACGGTAAACCACGTTGTCGAGGCGACGCTCGAGCATGAACAGGAGGTTTTCGCCGGTAACGCCCTTTTGACGGCGTGCCTTCTCGAAATAATTGCGAAACTGCTTTTCAAGCACAAAGTAAATACGCTTTACCTTCTGCTTTTCGCGAAGCTGCTCACCATAGCCCTGAACCATTTTGCGGCGGGCTGCACCATGCTGTCCCGGCGGGTTGGTTCCACGCTTTTCGATCGCACATGAGGGCTTGTAGCAACGGTCGCCCTTCAAAAATAATTTTCCACCTTCGCGGCGGCACAACCGGCACACCGCATCTCTGTATCTAGCCATAATATTTTCTGCCTTCAGCAAGCACGATCTTCGGTCTTTGATCTTTGGCCTTTGACTCTAAAAGAGAGGCCATCAAATGAACGCTAGGATCGCTTCTTGCGAAAAAGTTTACAGGAATTCTTTCGTTTCCCTTCTTCCTTTCGATTGTAATATTGCCGGCACTTCTCGTCCGGCCGAAAATCAAAGATCAAGATCCCAAGGTCAAACTCTACGGCGCTTCGGCGGACGGCATCCGTTGTGCGGAATGGGCGTCACGTCGCGGATCGAATTTACCCGGATCCCTGCCTGACTGACCGCTCTGATCGCCGACTCGCGGCCGCCGCCCGGGCCCTTGACCCGAACTTCGACTTCACGCATACCGGCTTCGACCGCCTTGCGTGCGACCTCCGAAGCTGCCTGCTGTGCGGCAAACGGTGTTCCCTTTCGCGAACCGCGGAAACCGCGTGCTCCCGACGAGGACTGTGCCACCAAATTACCGTTGGCGTCCGTGATCGAGATCAACGTATTGTTGAAAGAAGCCGAAATGTGAACGATCCCGTAGGGAATATTCTTTCGCTCTTTCTTTTTGTAAGTCTTCTTTGCTGGTGCTTTTGCCATGTTATTGTTCGTCGTTCAACGTTCGTCGTTCGTTGCCTCCATCCGGCATTGGTCCGGTCATTGTCTTTAGCGACCAACAACGAACCACGAACGACAAGCGGTGTTATTTCTTGCCCGGTGCCTTCTTCTTCGCGACAGCTGCCTTGCGCGGGCCTTTTCTCGTGCGGGCGTTCGTGCTCGTACGCTGGCCGCGAACCGGCAGGCTTCGGCGATGACGCAGGCCGCGGTAGCAGCCAATGTCCATCAATCGCTTGATATCCATCTGCACGCGCTTGCGTAGATCGCCCTCGATGTCGCCCTCGGTGTCGAGGATCGTACGGATCTTGGTCAATTCGTCTTCGCTTAGGTCCTTGATCTTGGCATCGATACTGATGCCGGCCTGATCGAGGATCGCCGTCGCGCGCGATTTGCCCACACCATAGATGTAGGTCATTCCAATCTGTGCCCGTTTGTTGGGCGGTAAATCAACTCCTGCTACGCGAGCCATATTTTCTCCAATCCTTTCCTATTCGAGATCTGAGATCTCAAATTTGAATTAATTTATCCCTGCCTCTGCTTATGCTTAGGATTAATGCAAATTACGCGAACGACACCCTTGCGATGGATGACCTTGCATTTGTCGCAGATCTTTTTTACTGACGGTCGAACTTTCATCGTTTTTCACCTGTACTATTTATAGCGATACGTTATACGCCCGCGTTTCAGATCATAGGGCGAGAGCTCAACGAGCACCTTGTCGCCCGGCAAAATACGAATGAAATTCTTTCGCATTTTCCCTGAAATATGGGCCAGCACCTCGTGCTGATTGTCGTCCACCGCGACCTTGAACATCGCGTTTGGCAATGTCTCTAAAACGGTAGCCGTGACCTCTATCGCCTCTTCTTTAGACATACCCACCGAAACCAACCAAATGAATAGTTGGACAAACCGCTAATGTTAACGCTTTTGCGCACATTTTTCAAGTCAAGCCGACATTTTGGCGGCACGCAGTTTCTTTTGCTCTTTGGTCAACGTCAATATCTCCGGTCCGTCGGCCGTCACGGCAAGCGAATGTTCGGCGTGTGCCGACGGTTTGCCGTCGAGTGTCACAACGGTCCACTTGTCGCTGAGCGTCCGCGTTTCGTGGGTGCCGAGATTTAGCATCGGTTCGATCGCGAAACAGTATCCGACGCGTATCTTCTCTCGCGTGCCCGGGCGGCCATAATTCGCGATCTGCGGAGCCTCGTGCATTTGGCGGCCGATGCCGTGGCCCGTGTAATCGCGAACGATACCGTAACCGTATTTCTCGGCGTGCTGCTGCACGGCCCAACCGATATCGCCAACGCGGTTATTTGCCCGTGCGGCCTGAATGCCCAACTCGAGGCATTCCTCGGTGACCCGGATCAGCTGTTTCAACTCGTCGGTGATCTCACCCACCGGCAGCGTCATCGCCGTATCGCCGACAAATCCATTGTACGTCGCCGCCATATCAAGCGAAACGATGTCGCCCTCTTTGAGCGGCGTCGTTTTCGAAAATCCGTGAACGATCTCTTCGTTGACCGAAGCACAGATCGCGTACGGAAATCCGTGATAGCCGATAAATGTCGGGATCGCCCCGGCATCGCGCATCATTTTTTCCGCGGCGTTGTTCAACTCCATCGTCGAAATGCCGGGCTCGACCATCCCGCGAAGGGATTCGCGGACCTCGGCGATCAATTCTCCGACGTCACGCATCTTGTCGAGGTCTTTTGCTGATTTCGCGATGATCATTATCTTCAACTACAGTGGTCGGAACGGTTGCGACTCGGATCTTAATTGATCAGGTTCTCGACCTCGCGGTAAATGTCCTCAACTTCGCCTGATCCGTCAACCTTTTTAAGTCGGCCTGACGTTGCATAGTAATCGATCAATGGCTCCGTCTCTCTCTCGTACGTCTCGAGACGTGTTCGAACGCTTTCTTCCTTATCGTCCGATCGCTGCTTAAGTTCTGATTGAGGATGCAAGTCACAGAAATTGTCATTAGCCGGCGGCCTTGAATAAATATTGTATAACTCGCCGCACACCGGACAATTTCTTCGGCCCGTAAGCCGCCGCATGAGCTCGTCTTTCGGAACATCGACCTCGATGACTTCGATAGTCTTATTACTCTCTTTAGCAAGCTCTTCCAAGAACTCTACCTGAGGCAGCGTCCTTGGATAGCCGTCGAGGACATAACCGTTCTTTGTGTCGTCTCGATCGGTTCGTTCTTTCACCATCCGGGAGGTCAGTTCGTCAGGCACGTATTTGCCCGACGCCATTATCTCCTGCACCTCGCGTGCAAGCGGCGTATCGAGCGTCTGCATTTCCCGGAACATATCACCGGTCGAGATCTGCGGAATGCCGCGGCGTTCCTGCAAGAGCCTTGCCTGAGTTCCCTTTCCGGCACCCGGAGCACCGATCAAAACAATTATCTTATCCATCAAACTACTTACCACAGAGCCCACAGAGTTCACGGAGAAACTGAAGCATCTTCAAAATTCTCAGCGATCTCTGTGGACTCTGTGGTTCAAAATATCTAGCTTCGCCGGCCGCGGAGATTAGATCCGGCTCCGAGAAAGCCCTCGTAATTTCTCATCACGAGTTGTGCCTCGATCTGGGCGACCGTGTCCATTGCCACACCCACAAGGATGAGAAGCGACGTGCCGCCGAAATAGAATTGGTAGCCGAGTCCGGTCGGGATCCAGCTCAAACCCGGTGTCGCCGTCAGGAAATTATCCACCGCCGTTCCAACGAATGGAAGACGGGCGACCTTGAAACCACTCAGCAAAAGCTGCGGCGTGAACGCCACGAACGCGAGATATATCGCTCCGACCGTCGTCAGCCGTGTCAGGATCGAGTTCAAATAATCGGCTGTCGGTGCACCCGGCCGTATGCCGGCAATAAATCCGCCGTGCTTACGCAGGTTGTCCGCGACCTCATCGGTATTGAAGATGATCGTGATGTAAAAGAACGTGAACAGGACGATCAGCGACAAGAACACCAACTCGTAATACGGGTCGCCGCCATGGAACTGCTGAAAGAACTGAAAGATCTTCGACCAGGCCGAATCCGGCGCATTCTGATCGGGCGGAAATGCCGAGAACAACGTCTGCGGCATCGCCAATACCGACGACGCGAAGATCACAGGAATAACGCCGCCCATGTTGATCTTGAGCGGAAGGCTCGTTTCCTGTCCGCGAAACGTCTCGTTGCCGACCCGCCGACTGGCGTAACTAATAGCGATATTCCGCCGTGCCGATTCGAAGTAAACAATGACCGCGATCAGTGCCACGAGCACGATCACCAGGAACACAACTCCCAGCGTCTGCATCGGGTCGCCCGATCCTACGCGATCCGAGATCTGTACCAAACCACGCGGCAAGCCAATGACGATACCTGCGAAGATCAGCAGCGAGATGCCGTTTCCGACGCCGCGTTCGGTGATCTGTTCACCGAGCCACATAACGAAGATCGTACCGGTCGTCAAGGTTACCACGATCATTGTGGTCGCCCACCAGCCTTCGGCGATGATCTGATTGCGGTGGAGCCACGTCGCGACAAAGAACGTCTGGACCGCACAGAGCCCGACGGTCATATAACGGGTCCACTGGTTCATCTTTTGCCGTCCGACCTCGCCTTCTTCCTGGATCTTCTTGATCGCGGGCGAGAGCACCGGCATCAACTGCATAATGATCGACGCAGTAATGTACGGCGTTACGCCAAGGGCAAACACCGAGATCGTGCGAAAGTTTCCGCCCGAAAACAGATCGAGCACGCCGAGCAGAGTTCCGGCCACCTCGCCCCAAACCGCTTCAAGACGAACTTTATTAATGCCGGGTGCAGTTACGTGAGCGCCGAAACGATATACGGCCAGGAGTCCCAGAGTAAATAGAATGCGTTTCCGCAACTCCGGGATCTTGAACATGTTTTGGACCGCGCTAAAAAACTTCTCCATAAATTCCTCTCAACGTCCTCGTCAGCCTAATTTCGATGTTAACGGTTAACGATGACGATGGGCAAATGTTAGGCTGCGGCTTCAGCAACCTGCTTCACGATCTGAGTTGCAGTTCCACCTGCTTTCTCGATCTTGTCCTTTGCGGTCTTGGTGAAACGATGGGCCGAGATCTTGAACGATTTCGAAACATCGCCGTTCCCGAGGATAACGAGGTCGTGCTTGGCTTTCTTGATCAATCCGCGATCGTGAAGGATCTCAGGGGTGATCTCATCACCTGCCTTAAAGTTCTCTTCGATCTTGGCGAGACTGATCTCGATCCATTCTTTCTTGAAAATGTTCGTAAATCCGCGTTTCGGCAAACGACGCTGCAACGGCATCTGGCCGCCTTCGAAACCGGGACGGCTGCTGTAGCCCGAGCGTGATTTCTGGCCCTTGTGGCCGCGGCCGGCGGTTTTGCCGAGTCCCGAACCCGGACCGCGCCCAACGCGCTTCTTCTTATGGGTCGAGCCCTTTGCCGGATGTAAATTATTTAATGTTAATGCCATAGTGTTAATTAAGAATCACGAATGCCGAAATGACGAATATTCGTCATTCGATATTCATCATTCATCATTTATTCCACGATCCTCAAAAGGTGCGGGATCTTGGCAACGACGCCGCGGGTCGACGGCGTGTCCACACGCTCGATCGTTTGATTGAGCTTCGTGATCCCGAGGCTCTTTACGATCTCTTTCTGTTTTTTCGAGTAGCCGATCATGCTCCGGTAATACTGGATCTTGATCTTGCCGCTTTCTGTGTTTTCTACTTTCTTTGCCATAACTCTAAGTTCCCAGAGTTTCAGAGTTTCAGAGTTTCAGAGTTACCTTCCGCAACTCTGCAACTTACCGCAACTCTGCAACTTAAACGAGCTCCTCAACCTGTTTGCCGCGAAGACGGGCGACCTCGATCGGATCTTTCATCCGCATCAGGCCGTTGAACGTCGCACGGATCACGTTATGAGCGTTAGTCGTGCCGAGGATCTTGGTACGCACGTTGTGGACGCCCAGGCTCTGCAGCACGGCTCGCACGGCACCGCCGGCGATAACGCCTGTACCTTCCGCCGCCGGCTTTAGCAGGACACGTCCGGCACCATATTCACCGATCATCTCGTGCGGCAGCGTTCCTTCGATCAGCGGGACGCGGATAAGATTGTTCTTTGCCGCCTCGACCGCCTTCTTGATCGCGTTCGGAACTTCCTTCGCCTTTCCGGTTCCGAATCCGACGTGGCCGGCCTCGTCGCCGACAACGACGAGCGCCGCGAACGACATATTCTTGCCGCCCTTGACGACCTTGGTAACACGGTTGATCGAGATCAGCTGATCCTTGAGGATGAGACCGCCCGGAGAAATTCTCTGTCTGTTCTTAATCATTGCTGTTTTCTTCTGACTCCTTTGCGGCTGCCTCGTGCTTATTAAGTCCGGCATCACGCGTAGCGTCGATCAACGCCTTGACGCGTCCGTGGTAAACGTAACCGCCGCGGTCGTAGACCACGCTCGAAACGCCTGCTTTCTGCGCCCGTTCAGCGATCGCCTTACCAACGGTCTTTGCCGCTTCGACATTGCCGCCGGTCTTGCCGGCCAACGCCTTTTCGGTTGTCGAGGCGGTCGCGAGGGTCGTTCCCGACCTGTCGTCGATCACCTGAGCGTAGATGTGGTTCAGGCTGCGAAAAACCGCGAGCCGCGGCCTCTCGGCAGTGCCGCGAACTTTCTTTCGAATGCGGCTGTGAACTCCATCCCGGATAACTGCTCTGCTTTTCTGTGCCATAACTTCCTTAAAGTTCGTCGAGTCTGTTGAGTCTTTCGAGTCTGTCGAGTTTCGTTGTCTCTCAATGAACTCAATAGACTCAGCCAACTCGGTCAACTATTTACCTGTCTTACCAGGCTTCAATTTATACAACCTGTCGGCGTAACGCACGCCCTTGCCTTTGTATGCGTCCGGTTTGCGAAGCCGATTTAGCTCGGCCGCAACCTGGCCCAATTTCTGTTTGTCAATGCCGCTCAACGTGATCGTCGTCTGATACTGCGTGATCGATGTTTTAGTATTGACGCGTTCGGTCTTAGCGTCGATGCCTTCAGGCAGCTGGTATTCGATCGGATGCGAATAACCGAGCGAGAAAAGGATCTTTTTGCCCTGCACATCCGCCTTGTAACCAACGCCGACGATGTCCATTTCCCTCGAAAAGCCTTCGGTCACGCCGACGACCGCGTTGTTCGCCAACGCCCTCGCCAGTCCGTGAAATGCAGCCTGATCATCGCCCGCACGCTCCGCTGTCAACGTGCCGTCTTCCTGTTTGAAAGAAACACCTTTCGGGATCGGGGTCTGGAGCACACCTTTCGGGCCCTTGACCTCCAATTGCGAATCGCTGATCGTTACAGTCACGCCCGCCGGGATCGTGATCGGTTTTTTTCCTACTCTAGACATAATCTTTTCAGTGGTGAACTGTGAACGGTGAACTGTGAGTGCCGATCTTATCTAATCACTCATCACTCGTCACTCGTCACTATTAATAAACCATTGCCAGGATCTCACCGCCGACTTTCTCGCGGCGGGCCCGTTTGCCGCTCATCAAACCCTTTGACGTCGAAACGATGTTGACGCCGTATCCACCGAGAACTCGCGGGATCTGAGTCGAACCGACGTAAACGCGTCGGCCCGGACGAGATACACGGGACAAATGGGTGATGGACGAAGTTCCCTTGGCATCGTACCGAAGGAAGACGCGAATAACGTACTTAACGCCTTCGCCCTTCGTGGTGAAGCTGTTGATGTAGCCCTCTTCCTTGAGGATTCGCGCAACTTCAAGCTTAAGCTTTGAGCCCGGAATATCAACGCGTGTGTGATTCGCTGCGATCGCATTGCGAATCCGCGTAAGCATATCGGCTATTGGATCTGTCATTACTTTATCTACTCCGTAAATGGCCTTTGATCTTCGATCTTAGATATTTGAGATACTTTCCAAGATCAAAGTTCAACGGTCGAAAATCACTTCTTACCAACTCGATTTCGTCACGCCCGGGATCTGGCCTTCGAGGGCCAATTCACGCAGAGCAATACGCGAAACTCCAAACTTCCTAAGGAAACCGCGTGAACGACCGGTTTGCGAACATCGGTTCCGGACACGGATCGGGCTCCCGTTACGCGGCATCTTTTGCAGCTTGATCACCGCCGCATCGACCTCTTCAGGCGTCGATTTGGGATTATTGATGATCTTCTTAGCCTCGGCACGGCGTGCAGCCCAGAGCTTCACTGTCCCTTTTCGCCGTTCGTTCATTACTATCTTGCTTATCTTTGCCATGTCTTAATTTATTGTCTGAAGGGCATTCCGAGCGCTTTCAGGAGCGAACGGGCCTGGTCATCATTGGCCGCGGTCGTGACGATGGAGATGTTCATTCCGCGTGTCTTATCGACCTTGTTAAAATCGATCTCCGGAAAGATCAGCTGCTCGCGAATACCGAGCGTATAATTTCCGCGTCCGTCGAACGCCTTGCCCGAAATACCGCGAAAATCGCGGACTCGCGGAAGAGCGACCGAGATCAGACGATCAAGAAACTCGTACATACGGTCGCCGCGGAGCGTGACCATCGTGCCGATAGCCATTCCCTGACGAAGCTTGAAAGCCGCGATCGACTTCTTCGCTTTCGTAATAACAGGCTTCTGCCCGGTCACGGACTTGAGCTCTTCGGCTGCTACATCGAGGATCTTGGCGTTTGCCGAAGCTTCGCCAAGGCCCATATTTACGACAACCTTTTCGATCTTGGGGATCGCCATCGGGTTCGTGATCTCGAACTCCTTAGCCAACGCCGGGGCAATCTCGTTCTTGTATTTTTCTTTTAATCTGGCCATTTTCTTGCCTTTCCTAAATATTCGTCTGGGGCTCGCCACTAAGGGCGTTTCCAAACTGTAAAAAAATTAATGTGCGGCTTCCTCGCCTTCGATCTTCTTACGCGGCTCTTTCTTGTACGAGCCGGTCTCGGCAATAACCTTGCCGCTCTTGGCGACGCGGACCTTCTTACCGTCGCGAACTTCGTATTTGACACGCGTCGGCTTTCCGGTCTCAGGATCGATCAGGGCGACGTTCGAAACGCTTACCCATGCTTCCTGTTCGAAGATGCCGCCCTCGCGGTTCATCTGTGGTACCGGTTTGCGGTGACGCTTAACGATCATCGCTCCCTCGACCTTGACCTTGCCGTTGCGTGCATCGACAGCGATGACCTTGCCGCGGTACGGTGACCGTTTTCCGGCACTGTCGTAGCGGTTATACTCTTTGCCGGCGATGAACACGACCTGGTCGCCGCGTTTGATCTTGCTGCGTACTGTTCCTACTTTTTCCGTTTTCATCTCTTAAATGACCTCCGGCGCGAGGCTGACGATCTTCATAAAATTCTTCTCACGCAATTCGCGGGCGACCGGCCCGAAAACGCGTGTCCCGATCGGCGAACCATCGTCCTTGATCAGCACGGCGGCGTTTTCGTCGAAGCGGATGTAAGTGCCGTCCTTACGGCGGACTTCCTTTCGCGTGCGCACGATGACCGCGTTGTAAACCTTACCTTTCTTCGCCGTTCCATCGGGAGCGGCTTCTTTGACGGTAACCTTGATCGTGTCGCCGAGACGTGCGATCTTGCTGGTCGATCCGCCGACAGGCATGATCATTTCGACCCGCTTTGCACCTGAATTGTCTGCGACCGCTAACGAGGTCTGCATCTGAATCATAACTTTGTCACTCCGTTCTGAGTTGTCAGTGGTCAGTCTTTCGTACTGCTCACGGCTTACTGCTTACTGCCAACTTACTAACTCTGCGCTTTCTGAATTATCTCGACCACGCGCCAACGCTTTCTTGCTGAAAGGGGGCGTGTCTCGACGATCTTGACCTTGTCGCCGATGTTCGCTCCAAGTTCGTCGTGAGCCATAAATTTCTTACGCTTCTTGACGTACTTGCGATATATCGGGTGCTTGACCAATCGGTCAACGCGGACAACAACGGTCTTTGTCATCTTGTCCGAAGAGACGATACCGACCTTTTCAGCCCGCTTGTGAACAGCAGTTTTCGGTCCGTCAGTCTCAGCCGGAGCGGCAGCCTTTTTCGCCTTCGGAGCGGCGGCCTTCTTCTCTTTCTTCGGCTTTTCTTCCGCGATTGGGGCAGCCTCGACAGCGGCTTCTTCAGCAGGAGCCGCCTCGACGGCAGTTTCTTCAGCTACCGGAGCCGTTTCCTCGGCCTGGGCCTCAACGGCGACTTCTTCAGTCGCTTCAGGAGCCGCAGTTTCCACGACCGTCTCTTCTGTTTCTTCGTTCTTCTTCTTTGCCATTTTCTTCTCTTAGACCTTGCGTGAGCCTACTTCGCCTCGGCGCCTTTTTTGTTGAGTAAGGTGTAGACCCTGGCCAACGTTTTCTTTTCACGGCGGATATCGTTGATCGTCTCGCCTACGCCGAGCGTCTTGCGAAACTTAAGTCTAAATAGCGACTCTTTGAGCGCGTCCGCCTGTTCTTTTAATTCGTCCGCGTTCATTTCGCGAAGCTGTTCGAGCTGTTCTTTGCGTTTCATTCTTAAACGATGCCTCCTTCGAGATCGGCACGGCTTACAAACTTGGTCTTGATCGGCAGCTTCTGAGCGGCAAGGCGAAACGCCTCACGTGCCAACTCGATGTCGACTCCCTGGATCTCATAAAGCACACGACCGGGTTTGACGACCGCGACCCAATGGTCCGGAGCTCCCTTACCGCTACCCATACGTGTTTCAGCCGGCTTCTTAGTGATCGGCTTGTCCGGGAACATACGGATCCAGATCTTTCCACCACGTTTCACGTGACGGGTCATCGCGATACGAGCTGCCTCGATCTGGCGGTCCGTGATCCATGCTGCCTCGAGCGCTTTAAGACCGAAGTCACCAAAGCTGATCTGTTCGCCGCGCGAAGCTTTCCCACGCATGCGGCCTTTCATGACTCTTCGGTGCTTGACCTTTTTCGGCATTAACATAACAAAATAACCTCGTTCGTTGTTCGTCGATCGTTGTCCGCCGATTCACGCCCGCTTTCCATCCAGCGACCGACGAACCACGAACAACCATCAACTATCTATCTTCTGTCGTCTCGACGCGGGCCGCGATCGTTGCGGCGTGCTCCGCGTTCCACCTTAACTTCGTTCATCGGGTCGGTCGTCGTTCCGCGTGCCATCGAGGCATTCGGATCGAGGATCTCGCCGCGATAGATCCAAACCTTGACGCCGATGATGCCGAATGTCGTCAATGCCTCGGCAAATCCGTAGTCGATATCGGCTCGGAGCGTGTGCAGCGGCAAGCGGCCCTGCAGCGACCATTCGGTACGGGCAATTTCAGCTCCGTTCAGACGTCCGGCGATCATCACCTTGATGCCCTGGGCACCAAATCGCTGCGACTCTTCCATCGTCTTCTTCATCGCCCGGCGAAAAGCGATACGCTTCTCAAGCTGCTGGGTGATCTTCTCGGCCTGAAGCTGAGCATTCAGTTCCGGATGGCGGATCTCCTGGATCGAGATGAGCACTTCGCGGCCCGTCTTTCTCGAAAGGTCCTCGCGGAGCTTTTCGATCTCGGAACCCTTACGGCCGATGATGATGCCCGGCCGCGAGGTGTAAATAATGATCTTCAAGCGGGCTGCGGCACGTTCGATGTCGATGTGCGATACGCCTCCGCCGCTGAATCTGCGTTTGAGGTCACGCTTGAGTTTGAGGTCCTCGGCGAGGTAATCCGCAAATTCGTGCTTCGCAAACCAGTGCGAGTGCCAATCTTTGTTGTATCCGACCCTAAAGCCGTATGGATGAACTTTCTGTCCCATAAATAAAACCTTTATTTCGCGTCAGCGTCCTCGCTCGTTTCGGTTTCGGCTGCCGGAGTCTCGACAGCTTCTTCAGCAGCGGCGGTCTCGACAGTCTCTTCAGCAGCGGTCGCCTCAACCACCGGTGTTTCCTCGGCTGCCTCAACGACGGCCGGGGTTTCAACTACCTCTTCGACTATCGGTTCAGCGGTCTTTGCCTCGACCTCTTCGACCTTTGCCTTTTTGGCTTCCGCAGCTTTCTTCGGTTGAGCCTTGTCTTTCTTAGCGTCGGCTTTCTTGGCCGCAATGCGTTTCGCACGCGACTCTTCAGCCTTCAATTCCTTCTCGCTCTTCGGCTTTTCTTCGCTCGTCACCTGGATCGTGATGTGGCAATAATGCCGTTGTTCACGATATGCACGGCCCTGCGGTGCAGGACGCATACGGCGGCGGTTCTTGGTCGGCCCCATATCGATGAAGCACAAATTGACCCACAGATCGTCAGGATCGATCGCGATATTCTGCTGTTCGGCCATGAATGTCGCGTTCGCGATCGCCGAATTCAGGCACTTTGCGATCGGCAAAGCAGCACGCTTGTCGGTGAATTTCAGGATCGAAAGGGCGTGTGACACATTCGCTCCGCGGATCATATCGATCACGAGACGAGCCTTACGCGGCGAGCCTTTCAAATATTTCGTTTTTGCTATCGCTTCCATATTCTTAGTTGTGAGCGGTTAGCCGTGAGCAGATTCTGACTGCTTACCGCTTACTGCTAACTGCTTACTTTCTTTTCGCCATCTTCTCTGCTTTCGTTCCCGGATGTCCCTTAAAGACCCGCGTCGGCGAAAACTCACCCAATTTGTGGCCAACCATGTTCTCGGTCACAAAAACCGGGATGTGGCGTTTGCCGTTGTGAACGCCGAATGTCAATCCGACCATATCGGGCGTGATCGTCGAGCGTCGCGACCAGGTCTTGATCGCCGGCGGCTTCGGCCCGCCTTCCAGAATCCGACGCAGCGTCTTCTGAACGCTGAGATCGATGAATGGTCCTTTCTTTAATGAACGTGGCATATTTCAATCTCGAATTTCGAATTTCGAATTTCGAATCGTCGAACTCTCTTCATTCGACATTCGTTATTCGGCATTCGTCATTTATTTTCTCCTACGGTCCTTCACGATCATATTCGTCGTGCGTTTGTTGCGACGGGTCTTGTATCCGCGTGTCGGCTGTCCCCACGGGGTTACCGGGTTACGTCCACCTGACGTTTTGCCCTCACCACCGCCGTGCGGGTGATCGACCGGGTTCATAGCGACGCCGCGAACCTTCGGACGCTTGCCCATCCAGCGCGAACGGCCTGCTTTTCCAAGCGAAACGTTCTCGTGCTCGGTATTGCCGACCTGACCGACGGTTGCCATACAAACGACAGGCACCTTGCGAACCTCGCCGGACGGCATACGAAGCTGGGCATAATCGCCTTCTTTCGCGACGATCTGAGCAAATCCACCAGCCGAACGGACCATCTGTCCGCCCTTTCCCGGACGAAGTTCAATGTTGTGAACCGACGTACCGAGCGGAATGTTCTTGATCGGAAGAGCATTTCCCGGCAGGATATCGGCGTCCTCGCCGCTGAGGATCGTCGTACCGACCGTCAGGCCGAGCGGCGAAATGATGTAACGCTTTTCGCCGTCAAGGTACGTGATCAGGGCGATGTGAGCCGAGCGGTTCGGATCGTACTCGATCTGCGAGACCTTTCCGGGAATGCCGGCCTTGTCACGCTTGAAATCGATTATCCGGTAATGGCGCTTGTGGCCTCCGCCGCGGCGCCGGATCGTGATCCGGCCGTCGCTGTTGCGTCCTGAAATTCTCTTCTTTGGCTCGAGCAGTGATTTTTCGGGTACTGCGTTCGGAGTCAATTCATCGCGGGTCAAGTACGTTTGATAACGCCTTGCCGGTGATGTCGGTTTTAATCTCTTGATTCCCATAATCTCTCGGTGACGAGGCTTCAGGGACAAGGGCGATTTAGCCCTCGTCACTCGTCCCTATTCTCTAAACTAGATCGCTTCCGCGTAATCGACCATCGGTTCGCCCTTCTTGAGGGTCACATAGGCCTTTTTGAATCCTGGCCGGCGTCCTTCGATGCGGCCGCGTTTCTTGACCTTTCCGTCGTACTGAACCGTACGCACCGCCGAAACCTTGACGTTGAAGATCTCTTCAACCGCGCCCTTGATATCGATCTTGGTCGCTTTCTTGTCAACGCGGAACGTCAAAACCTGTCCCTGTTTGCGGTCGCTATTCTCTTCGGTCGAATCCTCTTTGAGGATCACGCTCTTTTCCGTAACGACCGGCGACTTCAAAATGTCCCAAACTCCAACTTTACTCATTGTCAGTCGCCTCCTCACTTACGTCTGCCGCCGGAGCGGTTTCCTTTGCAGCTTTCTCGGCCTTCGGCTTCGCAGCCTTTTCAGCCTTGGGCTTTGCTTCCTTTTCAACCTTTTCGGCTTTCGGCTCGGCTGCCTTTTTAGCTTTCGGCTTTTCTTCAACCGCCGGTGCTGCCGTTTCGGCTTCCGAGAGTTTACCGCTCTCACGTTTCGGATCAAGCAGGGCGTTGAGTTCTTCAACCGCGGCCTTCGAGATCAGAAGTTTCTCGTGATAGATGATGTCGTAGATGTTCAGGCCGAAGCTGTTCGTGACCTTGGTCTTTTCAACGTTGCGTGACGACAGGATCAGGTTCGCGTTATCCAGCGAGTCGATGATGAGTGTCTTCGCACGCTTCTTGTTCGCGACTAAACCTAGTGTTTCAAACACTCCGATGAATTCCCTCGTCTTCGGATTCTTGAATTCAAATTCGTCGATCACAATGACGTTGCCTTCACGAAGCCTTTCCGACAATGCCGAACGCAGAGCTCCGCGACGCATCTTCTTGGGCATCTGGTAGGACCAGTCGCGCGGCTGCGGTCCGTGGACGTTACCGCCGCCTTTCCATAGCGGTGACCGAAGCGATGCGATGCGGGCACGGCCCGTTCCCTTCTGCTTCCAGAGCTTGCGGCCCGAACCCGAAACGTTTCCGCGGGTTTTCGTCGCCGACGTGCCCTGGCGACCGTTCGCCTGGTAATTCACGACCGCCGCGTGGATCAACGACTCGTTCAATTCGACACCGAACACGGCGTCCGAGAGCGTGACCTCACCGACCTCTTTATTCTTCAAATTGCGAACCTTTACGGTAGGCATAATATTCTCCTGTTCAGAGTGCGGGCTTTAGCCCGTAAGAACGCGATGAATCGCGCACTCTAGCTCTTCTTTACAATCACCAATCCACCATTCGGTCCCGGTACGGCACCGCGGATCATCAACAAATTGTTATCGACATCGACCTTTGCCACCGTCAACCCCTTGACGGTAATACGGGCATCGCCCATGTGGCCGGACGAACGCGTTCCCTTGATCACTCGCGAAGGATAGGCCGACTGGCCGATCGATCCCGGCTCGCGGACGTTCATCGAACCGTGCGACTCGGGGCCGCGTGAAAAGTTGTGGCGTTTGATGGTACCCGCGAATCCGCGTCCCTTCGATTTGCCGACGACCTCGATCTTGTCACCGTCCGCAAAGACGTCGACCTTGACCTGGTCACCGATCGCGGCGTCCGGAGCGTCCGTCATACGGATCTCTTTAAGGACGCGTGTCGGGGGCAAACCGCCGCCGGTCTTTTCAAAGTGCCCGCGGAGCGGCTTCGTCACATTCTTGAGACGAATGGGCTTGTCTTCGACCAATCCCAGTTGAACGGCATTATATCCGTCTGCTCCCGCCGCACTTTTCGTTTGGACAACAACGCAGGGCCCGGCCTTGATGACGGTCACCGGTGTTACCGTTCCGTCCTCAGCAAAGAGCTGCGTCATCCCAAGTTTTCTGCCAATTATTCCGCTAATCATAACTTTTAAGTTCCGCGAGTTTGCAGCGTTCCGCGAGTTTTCCGAGTCAAAAGACTCACAACTCGGCAAACTCAATAAACTCAGTCAACTAGTTCTTGCCAAACGCCTTGATCTCGACATCGACACCGGCCGGCAGATCCAGCTTCATCAACGCATCAACCGTTTCCGCAGTCGGATCGAGAATGTCCATCAAACGCTTGTGGGTTCTGATCTCGAACTGCTCACGCGACTTCTTGTCGACGTGGGGCGACCTGAGGACCGTCCATTTATTCTTGATGGTCGGTAGGGGGATCGGACCTGCGATCCGAGCCCCTGTCCTTTTCGCTGTCTCAACGATCTCGGCGGTGGACTGGTCCAGCACGCGGTGATCGTAAGCCTTTAACTTGATGCGAATCTTTTCGTTTAACATATTGCTATTCCACGATCTCCGACACGGTACCGGCACCGACTGTGCGGCCGCCTTCGCGGATAGCGAAGCGGAGTCCTTTCTCCATGGCGATCGGAGCGATCAGCTCGATCTCCATCTGGATGTTGTCGCCCGGCATCACCATCTCGACCCCGGCCGGAAGGTGTGCGACACCCGTTACGTCCGTTGTTCTGAAGTAGAACTGCGGG
>JAKOVX010000049.1 GCA_029781855.1 Acidobacteriota bacterium | reverse complement strand
GCACCTCAAGCCCCGTCGCGACGGTCTCGATCTTGAAGCTTACCGGTTTGTCATTCTTTGAAAGACTCGTTGTCGAGAACGTGTCGTTCTCCGAAAGTCCCTTCGGCTTTTGCGCGCACGACGAAAAAGCAAGCAGCACAAGCAACGTGATCGCCGTCAAAATCCTCACTGTTCGTTGTCCTCCCGGAGCAGTATTTCTTGATCAGTGAAGCGTACGGTTCGGGTTCCGGGCGAGTTTCAGAATCACTTGACGTCGAGGACTTCGATGATGAAGATCAGCGTCGCATCGGGAGGGATGACGCCGCCGGCACCGGCCGATCCGTAACCGATCGAGGGCGGGATGATGAGCGTCGCGTGGTCGCCGACGCGAAGTTTCTGCAAGCCCTCGTCCCAGCCCTTGATGACCATTCCGAGCCCTACCGGGAACGAGAACGGTTCGTTGCGGACGAGCGAGCTGTCGAACAGCAGGCCGTTCGTGAGAAGTCCGGTGTAGTTGACCACGACTTCGTTTCCGGCCTTAACTTCGGCGCCGTCGCCGGCATTGGTGATGATGTACGTCAGGCCTGACTCGGTCGTCACGGCGTTTGATTCGTTTGAAGACATTTGAGAATTATGGGCGGATTTTTGGTTGCGGGCAAGAACCGTTCCGACCTTTCCGCCGACGTCTGCCGTCGCCCATTCGCCCTTTCGGCAATTCTCCCCTTCCAAAAAAGGCCGATCCCAAAAACCTTTGTTCATTTGTAATTCCGGTCACATTCGGGCTGGATTCGGAGGGATAAAATGTCAGATGAACCTTCGCAATTAATTCAATTGCCCTGGCGCATTAATCCAGATAGGAGGATTCATTTGATGTTTGCAAAAATGGACAAAAAGGCGGATCTTGCGGGTCCGGGAATCGGAAATTACACCGAGATCGAGCGCGTGCTGCCCGACGATTATGAGTCGTTGCTCGACCCGAAAGAGACGCAGAAGGCGATCACCGTCGTCAAGAGATTCATCGAGGACGGACTTTGCGACGCGCTAAACCTGATCCGCGTCGAAGTGCCGTTGATCGTCGACGTCGAAAGCGGCGTCAACGACTATCTCGACCGCGACGGATCGCGGACACCGGTTCAGTTTCATATCAAGAACGACAACGAGCTGAACCCGATCGAAGCGCAGGTCGTGCAGGCCGCGACGAAATGGAAGAGGGTCGCGCTTCGCCAGTTCGGCATGGACATCGGCGAGGGCCTTGTGACCGACATGCGCGCCGTCCGCAAGGACTATTTTCTCGATCACGATCACAGCGCGTACGTCGACCAGTGGGACTGGGAAAAGGCGATCGCCGCCGAGGACCGCAACCTCGATTATTTGACCGACACCGTCAAGAAGATCTGGAAGGTCATCAAAAATGCGGAACTTTACGCTCAGGATCTTTTCCCGAATCTGAAGACGAAATACCCGAACCTCCCCGACGAGCTGACATTCATCCACGCCGAGGACATTCTCGAAAAATATCCCGATCTGCCGCGCAAACAGCGCGAAACGGCGATCCTGCAGGAGTATCCGGCCGTCTTCATCTACGGCATCGGTTGGACGCTCGCCGACGGCTATCCGCATGAGCTGCGTGCCGCCGATTACGACGACTGGGTAACGCCGACGATGTCGAAGGACGGACGTCCGATGCACGGTCTGAACGGCGACATTCTGGTTTGGAATCCGGTCACGAAACGGCGTCACGAGCTGAGCTCGATGGGTGTCCGCGTCAACTCCGAGACGCTGCTGCAGCAGCTCGAAATGACGAACCAGACCGATTTCCTGAAGCTTCCGTACCATCAGATGGTCGTCAGGAACGAACTGCCGCTGAGCATCGGCGGCGGGATCGGCCAATCACGCACGGTGATGTCGCTGCTCAAGAAAGCGCATCTCGGCGAGGTATCGGTGACGGTTTGGCCGAAGGTCCTCAAGGAGATCTGTTCCGGCAAGGGAATTTACGTGCTCGAATAGAGAGTAGACGGTAGACAGTAGGCTGTAGGCAGTAGGCAGCTGATTTGCGATTTTCGATTTGCAATTTGCGATCGAAGGTAGACCGTAGACGGTAGAAAGTAGACGGTAGGCAGTAGACCGTAGGCGGTAGGTTTCGATTTGCTGTTTGCGATCGGCGATCAAGTATTGGTTTGTCTGCCACCTACTGCCTACCGTCTACCGCCTCCTGTCTACTGCCTACCGTCTACCGCCTCCTGCCTACCGCCTACCGTCTACCGCCTCCTGCCTGCCGTCCGCCTCCTGCCTACCGTCTACCGCCTACCGTCTACTGCCTACCTGAAGTGCTAAACTAGTACCGAACAATAATTCGAATTTGAACCGGATCCGTACGGACCCCCAATGATTGTCGGTTCGCAACGATCGCGCGAACTCCCCTTCGCTCTGACATTCGAAGCATCCTAAAAGCGGGTCAAAGAAAGACAGAGAACACATGTACCAAGAAGAAACTGCAACGGAATTCTGGCAAGCGCTCCAATCACTGCGAGATTACAAACTGGTCTCATTCGGGTCCGTCAGCGTCACGCCCGAGACCTTGCTCTACCTCTTGGTGCTGACGCTGCTTTTGTTTTGGTTCTCAAAGCGCTTCACACGGTTCCTTGTCGAACG
>JAKOVX010000035.1 GCA_029781855.1 Acidobacteriota bacterium | reverse complement strand
GTTCATCTCGTTCGTCGTCGGAACGGTCGCCTTGCTCATCTACGTCGTGGCGTCGGGAACACCGCTTGGGAATATCATTTCCGCCAAAGAGGCTCCGCCGATCGTGTGGATCGGAGGCTTGCTCGGGGCGTTTTTCGTCACGGCGGCGGTCGTGCTCGTGCCGCGGCTCGGCGTAGCGATGACATTTAGCCTGATCATCGCCGGACAGATGCTAGTTACATTGGTAATTGACCATTTCGGCCTGCTCGGCGTGCCGGTCAAAGAGGTCAGCCTCGCCCGCATCGCCGGCATATTGCTGATCACCGCGGGCGTGGTGTTGATCCGGAAGTTTTAGGTGCATGAATGAGATCGTTCATCAGGACATTTCTGCAAGCCGGCATCCCTTACGGGTTGATCATGAGTGTATTTTTTATCTTTGAGTCGGGTGCACTCGTTGGGGTCATACGCGGGATCATCTGGGGCACACTGTTCGGTTTGGCAATGGCATTTTATTCAAGGTACAGGACAAATGAGTTTCGCAGGAATCCACGTGTATTTACCGATGAGGAAACAGTTCTAGGGGATATTGCAACTCACTCAACAAAATGGCTCGGATCTGCCGGCTCTATGTACCTTACCGACAAGTACTTACATTTTGTCGGAGATACGAAAAGGAATAGGCCTCACGAAGTCGCGATCCCGATCTACGAGATCGAAGACGCACGTGCCGCAAAAAGCTTTGGCATTTTCCGGAACAGGTTGAATCTGAAGCTGTCGGATCATCCCGAAGAAAGCTTCATCGTCGATGAAGCTGCTGTCTGGGCAAACGAAATAACACAACTTCGCCAGGCCTACCTGGACCAGCCAAGATCGGATGAGGCGAGGCTTTTCGCCTGAAATACATGCTCAAGTTCATCCTCAACGACACCGATATCTCGACCGATCAGCTGGCGGGCTCGACGGTGCTCGATTTTGTGCGGTATCACAAGGACCTGAAAGGCACCAAGATCGGCTGCCGCGAGGGCGATTGCGGCGCATGTACGGTGCTCGTCGGCGAGCTCATCGATGATGAGGTCAGATACCGAACTATGACTTCGTGCCTGATGCCGTTGGCGAACGCGGCCGGCAAACACATCGTCACGATCGAAGGCATCAACCCCGCGAACCGTGAATTGACGCCGGTCCAGCAGGCGATGGTCGACGAAAGCGGAACGCAATGCGGATTTTGTACGGTCGGTTTTGTTATGTCGCTGACGGGATTTTGCGTTGACGGTTCCGCCAATTCAGCCGAAATGGCGATCTCCGCCATCGACGGCAACATCTGCCGCTGCACAGGATACAAGTCGATCGAACGCGCCGCCGTTCGGTTGAGTGAGCAGGTAGCCGTGAGCAGTGAGCAGTATGTACCGGAATATTTTGCCACAATTCAGGATCGGCTCCGGCAGTTACGTGGTTCGGACTGCTCACCGCTTACTGCTTACAGCTCACTTTTCGTCGGCGGCGGCACGGACCTTTACGTTCAGCGGCACGACGCGATGTCCGAGTCGGAAGCGACGCACCTTTTCTACGACGACGAGCTACGTACGATCCGCGACGCGGGCGAATACGTCGAGATCGGGGCGTCGGTCACCGTCACCGACCTGCTCGAATCGCCGGTGATGAACGCCATCTTCCCGGACCTCTACAAACACCTGAAGCTCGTTTCGTCGACGCCGATCCGCAACATGGCGACGCTAGCCGGCAATTTCGTCAACGCCTCGCCGATCGGTGATATGACCGTGTGGTTCCTGGCCTTGGATGCAGAGATCACGCTAAGCACCCCTCCTTACGAAGGAGGGGTGGCAGCCGCTTCGGCTGACGGGGTGGTTCTCTCTTTCCGCGATATGAAACTTCGCGACCTCTACCTCGGCTACAAGCAGCTAGCAAAACAACCCGACGAGATCATCACGTCGATCCGTTTCCGCAAACCGGCGGGCGACCACCGTTTCAACTTCGAAAAGGTCTGCAAACGGACCTATCTCGACATCGCGAGCGTCAATACGGCGATCTCGCTGACGATCCGCTCGACGCCCGGCGAAGACTGGATACCTCCGGCATTAAGCTCTCCTCCTTACGAAGGAGGGGTGGACGCCGCTCCGGGCGGACGGGGTGGTTCTCTCGCCGTCGAACACACGATCATCGCCGCCCACGTCGCCGCCGGCGGCGTAGCACCGATACCGCTTTATCTGCGACAGACGTCAGAGTTCCTCGCCGGCAAAACGGTCAACGCCGAAACCATCGCTGCCGCTAACGAAATAATGCAGTCCGAGATCTCGCCGATCTCCGACGTACGCGGAACGGACCAATACAAACGGCTGCTGCTGAGACAGCTTTTCAGGGCTCATTTTGTGGAGATTTTTCATCAGTTATGAGCAAATTCTATTTACTTCTCGGTCTTCTCTGTTTGGTAACGACGCCCATTGCCGCTCAGAAAGGCCCGAAGGTCGTAAAATATGAAAACCCGAATTACCCGAATTACGCCACTGCGGTTTGGGCCCGGGGTAACGTTGTAGTTGATGTACAAATAGACGCGCAAGGGAATGTCATCTCGACCGCGGCTGAAAGCGGACACGGCTTTTTGAAAAAGCCGTCCGAAGATGCAGCATGTCGATGGAAGTTCTCGAAGAGCGATACGAACGCTCGGCAAGTGAAACTTATTTTCGTCTATATCATTAAGGAAAATAAGGATTTCAAGAACAACTATCGGAAGGCAACCTTTAAGTATAAGTTCAAGAAACCCTACACCCTTGAAACCGAGATAACGGTCTACCCAAGGATCGACATTTAAGTGAAAAACATCGACTCATATTCACACGTGCTCGGGACGGAACAATACAAACGGCTGCTGCTGAGACAGCTTTTCAGGGCTCATTTTGTGGAGTTGTTTGGAGGTATCTCAACATGAAACGCTCTTTGCTACTCGCGATTTTTTTCTCTGTTAACGCTGCGATGTTCAGCGGTTCAAGCGTTTTGGCTCAGGCTTCTTTTCCTTCGGTTTTGGAGTATGTGGCTCCGACATATCCTGCCGCCGCCAAGGCCATCATTGCAACCGGAACTGTGCAACTCGCTGCCGAGGTTGATTCCACGGGCAGGGTCAATGAGGCTAAGGCTATATCCGGACATCCGCTACTTAGGCAAATGGCGGAGAGGACCGTCGAGAAATGGAAGTTTTCAGCGGTTCCGGGACGACACTTCCTAACAATTTCAATCAATTTTTTGCTAGAGGATCAAGCCGACGTTATGACGATCCGCGGACCATATGTGATAGATTTCGTTGGCAATGGTTCGGTAACAATCGACATTTCCGGCCGTGTCGGCGGATTTCTGTTATTTACCGATCGAAGCGATACCTAGATGAAGAACATCGATTCAACATCACACGTTCGCGGCGAGAGCGTTTATCTGGACGACGTTCCGGTGGTTCGCGGGACGCTGTACGCGTGTGTTTTTGATTCGCCGGTGGCTCACGGAAAACTGAAGAGCATCGACACGAGCGAAGCGGAAAAGAGCGAGGGCGTTGTTCGCGTTATCACTGCGAAGGACCTGATCGGCGAGAACCAGATCGGCGGTATTGTGCCGGATGAGCCTTTGCTGGCGGATGGCGAGGTGCATTTTCAGGGAATGCCGATCGCGATCGTCGTCGCGGAGAGCGAAGAGCTTGCCCGAAAAGCCGCGAAGAAGATAACGGTCGAGATCGACGAACTAACGCCGGTCACCGATCCACGGGTCGCCGCGGCAAATGGCGATCTGATCGTTCCGCCGAAGAAATTCGTGATGGGCGATACGGCGGCGGCATTTGCGGGGTGTGAACATGTCTTTGAGGGTAAGGTCGAAATTAACGGCCAGGAACATCTCTACATCGAGACGCAGGGTGCATACGCCGTGCCGACCGAGAACGGTGGTTTGAAGGTGTATTCGTCAACGCAGGGGCCGACTGCCGTCCAGCGTGCCGTTTGCCGCGTTACGGGCATGGCGATGCATCAAGTCGAGGTCGATGTGCAGCGATTGGGCGGCGGATTTGGCGGAAAAGAGGATCAGGCGAACGCATGGGCCGGGATCGTAGCCGTCGCGACACAGTTGACCGGGCGTCCGGTGAAATACGCACTTCATCGAATGGAAGATATGCGGATGACCGGAAAACGGCATCCGTATTCGGCCGACTACAGGATCGGGCTCGACCGGGACACGAAGATCGTCGCGTACGAGGTGACGTTCTATCAAAACGCGGGTGCGTCCTGCGACCTCTCGCCGCCGGTTCTCGAACGCACGCTCTTTCACTGCACAAATTCTTATTTCGTGCCGAATGTCACGGCGACCGCCTATTGCTGCCGGACAAATCTGCCGCCGAATACGGCTTTTCGCGGATTTGGCGGGCCGCAGGGAATGTTCGTGATCGAATCGGCGATCGCCCACGCCGCTGAAAAGCTCGGGGTCAAAGCGGCCGAAATTCAACGCCGGAACCTGCTCGAGGACGGTGACGAATTTCCGTACGGACAGATCGCCGAGAGCGACGCCGTCACCAGCTGGACGCAGGCCGACGCGAAATACGATCTCGCGGCATTGCAGCAGGAGGCGGATGATTTCAACGCGTCGTCGAAATATTTCAGGAAGGGCGTGGCAACGATGCCGGTGTGCTTCGGCATTTCGTTTACCAAAACGCCGATGAACCAGGCGCGTTCGCTGGTGCACGTTTACACGGACGGCTCGGTCGCCGTCTCGACCGGGGCCGTCGAAATGGGCCAGGGCGTGAACACCAAGATGGCCCAGGTCGCGGCGAAGATGTTCGGCCTCGATATCGGGCAGGTCAAGGTCCATACGACCAATACTTTGCGGATCGCCAACACATCACCGACCGCCGCGTCAGCCGCCGCCGACCTGAACGGAAAAGCGACGCAGATCGCCTGCGAGACGATACGAAAACGCCTGCTCGAGGTCGCCTTGCCGCTCGTCGAGGCGGCGAGCGTTGACGAACTTTCGCTGCAGGACGGATACGTCCACCGAAACGGCGAAAAGACCTCGCTTGACTGGCAGACGCTCGTGATGGACGCCCATCTTCAGCGTGTAAACCTAAGCGAACACTCGCATTACGCGACGCCGGGCATAGGCTTTGACTGGTCGACTGCGAAAGGGCATCCTTTCGCTTATCACGTTTACGGGACGGCGATCGTCGGCGTGACGGTCGATTGCCTTCGCGGGCGTTACGAGGTTGATTACGTGCTGTGCTGTCACGATTTTGGCACTTCGATGAACACTGCCGTCGACCTCGGCCAGATCGAAGGCGGCATCGTGCAGGGCATCGGCTGGATGACGATGGAAGAGGTCGTTTACGACGAAAACGGCAAGCTTCGTTCGAACGCGCTCTCGACCTACAAGGTGCCGGACATCTATTCGGTGCCGAAAGAGATCGCCGTCCTGCCGCTCGAAACGACGCGAGAAAATCTCGCCATTTTCAATTCAAAAGCCGTCGGCGAACCGCCGCTGATGTACGGCATCGGAGCGTATTTCGCGATCCGTAACGCCGTCATGTCTTACACGGATTGCTCGCCAGCATTCGACCTGCCGTTCACGCCGGAGAAGGTGTTGATGAGTCTTTACCGATCATAGATCGTTGTTCCATTGGAGTTATGTCGGATTTTCAAATCCCACGCGGCATTACGTTTATTAGCCCTAATGAGATCGAAGCGGCAAATCTGTCTACAGTTCTGGGTAACATAGCAGCTTTTATTCAGGCTCGCTCTCCCAACGCCAAGCTCAAAAGATACGATGACTGGTGGGAACACGATGGCTTGCACTTCTATCGAAAGCCTCTTTCGATCAATGATCTCTTCGCCATCGTTCGTACTCCAAAGTCGTTATTGGAGTCAATGCAGGGCGATTTCAACGTCTTTGTAGGGATCTATTCGGAAGAACTTTCAATCTATGTAAGATTTTACGTTAACTGGAATGATGATGAAACCCAACTTGTCGGTCGTATCGACGTCACAGTTCCGGTCAATCTCGTCGATCTTTTCCGGGAAGAAATTGTGTCCGTCTCAAAGACTAACTTCAAGGAAATGGATTCATACGAATACTATAAGTCGATTATTTGTTAAAAACCCCAGTCATGCCCAACGAACTCGAAATCTGGCAATTCATCGCGTCACGTCTTGAAAAACGCAAGGCGGTGATGCTCCTCGTCGTTGGCGAAAGTTCAGGCAGCAGCCCCGGACGAGCGGGTTACAAGATGGCGGTCGGATCAGACGGCGAACTTGTCGGCAGCATCGGCGGCGGCTTGATGGAGGTAAATCTCGTCGAGCAGAGTCGAGCGATCTTGTCAGAACCACCTGCGGTAGCAGGTGGTTTATCGCCGATATTGATCGAACAAGAGCACCGCAAAAAAGCCGAACACCCCTCCGGAATGATCTGTTCGGGACGACAGACGGTGATCCTCAAGCAGCTTGATCCAAACGATCTCGATCCCGTTCGCAACATCATCAATCGTCTCGAGCAACGAAGTTCTGCAGCATTTGAGATCTCAAATTCGGGATTTCGAATTATTGAGAACACGAAAGAAACCTCACCGTTTCATTTTTCAATGACGAGCGACGATGAATTTGTATATCGGGAAAAGATCGGCCACAAGCACGAACTCATCATCGTCGGCGGCGGGCATTGTGCTCTCGCATTGAGTGAGATCGCAGCGAAGCTCGATTTTCGCGTGTCGATCTTCGACGACCGGCCGGAACTGAACACGATCGAAAAGAACGGTTTCGCCGACGAGATCACGATCATCGACAGCTACGAAAACATCAGCGAGCACATTGCCGGCGGTGAAGATACGTATATCGTTGTGATGACGCTTGGGTATAAGTTTGACGATGTCGTCATTCGCCAACTTGTAGGTCGGGAATTCGAATATTTCGGCGTCCTCGGCAGCCGTGCAAAGATGAAAACGCTGCTCATAGCTCTCGAAAAAGACGGCTTCCCTGCCGATGCCCTTTCCAAAATACACACGCCGATCGGCCTGCCGATCAACAGCCATACTCCCGAGGAGATCGCCGTCTCGATCGCGGCCGAGATCATTCAGGTGAAGAACGCCTGATACGCAAGAACACGGTCTGCAGCAAGGCGTTCATATGTTAAAATCTGCATTCGCGTAACTGCATTAGCTCTCAAATGAACTCTCAAATCGTCGCTAAACCAAACAAGCGTAGCTATTTACGCAGCCTTGTGGGCCGCGAGTACTACGTCGCAAAGCGGCGTCTCGAATGGCTTCGGCGGTCAAGCACGTTTGCCCGGCAGGATAACGGAACGCGTCTCGAACACTCGATCTTCACGCACCGAACGATGATGCTGCGGCCGCTTCGCGACGTGGAGATGTACTTGCAGCACAACAAAATCACGAATCTGCGGCTGGCGATCGCACCGATCAGCGGCGTCGTGATCCGCCCTGGCGAGACGTTCTCGATCTGGAGGATGGTCGGAAGGCCGACGGCTGCGAGGGGTTTCCTGGAGGGGCTCGTACTGCACAACGGCCGCATTGAGAAAGGCATCGGCGGCGGGCTTTGCCAACTTGGGAATTTGCTTTACTGGATGGCACTGCATTCGCCGCTGACGGTGACGGAACGCTACCGTCATGGATTTGACGTGTTTCCCGACATCAACCGCAAGATACCATTCGCGTGCGGTGCGACGCTCGCATACAACTACATCGACCTGCAGCTTCGCAACGACACGCAGGACACATTTCAGATCGATCTCTGGCTCGACGACGAATACCTGAATGGAGAGATCCGCTGCGACAGGCCGCGGGAATTCGATTATGAGGTATTTGAGACCGACCACCTGATGAAAATGCAGCCGTGGGGCCGCTACACTCGCCATAACCGCATCTGGCGTCGGCAGACGAGCCTCGTCGACGGAATGACGTCAGAGGAACTCGTCACCGAGAACCACGCGATCATGATGTACAATCCGCTGCTCAACGCCTGACTCGAAATTGAATTTGTCCACTTTGGGGCCGCTCTGGGAACAAATCTCTCCGACCGGTGTCTAACCTATCAGCGGATGGCACCGCCGCTGGAGGAGGACAAGAAAATGTTTGATAGATTGATCGAATCTGAACCCGCGGGCGCTGATTTCAAGAATAGGCGTAATTATTTCATGGTGTCGACCGCCATTGTGGGTATTTTGTTTTTGACGGCCGTGGTCATCAGCATCTACGCGTCGGACTACTCGCTCGGCAGCGGCAGCTTCGAACTCGAGGCACTGGTTGCCCCGGTCGAGATGGCCGCACCCGCACCTGAACCGCCGAAACAGCAAACTCTCGCGTCGGCGCCGTCGGCAAGCAGGAGCGACTTACCGATGCGAACCGATAATATGGCACGAACGGACGAGCCGATCGTTCCGAAGGGCATTTCGACCGCACAAAACACGACGATGGTACGTCCGCTGAGCAATTTTGTGCTCGGCCCGAGGAACGAGAACCCGAGTGGTTCCGGAAGAAACACGAACGGAACCGGGCCGGTTGCTACTACCGGACTCGTCGCCGGAACGCCAAAGGTCATTGAAAAGGACCCGATCGGCGATCCGCCGGACATCAAGGAACCGCCGAAAAAACAACCAATTAGGTCAATTGGCGTTGTCAACAGCATCGCCAAGTACCTGCCGAAGCCGCCCTATCCGCCCGCCGCGATCGCGTTAAATGTGCAGGGTTCGGTTACAGTGCAGGTGTTGATCGACGAGAGCGGCAGGGTCATCTCGGCAAATGCCTCCAACGGCCATCCGCTGCTCAGAAACGCTGCCGAACAGGCCGCTCGGACCGCACGTTTCTCGCCAACTTATCTTTCGAAGGTGCCGGTCAAGGTAACGGGCGTGATCGTCTATAACTTCAATCGAAACTAACGCGGTCATCGGGTTCGGCCGTCTCCTAATTCGAACCGATCTGGAACGCGGATAGGGCGGATTTAGCAGATAATAACAGATTCATAATTGGATCCGTTTTATCCGCTCGATCCGTCTGATCCGCGTTTGAAATGGATCAAATTCTCGACAAACGAAAGTTTGGAGAGTGACGCCTATTTCTGGAGCATGTCGATCAAACCGTCGATATCAACATCGTAAACCGGAACGGGAAACTGCCGTTTTAGTTCGTCATACGACATTCCGTCGAGGAAGATCGGTTCGTCGGATTTGATGGTGATCTTTGGGATGACGGCGAAATCGCCATCGATCAGGTCGCGGACGGCGAGAAAATCCTTGCCCGTCAGCAGGCCCGCAACCGAGACATCGCCACCAAAATAGGTGTTCGGCACGGCGAGCACAGCGTGCCGTGAGCCGGTCAAAGCGTTATATTTATCGATCTGCGAACGCAGGATCGGAGCGAACATTTCGCCGGTCAGAAAGGTGCCGTTTCCGGTTGTCCGCTGGCCGTTGGCGGACGGCTGATTGTCGGGTTTGTGAGCAACGGGATGCGTACGTGGATCGGAATTACCTAACTGCCGGGTCAAACCACCCGCTACCGCAGGCGGTTCTGACAGGAACTTCTCGAACGCATTCAGGAACGACCGGATCATCCCAACACCGTCTTCGATCTGCGGATAATTGCCGTAGTGACGCCGCGAAGGGATCTCGGCTCCGGCCTTGAGATAGATCTCGTCGCCCATAAAGGCAAACGTCACACCGAGCTTCTTACGAAACTCTTTCTGCAGTTTTTCAACTTGCCTGATCGTCCGGCGGCAGAATTCAGGCGTGACGCGGGTCAGGCGTTCGTCGGTGTTGTAGCGCGTGAGTGCGACCGGCACAATGGCGGTTGAGACGACCTTCGGGTAATGAGCCGCGAGGTCACGGAGCGTCTTTTCGAGGATCGCACCGTCGTTTATCTCCGGGCAGAGCACGACCTGGGCATGAAGTTCAATATCAGCGGCGAGCAGGCGTTCCAGTTTGTCGGAGATGTCGGCACGCGATTCGTCGACGCCGAGCAGGTACGCACGCGTTTTGAGATCGGTCGCGTGCACCGAAACATACTGCGGTGAGAGACGCTGCTCGATGATGCGTTTCATCTCGTCCTCGGTGATCGAGGAAAGCGTTGTGTAGTTGCCGTAAAGGAACGAAAGCCGGATGTCCTCGTCTCGGACAAAAAGCGACGGCCTCGCGTCCTCTGGATTTCCCTTGCAGAAACAGAAGATGCACTCGTTCGCACACTGACGCGGAACGATCTGCTCAAACCCGAGGCCAAAATCTTCGTCCTCGTCGCGATCAAACTCGATATCGAGCGTCTCGCCGTTCGGCTTTTTTACTTGGAACGTGAGCTCGGTCTCGCCCGCCGTCTGAAATCGAAAATCCAGATAGTCACGCACCGGCCGCCCGTTGACCCGCACGATGCGGTCATTCGGGGCAAGCTCAAGCTCCTCGCCAAGGCTCTCGGGCTCGACCTCGGTGATGATCACGCCCGGACGGCGAAGCTGCGTGATGGCTGGTGTGACTGCAAATTCGTACATAGCGAAACTACTTAGTGTATGTTCCTCGGCTTGTGGTTGGCAAATAACTTACCAAATATTCCAACGCGGATCGGGCGGATCGGGCGGATCAAGACGGATAAGAATTCATATAATCTTCTTATCCGCTTAAATCTGCCTGATCCGCCCGATCCGTGTTCAAAAACTACCGAAAGCTAACCAGCTGATGCTGACTTGAGGTCGAGCAGGCTGTCGAGCGGTGTGTATTCGAGGCCCTGTGACGTCGCGACAGCTTCGTAGGTGAGTTTGCCGGCGAACGTGTTGACACCTTCGGCAAGGCCCGGATCTTCGCTGATCGCCCGTTCAAAGCCCTTGTTCGCCAAAGCGAGGGCGTACGGCAGCGTGGCGTTCGTCAATGCGAAAGTCGAAGTCCGCGGAACGGCTCCGGGCATGTTCGCCACGCAATAGTGCAGAACGCCTTCTTCGTAATAGGTCGGGTTCGAATGCGTCGTGGCGTGGGTTGTCTCGAAGCAGCCGCCCTGATCGACAGCAACGTCGACAAGCACCGCACCCTGCGGAACGAGGTGCAGCATATCGCGGGTGACGAGCTTTGGAGCTGCGGCACCGACCACGAGGACCGCACCGATGACGAGATCGGCGTGCGAAATTGCCTCTTCGATCGCGTAACGCGACGAAGCGAGCGTTTGAACTTTAGACAGGAAAATATCGTCGAGCTGACGAAGACGGTCGAGATCTCGATCGATGATCGTGACGTGGGCGCCGAGGCCGACAGCCATCTTTGCGGCTTCGGTACCGACGATACCGCCGCCGATGATCACGACATTTGCTGCCGGAACTCCTGGAACGCCGCCGAGCAGGATGCCGCGGCCGCCATTCATCTTCTCAAGATAAGTCGCTCCGACCTGCACCGACATTCGGCCCGCAACCTCGGACATCGGGATGAGCAGCGGCAAACGCCGGCCGCTCGTGATGGTCTCGTAGGCTACGCCGGTGACCTTGCGGTCGAGCATCTGACGGGTCAGTTCCAGTTCGGGTGCGAGATGCAAATACGTGAAAAGCAGCTGATTCTCACGCATCCGCGGATATTCGGGTGCCACCGGCTCTTTGACCTTCACGATCATATCGCCGGTCGACCAAACCTCGTCCGCCGTATCGAGCAGACGGCCGCCTGCTTTAACATACTGTTCGTCCCTAAAACCCGAGCCTTCGCCTGCCGATTTTTGCACGTAAACCTCGTGCCCCGCGTGAGCCAATGCCTGAACGCCCGCCGGCGTCAGACCGACGCGGTATTCGTTGTCCTTTATCTCTTTCGGTAATCCGATCTTCATAAATGTTCTCTCCAAAAAATAAAATACCGATAACTAAAATCTATGTAGTGATAATCTTACGTTGTTTCTTTCAAATAATAAAAATCAGCCGCGATTTTTTGCTATCGATTCATCGACGCCATCACTGCCCGGATCTCGCCGTAACTATAGTTTTCGCCGAGATATTGCTTGATCGGCGACAACGCGTTGCTTTCGCTGAATTTCAGGATCGCGGTCCGGATCGGTTCGACCTTTTCGATCGAAACGAACTGCTCAAGGCTGACCTCGCCGGTTGCAATGAAGCGAGCGAGGTGATTTTCGATCGTGCTGACGCCGAGGTTGCGTTCCTTCGCGATCGCCGGTATCGACTTGCCATCGCGAAACATGTCGAGCGAGATGTGGTATGTGTCCTTGCCGGAGAAACCGCGTTTGGTACGTTTCCGTGGTTCGCGTCTGGTTGGCCTCAGATCCGATCGCGACGTCAGGCCGTTCGCGAGGCAATATCTTTTGATCTCGGCAAGAAAATCGGCACCATATTTATCAAATTTGAGGTCGCCGACACCTGAGATCTTTCGCATTTCCCAGTCGTTTTGCGGCAAGTATGTCGACATCTCGACCAGCGTCACGTCCGAAAAAACGACGTACGGCGGCACGTTTTCGTGGCTCGCAAACTCCGACCGCAGACGCCGCAGCTCGTCGAAAAGTCCCTTTTCATAAGGCAACGACGATCTGTCGGCCGGGCGAATGGCTTTCTCATCTTTTGCTTTTGTCTTTACCAGCCGGACCGGATTTTTGCCTGACAGCACGTCGAAGCTTGTTTCGGTCAGGATGAGCGTTGGGTATTCGCCTTGGGTTTGGGCGAGAAAACCCTGGGCGATCAGGTCTTTGAAATACGTGAACCAATCTTCTTTCGATATGTCGGCACCGACGCCGTAAGTCTTGATGTTCTTGTGCTCGTCGCGGATCTTTTTTGACTCCGATCCGCGCAAAAAATCGATCAGATAGCTCAGCCCGAAACGCTGATCGGTCCGGTAAACGGCACTCAAGGCCTTTTGGGCAATGACGGTTCCGTCAAACCGTTCGACGATCGTCGTACAATTATCGCAATTGCCGCAATCGACGGTCGACTCTTCGGAAAAATAGTTAAGCAGGAAACGGCGCCGGCAAGTTGTAAGCTCGCCGAACTTGCCCATCGTGTCGAGCTTCTTGAGCATGATGGCGGACTGAGCTTCATTCCCTTCGACCGCGGCAAATCCTTTGAGTTTGATAACGTCTGCCCAGCTAAAAAAGAGCAGCGCGTCGCTCGGCAGCCCATCGCGGCCCGCGCGTCCGGTCTCCTGATAATAGCTCTCAACATTTTTCGGCAGGTCCATGTGGACGACAAAGCGAACGTTCGATTTGTCGATGCCCATGCCGAACGCAATTGTCGCGACGATGATCTTGGTCTCGTCCTTGAGGAAAGATTCCTGATGTTTGTCGCGGGTCTGTTTGTCATGTCCGGCGTGATAGGACAAGGCACTAAACCCCTCGTCACGCAGGTCAGCGGCGAGCGAATCGACCGAACTGCGGCTCAGACAGTAAATGATGCCGCTCTCGTCCTTTCGCTTTTCGAGATAATCGAGGAGTTGTCCGTAGGAATTCCGTTTTGGTTCGACCGCGTAAAAGATGTTCGGACGGTTAAAGCTCGAGATGAACAGTTCGGCATCGCGGATGTTGAGACGTTCAACTATGTCCTTCCTGACGAGTTTGTCAGCGGTCGCCGTCAGAGCGATCAACGGAACGTGGGGAAATTGCTGCTTGAGAGCCGCGAGGCGAAGATATTCCGGCCGGAAATCGTGCCCCCAGCTCGAGATGCAGTGGGCCTCGTCAATCGCGAAGAGCGAAACGTCGATACCGCGAAGAAAATCGAGAAACTGATCGCCGCTCTGCAGCAGCCGCTCGGGAGCGACATACAGGAGCTTTAACTTCCCGCTCCGGACGTCGCGAAAAACCTCGACCTGCTCGGCGGCCGACTGGGTCGAATTCAAGAACGCCGCGTTAACACCGTTGCTTTTCAGTGCGTCGACCTGGTCCTTCATCAGAGCGATCAGCGGCGAGACGACCAACGTCAACCCGTCCTGCATCATCGCCGGGATCTGATAGCAAAGGGACTTTCCGCCGCCGGTCGGCATCAGTACCACACAGTCCTTTTTAGCCAGCACCGCCTCGATCGCCGGCTCCTGATTCATCCGAAATGAATCATATCCAAAGCTATGTTTTAGAATCTTACGAGCGCCGTCGATGGTCATTGCTAATTAGAATTAAGGACACGGATTTTTGAGAATGTATCCCAAAATATCGCTGAAAATCAACCGCTTTGAGTGATCAAAAAGGCCAGATTACCGGTATGAGGAGCGTCGCCATTACCCAGAACAAAATGTTGAGCGGAGCCCCGACTTTCACAAAATCAAGGAATTTGTACTGACCGGGGCCATAGATCATCGTGTTCGTCTGATAGCCAATTGGCGTCATGAAGCTCGCCGAGGCCGCGAACGTGATCGCCATCAAGAATGGTGTCGGTTCGACGCCGAGCGTTTTTGCGGTCGCGATCGCGATCGGTGCGAGCAGGGCAGCCGTCGCATTGTTTGACATTGTTTCGGTCAAAAGAGACGTGATCAGGTAAAACGCCGAAACGAGCGCGACCGGGCCTAAAACACCGATATATCGGAGCATTTTCGATGACATGAGTGTGGCGGCACCGGATTGCTCGAGAGCGACACCGAGCGAGAGCACGCCCGCCAAAAGAAATATGATCTTCCATTCGATCGCCTGATAGGCTTCCTCAAGCGAAATGCATCCCGACAGCACCATAAGGATCGACCCGACAAGTGCAGTGACAACGATCGGGGCCAGATTCAGCGTTGCGGTAATGACCACGCCGGCGACGATCGCGACGGCAAATATCGCCTTGTTACGGCGAAACGCCGTCGTCTCCATCTCGGACGTAATGATAAATTCCCCGCTCCTGCGGATCGCGGGAATGCGATTGCGGTCGACCTCCATCAACAGCACGTCGCCGCCGCGAAGCACGGTCTCGGACAAATTCTGATACACGACGCTCCCGCCGTGCCGGATCGCGAGTACATTTGCCCCGAAGCGATCCCGAAACTGTGTGCTTTGCAACGTACCGGCGATCAGATTCGAATTTGGTTCAATAACGGCCTCGAGCAGGCGAAAGTCGTCGAGGACGACATTTTCGTCGCCCCATCTGGTTTGCGGCCGAAACAATACCCCTTCACGCTCCTGGAGTGACCGGATCTTTTCGAGGTCGCACTGGATCAGCAGTACGTCATCGGCCTGCAGGATCTCGTCAGGTGACGGGAGTTGAATGATCTCTTCACCGCGTTGGATCTTGAGAATAACGAGGTCGAGGTCGTGAACAAGCGGAGCATTTCTGATCTCTTCGTCGACGGACGAACTATCGGGCAATATTACGACCTCGGTTAAGTAATCGCTAAGCGCGAAATCATCGACAAGATCCTCACCGCCACGTCGTTCCGGGATCATCCGGATTCCGACGACGATCAAATAGACTAACCCGACAACGAACATCGCCAGCCCGAGCGGAACGAACTCGAACATCGTAAACGGACGCAAGCCATTCTCCTCGGCGATCGAACTGACCAGGATGTTGGTCGATGTCCCGATAAGCGTGCAGACGCCGCCAAACATCGATGCGAACGAAACGGGCATCAGGATCTTTGACGCGCTGATGCCGGTTTCGCGGGAAACGCCGAGAAGGATCGGCAAGAAGATCGCGATGACGGGCGTGTTATTAATAAACGCCGACAGGAGGCCGACGATCAACATTACCGAGATAATGCCGACCCAAAAGCCGCGCTTGAACACGCTGCCGGTAAGGTCCCCCAGGAAATTGACCGCACCGGTTTTGAAAAGCCCTGCACCGAGTACGAACATCGCTCCGACCGTTATCGTCGCAGTGTTGCTGAAACCCGCAATGCCCTGCTGAGGCGAGATGATACCGCTTACGAGCAAGATCGCCATCACGATCAGCGCGACGAGATCGACGCGGAGCTTTTCGGTAATGAAAAGCATTGCCGCGAGAACCAGTACGGCCAACACGATGATGATCTGAACGGTCATACAAAAGAGGGCTCAAAATATGGAGACGAATCGAAGCAACGTCCTCGGACGCTGTTTGCCGAGGCCACCATCTTATCGCATCCTAAATGATCCTTATCCAATCTATCTTGACTGTCTCTTGACTACCAAAACACAACTGCAATAAATGCAACGACTTACATTACGGACAATCAAATTTTTCTTTGGCCTCGACTCGATTTGTTCTATAGTCTATCTGAAAATATAATTGATCCATTTTCTAAGCGATAATTCGAAATCCCAAATGCCAACAAGAATATCGATCCTAACTCCACGCAGTCTCGGACTGTCTTCGTTGTACCTTATCGCGAACTTTGTTTTCGCTTCCGTAGCTTATTCACAGCCAATTCAGCCCGTTATTTTACCTATTAAGGCTAAAGCCAAGCCGGGCCTTTTAAAGGAATTCATCAATAAAGATTACGATCCTGCTAACACATCGGGGGCGGCCGCTTTCGCGACCGACGATCTTTATGCATATCTCGCGACCCCGGATGGCTTGTTCAGAGCCTCTCTGCCGTTATCGGAAAATAGCTCGTTCCAACTGATCGGTTTTGAAAGCAAGACTATCTTTAATGTGTATGTCCACAATAACTCGCTTTATGTATTGAAAGATACCGTCGAGGTACTTGGGCCTCCAACCGATCATGCTTTCTTTAGGTCCGACGACCATGGAGCGTCCTTCGTTCCGATAGACAACGGACTGACCGAGTGTTTCGAAGGTTACTGCCGGTATCTAGCTTCCTACAACGCCCTCTTCAAGGACGACCTGATCTTTTTAAACGCTGGAGGGGGCAACAACCTCCAGGTTTCAAACGACAATGGAATTTCGTGGCGGCCGCTTCTTGGCAATATTGAATCGACAATAGGGTGCCAATACCTTTCATTTGAGCTTATAGAAAATACGATGCTGACCGGCGGGGATTGTCTCGAAACCGCGTATATTAATGCGGGTTTACTGCGTCCGGGCCTGCTTAGCTGGCAACGCCGACCGGGACCAGTGTCGATGCCCGGTTTTCAATTAATGGGAACCGCCTTTCTCAAGAGAAATCCCGGTACGCCGGACGTTTATGCCGGTGTTTTTGGTGGTCTCCTAAAGAGCACGGACCTCGGAATTAGTTTCCATCTTGTTCTCAACTTTTCAAGCGTCGGGGTTAGCGGTCCCGGCATTTCACGTGTCCATTTCCTGTCCAAGGCTTCGAACGTGATCGTGATCGCCGGATCTGGGATCACAGGGGGATTTCTTGCTTACTCCAAAGACAGCGGTGAGACTTGGTACGACATTTCGGCCCGATTAAATTCCATCCTCAGCCAATCCGGGGGACAGACGACCGATTCCTCTGTTCGCTTCATTTACGAAGACGAGAACGGAGGCGTATTCATAGGCGTGCGTCACCCGGCGACCCACTCGATCAAAATAATTCGACTAAGGATCGATATCGCCGCATTTCGCTGAACACAGGCCGCTTGACCCTCTCTAGATCTCGACCTGGTCTATCTGCGCCTTTTGCAGTTTGCCCGAGTAGTCGATGTACAGGGCTTTCCACTCGCTGAAGATGTCGAGGACCTGCGTTCCGGCTTCGCGGTGGCCGTTGCCGGTGCCCTTGGTGCCGCCGAACGGTAGATGCACCTCGGCGCCGATCGTCGCCGAATTGACGTAGCAAATGCCCGTGTACAGCTCCTGCATCGCGTGGAATGCCTGGTTGACATCCTGCGTGTAGATCGCGGACGAGAGTCCGTACTGGACGCCGTTGACTATGTCGATCGCTTCGTCGAGCGTTGAGAACGGCACGACGCTCGTCACCGGGCCGAAGATCTCTTCCTGTTCGATGCGCATTCCCGGTTTTACATCCGTGAACACGGTCGGCTCGATGAAGAAGCCCTTCTTGAAGTCGCCTTTCGTCAGCCGGCTGCCGCCGCACGCAAGCGTTGCCTTATCCTCGTTCTTGCCGATCTCGATGTAGCCGAGGATCTTGTCCAACGCCTTTTGGTTAATGACCGGGCCGACTTCCGTTTTGGGATCGAGGCCGTCGCCGACGCGAAGTTTTTTTACGCGTTCGACGAGCTTTTCGCAGAATTTCTTGTAAACCTTTTTGTGGACGATGAGTCGCGACGAAGCCGTGCAGCGTTGTCCGCTCGTGCCGAATGCTCCCCACAGCGATCCCTCGACGGCGTTGTCAATGTCGGCGTCGTCCATGATGATGATGGCGTTCTTGCCTCCCATCTCGAGACTGACGATCTTGTTGTCACGGGCACACGCCTCGGCGATCTTACGGCCGGTCGAGGTCGAACCGGTGAACGAGATCAGCCGTACGTCCCTGTGGTCGACAAGGGCCGCACCAGCCTCGCCAAAGCCGTTCACAACATTTACCACGCCCTTTGGAATGCCGGCCTCCTCGCACGACTTGACCAGATTGATGGTCGAGAGCGGCACGTCCTCGCCCGATTTGATAACGACGGTGTTGCCGCAGACCAGCGCCGGAATTAGCTTCCACGACGGGATCGCCATCGGAAAATTGAACGGCGTGATCAGCCCGCATAACCCGACCGGCTGGCGAACGCACATCGCAAATTTGTTGGGCATTTCCGCCGGCGTCGTGAATCCGTGCAAGCGGCGGCCTTCGCCGGCCGTGTAATAGGTGCAGTCGATCGCTTCCTGAACGTCGCCGCCGGCTTCCTTGAGCACCTTGCCCATTTCGCGGGTCATCTGGCGGGTGAATTCGTCCTTGTTCTTACGTAGGATCTCGCCGAGCGTGAAAAGAATCTCAGCACGTTTCGGTGCGGGTGTCCGCCGCCAA
>JAKOVX010000026.1 GCA_029781855.1 Acidobacteriota bacterium | reverse complement strand
GCAAGAGTTCGAGATCGGTGAACCGTCAGGGCCGATCGTCAGGTTGCCGAAGGCATCCAGTTGGTATACAGTCAGTTGTACCATTTGTGTGGTACCTACTTCGCAGCAGTAGAATTTGATCGAGTCGCCTTCCGATACCGCACGCTCGAATTCGCTCGGGAAGTCAGGGAAGAAGTCCTGGCAGTCCGGGTGTCCGTTGATCGAGTTCAGGTTCTGGATGCAATCGCTGTACGAGTTCGTCACCATATCCGGCAGACGCTTGATCGTAAATTTGATGCCGTTGCAGTTGTCGTACGAGTGGTCGTCGAACGTGATGGCTTTCACCCACGTTACACCGGCGCCGTCGCAGCCGTTGGCCGGCTGGTAGCAGTCGAACGGATCATCCAGGCCGATCGATACGATCGTGTGCTGGTCGCAAGCCGCTACCGGCGGGATGAAGTCGCGTACGTTGATCTTGAACGAGCAGGTGCTCGTGTTGCCGCAGTCGTCTTCAGCCTGGTAGATCACCGTGTGGATGCCCTGGGGCAGGCACGGCGTGTAGCCGAAGGCTGCAAGGGTGTCCGGATTCCACAGGTTGTTGCCCGGGAAGTTCACGAGGTTGCCGCCGAACTGGTACATGCCGATCGTGTCGAAGGTCGACGGGTCGATCGCGATAACCATGCCGCTGATGTTGTTGATCCGCGAGCAGTTGTCGCTGATAATTACATCCGGAAGGTCTACCGTTGCGCAGCAGTTGAACGGATCGGTTGATACCGTCAGGTTCGCCGGGCAGGCAATGCTCGGACCCTGGTTGTCAAGTACTTTGATGATCTGGCTGTGCGTGTTGGAAGTGCCGGAGCACCAGTCAACCGCCGTCCACGTACGAAGAATTTTGTACGTACCGTCGCAAACCGTGATCTTCGCGTCAGAGTATGTCCAGCCGATCGTGCAGCCTACCGGGGCGCCGAATACGTGCGGGTAGCCTTGTTTGCCCGATGCCTCGATCGCATCCGGCGTCGGGTATGCAACGCCGCAAGCCAGTGCCGGGTTGTCTATGTTGTCATAGTCCGGGGGCCAGGTCAGGTCGCTCAGCGACGGCAGGAAGAAGTTGATTACCTGAATGCAGGTCTTCGTATTGCCGCTCGCGTCTTTCGCCGTCCACTTCCGGTTCACCGTCTTCGACAGACCCGAAGCGCAGTCTTTCGCAAATTCCTGGTCCTGGTAATTCAGCGTTACGTCGGAGCAGTTCTCCAGAGCAGGCGTACCTACACCTGCAGGTACGATGAACTCCGTGCCATTGCTGCCGGGGAATACGTTTACGCCATATACCAACCCGTTCGGGAAGCCAGGAGGCGTCGTCGTCGAATTGATGTTCAGCGAAGCAAAACTGTTCGGACCGGCATCGCCGCCTACAAAGTCTTGTACCGTCAAGGTCCAGGTGCCGCCCGTAGGCTGGCCGTTGAACGTCGAAAGCGGATCAGCCGGTTTGAACGTGCCTGCAATTGCAGGGTTGTTGCCGCAGGTATTTACAAATTGTTGTGCCGTGTTCGTTGCTGCGTCGTCGAAGATCACATCCAGTCCGTCACCTGCGCAGTTGCCGTTGCCGGGGCGGTTGAACAACTGGATCTCCGTGCCGGAGGGAGATTTCAACTTCGCGCTGATATCGCCTACCCATGTGTGGTTTGTCTTGAAGACAACGTTGATGTCGTTTACAACCGAGCCCGGTGCAACGCTGAAGGTCACCGTGGAAGTCGTGGCATCTGCAATCGCAAAGTTCTTCGGATATACTGCATCCGATGTTACAGGCGATGCCGTCGGGCTGGCAGTAGAGTTGCAGGGTACCGATGCGTTTTTGCATACCAGTACCGGAGCCAGTTTGTCTTCCACTTTCAGGTTGCCCCAGCATTTGTTGCCCGTTTTCGGGTCAATTACCTGTACCGCATATGTCTTGCCAACGTCGCTCGGGCCCAGTACTGCTGGTACCCACGGACCGTTGCCGTAAGGAGGCGTCTTGTCTATCTGTACAATGTAGTTGTTGTAGCAACTGTACGGGCCGCCTTCCAGGATCTGGTCAGCATTCAGCGCTTCCGTGCAGTCTTTGTCCAATGATACGTATACCAGGTCATTGCAAACCAGCGTCTGAACAGGGTTCGGGTAGTCTTTTACCGTCACCGTGAAGCAGCACGTAGAGGTGTTGCCCGCTACGTCAACCGCTTTGAAGCAGTTCGTCGTCGTACCGATCGGGAATTCCGAACCCGAAGGCAGACCTGCGGTCTGAACCGGCGGGGGCGCTGCAGCCTGACCGTAAAGCGTTGCAATCATGTCCTCGTCGCAGAAACCGATCTGGCACATCGTGCTCGGGTTGGCAACCGGGATACCGCAAAGATCGGAACCCAGCCATGTGCGCTGGCCATTGCTCGCGCCCATACCAACTGTGAAGGGGAAGTCCGTTTGTACTTCCATTACGATCGTCGAACCAGCAGGTACCGTCGCCGATACAGGGAAGTTCAGGTTGATCTTCTGGCCTGCCGAACCAACTGGTACCGGCGTGAGGTTGGTCGTCGCCAACAGTACGCGGTTCGTCGCTGCCAGGTTGTACGGCTGCGCCGTATTCGTCATCGTATACAAACGACCGATCAGTTTCGAACCCTGGTTGGCGTATGCCGTGCTGATCGCAACGCGGATATACTTCACAGGCGTATTCTGTGCAAAGCCCGTCAATACCTGGAAGTAGTTGTTCTGTACCGCGATGAACGGAGTACCGAAACTGCAGGACAAGGACAGGTTGAATATTGGCGTAGACGTCGTGTCAGGCGTCGGGAACGACCAGTTCGCTGTGTTTACAACCAGCGGACAGTTGTCCGTCGCCGTTACGTTGTAACTCACGATCTGCGAGCAGGCGCCCGGCGCAAGGTTGATCGTCATGTTCGCCGGACAGTTGATCGTCGGAGGCGTTTGGTCTACCACCGTCACCGTCTGCGTAGCAGAGGAAATCACAACACCGCCGCAGGGGTCTACCAACTGCCATGTGATGACGTTGGCCCCTTTCGGAATGTTCGCGATCGTCAGCGTTCCGGGCAGAGGCTGCGGGATAACAACAGCAGCGCCGCCGTTCAGTTTGTACTGCAACTGGAACGCAGACTGGCATCCGCCCGGGTTGAACAAGGGCAGTGCCGTCGTGATCGTGGCCGAACAGTCGGCCGCACCAGTGCTGACGATCTGGTTTGCAGGCGCAATAATTGCGCAGGCAGCAAGGTCAACTTGCGTGATCACTGCAGCCCAGCCAGTGGACGTCACGATGAAGTCCGAAAAGAAACTGAACGTCAACTGACCCGAAGCATTACCTGCAGTCGCCTGTACGATGTTGCCGGGCATGTTCGTCGGCGGAACAGTTCCCGACGTAGAGGCGATAAACGGCGATCCCGTCGTCGGGCCGTCGTATACCGTCAAAAAGTCAAAACTCGCCTCCGTCGAATACGAAGAAAACGTGCAACGGATCTTTTTGCCGGCCGCGCTCGGAGCAAAAGTTACCGTAGAGTTGGAGATGCTGGTCGAATAGTTGCCGCCAGGACCGCCGTTGTCATAGTAGTTTATCGAGCAAGTGCCGGGAGGTGCGATGCTGAACGTTCCCGCATTGCCGCTTGCAGGGTGATTAACGTTCAACTGGGCAAACGCCTGTGCTCCAAACAGGCATCCCAGCAGCGTCAAACCCCAAAGTATAGTATTTCTCTTTTTCATGAGATGATGGTTGTTAAAATTTCGAAAACAAATAAACCTGGTTAAAGGGAAAATTTAAAGCGTCAGAAGACCCGTCGCTTCATTCAGCAATATCTGCTGCTTCGCCTTGTCGACCGGAAGCGATATTACTTCCATCGTCTTGATCGATGGCGCACTCGGCGCCGGTGAAAAAATACCAAGGGCAGCAGAAACAGACTGCTCTACCGAAGTACCGCCAGAAATGTTCCGGTAGATCGCCTTGTAATAATAGGCGCGCATCAGGTCCTCGTTGTAGTTCTGTGTCCCCGGCGTAAGATTCTGTAGATCAGCCTGCAGCGCCGTAACGGTGGCTACAAGTGTCTGCTGCGCCTGGTCGGATTGCATCCAGTTGTAAGTCTGAGCCTCCGCACGATTACCCGTGAAAAGCAAAAACCCAAACAGGAAGAAC
>JAKOVX010000013.1 GCA_029781855.1 Acidobacteriota bacterium | reverse complement strand
CAATGGAGATCAACGCCCCCACGTCTCTCGCGGCCCTGAGCAACCTGCGCTATCACGGTCTCCAGAACAACCACATCCATTCGGTTGCAGGTTTGACCGACTTGCAAGACCTCTAGGCGCTGTATCCGGGATCCAATTCGATCCGCTCTCTGGAGGGGCTTGAGGGGCTGGTGAACCTAAACGTGTTGGACATCGGCTTCACCGGAACGATTCCTATCGCCGAAGCGCTCTATGCAAAGGGCGTCGGGATCGGGACGGTGCTCTCTTTCATGATGGCGGTGACGGCGTTGAGTCTTCCCTCTCTGGTGATGTTGAGCAGAGTGGTGAAGCGGCGGCTGTTGGTCGTCTTCGTCGGTGTCGTCACCGCGGGGATCATCGCCGTCGGCTATCTTTTCAACGCCGTAGGGTGGCTGTGGGCGTGATCTGTACGATGCGGCGCGGTGCCCCGCCCGGCTGGTGCGTTGACGTGTATAATCATATGCTTATATAATCATCCGGAAGGGGGGCTCTGTTTCATGGACATCAACCGTATGGCAAACACGTTGAGGCTGCTCGGCAGCGAGCCGCGCTTGACGATTTTGGCTTTGCTCAGAGAGCGGGCATTGTGTGTCTGTGAACTTGTTGCGGCCCTTGGCATCTCGCAACCTGCTGTAAGTCAACATCTGCAAAAGCTGAAGGCGTACGGTTTGGTTCGAGAGACGCGACGCGGGCAGTGGATTTATTACTCGCTCGACGTCGCCGACAAACCTTTCGTCGCACGGATTTTAGAAGAACTACCGAGTCATCGTGAACAAATTGAAAAGATACGCACCGTCTGCGAGGAGGCCATATCGTGATGCGACAGAACGAAACCAGACAGGAGCTCGCCTCACAGGGCGGCTTGGGGCTGTTTGAACGGTATCTCACCGTGTGGGTGGCCCTGTGCATCGTCCTCGGCGTCGCCATCGGCCAGCTTTTTCCCGTCGTCCCCGAAACGCTGAGCCGTTTTACTTACAGTCAAGTGTCGATCCCGATCGCTATCCTTATTTGGTTCATGATTTATCCTATGATGGTCCAGATCGACTTCGGGCGCATTCTCGACGTCGGTCGACAAGCGAAGGGCATCGTCGTGACGCTGGTGGTCAACTGGCTGATTAAGCCTTTTACGATGTTCGCCTTTGCGTGGCTGTTTTTGCGCATCGTTTTCGCACCGTGGATTCCCGAGGGGTTAGGCCAGGAGTACGTGGCCGGTGCCATCCTGCTCGGAGCCGCCCCGTGCACGGCGATGGTATTTGTGTGGAGTTATCTTACCAAGGGAGATCCGGCTTACACCCTCGTTCAGGTCGCGTTGAACGATCTCGTCATGCTCGTCGCCTATGCGCCGATCGTGATCGTGTTGTTGGGAATAAGCAGCGTCGCGGTGCCCTACGATACCGTTTTCCTGTCGGTGTTTTTGTACATCGTCATCCCCTTGGCGGCCGGTTATTTGTCTCGGCGGTATCTTATCCGTACTCGTGGGATTGAATGGTTTGAGAACGTGTTCTTGAAGCGGCTCTCCCCGTTTACTATGGTGGGTCTGCTTTTAACCTTGATCTTGCTGTTTTCCTTCCAAGGTGAGGTGATCATCGAAAATCCGGTTCACATTGCTTTGATCGCTGTTCCGTTGATCGTTCAGACCTTCTTCATCTTCGCCGTAGCCTATCTGTGGGCGAAAGCGTGGCGGCTTCACCACGAAGTCGCGGCACCCGCGGCGCTGATCGGCGCGAGTAACTTCTTTGAGTTGGCCGTCGCGGTGGCCATCTCTCTGTTCGGCCTGTCGTCGGGGGCCGCTTTGGCGACCGTAGTCGGCGTGTTGGTCGAAGTGCCCGTGATGCTCACGCTCGTGCGAATCGCAAACAAAACGAGGCGGTACTTTCCGGTACGTACGTGACGTGCACGCGCGCGGCGGTCTGCTTGCGCCCGCGGACTTTCGAGGGTGTCGCCTCGGAAGGGGGAAGCCATCGTGAGAGAGCAAAAGCCGGTGATTTACTTTTTGTGCACAGGGAATTCGTGCCGCAGCCAAATGGCCGAGGGATTCGGCAAGCAGATGCTCGGGGAGCGGTTTGAGGTGCTCAGCGCCGGGGTGGAGGCGCACGGCGTCAATCCGAACGCCGTCCGGGTGATGGCGGAAGTCGGCATCGACATTTCCCGGCACACGTCGGATTGCATTGACTATGAGACGCTGCAAAACGCAGCGTGGGTGATCACGTTGTGCGGCGATGCGAACGAACGATGTCCCGTGACACCGCCGCACGTCAAACGGCTCCATTGGGACATCGACGATCCGGCCAAAGCCCGGGGTAGTGAGGAAGAGCGCATGGCGGTTTTCAGGCGCGTGCGGGACGAACTGCGTGAGCGGATCCGGCGGTTCGCCGCTCAGGTGCTGCGCGAGGAGAACGCGTGAGTTGCGAATGGGCCGAGCGGGGGAATTTCTCCGCTCGGCTCGCCGCGTGATGCGATGCGCGCGTGTGTGCCTTCCGGCTGGTTTCGAATTTGTCGGGCATTTCGATCAAGTCTGGCTTCAGCGCGGCGCGGTGCACGTCGTCGTAAGTTGTACCGTCAACTTTTCCCGGGCAGAGGAGGCGTTGAGGACGACGCCCGAGTGCGCCGATACTCGGACCGAAGACGATTGACAAAGGAATAGACGGAAAACGGGGATAAAAAATAACTTGGGATAAAAGATGGACAGACGATGGGCAGAGAGATTGTCGAAATCGGAACCTGAATGCACATCGCTTCGTGTCGTAGGAGAAGGCAAGGAGGTTACCCGTATCGAGCGCCGGGGAAATGCAAGTCGTTGCAGGTTGTGGAAGCGCACCACGTGAACGCACGGGTTCTATTTGCAAGTGGATCGCCGTATGGCAGTCAGGCTTCTCCTGGCATGCGCACTCGTCCTGCTTTCGCTGGTCGGAGCCGGGGCGCAAGAATTTATTCCGGGGGCGAACCTGTTGGACAATCCTACGTTTCTCGGTGCCGAAGAGCAGATCCCGCCCGTCGGCTGGTCGCTCTACGGCAGTTTACAAAATGGGCACCGCATTTCGGTTGTCGACACCGGTGATCCGGCAAGTCGCGCCCTCTTACTCGAAGACATGGTCGATATTCGCCGGGGCAACGAAGGCGAGATCGGTCTGCAGCAGACGGTACAAGGTTCGCCCGGGCATTACCGGGTGATCGCCCGTGTCGGAGCGGTCGAGGGTGCGTCCCCCGACGTGACGGCCCTGCAAATTCGTTTCTTACCGTCCGGTGAGCTCACGCAAATTCGCCTTCATCCAACCGACACGGAGGGATTCCACGAATTCAGCATTGACGCCACCGCACCCGAGGGCACGACCCATGTGCGCATTTATCTTTACACGTTTGCCCCGGGGACGCCTAAAATACGCGTGCAGCAAATTACTCTTGAACGCATTACGGAAGAAGCGCTGATGGAACGTGTCGAGGGCGGAGTGATCAAAGGGTACGCTCCGTTGACGTTCGACCTCAGCCAGGCCTCGGTGCCGTCCCCGCCTTTGCACGAGCTGCGCGCCCGCATTCCAGAAGGGCGCCCCCGGCTTTTCGTCACGCCCGACACCCTCGATGCGCTCCGTGAAAAGCGCCGCACTGCGCCCATTGCCAATTTCGTTTGGACCAAATTGCGCACGGCGGCTCTGACCTACATCTCAGCGCCCATGCCGCCGTATCCGCCCGACGCCAGACCCGGCGGTGTCTTGGACATCGCGGCGTGGCGGCGCGGCATCGAGATTGCAAACGATATCGTGCGTCGCCTTGATACGCTGGGGTTTGTCTATCTTATGACGGACGATCCGATGTTCGGTGAGGCGGGGAAGAAGCTCCTTCTTCACGTAGCCGAATGGGATCCGTACGGGAACAGCGGAAGGTCCAAGAACGACGAGATCTCCATGCGCTTGCTTTATACCATGAGTCGAGCCTACGATTGGCTCTATCCGCTTCTCACCGACGACGAGCGGGCCAAGGTGCAGCGAGCCATGCGCGAGCGGGGCAACGACGTGTATGTCACAATGCGCAGCACCCGCTTCGAGGAGACGATGCTCGACAACCACCTGGTGCGCAGCTTGGGCTTTTTGGGGCAGGCCGCCATCGCTTTCATGGGCGAGCTGCCTGAGGCCGACGTGTGGTTCGACTACGTCGTCGGGCTTTTGCTCACCAAGTATCCGCCCTTTGGCGGCGACGAGGGCGGCTGGTCCCAAGGGGTGAGCTACTGGCAATCGTACATCGCGTGGTTGTTCGAGTTCATGGACGCGCTCAGGACGGCCACCGGCCTCGACCTTTACCAGATGCCTTTCTTCCGCAATACCGGGTATTTCAAGTTGTACGCCCATCCGCCGGAGAGCGAGTTCGGTGCGTTCGGCGACCATTCCGATTCGAAGCCGGATGCCGGGTCGGCACGGGTCATGAGCAAGCTGGCCATGGAGTATCGCGATCCCGCCTTGCAGTGGTACGTCGACCGCATCAACCACATGGGCCGCATTCCGGACCTCCCGATGGACACGTTCATCGGTTATGTTTGGGCCCCGAAACTTGACGAGATGCCGCCCGAACCGGCACTGCCCGAAGACTTTCCGCAGTCGCGCCTTTTCAGCGACGTAGGTTGGGTGCTCATGAATGTGGACATGGACGATTGGCAAAACAACGTGCACGTGAAGTTCAAGAGCAGCCCGTACGGTTCGTTCAACCACAGTCACGCCGAGCAAAACAGCTTCCAAATCGAGGCGTACGGTTCGCCGCTGGCCATTCCGTCGGGCTACTATCCCTGGTACGGCAGCCCACACCATGCCGAGTGGACGTGGCAAACCCGATCGAAGAATTCGATTTTGGTGAACGGACGGGGACAGCGCGTCCCGTCGATCGAAGCCAAGGGCGAGATTGTGGCCGCCAGCTTCGGCCCGCAATTTGACTACACTGCAGGCGATGCGACGCCAGTGGGACCGCGTCGCGCTTGTCGATAACAATCTGTGTCGGAACAAAACCGGAGCCATTAAATATGGAAGAGACGCCTGAAAGTAGGACTAATGGACTATTGACAAGTGCAGTCAAATAACTGTAATATTAGGTTGCAGAAATTTCACGAGTGGGGTTAGATGAATTATGTTGTCCCAATATAGAAAATAAATACTATGGGTCTTGCTGTTTGTAGTATCGGCGTCATGTTACGCTTACGCGCATGATCGGGGTCTTCTGGTAGATGAGTATTATGATTTGGAATTAGTGGGTCAAAGTGAAATTCACGAAGATAATCCAGTGACTCAATTTAGTCGTGCTAATTTCACGAGCGAGCCTCAGGTTGTGGAGGTTAGTTATAGAACACAAGAAGGCTTTGGCTGGTCATTCGGAGGGGAGTGGCTGGGTCTTCAGGGCTTTGACGCAGAGGAAACAGTATTTACCGATACAATCACCATACCCCCGTGGACGAGTGTAACCGTTATTTCGAAAAATAAATGGCAGTATTCTCATTATAGAGGTTATCGCGTTGAAGTGTACTGGTGTTACGAACACAATACTTATGAATATGAGAGGTTCTACTTAGGAGACAAAGACTGGAAGGAGATGTGGACAGAAGTGTGGTACGTGGAGCATGAGCTTCTACAACCGGTGTCAACAGACCCGGTTCAGATGTAATCCTTCGTGCAGGGAGGTATGTAGCTTGCTTTCACAGTTGTCGAGAATCATGGCAGTGGTGTTAGCGATGATCGTTGGTCTATCTGTTGCACAAGCCGCTGATGCCAGTCTTGTCAATGATGCAATCATATCAGTTGAGGCAGATGGTGATGTGAAAGGTCAAAATATTGAACCGAGTAGTTGGTTAGATTTGTTAGAAGTAACTCTTGGATATGATGGTTACGCAAAGACAATGAGAGTTGCCTCGATAGATATTGGTAAGGAGATGGTGCGGACGCAGATCGAAGGTGTTGAACGGTACTCTAAATGGAATGAGCTCCAACAGGTTGAGTTAGCCGTTTCGGACTGGTCGGCGTTGGACGGAGTCGCTGCGGAGGCAATTTGGGCCAGGGAATGGACGGCGCCTGAAGAACCTCATGCTCCGTTTCTTCGTTCCGCTCCGTTGTTTCGTTACTCAGTCGATGGTTCGGTCAAAAGCCTGTTTCATATTTCCAAGGTATGGCTTACACCTGAGTTCCTTGTGTTAGCGGCTGAATCCATGGATGGAATAATTGAGGTTCGGGTGCTCAAATATTCTGTGGTGGACTGGTTTGAGGCCAGATCTGTGCCTGAGTGATCCCGCCGCGTACACGGCATGGCTCGGCCATACCGCATGAAGGGGCTGTCCCAAAAGGGGCAGCCCCTTTCATTTTGGGATCGCGTCGTGCAAGCGTGTCTGGTAGACTGTTGGTATGAGCACGAAGAACCGTAAGATCACCTTCAAGCCGTATGAAATGAATCAGCCAATGCTCCTGCCGCCCAGCCTGGACGAACTGATCCCTGAAGGCCATTTGGTCCGCGTGGTCAATGCGTAAGCGTCAAATCGCCCACACCTTGCTGGCGTCGTGACGCCGAGAGATAATCTCTCCAGAACGAATGTGGGAGGTTGTCTTCGATGACGCGTGATGAGCGCCGGCTGATGTGGCAGGAACGAGTGGATCAGTATCGGGCAAGCGGGATGAGTGTTGCCGCGTGGTGCCGTGAGAATGTCATCGCCGGAGTAAAATGGGACACAACGGCCGGAGCGAAAATCCCCAATATCGCCGATAAGAAAAATCCCCACCTCTAACGAACGCCATCTCCAAACGAACGCGGAGGAGGAGATGGCATGTATCGAGGTGAGGACGTGTTGAAGGTTCGAGAGTTGGTAAGCGTCAAATAGCCCACACCTTCCTGGTGTCGTGACACCGAGCGATAATCTCTCCAGAACGAATGTGGGAGGTTGTCTTCGATGACGCGTCATGAGCGCCGGCTGATGTGGCAGGAACGGGTGGATCAATGTCGGGCAAGCGGGATGAGTGTTGCCGCGTGGTGCCGTGAGAACGAAGTGTCGGAACAACAGATGT
>JAKOVX010000139.1 GCA_029781855.1 Acidobacteriota bacterium | reverse complement strand
CGTTGCGCCGGTTTACCAAGAACATCAGCCGATTCGGCCATGAAATGCACGCCGCAGAAGACGATGAACTCGGCGTCCGTCTTCGAAGCCATCACGGACAACTGATAAGAATCGCCCGTCAGATCGGCATGCCGGACAACATCGTCGCGCTGGTAATGGTGGCCGAGAATAACTACCCGCGATCCCAATTCGCGTTTGGCGGCGGCGATGCGCTCATCGAGCGCGGTTTCGCTCATCACCAAGTAATCTTCCATTGGCAAGACTGATTCTTCTACGATCGGCATCATTCGCACTCCTCAGGTTCGGGGACGTGCTCAATTGTAGCAAAAAAACTGACGGCCGATCGCGCCCGGGTGAAGCTTCGGGCACGATCGGCAATTCGCCGCTGCGAAGGCGATCTATTGAATGTTGCCGATGAAGTCAGCGTCCGTGACGCTGTCGTTCAGATTGATCAGACGCGTCGGATTGGCGAATACATACTCCTTTGAAGACACTGAAAGTACGTACGTCTCGCCGACCGGCAGATCGTTGAACGAATAATAACCAAACGGATTTGTGAGCGTCAGTCTTGGAGTTGTGATTCCCGGACCGGAGATCGTCACCAACGCACGACCGATCCCACGGCCCGCCGTGTCGAGGACGCGGCCGCTTATCGGAGCGTTGGCAGCGGTCGGACCCGAAGAAGTCAGTGTCAAAGTCCAACTGCTGAACGTGCCGGTGTCGGCAGAGGCACTGTCGCCGATGCAGAGTTGCCAGTTTCCGCGGGCATTCTCACCGACGTACCCGGCAAAATTCGAAAGTCCGGCCACTGTCCCGGGCGCCGGCGTGTATGAACAGGGCGTTCCGCCGTCAACGCAGATCGTCTGACCGGTGCTCAGATCGACCGGCGTTCTGCCCATTTGCTCTGCTGAGGCGGAAGCCGTATCGATATAGGTTAGCGGCGAGCCGATGACCAGATTGCTGTTCTCACCGAAGCCCGCCGTGTCGTTGCCGTTGTCCGCAGTTTCATTGACGCCGGGCCGGCTTACAAGTCCGAGTATCGTGCCGGAAGGACTGACAAGTTTGATCGTCAGATCGCCTACAAACGTGTGCGACATCGCGACCTGTACCGAAACATCATTCACGGTGCTCGGGTTTGGCAGGCTTGTCGTGTCAATTGTCGAACAGCTCATTGATCCGAGCGTTCCATTGTAGGTATTGTCCGGGATTGCGGCGTTAGGATTGGCGGTGAACATATCCACCTGCATCGGACGCAGGGCAGTCTTGGGAGAGTACACGGCCGAAGCATTTCTCCCACCGGCAAAGATCGCGACCATCGCTGTCGCGATAATCGATACTACGCAAGCCAGTATTCTCAAATTCATTTAATCACCTCGTAAAGAAAACCCCAACGAAAAATTACCCAAGCGGATTAAACCGAGAGTCCGACATACGGATCGAAATAGGAAGTTCTCAGATTTTATCACGATACCGGATTTCGGAGGAAACGCTCCAAAAAACGGATGGCCGCACGGTATCGCTCCGTACGGCCAATGAATTTGGTTGACTTATGTCTAGACGTCCAGGTTCTTCACGTCCAGCGCGTTGTCTTCGATGAATCTGCGCCGCGGTTCGACCTGGTCGCCCATGAGGATCGTGAAGATCTCGTCGGTCTCGATCGCGTCCTCGATCCGAACCTGAAGCAGCGTCCGCTTCTCCGGATCCATCGTCGTTTCCCAAAGCTGTTCCGGGTTCATTTCACCCAAACCTTTGTAACGCTGAATGTTGAGATCCTTCTTCGCGAGCCCCATCACCTTTTCGAACAGCTCGCCGCGTGATTCGAATGTTTCAGACTTGCCGTTTTCACCCAATACGTAAGGGCCGGAGTACGATGCGTCGAGCTGTTTCTTGAGTTCGACGGATTTCTGAAACTCGACGTAGCTCGCGAGGTTCCAGTCGAAGACCATCTTCGTCCCGTTGGGCATCGTGATCTCGATCTCCGAAAGTCCGTGTTCATCGTCCGACAGCAACTCGGTGCGATATCCGGCTTCGGCGATCTTACCCTCGACGATCGCGATCAGATCCTCCGATTGGAAGATCTTGCGCAAACGGACATTGTTGTTTGCCAGGATACCGTCGCGGCCGGCAAACGCCTCGAGGATCGCGTCCAGAAGCTTCGAGTCGTTGCCTAGGCGACGCACAAAACGGCCGGTGTAATTGCCGTATTCAACGGTTTGTTCAAGGAACTTCGAGAGCTCGCGTCCCTCGATGGACCGTCCGCCGGCGGTCACCTGAACGTCGCTCGTTGCCTGCCGCATGAGATATTTGAACATCTGCGGCTCGTCCTTGATGTACTCCTCTTTTTTACCCTTCTTGACCTTGTAGAGCGGCGGCTGCGCGATGTAAATGTGTCCGCTTTCAAGCAACTCGGGCATTTGCCTGTAAAAGAAAGTAAGCAAAAGGGTTCTGATGTGCGAGCCATCTACG
>JAKOVX010000050.1 GCA_029781855.1 Acidobacteriota bacterium | reverse complement strand
TTCTGGCTTAAGAACAGGGCAAGCAACCGGTGGCGCAACGACGACCGCCTGATCGTGAATGACACGAAAGACGAGAAAGCGTCCGATTTGCATGTGACGATACTATCTGCACTTAAGGATCGCAAGGTGCCCGGATTCGACGATGACGAAATAGCCGAGATCATTGACGGCAACAACGAAGGTGAGGCGGGTGACAGCAATGATGGCGGCCTCAGCGGGTAAAAAATTCATTGTGACGGACAAACTCCTGGACGCGATGTCAGTCGGGTTGCGCGATAACGTCCACCTGCTTGTGTTCGAGGGCACGATCCGCAGCATCAAGACCGTCACCTCGATCCAGCTGTTTTTCGAGGCAGTCCAGGATTCCAACGAGCGCCTGCACCTGATCGCCGCGGAGAACCTGGATGCCATCCGCGACAATATTCTAACTAGCGACTTCGGGCTTGAAGTCATGCACCCGAAATACATCAAGCGCCGGCGCGAGGAAATCGGCGGCTATTACCTGGAAGTGTGCTGTGACATCCCCGGCCGCCCGAAACTGAAAAAGGTTCTGCTTTGTGGCTACTCGACCGCCCGCGACTGGCGCAAGATTCTCGGTAAGACGATTGGCGTCATCTTGGTCGATGAGGTTAACAATGCCAACAAACAGTTTATTGACGAGTGTTTTGCACGGCAAGCTTCGGCCGATCGCCCGTTTGCGATTTGGACACTTAACGGCGACGTGCCGACACATTACATCTACCAGGACTACATCAATCGGTGTAACATAATCGGCGACTGCCCGGCATCTATCAGAGCCGACATGAACAAGGTTGAAAAGGAACCTGGTTGGTATTATATGCATTTTACGATGCAAGATAACCCGATCATGACATCCGAAAAAATTGCTCGCATATCGAACGTGTATCCGGCTGGGTCTTATTACTACACGATCAAGATACTCGGCGAGCGCGGCAGCCCAGGCCAGCTGCTGTACATCGACTACATGGACCCGAAGCATCATATCAAGCCGCTCGACGTGCGCAATTACCACCATTTCGGAATCGGCTTCGACATCGGCGCGACCAGGGCGACAAATACGATCAGTCTTTGGGGATTCCGACATGATTACACTAAGGTCGGCGGGATAGACAAAATGACGTTTCAGCAATGTGGGTACCAACAAAAAACGCAGCACCTGATAGCGTTTATTAAGCGGTATAAACATCTCAATATCAGGTACGTTTCGATCGATTCCGCCGAACTTAACTACATCGCCGACATCCGGACGATGTTCAAGACGATGTTCCCGCACATTGAAGTGATTGCCTCGTACAAGGCGACTATCAAGCAGCGGGTCGACCTGGGGATAATCATGTTATCCCACGGTGTCCTGGAATTCAACGATACCACCGAGGGCCGGGACATTTACGATGCGTTCATGGTTGCCAAGCGCTCGGAAAAGCCGAACGAGGTTCGGGAAGACTTGAACGAGCGGCACAATGACATCATTGACAGCAGCGAGTACGCATGGACGCGGCACATGAACGCGATTCTACGCGCCGCAAAGGATTACGATAGACTAGACAGGCAGGTGGCTTAAGCAATGGGTGTACTTGATAGAATTCGTGCTTGGCGGGAGCGCCGGCAGGAAAAGAAAACGACAAAGAGATTAAATCAATTGGAGGCCGATTTGAATATGTTATATGCGGAAAAGGGCGTTTATGTTTTCAATCCTAAATATTACAATCAGCCGCGCTCGATGACGCCGGAGCAGGAATTCACCTTGAGCGTTCTCGAGAACTTTGCCTGGTTCTCCGGGAAGCCGTACATGATCCGGCAGTTTTATCAGTCTTATGGGCCGGTATTGACCCATGACATGAATTACTTCTGGGCACAGGCGCCCGCGAATTATCGCAAGGTACATTCCGGGTTGCCGGCGCTTATCGCGAATAAAATGGGAATCGTTCTTTTCGGCGGTGGCATACTGCCGGAGATCACGATATACAAACTAGACGCCGATGGCAAGCCGACGAAGGATATAGACGAGCCAAAGACTAAGGCTGCAAAGGACATCCTCGAGGTGCTCATGAACAACACCGCGTTCGCGGAGCAGATGCATAAAGCTGCAGTTACGGCTAGTTGGTGTGGACATGTGTTCATTAAGCTTGGCTATGACATGGCCGTATCCGATTATCCCATCATTGAGATTGCTGACATTCGCAACGCCGAGTTGGTCAAAGACCGCGGCATCACAACCGAGATCATTTTCAAGAATTACTACAAGGTCGGCTCAAGCAACTATGTCCACAAGGAAATCTATACAACCAACGAACAAGGCGAAGCGCTCGTAATTCACAAACTCTACAGGGTTAGCGACCGCGGCGACGAAAAGGAAGTTCCTTTAACGACGTTACCGGAGACGGCTCCTTTAGCCGAGACACCGGAATTGCATTTTTCCGATCTGAAGGGTATGCTGGCCTTTGAGCTTCCGAACAAGCTCCCCAACAACGAGTTCCCGGATTCACCTTATGGTGCATCGGATTATGCCGGCGCGCATTCAAGCTATGACGCGCTTGACGAGGTGCTCTCGGAAATGTACTCGGAAGTTAGGAACAACAAACCGATGCGCTATGTACCTGATACGATGTTGAGATTTCTCCAGGACGAGAAAGGCAGTATCGACATAAAGATGCTCGACCCGTTTATCCAAAACTACGTCCGAGTCTCGGGCGATCCTGACCAAAACGCCAAGAATGAGATTGTCGTCGCGGAGATTAAGGACAAGCAAGATTCGCTCAAACAGAAATGGGTCACCGCACTGACGACCGCGCTCAATATCGCCGGACTGTCGCCGTATTCGATCGGCATCACCGGCATTGAGAGCGTCGACGCTTCGGCCGAGAGCCAACAGGAACGGAACAAGACCACACTCGAAACCCGTTCCTCGAAGCTTAAGCTCTGGGGCCCGTTGCTTGAAAAACTGCTGTTACAGTTTATTGCTCTGAATTCCTGGATGCAGAAAAATCTTGAAAACCTTAAGCAGGAAGACATTCCGGACATAAACATTGACCTCACTAACTGCAGAATCAACGTCAAGTTTGGCGACTATGTCATCGAGAAACAGGGCGACAAAATCAATACGTGGGGGACGGCTAAGCAATACCGGGTATCTTCGACGCGGGAAGCTGTGAAAAACATCCACCCCGACTGGAGTGACAGGCAGATTGATGAGGAAGTCAACCTAATCCGGTTTGAGGAAGGGATGGCGCTTGACAGCCCAGATAACCTGCCTAATCTTACTGGCTATGACGAAGAAGAGGAGCCAGAAGACAAGAACGAGAGTGTCGATGTCGAGAAACAAAAGACGACACAGCAAGAACAGGACATGACGAAGCTTATCGAGGCACAGCAGAAAGAACCGAAACAGGAGTAATGCGCTGTGGAAGCGAAAACCCTGGAGCCGATTAAAAGTCCGAACGAGAATGTCGCGCAGAAAGCGGTCGTTCTGGTCCAGACGGCAACGACAAAGGTCAAGGAAGCGATCACCCTCGGCATCATGCAGGGCCAAAGCCAGGACGAACTGACGAAGACACTCAACAAGTTAATCGCCCGGTACTGTAGTCAACTTGAAAACCCGGTATTGCGCGAAGAAGCAAGACAGGCGTTAGTCCGTTCCTGCCGCAAGTGGTTTTACCAGTTGGAGCAGACGATCAAGATCCTCAACCGGAACTTGGCGAACCAGGTCAAAAGCGAGTTCACTGGCGAAGTGTTCGTCGGTGACATCATGGCGCTTTTGCACGACGTCGACAAAGTCCGCATAAACGCGATCCGGCCGCTCTTGGATCAGGCGCGGAAAGGGCTGGCCGTTATTGAAGACTACGACAAGCAACTCAAGATTGCGCTTAAGGCCCTGGCCGCGGAACCTCCGAAGGTAGTCAAGGTCGGGGCGACAGAGAAGCGCAAGGGCTACACCTACGTCATGTCGCTCCGAAACCGGGCCGAGATGGCCGTCCGGTACGAAGCTAATATGGAGGACTTGCAGCGGTACATTGACGAGGGCGTCGAGTACGTTTGGACGACGAGCCACCCGGATGCGAGCCCCCGGTGCGCACCGCACCAGGGTAAGCTGTATAGTATAAACCCGAACAACAGGCAGGGTGTAAAAGATGGGATACCGTACACTTACCTGCCAGATGTTTTGCGGTTCAACGAAGGAAACTCGATTATCAACGGCTACAATTGCAGGCACCGGCTCGTACCTTATCAGCCGGGATCCCGACCGCCGCAGGAATACACAAGGGAAGAAATCAAGCGGGAATACGCGATCGACCAGAAACAGCGCTATTACGAGAACAACATCCGGCAACTGAAGATGGAAGAGCGCTTGATGCGGCAGGCCGGATACACCAACGAAGCGAAGCGTCTTCGCTTGAAGTGGCGTAGACTCAACAAGGAATACGAAATTTACAGTTTACAGCACGGGCGTGCTTTTTACCGCTGGCGGACGATCGTCAGCGAGGACGAAAAATACTATACGCCAGAATAGATTTTTCTTCATAATTCACCCTCTCCTTCCCAGGGCCGGCAGTTGCCGGCTTTTCAATAGCCTATTATGCCATTCGGCTGATAGATAGATTTCGCCTGGCGGTGCGACAACCGTCCTTTTTCACATCTCCCAAAAATCGGGTCGCGCCCGTAAAACGCGTAGAAAGGAGTATTGAAAATGCCTGATGCATTAAAACAGTTAGTCGGCGAAGACGTGTATAAGCAGCATATCGAGCCGAAATTGGGCGCCGAAAAAAAATACTTTTTTGGCGAAGGTGAATTTATTCCGAAAGGTCGTTTTGACGAGGTCAACAACCAGGTCAAAGACTTGAAAACTCAAATCACCGAGCGCGACAAGCAGCTCGAGGATCTCAAGAAGGCCGCGGCTAACAACGATGAGTTGAAGAAAAAAATCGACGAGTTGACCGACCTCAACAAGAAGACTCGCGAGGAGTACGAGAAAAAGATCGCTGAAAAGGAATACGAATATGAGTTCGAGAAGTCTCTTTCAGCGGCAAAGCCGAAGGATGTAAAAATCCTAAAAGCTCTTATCGACCAGTCAAAGGTCACCTATAAGGACGGCAAGTTCTACGGCCTCTCGGAGCAGATCGAAGCGCTTAAAAAGTCGCACGATTATGTTTTCGAGGCCGAACAATCCCCAAAGCCGGCGTTTCCGACATCGAGTGGTTTGCAGCCAGCAGGCGGCAAGGTAGTTCCCTCAGCTGCGGGCAACCAAGCACAACAGCAGCAGACAATTCAAAGGCCGTGGAACCGCCGCAGCCCATTCAAGCAGATTTAATTTAAGGAGGTTTATTAGTTAATGTCTAGTTCCTATTCTTCGCAACCGAACTATGCAGAGATTTGGTCTCCTAAGTTGTTGGAGATCAAAATCCAGGAAAGCCTTACCTCGCCGTTCATTGTTCCGAACGTAAAATGGTTAGGCGCGCGTACATTCCACTTCACCCAGATGGCCGTCAGCGGCTTTAAAACACATCTTCGTGATGGTTCTGGGTTTAATAAAGGCAGATGGGTGCAAAACGATGTCCCGTACACAGTTATGCACACTCGTGACATTTCGTTCTTCGTTGACAAAGCTGATGTCGATGAAACCAATTATCTTGCATCAGCAGAAAATATCGCGATGATATTTCAAAAGACTCAGGCCGTTCCCGAATTGGACGCACTCTTCTTTGAACGCGTAGCTCAAGCTGCGATAAACGGAGTATGGCATTCCGGCTCTCAAGCCGCGGAACCGATCGAAAATCTTTATAGTACGACCAAAGTCAGCGCATATACAAATAACGCTGTTTCAAAAATTAAAAGTTATATTTCAAAAATCAAAAAATATCGGCCAAGCCTGATTTGCTACGTTTCGAGTGCAATCATGGATAAACTGGAGACTTCAACCGAACTTCAGCGCAAAATCGAAATGGTGACCATTCCGGAGGGCGGTATAGGAATTGAAACCCGATATACGTCCATTGACGGCGTTCCGATTCTCGAGTGTTGGGAAGACGAGCGTTTTTATAGCGCATTTAATTACAATCCCGCTGATGGAGGATTCGAGCCGCAAAAAGACACGTATGCACAAACAACGGACGAAACAATCGTTGATGGGAAAACTTATTATACGAAATCCGACGGAACATATACTGAAGTTACGAACCCGAATGCAGATAATCTTAATAATTATTACGAAAAAGTCACTTCGGCGGGTGTCAAACTCAATGTTGTTCTTGCGTCTCTGGAAACAGTAATTACCGTTCCGAAAATCAATTCGATTTACTTCTTCCCGCCGGGCACCCATTTGCACGGCGATGGCTATGTATTTGCTACCAGGGAAGATTGGGACACCTTTGTCTTCCCGAACGGCAAAAACAATAAGATTGACAGTGTCTATGTTGATTTGCAACAGGCTGAAACGGCTGGGTAATTATATTTTTAGAAGAGGAGGAATTTATTCCTCCTCTTTATTTTCATAGGAGGTCATTATGACTGAGAATAGAGTACAAAAATTTGCGAATGATTTTTATCAGCAGTTCGGCTTAAACCTGGAACAACAAATCCCAGGGAATCAGCCAAACAAACTTATTGCCTTCGCCAACCGCATCGAGCGCATTGTTTACGAAGAAATCAAAGAAAAATGTCCGACGTTTCGGCATACGCGATTGTCGGCAATGCAGCGCGACGCAATTTGGCGGGTGTGTTTGGAGCAGGCGTATTATCAACTTACTAATTACGACATGAACGTCTTCGTCGGCATCGATCCGGTGTCGGGGTCGACCATTCCGCTTGACGAGATACGAGGGCGCGCTTTCTCCCCGCTCGCGAGAAAAATGCTTGTAAACGCCGGGTTATTCTACGCTGGCATTTATTTGCGTTCGGCGGACGATAAGCCGTTCACATCATTTTGGGAGGATTAGGGCTATGCATTACAGGTTTGACAAAAAGGCCATCTGGCACAAACGGGTCCATTCAGCCGAGGGCGAGCAGGTCCGGGGCGGCGTCGCGGGAGTGGCATTTGCCTGTTTTGCTCGCGAGGTGACGAAAGGCCATTTTTCGCCGGTCCAAGGGACGTACGTCAGGACCAAAATCCTCATGCTCCAGACGCCCGATCCCGTCGCCGAACAAATCGAGGCCGGTGACGAGGTCGAGTTCGAGGGTTACCGGTATTCGGTGTCCGGGGTCCAGAGCGTCCGCAGCCTCGCCCATCGTAAAGCACGCGAGTATCAAATTTCGCTGGAATGACCGTATGACCCAACGAATCTACGAATGCTGCGTCGTCCTGCATAGTGCCCTGGTTGCAAACGCCCCGAAAGACACCTGGAACCTGGCGCTGAACTCGATCCGAATCGTCCAGGAAGGCGGCAGCTATCACGTCGTTGTGGGCGGCGAGATCGCGCCTTACGCCATCTACACCAACGAGCCCTGGCTCCGCGGGAAAAATCCGAACGAGGGTTGGATCGAGCGGACGATTGAAGAGTGCCTGCCGATAATTCGGCAGATCATGAGCGGGGCGCTTACCAAAACGGAGGTTGAAGAGTGGATGCGTAATAACTATCACCGGAAACTCGCTCAACATTACCACGAGCATATCGAGAAAAAACTACGTGAATTGGAGCGGATAGCGGTATGAAAACATTCGAGCAGGTATACAAAGAAAAATTCAAAGGTCAACTTGAGAAGTTTATCGATAAGCCTTTGCGGGTGACGAACGATCTTAACTACAGGCCCCTCGAGGACGATCCGAACGAGGTCGCAGTTATCATCCGGACGGGTCCGGGGATTAGGTCGTCCATCGCTGGTTACGACCTGACATCGCTAACTTTTTACGTTGATTTTATCGTTGCCGCCAACGCTGTTCAGGAGCTCCTCGGGGCTCTCAATAACCTGACGCTGTACTATAACGCAGTTTGGGATAGCGTTACAATTGACATCTACAATCCTGGTCAGGATAGGAACATAACCACGACATTCCATTTCAAGCCGATTTTCTCAACGCCATTTATCCAGGGAAATCAGTTCAGTTTGCGGACGAAACAGGGGACGATTAACGCGATCTCCGTCAACATGAGCGTCACCGTCGGTTATGCAAGCAACGCAGCTGTATTGCCGGAGACTTATAAATTGCGGATAGACGGCCGGGATTACGTCATCAACTACGACAGCCGGACGGTCGTAGACAGCCCGGTCTACAAGCAGACGGACGAGGGTGGCAAGGTCATTAAGCAACGGCTTTTGAGCCACGTCGTCACATATACATTCGTCATACTTCGTTCCGCGCCTGGTGTCGATCCACTCCAGGATATCCTGGTTGGAAATGCTTATGAACAGCCGGCAAACATGCTTTCGGGCAATACGCTCAAGCTCATCCGCGGAAACAAGGTAATCGATATCCAGACCTACAACATCACCGAGCGTTATCTCAACGGTGCATCGGTTCTGGAATTGACACTTACGAGGTGATGGTATGGCTGCAATCGAATACAAAATCAAAATCGACAACGAGATCGTCGGACTCGAGAAGGTCAACGTTGCTACGGATCCACAGCGGCAGCTCGCGCCCGATAAAGCGGCGGAAGCTCTGAAACAGCAGGCGTCTATGTCCGGCGTCGGGAAGACGATAGCGATAACCCTCGGCAAACAAGCGCTCAATTACGTCGTCAGCAACTACGGAAACCTCACCGGTGATTATGTGACACAACAAAACATCCAAGCCGGTATCGAGATTGCAAGTACGGTCGCGCTTCTGGCTTCCGGACCTGTTGGTACGGTAGTGGCGGCAGGTAACATTGGCGTGAGGCTGCTTAACGATTTTATGACACGCGAAAAGCATAACCGAGACGTTGAGATATTGCGGATGCGGACCGGTATGATGGGCTATAGCGGGGGGCGCTTATGAGCTTAACAATCGAAGTTTTTAAGGGCGGAACCTATGTTGCGCTGCAAAACGTTTCCCTCGGCGCCCCGATTTTAGAAACCATCGACGGCGAACTGGACAAGGCGACGATCAAATTCACGGCCCTTTTCGAGAACGTCATCGATGTCCTGAATCCTGTCCGGATCACCGCCGGCGCATATCAGCGCTGTTTTATCGCCGCCGACATCCAGACAGACAAAACTGCGTCGTACTCAGTCTATGAATATGTGGTCTCTTTGATCGCGCCGGAAAAATACCTGGAAAAGGTCGTCTGCCCCTCAATGTCGTTCACAAACCCAAACGACAGCCTGCTCGACCAGATCGAAAAAGCCCTGTTAAATGCGGAGCCGGTTGAAGCAGGGAGCATTCCACGCTTCAGGCTTTCAGACAAGGCAAAGACGGCTTTGGCCGGAATTCCTGGTGCGGATTTCTTTTTCGAGCGAATGAACCTGCGGGAGATTCTTGACGGTTTTCTGTCAAGGTTGGATGCCCGTTGCGTTGTTAAAGAAATCACCGATTACGACGACATCGTGATAGACTTTCGCTATCTTGACCGCCGCGGCAATAAGATAATCAGCCTGCCGGCATCGAGAAAGCGGACAATTCGCAATATCGAGTACTTGGGCTCGGACGTCGAAAGTTACGCCGAAAACGCGCTCGTGACATATAGTGGCCCCAGTCTTTTCGGCCGCAGGGTGCCGATCTATCACCCGTCACCGAACGGCTGGGACACATTCAAGACCAACGAATCGACATTGACATCATCGAACGCCGTCATATCGACGGCCTTCCCGATCGAAACGATAACCAATTTCTTTTTGCCTGGCCCTTTCGTTTTGAAGGGGCATTACGATGCCGGACACGGTGGCGGTGAGGAAACGCTGCTTATATTGCCGCGGCTCGATATTTCGCGCAACGTCCTTGACGAGGAAACTTACAACATCCTCAAACAGGCCGTTCTCGGCACGGAACTGATCGAGACCGATAAACAGTACCAGCAGAACACGATTTACTACACGCGCGGACAAACGGAAATTCACAACCTACGCTACCCGATCTTTTTCGGGATCGAGGGCTCGCATCTGGCCAACGCCGCAAACAACGCTTTCTGGAACGACAGTCAGGTCCAGTCGGTGATGCAGTCGGCCGAGTTCGACTGGTACGAGATAAGCTCGCCCTACAGCGGTAGCACGAACATTTCGTCGGTAAGATTCCAACTTCTCTACATTCCGCAGGTCGACGCCCACCTGAAAATCGACAAGGACAATTATTCGTCCGGGCCGTCCGCAACGATCATCAGTCAGCAAAGCGACCGCATCATTGACCTGGTGCGATACGGCGATAATCTCCGCGGCCTGATAAATCGCGTCGGAAACAAGGAAATCTACATTGACGCGGTCTTGGACTCGCCTAGCGAAATGTTCGACCTCGGCGACTATACCGAAGATGGCTATGTGTTGACAAGCCGCGAGTTTGCGATTTATGAAAACGACCTGGAAGTCCGCTATACATTCACGAAAGACTTCAACGCCCGGTCCCGCAACATCGGGATCGACAGGCAGAAACGGATTTACAACATCCCGCTTGAGTATTTCCGGTCAGACACGATAATCAAGCAGTACATCGTTGCGCATCATGGGAGCCCGTCCGTGAACGATAAGGTGATAAACCAGTTCCTGCGGACTTTCAGCGATGGCTCCAGACATATCACCAACGCTCTTGTCAAAACGTACTGGCAAGGCGGCGAAAGCGATTTGTTCGAATTGCCACTCATCGGGTTCGCCGCCGGGAACACGGTCAACTTACATTTCCGGTTCCGTGACAATTATTCGGCCGGAATGAGCGTTGAAAACCTGGTAGTCGGCGGCCGCAAGGTGATCCCGAATCCGTATGTGAACGAGCTGGGCGAGTACGATGAAATCGAGATCAAGCTGTTTTGGGGCGGCATCAAGTACCCGGCGGCGGATGAGCTAGCCAGGGCCCGGCAGCTGCCGAAGGTGGCGTTGGGTGAATACGATTCCAACGGCTTTATCTTCTCGCAACGATACCGCCGGAAAAAGGACGCATACGAACATCAGTCGTTCACTATTTGTTTCGGGATCAGGTCAGCCGAGCCGGACATCATAATCGGTCCTGCCCTGATAGAAAACTGTGCGCTCTGGTACACTGCGTCGCCTGATTTGCGCGTCTATGTGACGTCCGAGTCTGTTAAATATATGCCGGGCGATAAAATTGTCAAGGGTGTTGTCGCAACAGATCAATCAATAACAGTTAATGATGGGTATATATCTGTTGCATTTTCTAATTCCGGCGTCCAAGCATGGGCTATTGGCGACGAGAATAGAAATTTATATATTGCCTGTAACGATTCGAATCGACGAACGATACAGTTCATACGTCGAAAACGGTTGTAATTTATCTTTGGTTTTAGTATAATAATTCCAAGGAGGAGTATTGAGAAGTGAAAGAAAAACAGACAGAACAGGTCAATTTATTCCCGCTTGTTTTTAGTTGGCTTTCGCTTTTGACGGGTTTTTTTATTCGGCATGCTGCGAGATTCGAGTATCAAGGATTTGCGATTTTGTTTTTCATCTTGGCCGGAGTGTTTTTCCTGGCTTTCATTGTAATAGTCTTTAAATCGCCAAAAGAAAAAGACCGCTAGCCGGTCTTTTTTGTATGACCCCGAAATTTCGCTTCTGCTGCAAAAAACCGGGGGTGGCTATCTAACTACCCGAAAATCAAGTTAATGTTTTTTTACTCCATAATTATGGTGTCCGCAGAGCTAAAATCGCAAAATAAAATCGACTTGTCTTTTTATGGCCCTTGCCCGATTAAATAGGGCTTTTTTGTTTAAAATCTAAAATCAAAGGAGCGGATAACTATGTCCGAAATTTTGAATTATGTTTACTTTAACGAGCGCGGCCGGATAAAGAAATATATGATAGCCGACCTTTTCCAAGGCAGCAAGAACGTCGACAAGGTCTATATTTTCGCCGATTTCAATATTTCCGGCCAGGAATGTACGATCATGTTCCGTCGGGCCGACGGCATGCTCGTTGGAGAAGTCGACGCACTCCCGGAAGCCGAGCCGAAAATTAATCCTGCAACAGAAACGCTGATGCCTTGTTTTAGCTATCTCTTAGGCGGCGACGTTTTGGGTGCAGTGGGATCGCTAGAAATGACGGTTAGATTTTATGAAATCTTTGTCGATCCTGTGACTGGGTTGCCGGATGATAGGGTAAGAGCGACCGGGATGTTGACAACGACGGTTTACGAGGCAGTGCCTACTTACGGCGCGCAGTCGACGGTTATTCTCAACCTTAACCGAAAGATTAATACCGTTGCTGAAAACCTCACAACTTATATCGACGAGGCCGACGGGAAGTTCGGTGCTAAGCTTGCGGTCGATGGCAACGATATCGTTTTGCAAAACGAGGCCGACATGGAATTATCTCGAGTAAGGGTTCCAACAGTCATTTTGACCGAACAACCGGGCGATCTTATCTTTTTTGGCACCGGCGATTTTATCATTGGCGCCCACAGAAAATACGTCATCGTGCCGGTCGGATCATCAAGTGTCGGTTTGCACGTTTATGAACGGAACGAAAGCGGCGAGACCGGGGAAGTCAGCTATACCAAAAAAACGACCAATCCGGTGTGGTCGTTTACGACAAACCAATTGCTTGAAACAAGACTTGACGAACCGATACCA
>JAKOVX010000044.1 GCA_029781855.1 Acidobacteriota bacterium | reverse complement strand
AACCCGGATCAGCAGGTCCGAAAGTTCACCGCGTGCGAAATTGAGTTCGCCGTTAAATGCGTTCGGCTCACCGTCCGGAATGAAGCGTTTGGAAACCTCTACGTGGCGGTCGAAGTGCGGTTCGAGCGAGGCGAACGCCGCGGCAAAATCGCCTTTTTTCGCCGTCTCGAACGCGGCGAGCAAGGCATCCGTGACCTTGGTCATCGCCGAGACGACGACGACCGGCTGCTTATCTATTTGCGCTGAAACAATGTTATGAACACGCTCGAAGGCAGCCACGTCACCTACGGACGTGCCGCCAAACTTCATCACTGTCGGTCCGGAATTACTCAAATCGCTTCAATCCTGGCCATCGGCTCGAAATGAGTCATTTTACGATAATTTTGGGCGAACTGCTTCCGCGAGGGACCAAAAGAGTGTTTCAAAGCGGATTTGATGCGTTCATGGTCGCCCGGCCGATGGTTTGATATCCAAAAAGCTCGATGTGAGGTGACAGATAGTTATCGCGGACCGGCTCGTCGCGAACCAGGTCGGTGCTCAGGTATTTCTTGTTGTCATCCGAAAAGACCGTCGCCACGATAGCTTCGGGGCCAAGCTTTTCAAGCGCTATCAACGCCCCCAGGAAATTCGCACCGGACGATATTCCGAGTGCCAGCCCGAGTACGCCCGCGAGCTTCTGAGCCATCAGTATCGAATCGCCGTCCGAGACACTGATGATCTCATCGAGGTTGTCGAGCTCGCAAATCGCCGGGATAAACTCGTCCGAGATGCCCTGAATGCGATGATGGCCGACGTTATGGCCGACAGTTAGTGTGGGAGATTCCGCCGGTTCAAGCGGATGAAGCTTTGCATTCGGACAGTTTTCGCGAAGGAATCGTGCGGTGCCCATGATCGTGCCGCCGGTGCCGACACCCGCGACAAAAGCATCCGGTTCGAAGCCGACCTGCCGCAATTGTGCGAGTATCTCGGGCCCGGTCGTCAGATAATGTGCTTCGGGGTTGGCTTTGTTTGAAAATTGGTGCGGGAGGAAAACATTTTCATGGTCTCGCTTGTATTTCTCGCACATCTCGATCGACCCCAGAAAGCCGCCTTCGTCGTGACTGACAAGCGTAACGGTCGCACCATAGCTTTTGATCAGCGAGATCCGCTCGCTGCTCATCCAATCCGGCATGAATATTTGCACCGGATTGCCGAAGGCATGTCCGATCGCGGCAAACGCGATGCCCGTGTTCCCGCTCGTTGCTTCAACGATCGTGTCGCCCTTTTTTAAGGTTCCGTCCCGATACGCCGAGCTGATGATGTGCAGAGCCATCCGGTCCTTGATGCTGCCGGAGAGGTTTAGGTGCTCGGCCTTGGCAAAGATCGTGCGGCGTTTTCCGTGAAAATGAAAATGGATCGCGAGCAGCGGCGTATTGCCGATGAGGTTCTCGACGTAGCTGGAGCTAACGGGCGTGGCGGCAAAGTGGTTCTGGTAGTCGGCGAGGTTATTGGTATTCATCGGTCATGCGGCGGTTAACCGCATTAAATGCTTGAATATCATCAACCAGGAGTCACTTCAGTGAGGCAGGTCACAATTTCGCGTAACGGGTCGAATTGTTTGAATCTATTTGTTGCCGAGTTGGATCATCGACGGTAGCGCTTTTCGCCCGCCTTGATGGCCACGCTAAGCCGGTTTTGCTGCGGCGGCAGCGGGCATGTGGCAAACGCGGTGAAAGCACACGGCGGATTTTCTGCCCGGTTGAAATCGAGCACGACCTCGCCGTTTACGGGAGCGTCTGCGTACAGAAATCTACCCGAGCCGTATGTCGCTGACCGGCTCGTCATGTCACGAAAAATTATGAAAAGGTGGCCGTCCTCATCAACCGGCTCAAGCGTCAATTCCTTTCCGCCGATGGTAAATCGCAGCAATCCGGGTGCGGTCATCGTGAAAGTGCCGCCGAGGACATTTGGGATGAGGACATCTTTTGGCTCCGGATATTTTTCGAATTTCGCTATTATCCTCGCCTTTGGGTCGATCGGGTACCAATTCAGGTGCTTGAAGTTACGGCGGGCCTCACTGTTGGTGTCACGGAGACGGATCGCATATTTGTCGCCGCGTTTTATAAGGAAAAACGACTGGCTGCCGACACCTACGAACTTCGGTTTGCCGTTTTGATCGAATGTCAGATCGGCCGACCTGGCCGGCACACCGTCGACCGTTGCGTCAATGCCGTCGATAATGGTGAGCGAGGCCTTGCCGTCCTTGAGGACGATCTCACCGAATCTGCCGCCTTTGAAATTATCGGTCAGTTCGACGTCATAACCTGAACCGGATCCGATCGTGTTGCGGCCCTCCTTTAGCCAAAACAAGCCGACTACCGTCAGCCAGCCGTCCTCGGTCTTAAGCTCTGTCTCATGCTGAGCCCTCCATTTTTCGACCTCGCCCCGATATCCAGTCTGGCTGAATATGACACTGACGAGTCCTAATGCCATTAATCCAATTGCGAACGCCGCAGTGACCGTCGATCTCACGATGTTGAACTTCTTTTCTCCCATACTGCTCGTCACTACTCGGCTATTGATCCGACAACGCCTTTTCGAGGGCCTGTTCAATGTCAGCGCGGATGTCGCCGATATTCTCTATCCCGACCGAGATCCGGACCAGCCCATCGCTGATGCCGAGTTCGGCTCGTCGCTCGGGTGACAATTCACGGTGAGACGAGGTCGCCGCATGCGAGACCGTGGTAAAAACGTCGCCAAGCGTCGTCGCGCGGACGACCAATTCGAGCGAATTCATAAATTTCCAAGCCGCCTCGCGTGTGTCACGGGCGAGAACGATCGAGACCATTGCCCCGTAGAGGCCGGGCCGCAAAACGCGATCAGGGATGCCGTCATCGGCGAATTTCGGATAATACACCTTGCTGATCCCTGCGTGGCCGGAAAGAGCATCTGCGAGCTTTTCGGCGTTTTGACACTGCCTATCGAGTCGCAAGGCAAGCGTGTGGATACCGCGGGCGATGTGGTGAGCCTCCCAAACGCTGAGAACGCCGCCGATGAGTTTCATCGCGCTTGTCAGGGCGGGCTCGTCCGTCGCATCACGCAAGACAACGACGCCACCTGTCGCGTCGCCGTGGCCGCCGAGATATTTGGTCGCACTGTGGACAACGATGTCGGCTCCGAATTCGATCGGCCGCGACAGATAAGGCGTCGAAAAGGTGCTGTCGACCACCAATCTGGCACCAAGCGAATGAGCGATCTCGCCGACCGCGGCGACGTCGAGGACCTTGAGCAGCGGATTGGAGATCGTTTCGGCAAGCAGGACCTGAGGCTTGAATTCGGCGGCTCTTTCGCGAAGTTCAGTCAATTCGGAAAAATCGGCTTGCTGAGCCACCACGCCGAACGAACCGAAGATCTTCGAAATCAGTGCGAAAGTTGCTCCGTAAAGATCGCGCGACGCGAGGATCACGGAGCCGGGTTGTAGATCGCAAACCAGCAGTGCCGCGTGCAGGGCCGCCATTCCGGACGAAAACGCACGCGCTGCCGCTCCACCCTCGAGGACGCGGACAGATTCCTGCAGGGCTGCGACGGTCGGATTGCCGTAACGCGAGTAAATGAAATCGTCCAGTTCCCCGCTGAAGACTCGTTCGGCTTCCTCCATCGACGGGAAACTGTACGTTGAACTTGTAAAGATCGGCGTGGAATTTGGCATGCCTTCTGGCATCGGCTGCCTGGTGCCGGCGTGAACGACCTCGGTCTCGATCGAACGTTTTTTCATAAGTCTAAGCCGTTCTCAACCGCAGAGGACGGCACCGCCGTTAATGTTAAGTATTTCGCCAGTAATGTGTCGCGACCAGTCCGACAGTAGGAAGCAGATCGACAAGGCGATGTCATCCGTCGATGCCATCCGCTGCAGAGGTATCGATCTCAAGACGCTCGCCTTGTATTCCGGGTCGTCAAAGACGTCGCGGACCATCGCCGTTTCGATCCATCCGGGAGCAACCGCATTGACACGTATCTTTGGGCAAAGTTCGCTCGCCAGCGCCTTCGTAAATGATATCTGGCCGCCTTTCGAAGCTGCGTAGTTCGAATAATTTGCCTCGCCGCGTTGTCCGGCGGTCGACGAAACCATCACGATCGCCGCTGAGTCGCGTTTTTTCATCGCCGGAACGCAGGCCTTGGTCATCGCCCACGCGGATTTCAGATTTGTGTTGATGACCTTGTTCCAGATCTCCTCGGTCATGTCTTCGATCGCCGCACCGTCCCAAATGCCGGCGTTGCAGACGAGCAGATCGATGCGGCCAAACTTTTCGAGGGTCTGTTTCGCGATCTCCTGTGCACCGGCAAATTCCGAAACGTCTGCCCGCACGGCTATCGCTTCGACGCCTTTGGCCATGCACATTTCGACCGTTTCGAATGCCTCAACGTCATTGCTCAAATAATTGACGACGACATTTGCACCACCCTCGGCGAGCCTAAGCGCTGTCGCCCGCCCGACGCCACGGGACGCACCCGTCACGATCGCGGTTTTACCCGCAAACAGATTTCCCGGCAATCCTATACTTGATCCTGGATCGGTCATTTCGGATATTTTGCCACGAATAACACGAATGACACGAATTGGAACCGCTTTTTATTTGTGCAATTCGCTACATTCGTGGCTAATTTCTTTTGTGTTAATCTGTGGTTTCAATCCAGATATGAACGACCAAAACCTTCTCGAAGATCAGCCAATCGCATGGACGCCAACACCGGACGTTATCGAACGGGCACAGCTCACCAAATTTATGCGTCAGGTCGGCGTTTCGACATGGGACGACCTTTACGCGTATTCGATAGCCGACGTCGAGAAGTTTACCGAGGAGGTTTTGAAGTTTCTCGACATCAAATTCGACCCGTCTTATGAAAAACTGCTGGATACAACTAATGGGGTGGAGATGCCAGGATGGCTTTCCGGCGCCGGCCTCAATATCACCAAAATGTGCCTCGACCGCTGGCAGACGGATGAGATGAAAGATCAGCCGGCCGTGATATGGGAAGGCGAAAATGGAGCGGTGGAAAGCCTGACGTATGAAGATCTGATTAGGCAGGTCGAATACTGCTCCGGCGGATTGTGGATGAACGGAATCAGACAGGGCGACGCTGTGGCAATACACCTTCCGATGATCGTTGAAACTGTAGTTGCTTTGTTGGCCATCGGCAGAATTGGAGCGATTGCCGTTCCCGTATTCTCAGGTTACGGTGTCGAAGCTATAGCATCACGGATCAATGCCGTTGGTGCAAAAGCATTGATAAACTGCGATGGTTTTGAGAGGCGGGGCAAAGCCATTGACACGAAGGCAGTTGGCATTGAGGCCGTAAAACGCTGTCCTACAATTGAGCATCTATTCACCGTTTACCGCATTTCAGAACCTGACGTACAGTTTGTTCAGCCGAAGCGGGTTGTCCTGAAATTCAACGTGGACTCAAACCCAGATACCAGTAAACACAATATTCCCATTCGCTATCATACTTGGGATCAACTAATGGGAGTAGAAGGCAGAAAAGGCAGTGAATACTACCCATATCAGCGCAACGCATTGAGTTCGCCTATACCAACCTCCGCAGAGGATCCGCTCATCATCTTATACACCTCCGGCACGACCGGCAAGCCAAAGGGCATCGCTCATACGCACGCGAGTTTTCCGATCAAGGCTGCGCAGGATATGGCGTTTGGGACGGATGTCGGCCGCGGCACGCGGATCTCGTGGTACACGGACATCGGCTGGATGATGGGCCCGTGGCTGATCTACGGAGCCTTGATAAACGGAGCGACGATATGCATCTACGACGGTGCCCCAGACTACCCGACACCGGATCGCATGTGGGAATTTTGCGCCAAACACAAGGTCGAAGTGCTGGGCATTTCACCGACGTTGATCAGATCACTTGCGGCGGCCGAAGAAGATCTCCCGCAAAGCCGCGAAGTCGCAAAGGCAGAAACGAAGAAAGCTCCGTTCGAGCGGCACGATCTTTCGCATTTGCGGATTTTCGCCTCGACCGGCGAACCTTGGAATCCGGCTCCTTGGTGGTGGCTATTTGAAAAAGTGGGAAATTCCAAACTGCCGATCTTTAACTACTCCGGCGGCACCGAGATCGCAGGCGGCATTTTAATGGGAAACCCGCTGCTGCCGATAAAGCCATGTTCGTTCCCCGCTCCGTGTCCGGGAATGGACGTCGATATCTTTGACGAAGACGGCAACCCCGTTAGCCAAAATGAGGTTGGTGAACTCGTCATAAAACAGCCTTGGATCGGCATGGCACGCGGCTTTTGGCAGGAGAAGGAACGCTATCTCGACACCTACTGGCGACGGTTCAAGGATATTTGGGTCCACGGCGATTTCGCGATGCGTGACAAAGACGGCCATTGGTTCATCCTCGGCCGCTCGGACGACACGCTCAAGGTCGCCGGAAAACGTGTCGGCCCTGCCGAGGTCGAGTCCATTCTCGTCTCGCATCCTCTTGTCATCGAGTCTGCAGTGATTGGCGTGCCCGACGAAGTAAAAGGCACGGCAATGGTCGCCTTTGTGGTGACGAGTGAAGATAGAGGGACGAGGGACGAGGGACAAGGGACACGTAAGGAGAGCTCGTCTGATTCAGCCCTCGAACATGAGTTGAGGTCACTTGTAGCAAGGGACATGGGCAAGCCCCTCGCGCCGTCGCGGATCCATTTCGTTTCCGCTCTGCCCAAAACCCGCAACGCCAAAGTAATGCGCCGCGTCATCCGCTCAGCTTATTTGGGCGAAGATCCTGGCGATTTGTCGGCGCTTGAGAACCCGAAGGCCGTTGTTGAGATCGAGGCGGCCGGCAAATGATCAACGTATACACCATCGGCCACGGCCGGCATCCGTTTGGGTATTTTCTCGGGCTGCTGAAACAGCATGATATCGAGTTTGTATGCGATGTCCGGTCGTTTGCACGGTCGCGGTGGCCGCAGTACAACGGGAAGGTGCTGAGCGAGCTGTTGAGCGAGAACGGTATCGGGTACGAGCATCTGCCCGAGACGGGCGGCAAATTTTCACCCGATCCGATAGCGATCGTCAGGGGCGTCGACCGAATCATCGAGATCGCTGCGGATGTGCGGACGGCGATGATGTGCTCTGAATCACATCCGTTGACGGACCATAAAGTTCCGCGGGCGAAATGCCACCGCGTCGGGATGCTCGCCCCGATGTTACGGGCGAAAGGCGTCGAGCGGATCATCCACATTCTCCCGAACGGCGAAACCGCCGAATTTGACGAATCCGGCCTCGAATGGGCTTGGGCATCCTCCAAAAGCCGTTTGTAACCTCAAGATGTAACAATTTTGTTACAATGCCCACAGATGGCAAAGGCGAAACAGGCTCCGTCTGTGGACTCGACTGCCGACCTGTACGAGTGGGCAGCCGACGTTCTGCGCCTGAGGTTTGATGAGGTAATGAGTTACGACTGTGCCGTCCGGGTGCCTTGGAACGTTAACGCCGTTCACGATATGCGGGTTGCTCTGCGGCGTCTGCGGGGAGCATTGCGGGATTTCGTCCAGGTCATCAACGAGAAACCGCTGAGACGCGTCAAATCGGATCTTAAACGCATTTCCGACACGCTCGGCGTCGTCCGTGACCTTGATGTGGCCATCATCGCCCTCCAGGAGCTGGCGAAAATCGCAAAAAGTGACGCGATAAAGCTTGGGATCGGCGAGCTGATTGACGAGCACAAGGTCCTACGGGAACGAGCCCACGCTCGCCTTCAGAAAGCCCTAGAATCGATCAACCTCGAGGCACTTCGTCAACGGTTTTCACTGCGGATCGAAGAGTCGCTTCGCCAACAGGAGTTGTTCGGCCCCGGGAACCTGGCCGAGGCCGGCCGCTTAATAGTAGAGTCGCGTCTAGCTGAATTTTGCAGTCTTGGCACCGCGATCTATGCCCCGTTCGAGGGCGTCCGGCTTCATGAGTTGCGGCTCGCTGCAAAACGTCTCCGGTATTCGATCGAACTATTTGCGGTTTGCTGGGCTGACGAAATTATTCCGTTTGCGACCGAACTATCGGTGTTGCAGACGCATTTGGGCGACGTTCACGATTGCGACGGGTGGATCGACACATTCACAAAATTGCTCCGAAAACACAGCAAGGCAAGAAATCCTAACCGGTCCGCTGCTGCTGTCTGGCTGCTGTCGCGATTCGTGGCACAACGCTCGAAAGCTTATCGTTCGGCCCTCGACCTCTGGAGCGGGTGGGAAGCCGACAATTTCGTCGAAAGGCTCATGGATCAGATCCGCGAGTAGACCAGGTACGTTTCATTTTCATTCAATACGCCGTCGCGTCGTTCGTTGCGTCGCTTGCGGGCAAACGGGCATTCACCGCTTTGCTTCACTGATGCGCTGAAGCAAAATGAAGCAGTGAAGCACCCTGAAGCACCTCTATGATCACGCCGTTGAACGAACACCGGATCGGGCTCGCTTGCGTCTCGCTCTCGCGAGAGCACCCCGAACTGGCGTTTGTTTACAACACTTACGGTAGCCCGCCGTTGTGGCAAAGGGCTCCGGGTTTTGCCACTTTGCTTCAGATCATTCTCGAGCAGCAAGTGTCGCTTGCCTCCGCTAAAGCGTGCTTCGACAAGCTCGTGAAGCATCTCGGTGATGTCACGCCCGAGAATTTGCTGACGGTCGACGACGAATTGCTCAAAACGATCGGATTCAGCCGACAGAAAACGGCCTATGCCCGGCACCTGGCCGAGACGATCATTGAACGACGCATCGACCTCGATGGTCTAACGCACCTGCCTGACGCGGAGGTCAGGTCTGAGTTGACCAAATTAAAAGGTGTGGGCGAATGGACCGCAAGTATTTATCTGCTGATGGCGATGCTCCGGCCGGACATAATGCCTCGCGGGGACGTGGCCCTGCATACCGCCTGGCACAAATTGAGCGGCGAGCCGCGGCCGACATCGGACGAGTTCTTGTTACTCGCTGAACGCTGGGCGCCACATCGATCGGTGGCTGCGAGGCTGCTATGGCACTTTTATCTGTCCGAAAGGCGGAAACATGACCGGTAGGGAGTGTGCAAGCTGAAGATAGGCCCCGACCAACACCCTCGCTACTGCTCGGGTTTCCGCCTTTTTTCTGGTAATTTATTCCCAATGACCAAGATCCTCGATGTCGGCTGTGGGGCCAATAAAACGCCGGGCGCGATCGGGCTCGACAACAATCCGCGGACGGCGGCCGACGTTATCCACGATCTCGGCGACATTCCTTATCCGTTCGCTGACAACGAATTTGACCTGATCGTCTCCAATCACGTCGTCGAGCACGTCCCGGACGTGATGGCATTTATCGGCGAACTGCATCGGATCACGCGGCCCGGCGGACGCATCAAGCTGCTGACGCCGCACTACACAAACCCGGATTGGGCGAATGACCCGACGCACCGCAACCATATCAATTCGTATACATTCAACACATTTATGGCGGGCCGACAGGTGTTCGATTTTTACACCGACATTCAGCTGCGGCCCGTGAGCACGCACGTTTCGCTGCTCAATCTGTGGAAAATGCTTGGCGTGCAGTTTGTGGTGAATCTCGACCGGCGTGCCCCGAGCCTTCGATTTCTGCGTAAATTTTGGGAGCAATACCTGAGCAACATAATGCGGGGCAAAGAGTTGCGGTTCGAGTTCGAGGTCGTCAAGGACATCGTACGCGACGAGTCTCAACCGCAGCTCGGGGCGGATTAAGGGCAGTTTTGCGGCGAACTATGCGCGGGCCTTGCGGCATCTGATATCGTTAGGTAGTCTGCCTGAATTTTTCTGACGAGGTTAATTGATGAGATCTAAAGTTTTTGCATTCGTGTCGGCCGCTGTGCTGCTCTTGAACATGGCCGCGTTTGCCGCTGTCGACACCCATAACCGCAAGGCCAAAAAGCGTCAAGCCAACCCGCTGGTGGCGTTGCTGCCGGCCTCGGACGCGGTGGCAACACTTGATTCGAAACGGTTGATCGGCACCGCAATGCCGCAGATCCTGTCGGCCAATCAGCCGATGCTCGACCGCATAATGGGCCAGATCAACGACATCGAATCCAAGACCGGCATCGACCTCAAAAAGTTTGATTCCGTTGTTATAGGGATGTCGGTAAGTAAGGTCGGGCCGAAGAATTTTAAGTTCGATCCGGTCGCGATCGCCCGCGGGGACCTTAATTCCGGCACACTGCTGGCCGTCGCAAAACTGGCCGCAAACGGCGCCTACCGCGAAGAAAAATACGGCGAACGGACCATTTACATTTTTACTACCAAGGAAGTCATCAAGAAAACGGCTGTGAAAACGGGCAAAGCTGACATCGAGTCGATGATCGGCGATACGCTCGACGGCTTGACGAAGGAGATCGCGGTTTCGGCTCTTGATGCGAAAACGCTAGTGTTCGGATCGCTTGCCCGAGTGCAGCAGACACTGACCGGGAAATCGCACGTTTCGCCCGAGGTTACAGCACTTTTGCCGGTCACGGAGAACGATGTTATTGCCTTTGGGATGAAGACACCGGATGGTATGTCGGCACTGTTGCCGCTCGAAAACGACGAGCTTGGTCAGAATATAGACTCGATCCGATCGCTTTCGGGCTCGATGAACGTTACGGCCGTCGGCACGACGATGCAGATGACGGCACGAACAGCCAAGGCGGAACAGGCCAAGAGTTTATATGAAACTCTCGACGGGCTGAAAATGCTGGGCAAGGCTTTTCTCGGCGGCTCAAAACGGGCGGATCAGCGTATTTACGCAAGGCTTATCGAGAGCGCCAAGATCGACGTTCGCGGCAACGTCGTGACGCTCGACCTGCTGGTTCCGCAGGCAGATATCGATACGCTCATCGGCGCGGTGAAATAGAAGAGAATTAAACGCGGAGAGCGCAAAACACGCAGTGTTTTGATAGGGTTCAAAATGAACCCTATTTTGTTTTGCGTTTGAAGAACTTACAGTCTTCCGACCCGCGTTCTCAGCGGCCTCAGCGTTCAAATTACCAACTAATCACCGACGGCGAAAGCGGGGCCCGTGGTCACGCTGACGGGTAAAATGTTCGAGATCGCGGTTGAATTTTCCGTCCTGGCCGAGAAGCGGAAAAAGCTGAAGATCAATCGACAAATACGCTGCCCGCAATTCGACCGGACGTGGGCCCGCCTTGATCACGCGAACGCTCGAACCGCGAACGTCCTCGATCCATTTGGCGAATTCCTCCGCTCTGCCGACCGTCGCCGAAAGCAAAAGCAGGCGTATCCGGCCCGGCGACAGAATGATCGCTTCCTCCCAGACGTGGCCGCGATCCGGGTCGGAAAGATAGTGGGCTTCGTCGAGGATAACGAGGTCGGCACGGACGTTTTCCCCATGCCGCAGGGCGTCAAAGAGTTGGTTTCGGTAAATTTCGGTCGTCCCGACTATCAACGGTGCATCCGGGTTTTCTTTCCGGTCACCGGTTAGGATCCCTACGTTTCCGGCACCAAATTCCTCACAAAACTCGTTGTATTTTGAGTTGGTCAGGGCTTTTAGCGGCGTCGTGTACCAGGCACGTTTGCCTGCGTCGAGCAGGCGGCGGATCTCTTCGCGGGCGATCCACGTTTTACCGCTGCCGGTCGGTGCGGTGACGAGCACATCCTCGAGCTCGATCGCGTCGAGGGCCTCGGCCTGAAACGGATCGGGCCTGAAAGGAGCCGGCTTCGGAACGCCAATGCCCGAGAGCAGACGCTCAACCGCCTTTAACTGTTCCAATGTTTGCGGTTTCGGTTCCGGGCGATGCGAACTTTCGTGTGCAAAAAAGCGTTTACCCTTTCGTTCTCCTGAATGGCGGGAGCCTGTCCCGTGTTTCGCGGGTTTTCGTCGGGAGCGGTCTTTCCGAGAGCGAGGCATAGAGGTGATATTAGATGTTTCCGCAGGTTAAGTCTAATTCTTCCAATTGCCCGATGAAGATGTTAGAATGTCCGATTAAGCCGCAACGAAATTGCGGCGTTTCGCGTCTAATCGTTTCGGTAGCTTTTATTAACTTGGAATTAAATTAGAACGCTTATATTTCAGCTATATGTTTGAGCAGTCAATTTTCGAATCCGAACCGGTCAACGAGCCCACGCCTGAGCTGCAGGAAGGTGACCTTTTCCGGAACTACGAACTTCGGCCGTGGGAATTGTCGCCGCGGATCTATAAGATCGTTGGGGTCTCGGCGCTGGCGAACATTCTCGCTCTGCTCGTCTTTTCGCAGACTTCGTTGTTGACGGCAAAGGGCTGCGACAGCCCGCTCGTCGGCAGCGTCTGCCAGGTTCTCGACACGGTCTATATCGGATCGCTGCTCCTCGGGACCAAGCGCGAATACGCTGACGCCGCGTATGAGCGGACCGAGCTCGCCGACGCCGATATCACCTATATCGAATTGCCGCCCGAAGGCAGCAAGCTCAGTTATCCGGACGGTTATTTTCAGATCGCCAATCCGGAAATGTTTGCGGCACAGCAGGATCCGACGAACGGCGGAATGCCCAGTGACATTCCCGGATTTCCGAACATTCCGACGATGCGGCCAAACCCTGCGAACAGCCTGCTGAACACAACGCCGAACTACGCCAAACCGAAGAAGGATGTGGTTGACGGCGAGCTGCCGACCGGTTTCGATGATCCGAAGGTTGGTGAGAACAAGCCGGGCCTCAACAAACGCCGCCGGGGCAGCAATACACCGACGAATCTGCCCGCCCTTAAACCGGGCGAGATAGCTCCGGGCATTCCCGGCAACGCCAACACGAATACGAATACGGCGACCGATCCGAATGCGGCCAAGACGGAAGATCAAGGCGTCGAAGACCGAAACGGAATGTCGATCAATGGGAGGCCTATAAAAGATAAGGCCACCGAGACCATTGCCGAGGTCGATGCCGGAAAGGTCAAGCTGGATCTGCCGTTCCGTGTGGTGATAACCGGAACATTGGGCTTTGCTAAGGACGGTAAGACGATCGTGCTCAAAGATCCCAAACCGGCTCCGCCCGACAAGAATTTTCCGAGCGACCCCGCGTTGACGAAGCTTGCTCAGGAGTGGGTCGTCGCGGTAGGTGACGCCGGCTGGTACGGTTATCTGGGATTATTGGACGAAAAGAAGGGCGTTGGTAAAACGGTTGTCATTACGATTGAGCAGAACGATGCCACGTTTGTCGCAAATTTGAGGGCCGAGCAGAAAGACGCTAATCGTGCTAATACAACCGCAACAAGTCTATCCGCTATTATGAATCTTGGGGTCGGGTATTTGAATGAAGACGAAAAAACCTTCTTCAAGCAAACCAAGACTGGTTCAGACGGCAAATTCCTGGTGGTGAATTTTGAAATGCCGAAACCCCAAGTTCAGGAGCTGATCCAACGAAAGCTGGCGGAAACCAAGGAAAAACAGTCACAGCCGAACAGCACGGCCGTAGTCGGGCCGCAGAACAAATCAGCAGCAAGATAAGCTAAAATTCTTTTGTGAACAACCGGAAGGCCAACAACTCGATCCTCGTCCTCGCGACACTAGGCGTCTATCTCGGCCTGGTGCTCGTCGGCGCGACGCCGCAGGTCCTCGCACAGGCGGCGATGGCCCGGCAGTTCAACGTCAAGGATGAGATCGAGGTCAAGGATGATCTCGATAAGAAGCCGGATGATTGTGACAGTTTGGCTGAGAAAGCCGAAGAGAAAGGTCGGCGATTCCCCGTCGATGAGGCTTCGTTTTTCAAGTACTCCGAAGCCTTTACCGGCTTATCAAATTCGATTCAGCAACTGAAAGGCCCATCGTTTTCGCTTGGAGCCTACACATTCGGTGACGCCGGGTTTCCGGCGGTCGTGGCATACCTGGACAGTTCGGCTAAGCCTACACTTGTCTCTGGCAAAGCACAGCGAAAACTGGACAACAGTATTTTGGCATTAGCCAGAATATTCCCGGCTGCCAGTATCGACGGAAAGAAAGGGTTTCAGATCGATATTTTGCTCGATGGAAACGGGCTGGTTTCCACCGCGAGGGTCCTGCGACACAACAGCGATGAGGCTCATCAGGCTTATATTGCTTACAGTTCGGTGATCGATCTTTGGAGGTGCTCTCCGAAAAACGTCATCGACGCCCTTATTTTAGAGAACACCGAAGTCACGTGGAAAAATGATCAGATCATGATCGTTACCCGCCTTCCCCGTGCCGGACTCGACGCCCTGCTTGCTTCTGACGCAAAGTAGCGGCGAGCACACTTTTCGCCATTCCAAAATACAAACGGTTTAGAGTCGGGCTACTGCCTGACTGCGAAGGCAGTAGCCTTCGCCTAAACCAATAATTGAAAGTTAACGCATTGGGCGTTACTACTATAAAACGAGGAAATCATGGCAGTTAATAGTTTTGCAGATAAGTTAGTAAAGAAGATATTCGGGACGAGCAGCGACGTCTTTTTGAAGAACGTCAAGCCGATCGTCGCTCAGATAAATGATCTTGAAGCTACCGTAAAGGCGATGTCTGACGACGAGCTGAAAGCTCAGACGCCGAAGTTCAAGGAGATGATCGCCAACGCCCTCGACGGCATCGACGACAAGGAAGAACGGCGAAAGGCCGAGCAGGAAATTCTCCACAAGTTATTGCCCGAGGCGTTCGCGACCGTTCGCGAGGCCTCGCGCCGCGTCACCGGAATGCGGCATTTCGACGTGCAGTTGGTCGGCGGCATCGCCCTTCACCAGGGCCGCATCGCCGAGATGAGAACCGGTGAAGGTAAAACGCTCGTCGCCACTTTGCCGTCGTACCTGAACGGCCTGACCGGCCGCGGTGTCCACGTCGTCACCGTCAACGATTATCTCGCCTCTCGCGACGCCGAGTGGATGGGCAAGATTCACAAATTCCTCGGCCTGACCGTCGGTTGTATCCAGAACGATATGGACGACGTCGAGCGTAAGGATGCGTACGCCTGTTCGATCACGTACGGCACGAATAACGAATTCGGCTTCGATTACCTGCGGGACAATATGAAGTTCGACGTCGATTCGCTCGTCCAGCCGGACCATTACTTCACTATCATCGACGAGGTCGACTCGATCCTGATCGACGAAGCCCGTACGCCGCTCATCATTTCTGGTGCTTCGGACGAAGCGACCGACAAATATTACACGGCGAACCAGATCATCCCGCAGCTCGAGCTCGGCCACAAGGACGAGGAGACCAAGGTCACGACCGGCGACTATCTGCTCGATGAGAAGAATCATTCCTCGGTGCTCACCGAACAAGGTGTTTCAAAGGCTGAACGGCTGCTCGGTGTTTCGAACCTCTACGATCCCGGCAATATGGACCTGCTCCACTGCGTCGAACAGGCCCTCAAGGCACACACGCTCTACAAACGCGATCATCATTACGTCGTCCAGGACGGCGAGGTGATCATCGTCGACGATTTTACCGGACGTCTAATGCAGGGCCGCCGCTGGTCCGACGGGCTCCACCAGGCCGTCGAAGCCAAAGAGGGAGTTAAGATCGAGCGCGAGAACCAAACCCTCGCTACGATCACTCTGCAGAATTATTTCCGAATGTACGAGAAACTCAGCGGTATGACCGGTACCGCAGAGACCGAGGCTGAGGAGTTCAACGAAGTTTATGGACTCGACGTGGTTCAGATCCCAACTAACATGCCTTTGATCCGCCAGGACAATTCAGACATGATCTACCGCACGCTGCCCGAAAAATGGGATGCAGTAGTCGATGAGATCAAGGAACTGAACGCCCTTGGACGGCCGGTTCTGGTCGGTACGGTGTCGGTGGAAAACTCCGAGCTTGTCGCCTCGAAATTGCAGGCTATCGGCGTGCCGCACAAGGTCCTGAACGCAAAATATCACGCACAAGAAGCCGAGATCATCGCCCAGGCGGGCCGCAAAGGGGCGGTCACCATCGCCACAAACATGGCCGGCCGCGGTACTGACATTCTACTCGGCGGCAACCCTGAGGAACTCGCCCGCGATTATCTCAAAAGGATGGAGATCAATCCTGATGAGGCGACCGAAGAGCAGTTCGAAGAACAGCTGAAAAAGGCCAAAGTCGTCGTCGCCGAGGAACACGCCGCGGTCGTCGCCGTCGGCGGCCTGCACATACTCGGCACCGAGCGGCACGAATCACGCCGCATCGATAACCAGCTTCGGGGACGCGCCGGACGACAGGGCGACCCGGGTTCGACGAGATTCGTGCTTTCGCTCGAGGACGACCTGATGCGTATTTTCGCGGGCGACAAGGTCCGCTCCATGATGGAATGGCTCGGCATGGAAAAGGGCGTCGCGATCGAGTCCAAGACCGTTTCCCGCCAGATCGAACGTGCCCAGAAGGCCGTCGAGGCACGCAACTTCGAGACACGCAAACACGTTCTCAAATACGACGATGTTATGAATCGCCAACGCGAGACCATCTATGGATTGCGTCGGCAGCTAATGTTCGAGCCCGAACACCGCGAATATCTGCTCGGCGACAATGGTGTCGCCCGGGATCTACTCGGCGACCTGACCCACAGCTTCCTCTCGACCGAGATAAAGCCCGAGAACTGGGATATCTCGACCTATGCGGCCGAGATCGAGAGCATTTACCATGTCGATCCGGCACGTGACGCTGACGTCAATTTCAAGACGATGAGCCCAACCGAGATCGAGGACGCGATCTGGAAAAAGGCCATTTGGAATTACGAGCAGAAGGAAAAACTAGCTGGCAGCGAATCGCTGCGGGCATACGAGCGTTACATCATGCTCAATATCATCGACAGCCAGTGGAAAGACCACCTGCTCTCGATCGACCACGTCAAACAGGGCATCGGGCTCGTCGGATACGGCCAGAAGGATCCGCTCGTCGAGTACAAAAAGCAGTCGTTCGATATGTTCCAGGACATGCTTGACCGTATCGACACCAACACTACCAAGGCTCTGTTCAACCTCGAGATCGTCGTCAAGGACGAGCAGGAAGAGATCGAACGGCTCGAACGCCTCGAAATGCAGCGTGCCCGCCGACAGGCAGCCGGAATGGCTTTCACCGGAGCGATGGCAACCGCCGACGCCGCTGGTGCCGAAGCCGCCCGTCATACGCCCTACGTCCGCGACACACCGAAAATGAAACCCAACGACCCGTGCTATTGCGGTTCAGGGAAGAAATTCAAGAAGTGTCACGGTGCGGGAGCATAATTCAGAAGCCCGCACATCGTTAAAGGCAAGACACTAGGCAAGGAAAAGGCGGCTGAGGCCGCCCTTTCCTTTCACCATCAGTTTCCGCTCGATCGATTGAACCGCCGTAATATATCTGCCGTATTCGCGGTCCTATGCGTTTCTACAAGTTTCGGGCTCATACCGGAAATTTCACGGCGTCTAGTCTCTTATCCACTTGATCATCGACGGGTAAGGATGGCAGCCGAGCCTGTCTGCCTGCGAACCGACCGCCGTGAGGCCCGCCGCCTGAAGACCGTTCACGCCGATGTACGCTCCAAGCTGAAAATTGAAAAGCAGGCCGCCGGCGTTACCTCTGTAGCCATTTTCGTGGAAAACCACCGCCGGATCCAATCCAATATGTGCGGCCGCCGCGAACGACCAAGCGATCGCCTGGGATTCGACCGGTTCCATAATGACTCCCGGAAAAGCAACCTCGCCGCCGAGCGACTCGCGAAGCCCGCTGTCCGCCAAAGCCAGGTGGCCGGCTTCGTGCAGGAGGTCGCCAGGGTACAAGAGCTTCGATTCGTCGACGAGCAGACGGCCATTTTCGACGAGGATGCCGGGAAGGAACGTTTCCCCGTCGATCGAGGACGAAACGACGGGAATGCCGATCTCGATCAGGAAGTCGACGATCTTTCGGGTGATCTCGCCTTTGAATTCAGCAGACATATTCAAGTCGTTCGAAGCCCGGTCCCGTTTCCCCAAATAATTGTCGAATCCGACCAGAAATTGGTTCCGGAACCTATTTTTTGAACTTCGTCAGGTTTCCCTGCCCGCTGATCTGGCGATTGCCGGCAACCATTTCCATTTGGGTCATCGCACGTAGCAAGTTCTCGCCGAGGACCTTGCGAATCTCGGTTTCGGTATAGCCGCGGCGGAGCATTTCGTACGTGACGAGCACGAGATCTTCAGATCCGCTCATGCCGGCGGGCAGAAACGGCACGCCATCGAAATCCGAACCGATCCCGACATTGTCGATGCCAGCGACCTGTTTGATGTGGTCGATGTGGTCGACGATCGTCGTGTACGGCGTGACGAAGATCGGATTTTCGGCTAACAGCTTTCGCTCGGCCTCGTTGAAAGCCAATTTGTCGTCCTTGTACTTTTCCTTCAGGGCGTCGATCTGCGGTTTGAGCCTGGCGGCACGCTCGTTTTCTTCTTTGTTGGTACGTGCGTCGAGAAACGACGGGTAAAAGTTGACCATGATCACGCCGCCATTCTTGGCGACACGCTTGAGGACGGCGTCCGAGACGTTTCGGGTGTGATCACTGAGTGCTCGAGCCGACGAATGTGACGCGATGATCGGCGCCGTCGAAATATCGAGCACATCGTTCATTACTTTTTCCGAGACGTGCGAAATATCGATGAACATTCCCAAGCGGTTCATCTCGCGAACAACCTCTTTGCCGAAATCGGACAGGCCATTGTTCTTCGGCGTGTCGTTGTGGGCGTCCGCCCAGTCGTGTGTCACGTTATGCGTCAGCGTCATGTATCGGACGCCGAGCCGGTAAAATTCACGAAGCGCCCCGAGCGAATTTTCGATCGCGTAGCCGCCCTCGATGCCCATCAGCACGCACATTTTCCCATGCTTCTTGGCAAGCCGGATATCGGCTGCGGTCGTGCATTGCATCAATTGGTCCGGGTATTTCTCCGTCGCACGGTACGTGACGTCGATCAGATCCATCGCCCGCCGCATCGCGCCGCCGGTCCTAAAGAGGTCTCCGGAGACATAAATAGAGAAGAATTCGCCGGTAATGCCGCTCGCCTTGAACCGCGATAGATCCGAGTGGAACGGGTCACCGTCATCGTGAAATTTGCCGGTCGACGGTGTCGCCAGATCGTAATCCTGCTCAAACATTGGCGTCGGAATATCGTTATGGCCATCGACGACGATCGCGCGGCGGTGGATCTGCAGGGCACGTGCCCAGAGCTGTGGATCGGCCCCTTTCGGCATTGTCTGAGCAAGTGCTGCGGAACTGAGCGAAAACAGGGCGAGAATTACGATGAATTTTTTCATAATGGTTTCAAATAGTACTAGGATTTCCGTAAGTTTAACCCCTTTACGACGAAACGTGAAGTTTACAGTTCTCCGGCTTACCAAAGCCCAGTTCGCCGACCCCGTTTCGCGTAAAACCGAAGCGACTCGGGAAGCGAAAAAAAGATAGCGTCGAGGAGCCAATAATGCTAATATTATCAATTGGTAAACAGTGTTTACCGCCTCAGAGCATATTCAAAGCGAAATTTATTACCTGAATTGACCGGCCGCCGCCTGAGCCGATTTTCGCTGAAGTTGCTGAATAACCTCCAATTCTCCGCTGACCAGGCAACACTCTGCTCCATCCAAGATTCACGATGTCGGAAAAGTCGGTGAAAAAACCCAGATCGCAGCAGAACCTACGGTCCGTGAGCCGACGGCCGGATACCGCACCGGTTTCGAACGGCGTGGACGAGAGCGCACTGCCCGACACATCCTTTAAGGCGTTCATCGAGAACTTGCCGGTGATGTTTTACGCGGTCGAGGCCGATCCGCCGCACAAGCCGTTGTATATCAGCCGAACCGTCGAAAAATTCGGCTATCCGCACGAACTGTGGCTGAACGACCCGAACATCTGGGTCAACGTCATTCACGAGCAGGACCGCGACCGCGTTATGGACGGCACGCGTGAGGCGATGGCGAAGGGTGAAGGCATCGACTTCGAATACCGCATCGTCGGCCAGGACGGCTCCGTCTTCTGGGTCCGCGATCGAAGCTGTTTTATCAAAGACGCCTCCGGTACCCCGATCTGCTGGCAGGGCGTGATCCTTGACATTACGGAGAGAAAGCTTGCTGTACTCGAAACGCAGAAACGCGACAAGCTGTACCGCACGCTTGCCGGTCATATCCCTAAGACTGCGGTGATGCTCTTCGACAAAGACCTTCGCTACTCGCTCGTGGATGGCGAAGAGCTCGAAAACGCGAATTTCACCAAGGCAAACATCGAGGGATTGACGCTGTTCGAGGCGTTTCCAGCGGAGGTCGCCGAAAGGTGGGCTCCTCACTATCGCCGGGCACTCAACGGCGAAAAGGTGTCCGTCGAGGTCGAACGCGATAAGGTCTCGATGCAGATCGATGTGGTGCCGGTCCGCGACGAGAACGACGAGATCTTTGCCGGAATGGTGATGTGGCAGAACGTGACCGAACGCAAACGTGCGGCAGACGCGCTGAAAGATAGCGAGGCACGTTACCGCCAACTCTTTGAGAACGCGAACGACATCATCTATGTCCACGACTTGAACGGAGACTATATATCGATCAATGAGGCCGCATCGCGTATCTTCGGTTATACGAAGGAAGAAGCCCGTTCCCTCAACATGGCGAAGGTTGCAGTTCCTGAACATCTGCATCTGGTAAAGCAGAAACTTGCCAAAAAAATTGCAGGCGACGAGAGTGAAACGACATACGAGGTCGACTGTATTACCAAGAGCGGTGAAAGAATTACCCTTGAGGTAAACAGCAGCCTGATCATCAAAGACGGCAAGCCCATCGCGGTCCAGGGCATCGCTCGCGACATTACCGAGCGAAAACGTGCCGAAGAACTCAGCCGAAAGAACGAGGAGCGTTACCGCGACCTTTTCGAGAATGCCAACGATCTGATCTACACGCATGATATGGACGGCAATTTCACGTCCCTCAATCGTGCCGGCGAGCGGATAACGGGCTACACACGCGACGAGGCGCTTGGGATGAACATCGCGGACGTCGTCGCCCCCGATTACCTCGATGCTGCCCGGACGATGACCGCACGAAAACTGACCGAAGATCGTCCGACGACCTATGAACTCGAAATAATCGCTAAGGACGGGCATCACGTCTTCCTCGAACTGAGCACGCGTCTTATCGTCAACGACGGTTTGCCGGTCGGCGTTCAGGGTATCGCCCGCGACATCACCGAACGAAAGCTCGCTCAGGAATCGCTGCACAACACCATATCGCTGTTCGCCTCGACGTTTGAATCGACGGCGGATGGGATCATCGTCATCAGCCTCGACCAAAAGATCGTTACCTGGAACCATAAATTTGTCGAAATGTGGGGCGTCCCGGAGAAGATCCTCGAAAAAGGCGATAGTGCGTCATTGGTCAAGTTCATCCAGGGACAGGTCAGCGACCCGGACACATTTTTCACGAACCTGGAAGCTCTGTATTCGGACCCGCTGCTGACGGCAACCGAATTACTCGAACTCAAGGACGGCAGGTCGTACGAGCGGTATTCGCAGCCGCAATACATGGGCGGAGTGCCGGTCGGACGTGTTTGCTGCTTCCGCGACATCACGGAACGACGGCTCGCAGAAGAGAAACTCCGGCATCACGCCCTGCACGACACACTCACCAACCTCCCGAACCGCGTCGAATTCATGAACCACCTGCGCCGGGCGGTCGAGCGGTTCAACGGTAACGATTACGCTCGTTTTGCGGTGCTGTTCCTCGATCTCGACCGGTTCAAGGTCATCAATGACAGCCTCGGACATGCGATCGGCGATAAACTTCTGATCGCCATCTCCGAACGGCTCAAATCCTGCCTCCGCCCCGGCGACATCGTTGCCCGGCTCGGCGGCGACGAATTTACGATCCTTCTCAACCGGAGCGGCGGCGAAAGCGACGTCATCAAGGTCGCCGAGCGTCTGCAGACAAAGATCGCCGAACCTTTCCGGATCGACAACTACGAGGTGTTTACCTCGGCGAGTATCGGCATCATTCTGTCGGGCACGACAAAGCGGCAGCCCGAGGATTTCCTCCGCGACGCGGACTCGGCGATGTACCGTGCGAAGGAATCGGGCAAGGCCCGCTTCGAGATATTCGACCGTGAAATGCACGTGGAGAACCTGAATCTGCTCCAGATCGAAACCGACCTTCGCCATGCGGTCGAACGCGACGAATTTGAGGTGCTCTACCAGCCGATCGTCGAGCTCGCGACCGGGCGTGTTGCCGAATTTGAGGCACTCATCCGCTGGCAACACCCCAAGCTCGGCATGATCTCGCCCGATGATTTCGTCGGCGTTGCCGAAGAGACCGGGCTTATCATTCCGATCGGCAAATGGATCCTCGAGCGTTCGTGCCGGCAGATCGCAGAATGGCAAAAACGCTTCAATATGCCGCTGTCGATCAGCGTAAATCTCTCGGCTAAACAGCTAATGCATCCGACCCTGACCGCTCAAGTCAACGATGTACTGACTGTCAGCGGCCTCGAGGCACGGCAGCTCAAGCTCGAAGTGACCGAGAGCACCGTGATGGAACACAGCGAGCGCTCGCTGAAGGTCCTGTCCGAGCTCGACAAGCTCGGCGTCGCCCTATCGACCGACGATTTCGGCACGGGTTATTCCAGCCTCAGTTATCTGCAAAAATTCCCGTTCGAACGCCTCAAGATCGACCGCTCGTTCATCAAGATAATGGACGAGGACGAAAAGAGCGGTGCCATCGTCAAGACGATCCTGATGCTAGGCGAGAACCTCGGAATCGATGTCGTCGCCGAAGGCATCGAGACGCTCGCACAGCTCGAAAAGCTCCGTTCGCTCGGCTGCAAGACCGGCCAGGGCTACTACTTTTCACGCCCGATCGACGTCAAAACCGCCGAGACTTTTCTCATCAACGGCCCGGATATGTTCGGCCTCGCCGATTCTCCGCAGTTCAGCACGACCGGCCCGGTCCTCGAGGTCAACGAGATCCAGTAACAAATCGTCTCACAAAAATGACAAAGTGAGACGGGTTAACCCATTTTATTGCAGCAATTGAGCGTCAAAATCGTCTCATATTAAAAAGTGCTCTCGACAAAGTGAGACGGTCTGCTCGTCTGGGGCCTCGATGCGTCGGCAAAATTGGTCGCTGAACTGACATGAGTGACAAGATCGTTCCACTTTCTGTGCAAAGTGGCACGGGTTAACCCATTTGTTTACAACAGTTGGACCCGCAAATCGTTCCACTTTGCGCGCGCTTTCGTCAAAGTGGAACGGTCTGCCGTGTCACCGGCTGAGGCCCGGAAATTAGGGTTCGGGAGCTCTTTGCTGACCGCTTATCGATTACTGCTTATCAAAGATCGCCGCTGTGTCCGTTCGGATGCGGGCATAATATATTGTTGCACACGTGCGACACGATTTCAATGCAAAAAGGATGGTGAGCCGGCAGTAGCCCGCCGCTAAACCGCACTAAGAAATACGTGGTCAGCCGAACTTTCTTGCAGGTGAGCCCCGACGGGCATATGATGAGAAGAAAGGGACGGAGGCAGTACAAAATGAATGCGAAAGACAGCGATCGGCGTGGTTTTTTGAAGGTTGCGGCGCTTGCGGGTTCGGCGTTGCTCGTTGGCGCCTGCGGTTCGAGCGGTGCCGCGAACGGCGGAAATGCAACGAACGCGAACACCGCAAAAACTGCGGTGCCCGGTGCTAAAGACGAGAAGGAAGTCACTCCGATCGAGGATCTTATGCGAGAGCACGGCGTGTTGCGGCGAGCCCTGTTCGTCTTTAGCGAAGCGGCTGTCGTGCTGCCGAACAACCCGTCCGCAAATTGGATAGATGCTCTGCAAAAGTCCGCCAAGCTCTTTCGTGCGTTCGGCGAGGATTACCACGAACGGCAGCTCGAAGAACAGTATATTTTCCCGCTCATCCGGCAAAAATCCGTTAACGGTCCGGCCGGCTCATATCCTGATATCCTTACCCAACAGCATAACCGCGGACGCGAGATCACGGATTACATATTGGCCGCCACGGCCGCCGGCAAGGTCGCGGCAAACGCCGGCGAACTTGCAAAAGCTCTGCAGGGTTTTGTCCGGATGTACATCGCCCACGCCTCCCACGAGGACACGATCGTTTTTCCGGCTTGGAAAGACCTGATCACCGCGGAAGAATACGACAAGCTCGGCGACAAATTCGAGGATATCGAGAAGGCGCAGTTCGGTGAAGATGGCTTTGAGGATGCGGTCAAGCAGATCCTCGAGATCGAGACGAGCGTCGGGCTCGCCGACATATCGAAATTTACGCCCGCCGCTCCGCCGCCGGTGAAATAGTATGGGATTCATCCAGCGATCGATCGACTCGAACGCACCTGCCGCCGCGGTCCTGATACGTATCGCGGTAGGTTCCATCTTTCTGTCCGAGGGAATACAGAAATTCCTCTACCCGGCCGAACTCGGCGTCGGCCGCTTTGCCAAGATCGGCATTCCGTCGCCGCAGATCCTCGCTCCGCTGGTCGGAACGTTCGAGATCGTATGTGGAGTGTTGCTCGTCGCCGGATTGCTGACGAGGCTTGCCGCGATACCGCTGATCGTAATAATCCTGGTCGCGATCGCGACGACCAAAGTGCCGATCTTCATCGACAAAGGGTTTTGGTCGATGGCACACGAGGCCCGAACCGACTTTACGATGCTGCTCGGTGCGGTCTTTCTGTTGATCGTCGGCGCGGGGAGATTCTCGGTCGATGCCGCGTTGAAGAGAGGGTGACGCCTAACCGAGACTGTTAGCGAGCGTGGCAACTCAGCAAAGAGGCGGGCCGTAGCCCGCCTCTAAACCTGAAGGACCAACCGACTACTTCACGGGCTCTCGCGGTTTGGCGTTCTTCACATACTTGTCGAACCAATTGACCATCTCGTACAGGACGTGTTCGGTCGACTCCTTCGCCCGATAGCCGTGGGCCTCGAGCGGGAGCATCACGAGACGTGCGGTGCCGCCGAGGCCGCTCATCGCGGCAAACAGGCGTTCGGACTGGATCGGGAACGTGCCCTGATTGTCGTCGGCCTCGCCGTGGATCATTAGCAGAGGGTCCTTGATCTTGTCGGCAAAGAAGAACGGCGAGACGTCCTCGTACAGCTTCGGCGCCTCCCAGAACGTACGGCGCTCGGACTGGAACCCGAACGGCGTCAGCGTTCGGTTATACGCTCCGCTGCGGGCGATGCCGGCACGGAAAAGCCTGGAATGCGCGAGCAGATTGGCGGTCATGAATGCTCCGTAGCTGTGGCCGCCGACGCCTACGCGGTCGCGGTCAGTGACGCCCATTTCGACTGCCTTGTCGATCGCCGCCTGTGCTGAATCGACAATTTGCTTGACGAATGTGTCATTCACGGTCAGCGGGTCGCCGACGATCGGCATCGTCGTATCCGCCAGGACGGCGTAGCCCTCGAGCAGGAAGAAGAGCTCAGAATAACCGCCCATTTGCGTAAAACGGCTCGTTGAACCCGACACCTGGCCGGCGGTCGAATTGTCCGTGAACTCAAGCGGATACGCCCAGACCACGGTCGGCAGACGAGTTCCCTGCTTGTAGCCCGGGGGAAGA
>JAKOVX010000043.1 GCA_029781855.1 Acidobacteriota bacterium | reverse complement strand
TCGACGGACGGCCGCTGCGTCGCGAGGACGAGGTGAATTCCGACGGCACGGGCCATCTGGGCGAGACGCGTGATCGACTCCTCGACCTCCTTGCCCGAAACCATCATCAGGTCGGCGAGTTCGTCGATGATGATGACGATGTACGGCAGGATGCGGTGCGGATCGCCGTTGTCGTCCCATTTCTCGTCGCGGTTGAGCTGCTTTGCCTTTTCGTTGTATCCGGCGATGTTGCGCACGCCGTAACCGGCGAGGTCCTTGTAACGGCGTTCCATCTCGGTCACCGCCCAGCGGAGCGAGACCGCGGCACGCTTCGGATCGGTGATGATCGGCGTCGCCAGATGCGGAATGTCGGCGTAAAGCCCGAGCTCGAGCCGCTTGGGGTCGACCATTATGAATTTCACTTCGTCGGGACGTGCCTTGTAAAGGATCGACATGACGAGCGTGTTGACGCCGACCGATTTGCCCGCACCCGTCGCACCGGCGATGAGCAGATGCGGCATTTTTGTTAGATCAGCGACGTATTTGGCTCCGTCGATGGTCTTGCCGAGGCCAAGCGTCAAGAGCGAATCGGATCTTTTGAACTTGTCCGACTCGATCACTTCGCGTAAGAAAATGACCTCGCGTTTCTGGTTGGGGACCTCGATGCCGACGTACGCTTTGCCCGGAATGCGGTCGATCCGGATCGATTCGGCCTTGAGCGCGAGGCAAAGGTCATCGACAAGGCCGGTTACACGCGAGTATTTGACGCCGGCGTCGGGCTTGAATTCGAATGTCGTCACGACCGGCCCGGGAGCGATATGTACTACCTTACCGGGAACGTTGAACTCGGCAGTTTTGCGTGCAAGCAGCGTCGCGATCTCTCGGAGCTCCGATTCCTTATGGGTAAATGCCTTTGGCGCCTCGCTGAGCAATGACGGATCGGGCAGGATGTAATTGTCGAAATTCTGCGTTGAGACGCGCGAGATCGGTTCTTCGACGGGTTCATCGTCTTCGATCGTCGGCGGTGTCTCCAGTTCGCCGGTCATCGGCTTCTTCTTGATCGGGATGTCGGCGATCTCGGGATCGATCTCCTTGCGGGTCTCGAACGGATCCTCGCGGGCGTCGATCGTCGGGATGGATTCCGGCGGTTCTTCGAAATTCGGCTCGATTCGCCCGACCGCAGCCGCAGCCGCCGCAGCGGCAGCCTCGACCGCACCGACCGAGATCGTCGGCGGGATCGCCTCTTCATGCAATTCGCGCTGCTTGCGGCGTTTTTCGGCGCGGAGTTGGGCGGCTGACAGTTCGTCGCCACTCGTATTGCGTTTCCTGGCCCACCAATCCCTGAGCCGCAGTTGCAGGTTGCCCCAAGCGACGTCAAAGTGACTCAAAAACCCGCCGAGCGTAAAGTTGGTGACCAGCAGGATCGAACTTACAAAAATGGCGAGCAGCAGTATGCCGGCGCCGACCCTGCCGATAAAATGTGCCGTTCCCTGTGCGGTTGCGTCGCCAACGATCGCACCGTAGCCGCCAAAAAGCGATATCAGGCCGGAAAGAGAGACGGCAAAAAAGACGTACCCCGCGACGCGGGCGGGTCGCGGAATGAGTGTGTCCGATTGGAAAACGCGCCACGCGATCAACGCGATCAGCAGCGGGACAAAGTACGCCGTCCAGCCGACAGCATTGAACAAGATCGCCGCGATCGTCGCTCCGACGACACCTATCCAATTTTTGATCGGCCCGGAACTCGAACTAACCGGCAGCCACGACCTGTCGTCCGCACTTCCCGTCACAAGGCACAGAAAAACCAACAACGCCACCGCGCCCAACACTACGGCGATGACGTCATTCCAATACGAATGCTGCGCCGATTTGCCGCTCTTCTTCTTAAGCAAAGTGGTGCCGTCGGCGAGACAAAAATTAATGTCGTCGTCCTTATAGACCTCGTTGCATGTCGGGCAAACTTTCATTTTTCTTTGCGATCTCTGCGTCTTTCTCGGTGATCTCAGCGTTAAACCGGCTTTTGAACGCAGAGAACGCTGAGCTTACGCGGAGGACGCGGAACCTTTCTTTAGCACCAAAACCTCTTTGATAAAATCGTCAATATCTCCGTCAAGCACATTGTCGATATCAGTTCTTTCGTATTTTGTCCGCGTATCCTTAACCAGGCGATACGGGTGAAGGACGTAATTGCGGATCTGCGAACCGAACGAGATGTCCTGTTTGGTCGCCTCGAGTTCGGCGGCGCCCTCGCGGCGTTTTTCGAGTTCGAGTTCGTAAAGTTTTGACCGCAGGACCTGCATCGCAACGGCGCGATTCTGGATCTGCGACCGCTGATTCTGACAAGTTACCACAATTCCGGTAGGAATATGCGTTATCCTCACGGCCGAATCCGTCGTGTTGACGTGCTGGCCGCCGGCTCCGGTCGAGCGGTAAGTGTCAACGCGGAGGTCCTTGTCCTGGATGTCGACCTCGATATTTTCGTCGATTTCGGGACTGACGAACATCGACGCGAATGACGTTTCGCGGCTGCCGCCGGAATTGAACGGCGAAATGCGGACGAGCCGATGCACGCCGGCCTCGGCCGCAAGCAGGCCGTAGGCATAGTCGCCCTCGACGCGGAAAGTGGCTGATTTGATGCCGGCCTCGCTGCCCGACTGTTCGTCGAGGATCTCGGCCTTAAAGCCGCGTTTTTCGCACCAACGCAGATACATCCGCAGCAGCATCTGCGCGAAATCCTGCGCGTCCGTGCCGCCGGCACCAGCCTGGATCGAGCAGATGGCGTTGTTGATATCGGTCTCGCCCGAGAGCAGGCTCTCGATCTCGGCGGCGTCGACCTCTTTGCCAAGTCTCGCGATCAGCGTTTGCAGCTCTTTGGCGGAATCGGCGTCCTCGACTGCGAACTCGAGCAGCACCTCAGCGTCCGAAACGCCAGTCTCGAATCCCTGCTGCTGTTTCAATGCTCGCTCGATCCGGCTCCGCTGCTGGACGACCTTTTGCGCCTGTTCCTGGTCATCCCAGAAACCCGGCTCGGATATCAATTTTTCCGTGCGTTCTAGCTCAGCTTGCTTGGCGGGTGCGTCAAAGAAACCTCCCAAGTTGGGTAACTTTCTCTTTGATCTCGTCGAATTTCGTTTGTAGTTCTGTCAGTTCCATTCAGGATATATTACCGCAATGCGCCAGAGTTGCCGAAGTGCTCCAACACGTCAGCATTCGGAACGCTGTGACTCGCCAGCGTAGATAAGCAGACCCACCGCCAACCAAGTCAGTACCGGGAACGCAGTGACCGGCCAACGCGGCCACCACACCCGCTATTCCAGCGCACCGCCCTGACGGTCTGTTACATAATAATTGGCCTCGTTCACCTGGGCTTCCGTCCAGAGCATACATTTGCTTCCCTTTTCTGACCACGGAGAATGTTCATGTTCCCAACATCCGCTTTCACGCATCGATCTGGTAGAAAATGCTTTAATTGCCGCCAATGCCCGACCGGGGTCGTATGCACCGATCGAGATAACGACATGTACATGGTTCGTGCGGACATTTATGGCCTGAATCCGCCAGTTTCGATCGCGGCACAATTTTTTGATACCTAGTACGACCGCATCGCGCATCGACGGGGTCAATTTGACCTCTTCATGATTCATGAGCCGCTTTTTACGTTGTGCTTTTTCCGAGTCGGCGGCGATATGTGGAGTGCCGTAAATATTTTGAAACCTGTCAGTCGACCCGCGTTCATCACCGTGCAGCCAGGTGCCGTAGCAACGAAACGTAAACAGGACGGCCATCGGTATGTGAGAGTCGTTCCACATATATTTTATCAATCAATTAATCGGTTGATCAGTTTAGCATTGGCACTCCCGCATTAGCATTGGCCGGTCACTCCGTTCCCGGTACCGACTTGATCGGCTGCCGCTTTAAGCACCACATCAATAAAAGCACCGTGATGATCGTTGAAAGCCACGCAAACCAGTCGCCGTATTTTAAGTAGAAGGTCTGCGAGCGGTCGGATTTGGGGACGGACCAGACGCGGGTGCCTTCGGTGTAGGACGGCAGCGGGTCGAGGACCTGGCCGCGTTCGTTAATGTAGGCGGTGACGCCGACGTTTGTCACCCGCAGAACGGGCCGATTCGTCTCGACTGCGCGGAAGACGGCGTTGGCGAGGTGCTGCCGTAGAACGGGCGTCGGGCCGAGGTAGCCGTCGTTGGTCATTTCAATGAGGACATCTGCCCCATCCTGCACGTAACGACGCGAGAGGGCACCGAAATGCGATTCGAAGCAGATCATCACGCCGGCTTTGGCTTCGCCGACCGGCAGCAGATCATATTCGCGGCCGTACGAGAAATTGCCGACGAAGCCGGGCAAAATGCCTTCGAGCGGAGCCGGCACCGCCTCGCCGAACGGCAGCAGATATATCTTGTCGTACTCGGCCACTTCCCTTCCGTCGGGGCCGACCATCACCGCCGAGTTGAAATACTTGCCGTTGGTCGGATCTGGCTCGGCTGAATTAAAGAGCACGCTGACGTTATTTCGCCGCGCAAAATCGTTGACGAACTTCTGAAATTCCCGGTCGTCGTTGTACATGAAGTTCATCGGCGATTCGGGAAGAATGACGGTGATCGGCAGTTGGCGGTCTTCGGCCGGCACTTTCTTGATCTCGGCCTCCGCCATATCGATCTGATGCTGACGGAGTTGTCCCCATTTTGTATAGTCGAGCCCGCTCATCGGGACATTCGGTTGGATCGCGATTACCGTGGCTACTGCTTCGGGTCTCGGAGCCAAGGGATCGGGTCGATTCCAGATCGCGGCGGAGCTCGTCCACAAGGGTGGAAGCAACATAATTCCAGGCAGGATAAAGACGAATCTTTGAAATGCCCAGCCGCCCCTCCACGTTCTTTCCGAGAAAAGAATGGCACCATTTACGGCCAGTACGTGTAGACCTACGGTCCAAATGCCACCGAATCTAACAAAGGCGTCGTAGTACGTAATCGCAAACGCTTGCGAATATCCGATCGCGTTCCAGTTATTACCCGTCAGCCAATACCGCAAGAATTCAGTAAACACCCAGACGAACGGAGCCGCGAGGTAGCCCCAGGAGCCGAAACGGCGGAGAAGCACCGCAAGTATTCCCGCGAAGATGGCAGGAAAGAGACCAGCGATGGCGGCGACGAAGAGCATTCCAGAATATGCCAGCCACGGCGGGAAACCGGCGTAATGGATCGGGGCGTAGGTCAGCCACCAGCAGGTACCATAAAAGAAAACGGTGCCGAAGATCCATCCCGTTAGGAACGAGCGCCAGACCGATGCCTTTTCCAGTTCGACCGCGAACATCAGCGGCGTGAGAGCGAACCACGCCAGGAACCAATATTCGAAATCGGGAAACGCGAGGATCAGCAACACGGCCGCGAGCACCGCGAGAGCCGCGCTTTTCCAGCCGGGTAAGAATCGTGCGAGCCGCGTAAGTTTCACCAGACGATGTTACCAGAAAAACTGCGGGCAATACCCGATGGGCGGGAGCAAAAGTCGAGCTGATCCATGGCCGGTCGACCCGAATATCAGTAAAACCCCGTGTTTTCCTGAGTCAGGTCACATTGAACCAAAAGCGTTCACGATGCGAGAACGAAAAGTGACAAATTTGCACTTATTGTCATCGGCGCAGTGACATTTTTCGTCATTCTCGCGCCTCGGCGCGTAAATTCGATCATTATGATTCAATTTACGCACCTGCAGCCGAACACGCCTGTTCATAATGAACGAAATTGAACAGATCGTTCTAAACCCAATAAATATCGATTTAAAATAGGAAAGCCTGGCTTTTCGGCCAGGCTCTAAGGGAAGGACAACTGAAGGAACGCTCGGAAGGTGTTCAAGCACAGTGGCAAACCGCGCTCGGAGTAGTGATGGCGGCGGGGTCTTGATCAAACTCATCAAGCTAGCCACTGTTTCTATAAGCACGTGGCGTGCCAAAAAATTCCGGTTTGGTGAATTTTGGAGGTCAGGAAGGTGATGGATCGGCCAAATTGCCCATTTTACTGAGCATTTTCGCAGAAAAAACTTTTGGAAATCGGCGCGCCTTGCGACTTGGGCTTACACAAGGCGGAGATCAACCTACGTTTTGGTCTATTTGGAACATCGTTCCGACAATCTCTGCAGAGCAATGACATCCTGATTGTCCGGATCGATCTCGGCGGCCGACGCAGCGTAGGTTTTCGCCTGCATGCAATCGCCCTTCTCAACGTAGATCTTGCCTAGGCTAACGTGGGCCTCGACAAGGCGGTTGTCCCAGAACACCGACGTTTTGAACGAGCTGATCGCCTGTTCGAGATCGCCGCGGCGAAGGTGGATCTTTCCGAGCAGCAGATAGCTCTCGGCGCTCATCGGTTCGCTGACTAGCACGCGGCGAAGCGTAGCCATCGCCTCGTCATCCTGTCCGTTCTTTATCAAGGTGCGTGCCTTGGCGAGCAGCGTATCGGTCTCGTTCAACTGCGGCTGGACCGGAGTTCCCTGCCGCCGGCTGAGAATGACCGCGACAAAATCCTTTCGTGACGGCTGTACGACACGAAGCGGAATGTCGTTGATCGACTGCGACTTCTGCCATTCTTTTTCGAGATTGGCGTAGCGGTTGTTCGCCGTCAGGTAACGGCGGGCCTGGTCATCGATGGTCGGGGCTGTCGGGTCCTTCAGGGCATCGAGCGTCTTAGCCAGAATGTAGTACGCCTCGCCATCGCTGGGGTTTGCGACGATCGCCGCTCGAAATTGTGCCGCCGCGTTGACCTGGTCGCCGCTCAGGTAAAGCGCGACCGCGTAATTGAACCGTACATTGCCGTCGTCAGGCGTTGAGTCGGTCGCACGTTTCAGCAGGTCGACGCCATCGGCAAGCAGACCGGCGGCCTTTGCGGGATTCTTCTTTTCGGCACGCGAGGCCTGGACCTCGATCGCACCGAGAGCGTTGTAAACGCTCGTGAGCTTCATATCCTCGGCCAGCGGCCGGAGCACGGCCATCGCACGTTCAAAATCGAATTGCTGGAGATGCACCAGCCCGACGTAAAACGATGCCTCGGCCAAGATGTCGTCATTGCACTGCGGAGCGCGGTTCTCGCCTTTGGCCTTGTCGCGGCACTGCTGCTCGGCATTGATGACCTGGTCGAAATAATCGACAGCGTCTGAAAACTTCCGCTGGCCCATGTAGAGATGCCCGAGTTCGAGCGCCGCATCCGAATACGTGCCATTTGGCGTCGCATCAGCATAAAGCCGCATCGCGTTCTTGAAGTAGTTCTCACGGGTCTCGAGTGCGGTCGAGAGCAACCCCTTGGTGTACGCCTCGAACGCGCGTGCCGGGACCTTGCTGGCGGCGTCGATCAGTTGGTTTTGCGAATACGGCAGAGATTTGTCGCGTTGGTAAAGGATCTGATACGCGATCTGTCCTTGCATCGACTGCAGGTTGCCGAGCGCGTCGTTCAAATTGATGTCGCGGGTGATGCGGCGGCCGTCGGGCAGCTCTTCGCTGACGAATCGGCCCTCGTTCACACGGATGGTCTTAACTGTCGTATTGATCGTGGCAGCGGTGTCGGCAGTCCCGGGAATAATGTTGTACGTGCCCGTAACGAGGATCGTCGCGTTGACCTCGCGTGCGAGTTTCAGCGAAGTCGCGAGGCTCGGCAGCGTTGTCAGCGGAATATTGAGCTTTTGCTGGACGATCTTTCGCTGTGCGTTCGAAATGACATTGAGGCTCGGCACACGCAGCAGTTCCGAAAGCGATCGGGCAAAGCTCTCGCCGACCCAATTAAATTCCGCGTTGTCGGACGTGTTCTCGAACGGCAGGATCAGGACGGTGTCGGTCGCGGTCTGTGCCGGCGTATTCAGGATAGCCGCCAGCACGAGAATGATAAGGATCGAGGCCTTTTTCAGCATTTAGTCCCCAAAATAAAAAATTCGCTTTGGTAAAAAGCGAATCGGTACAAAAACTCTGATGCAAAAACTCACTTAAAAGATGGTAACCGGTACGGGATTTGAACCCGTGTTGCCGCCGTGAAAGGGCGGTGTCCTAACCCCTAGACGAACCGGTCAGATAACACAAAAAGGTAACTTGTAAAACTCGCAACCACCTTTCAAATATCTTTTCGCCCGCTTTCAGGCGAACGATAAGAATATCGCACGGTAAAAAATGTGTCAAACTTGAACGGCACCGACAAATCTTCTACTTTCGTTAATAACAAAATGTTCCTTTTTTCAGCACCTGACACGCAGGCGGTCGAACGATTTCTCGATGATCGGGAAGATGATCATTTCTCGTACCCGGAGGTTGGCGCGACTGCCGACGAACCGCCTCCCGGCTATAACGTCGACCACAATCGCCTACTGCTCGGCACCGGCCGCGATATGTTCGAACGTGCGAAACAAGCGGTCCGCGAATGGAAGATGTTCGATTTCCCCTGGATACGGCTCGTGAGCGATGAGACGCCGATCGAGACGGGCCGGACCGTCGCGATCATTGCAGAGCATCTCGGGTTTTATTCGGTCAACGCCGCGCGGATCGTCTACACGATCGACGAACCGGACCGTTTCGGGTTCGCGTATGGAACATTGACCGAACACGCCGAGATCGGCGAAGAGCGGTTTTTGATCGAGTTTGACGCCGAGACGGGGAATGTCTGGTACGACCTTTTTGCCTTTTCGCGGCCGGGATCGACGCTGGCTTGGGTCGGTTATCCGATCAGCCGCTACTTTCAAAAGGAGTTTGCAGTAGAGTCAAAAGCCGCGATGTTGCGAGCCGTAACTGAGCGAGTCACCGCTCAAAACAACGACTGATTCGTGGTAAAGTAAAGCAAATGAAACGAGTATTTTTGATCGACGCGATGTCGCATATTTTCCGTGCGTTCTTTGCCCCGATGGGGATGAGGCAGGAGCCGATGCACAACAGCAAAGGCCAGGTGACGCAGGCGGTTTTCGTATTTACGAACATGCTCCGCAAACTGATCAACGACGAAAAGCCCGAGTATCTCGCCGCCGTCTGGGACACCGCGGCGCCGACTTTTCGCCACGATGCGTTCGCGGCGTACAAGGCAAACCGTGAGGAAATGCCCGACGATCTCGCTTCGCAGTTGCCGTATATCGCACGTGTCTGCGAGGCGTTCAACGTGCCGATCCTGAAAATGGACGGATTCGAGGCGGACGACATTATCGGGACGCTCGCTCAGGAATGCGAGAAACGAAAAATGCAGGCCGTCATAGTCTCGAATGACAAAGATCTTTGCCAACTCGTCCGCGATCCGTACATCATCGCGATGCGGCAAAATTCCAATAATTTCAAGCGAAAAGTGCCCGTTCCGCCGATCGAATGGTGTGACGAGGCGTGGGTCAGGAACAAGTTCGGCGTGCCTCCGGATAAGATCATCGATCTGCTCGGCCTGATGGGTGACGCTGTCGACAATATTCCCGGAGCGCCCGGCATCGGCGAAAAAGGAGCACTTAAGCTCGTCACTGAGTACGGCTCGGCACTCGGGGCGATGGAAAATGCCGACAAGATCACGCACAAGACATATCGCGAGAGCCTGCAAAACAATCAGGACATCATCAAACAGTCGCTCGAGCTTGCGACCGTCCACTGCGAGGTACCGATCAGCCTCGAGATCGAAGACCTGAAGGTCAAAGCTCCGGACCGTGAAAAGGCGTATGAACTCTTTCGCGAGCTGGAATTCAAGACGCTGACGAATGAATTCGCGGCAGCGGCACCGGCGGCCGAAGTTTCGGTCAGCACGGGCGGACTTTTCGACACCTCGGCGAGCCGAGCTGAGGACGGTGCTGTCACGACACGATACTCCATCGTCAAAACCGCTGCGGGGCTCGACGAACTCATTGGCCGGCTGATCGAAACGCCGCAGTGGAGCTATCAGGCGAACGACGCCAATGCGAACGAGAAGGCAAGCTGCTACGAAAAGCCGCCGCCGCACGGAGTAGGTTTCGGGCTCGGGAACGGCGAAGCGTTTTACCTCGACCTCGACGGTTTCGCCGGTGGACGGATCGAGGCGATCCGTCAGCTCAATTACATCCTGACAAGCGAAAACTACGGCAAATCGGTCTATGACGAGAAACGAAATCTCGGCTCGCTGATGGGCCTCGGCATACGTCCGGGCGGCGTCAAGGACGATGTCCTGATAGCCGCGTACCTGCTCGAATCCACGCGTTCGAGCTATCCTATCGCCTTTCTCGCACAGATCTACGCGGATGTCGATGCCGCCCGCGATGTCCCTGACGGTTTTGACGAAGCGGCGTTTCGCACGGCCGAAAGCGCAGATTTTGCCGCCCGGTTGGCACCTATCCTGAGGGAAAAGATCAGCGAGAACGGCCTCGACAAGGTTTACAACGAGATCGAGTTGCCGCTCGTGCCGATACTGGTCGATATCGAACTCGCCGGAATGAAGGTCGACGGCGAGAGCCTAAAGAAATTCTCGGAGTTCATCACGGGCGAGCTGGCGACGCTGCAGGAGAAGATCTACGGGATAGCCGGGCACGAGTTTAACATCGGCTCACCGAAGCAAGTCGGCGAAGTTTTTGGCGAACTGAACATCGAAACCGGCAAAAAGACCGCGACGGGCCAGATCTCGACCAGCCACGACGTGCTCGTCGAACTAGCCGAAACGTACGAGATCGCCCAGCACATAATCGACTACCGCGAGCTCGACAAGCTCCGTGCGACCTACGCCGACGCTCTGCCGAAAATGATCGCCGACGACGGCCGCATTCACGGCTGCCTCAACCAGACGGTCGCCGCGACCGGACGCCTGAGCTCGACCGAGCCGAATCTGCAGAACATCCCGGTCCGCACCGAACTCGGTCAGCAGATCCGCAAGGCTTTCATTCCCGAGAAAGGCAATAAGCTGATCTCGGCCGACTATTCGCAGCTCGAACTCCGCATCCTTGCCCACATCACGCAGGACCCGCGAATGCTCGAGGCGTACAAGAACAACGAGGACATCCACGCCCAGACGGCGCGGCTCGTGTTTGGCGCGACGACCGAAAAAGAGATGAAGGAAAAGCGTCGGCTCGCGAAGATCGTCAATTTCGGCATCGCATACGCGGTCGAGGCTTTCGGGCTATCGCAGCGTGTCGGTATCAGCCGCAGCGAGGCGAAGCAGGTCATCGCCGATTATTTCAACACCTACAAAGGCATCCGCGAATATATGGACCGGATACCGGTCGAAGCCCGCGAAAAAGGTTACGTCGAGTCGCTTTTTGGCAGGCGGCGGTATTTTGCGTCGATCAACGACCGCAACTTCGCTGTCCGGGCCCGTGCCGAACGCGAAGCGATAAATATGCCGATCCAGGGCACCGCCAGCGACATTGTCAAGATCGCGATGATCCGGGTCGCCGCTGCGTTGAAAAAGGAGAAGCTCGAGACAAAAATGATAATGCAGGTCCACGACGAACTGCTCTTCGAAGGCCCGGAATCAGAGGTCGAGGCCGCCAAGGTCTTGATCAAACGCGAAATGGAAGCCGCCGCAACGCTCGACGTCCCGCTAGTGGTCGAGATCGGCGTCGGCGACGACTGGATGAACGCGAAATAAGAGATTTTCGCCACGAATGACACAAATTACTCAAATAGGAGACCGTATCTTTATGAACTCGATTTCTTTGATTTGTGACATTCGTGTAATTCGTGGCTAATTTTCTATGAAAACCAACCGCACCACTGTCAAACGCATTCCCAAACGCGGCGCTTACGACCGCGAGACGATCAACGCGATCCTCGACGAGGCGATCGTTTGTCACGTCGGTTTTGTCGTCGATGGGCAGCCGTACGTGATCCCGACGGGGTACGCACGCGTCGGCGAGGACCTTTACATTCACGGTTCGGCGGCGAGCCGGATGCTCCGCGAACTCGCGAAAGGCGTCGATGTCTGCGTGACGGTGACGCTGCTTGACGGACTTGTGCTGGCACGGTCGGCGTTTCACCATTCGATGAACTACCGCTCTGTCGTCGTCCTCGGCAAAGCGGAGCTCGTCACCGACGCCGACGAAAAATACGCCGCGCTCAAGGCTTTGACCGAGCATTTCGTCCCCGGCCGCTGGCCCGAGGTCCGCTGGCCGAACGAGCTCGAACTAAAAGCAACCAGCGTCCTCAAACTACCGATCACCGAGGCCTCCGCCAAGATCCGCACCGGCCCACCCATCGACGACGACGAAGATTACGCAATGGACGTCTGGGCCGGCGTCCTGCCGCTCGCTCTTACCGCCAGCGAGCCGTTCGCCGACCCGAAACTCGAGACCGCGACCAAATTGCCGGACTATGTGCGAAAATATGGCAAGCGATAGCTTTCGACTATCGTATGTATTTGTTAATTATCTACAATGGCCAGGCTCCTTGACGAATTCATCGGTATTACCGAAGCCCTCAACGAACGCGGACTAGAATACGCAGTTTGCGGCGGTTGGGCCATGGCGATCCACGGATTCCTTCGCGCCACGATCGACATCGACCTTTTGATCCTCGCTGACGATCTTGATGAGGTTATGAGCGCTGCGATCGAGCAGGGTTTCGACATCGTTGGACTTCCGTTGAACTTCGACAGCGGTAAAATGCAGATCCGGCGTGTCTCCAAGATCGACAGCGAATCTAAGGAATTGATAACACTGGATCTTTTGTTAGTGACCGAAGCTCTTGAAAATGTTTGGAAAGGACGCAAAAGGGTAAAATGGAATGCGGGCGAGTACCAGATCGTCTCTCGCGATGGAATGATGGTAATGAAGGAGATGGCCGACCGCCCCAAAGACCGGATCGATCTGGAATATTTGAGAGGTATGGACGATGAAGATTGATATGTCACCCGAGGCCGTCACGAACCGAATGCGGGCGCTCGATCAGCTTTGGGAATTGGCTGTAGCACTCAAAAGTTCGAGAATCGAGGAGCAAAAACCCGAAACAATCGAAGAACTGTGGGAAGAGGACAAAGCTCATCGAGGCAAGGATGCCCTGCTAAATTGAGATCGTTATGCTATCGAGGAAGAGCGTCAGTTTTTTCCTATTGGTCTACGCCGCCATTGGAATTTCGTATGTGCAAGCATGCGTTTGTAATGGCGACACCCCCGCTGAAGTGCTCGCCAGATCTGACGCCGCCTTTATCGGAACGGTTATAAGTTCGAGAGAAAACGTGGTTACCGATGAGATCGATGAGGCCCGTAGCCTTCAGAGAGGCGATATCATTCAGGTTTCGATCGTTCGTGTTTCCGAAGCGTTTCTTGGTACCCAAAAGAACTCCAAGATCGAGATAGAGACCGTGCTTTCCGATAAGGGTGGCATCAAATTGGTCGTCGGCCAGCAGTATCTAATTTACGCCTCCAAAAATGAATCGACCGGTACACTTCAGACGGAATGTTGCGATGCAACTAGTCTTGCAGATGCCCCTCGAAGGGCGTTGGCTTATCTTCGTTCAAATAAAGCGAACGGATATCTTCCTTCAGTAGCTGGTTTCGTGGCTTACAGTTCGAGCGGAAACGAGATATCCGAAAAAAGCAAGATCGTAAAGGACAACTTCGCGGCGTTGCGAGTCCGTGGCGTTTCGACGGTCGAGCTTGCCAACGACCGGACGAGACTTCGGTCGATCATTAAACGTGACGGGTCATTTCGCTTCAGCAATGTCCCGAAGGGTCAATACCAACTTTCTGTCGTATTGCCGGAATCACTGACTGAAAGCGTTTGCTTTCAGCGAGATTCTGCGGGCCGGCCGGTCACGGTAGACTTCGATCACGGCGGCGTCTTCGAGAATTTTACCATCGTGGAAAATGGGCGGATCAGCGGCCATGTATCCGACGCCGATGGAAAGCCGGTCGCCGGCATTAACGTGAGCATCGAGCCGGTCAAGCGGCAGATCAGAAATGATTTTGACCGAAATGCCGGTTTTTGCGACTGGGAGCGATCATATACTGCGACGACTGGTGCCGACGGAACGTACGTGTTGCGCGGTGTTTCTACAGGTGACTACTTGGTCGGTGTCAGGATCCGGAAATTAGTCCAGGCAGATTCGGTCGAAGCAGGTTATCCGCAAACTTATTTTCCAGATGCGAAAACCTCGCGGTCGGCTAAGATCGTGAAAGTGCGATCGGGTAGGGCGACGTCGAAAATTAACATTCGCCTCGCTCCGCATTTCAAGACAACGCTTATCCGGGGTCATGTTACCTGGGACAGCGGCCGTTCGGCTGACAGGACCTTGATCGAGTACGTGGCGAGAACGCCTGACGGGAAACGAACCGGACTACGCGATATTTATACCGACGAAAATGGCGACTTTTCGTTTTATGGCTTTGAAAACACCTCCTATCTGATAAACGCGGAAGGAAAGGGCCTACGAAAATCCAAATGGATCATTGTTCAACGAGAGGTGCCGGCGAACCTGGATGTGGGCGTACTCATGTTCGAATTGAAAGAAGACGGCAATGCCTGTCCCGAATGCAAGAACCTGTCAACGTACGACGTATCGCGGCAAGTTTGTGATAGGAAACCGTAATGTCGGTTGAACGAGGCCTAAAAATTACAGCAATTCAAATTAACGCATGAATTTAATTAAAGCTCGACGGCAATTTTGCGCATTTTTCTTAGTCATCGCATTCGCGACAATCACACAAACCATTTATTCACAGAGCGATATGGGCAATATACCTAAAGGTTGGGAGACGACCGCCGAGAAAACGGACTATCAGAAGACCTCGACCTATGCCGAGGCAGTGGCGTATAGCCGGAAGTTGGCGGCATCGTCGGTTGGCGTAGTGCGTTACGGCAGCTACGGCAAAAGCGGCAAGGGGCGTGACCTGCCGCTGCTGATCGCTGCCGCCGATGGAGCGTTTACGCCGGAGCTGGCACGTAAGCAGGGCAAAGCCGTTGTGCTCATTCAGGCCGGTATCCACGCCGGCGAGATCGACGGCAAGGACGCAGGGCTCGCTCTCTTTCGCGATATTGCGATCTCGCGGAAACGTGCCGACCTGCTCAAGAATGTGGTTATCTTGTTCGAGGTGATCTACAACGTCGACGGCCATGAA
>JAKOVX010000039.1 GCA_029781855.1 Acidobacteriota bacterium | reverse complement strand
AGATCGGCAAAGCTGTAGTCCATCGGGACCATGCTCATATCGTTTCCGGCCATGATCGCCATTCGGGTCGCTTCCTTTTCGTTCGCCGCCACTTTCCAAAACGTCACTAGTTTTTTGATATCTTCCCAGTCGGTGACGACAAATCCATCAAACCCTAGTTCTCCCTTGAGGATATCGGTCAGGACGTGCTTGTTGATATGTCCCGGCGTACCGTTGATCTCCGCCGAGTTGACCATGACCGTTCTCGCACCGGCCTTAACGGCGGCATCAAACGTCGGCAGGAAGTACTCGCGTAGATAATTTTCAGGGATCCACGCCGGCGTGCGGTCGCGGCCGGTCAATGGGAAACTGTAGCCCATGTAATGCTTTAGGCTTGATGCGACGTGCTTATCGCTATTCAATTCATTTCCCTCAAGCCCGCGGACGAAAGCCGTACCCATCACGGTCGCAAGATACGGATCCTCTCCGAAAGTCTCCCAAAACCGCGGCCAGACCGGCTGCCGCCCGATATCGAGAACCGGCGAAAAACTCCACGGAATGGTCGCGGCTCGCGTCTCCATCGCCGTGATCTCAGCCGCGTGCTGCATCAGTGCCGGATTCCACGTTGCTGCCATTCCGATCTCCTGCGGGAAGAGCGTTGCACCTAAAACGTAGGTCGCGCCATGGATCGAATCGATGCCATAAATATTGGGAATGTTCAGCCTTGTCTTTGCAGATGCTTTCTGAATTTCGCCGATGAGTTCCTGCCATTTGTCGACCGAAAGAGCCTGATCGCTAACGTTCAGGAACGAGCCGACACCATACTTGCCAACGGCCTTTTCAAGCTTGACGGGATCGATCTTGACGTCCTGATCACGCCCTGAGGTTATCGTCGCGAGGGCCAACTGGGTCATCTGCCCGACCTTTTCCTCGAGCGTCATCTCCTTAATGAGCGCTTCGATCTCGGCCGAATGATCCTTGAGCTTCGGCCTCTTGACGGCCTTTTGATAAAACGCGTCGCTATCAGCGACGTCGGTTGACGCCGGCCGCTGAGCGAAACTTTGTTGCAGTGGCAGGCAAAAGGTTTGAAGACAGAGAGCGACCAGCAATAACAATGCTTTGTTTTTCATCGGGTTATGGTTTTCCTTTTAGCGAACTGATAGAGAAAAGATGTGCGAACATTGTATTTAATCCGGCCCGAATCTTCAAGGCGCGATCGAGAAAGACCGTTTTGACTCAAACCGAGCTCTGCGAATGAAACGAGTCAGCGTTTGGCCAACGCCGCCTTGATAGCTTGCTCGGCAAGCGGCGTCATTATCGCATAACCGTTCGCGTTGGGATGAAGCCCGTCAAATGTAATGCCGTCGCGGATGAACCCCTTGTCGTCCACCATTGCCGAGTAATAATCCAGGTACGTAAGTCGGTGCTTTTCTGCATAACTTTTGAGCCATTTATTCATCTCGACGATCTTCGCGGGCGGGCGGCTCTTTGTCTGGGTGTAGAAGGTGCCGTCTGCTTTTTTGACAGTGTCGCTCACCGGCGTTACTGACGAAAGAACGACCCTGATACCGTTCGCGGTCGCGATCTCGGCCATCGAGGCGATGTTGTTACCGGTCTGCTCGAGCGTCATCGGCCCTGTGTTGCCCGAGATGTCATTTGTCCCGGCAAGTATGACCACGACCCTGGGCTTGAGGTCAACAACGTCCTGCCGGAACCGCAGGAGCATCTGCGGCGTCGTTTGACCGCCGATCCCGCGATCAAGGTACGGCTTACCGGGGAAGAATCCGCCGAAACCGTCGTTATCCCATAGGTCGGTGATCGAATCGCCCATAAATACGACGCGGTTCTCGCCCTTTTTCGGCGGCGCGACCTCCTCATTGGCTTCCTTATAGCGGGACAATTCCGGCCAATCGTTCAATTTCTTGTTGGCGGCGGTAAGGCGTTTCGTAGTTTCCGCACAGCTATTGTCTTGCTGAGAGAAAACAGGGAACGTAATTACAACGATCAGAAACAGAATCCTAATGATCATAAAATCTCCTATCTACGACGATAATATTTAACAGAGATGACGGTGTTCCGGGACACAAACACGTGCATCAAGAATCGGCGGGCGACTCCCATCTACCCTTCTCCGCGGAACGAAAGATCGCGTCGACAACGGTCATATTATTTAGCGAATCTTCCAACGGTAACGACAGAGCGGAATCCTCACGGATCGCACGCGAGAAAAGGTCGCCCTGGATCGTATATTGATCGGCGGCTGGGAAGTCGATCACCTCGACCGATCGGCCGTACAGATCAGTGCCGTCGTCATCATAAACACGCGTCGCAGCGTCAGGCGGAATGTTAAACGGTATCTCGACCTCGATTCGCGCTTTAGTTCCGCAGATCTGCATTCTCTGAAATGGCGTTAATTGCGTTGAGCACGTAAATGTCGCCTGCCTGCCCGAAAAATCGAGTATCGCTGACGATAATACGTCGGTCCCCGTCTGGCTGTCTCGGTCGACGATCCCGACAACTCTCTGCGGTTCGTCCTCAAAGATGAACCGCGACAAATTCACGCAGTAGCATCCAATGTCCATAATGGCACCGCCGCCAAGCTCTAACTTGTTTCGTATATTCGTAAGATCCACGTTGAAATAGCTGAAGAATCCCGTGATCGCCCTGACCTCGCCGATACGGCCCTGCCTGACCATATCGCGGACGGCGATCCACATCGGGTGGGTCCTCACCATAAATGCTTCCTGGATCTTCATTCCGGTCCGGTCCCGGGCCGCGATCAGGTCCCGGACCCCGCCCGCATTCAATCCGATCGGCTTTTCACAGAGAACGTGCTTTCCGGCCTCTGCGGCCTTTATTGACCACTCAACGTGCAAATGATTGGGCAACGGAATGTAAACAGCTTCGATTTCGGGATCGCTCAACAACTCGTCGTATGAGCCGTAAGCCGTCGGAATGCTCATATCGGTCGCCACTCGCCTCGCGACGTCCGCATCCCTTGATGCGATCGCGAGGATATCGCAAACATCACTCGACCGCATTGCGGGAATGACCTTTCGGACCGCGATGTTTGCGGTCCCCAATACTCCCCAGCGGACTTTATCAACGTTCATCTTCGATTCCTGAGAGCTTAGAAACGGGCATCAATGCTTAGGGTTTCAGCAGCAGCATCAATAAGTCATGCGACGGAACCACAGTCTTAAGCGGGGTGTCGGTCGTACCGAGGTCTCGCTTAGCCCAGATATCGCGGAGCTTGTAGGGTGTCTTCGACGCATCGATCTTACGGCCATATGAATCGTCGCTGATGTACTTGTCTTTCCAATTGAATTCGACGTCCTTCGCTGCTCCGGTGCGATTCAAGAAGCACACCGCGAAAGCACCGTTATCAAGCGGCTTGACCCAAAATTCTAAACCGTCTTCGGTAATTGCAGGGTAGGCTGATATGCCGAGTCTGTCTTGCCCGATCGCGATGACATCCTTATTCGTCAATATTTCACGAGTCGCCTGTGACATATTTCGGACATCGTTGCCGGCGATCAGCGGCGCGGCGAGCATCGCCCACATCGAAAAATGAGCACGATCCTCGCTGACCGACATTCCGTTGCCGACCTCAAGCATGTCCGGATCGTTCCAATGGCCAGGACCAGCATAGGTTCGGATCGGTTTCTGCTTGTCGAGGATCTTCAGGACGCCCAGCTTCGTCCATGTCCCGTGATTTTCCTCGCAGTCCCAGCAGTTCGCGATGTCGCCCGTGGTTCGCCACATATGCCCGATCGATTTTGCCCACTCCCACGGTTTATTTTCTCCCCATTCACAAATGCTTAGCACGATCGGACGTTTCGCCGCATAGAGAGCGTCGCGCATGGTCGTGTACGCTCCTACCGCGCCAAGGCCGGCCGAGTTGCACCAATCATATTTGAGGTAATCGACGCCCCACGACGCGTAGGTCACTGCATCCTGATATTCGTGGCCTCGGCTACCCGGATATCCGCCGCACGTCTTGTCGCCGACATCTGAGTAAATGCCGAATTTCAAACCCTTCGAGTGAATGTAGTCGCCGAGGGCCTTCATACCCGAAGGGAAACGTCCGGCATTCGGCCCGATAAATCCACGGTCGTCCCTTGTACCCTGCCAACAATCGTCGATGACGACGTATTGATAACCGGCGTCTTTCATTCCACTGCTGACGATAACATCGGCGGTATCGCGGATAAGTTTTTCGTCGACGTTGCAGCCGAACCCGTTCCAACTGTTCCAACCCATCGGCGGCGTTGCCGCAAGTTGGTCAAATTTCTGGGCGTGTCCGACAGAGACAAAAATAGCGATGATCGCCAATAGTAAAGTGTGTTTCATCATAAATTTGAACCAGACAAATATCGATGGCCAAAAGTGCGGTACAGCCAAATTATTTGGTAAGTTATTAATAATAAACGAACTCGGTGTAGAATAGAACGACAATTCATCACCTACGGAGAATACTATGCAAATGATCAATCGCCATATTGGCTATTTTACACTCGTGTTCGCTATCGTTGCCGCGCTCTGCATAGGCACGAACGCTCAGGACAAAACGAAGATCGAGGTCCTGGCCGATTCGGCTTTGACGAAGGTCGTGCCCACGAGTTTCTATTTCGCCGGCCAGAGTGCAGAGACGCAGATGCGAAATGCCGCCGCCGCACGGATCGGGAAGGATCGCTTAGTTATCGCAGCGTTGGTTGATACTTCCGGATATTCGACCGATATCAGCGGAAAATACGAGGGATTTTTTATCACCGATTCGACGGTCAAGATCGGAGACAAAACGCTCGGAACCGGAGCCTATGGTTTCGGGTTCGCTCCGAATGGAACGGTTAACATTTTCGATCTGAGCAGCAAGCAGATCCTTTCAGTGGCGACGAAAAGCGATACGAAGTTGAAAAGGCCGCGTCCGCTCCAGATGATGTCGGCAGACAAAGGAATCCGATTGTACAAGGGCAAAGATTATGTCCTGATCACGAGATAGCTGTCTCGTACAAAACGATCCGGCCGCATAGATGTCGGTTCGTTAAGGATAAAGTGGCAAAAATCCTACTGACTAATTACGTTCCGGATCTGCCACCTTATCTTCCCGTCTGAGATGTCGTTCTTGAGATAGTAAGTATTTCCGCGCTCCAGCAATTCCAACCTTTTCAGGCCCACTCCCGGAAGAGCCAATATTCCGGATACGGGTGCGCTGTCCGTGCTGAAAACACGAAGTTCGATATTGCTCCAGTCAATTTCAGATGTGCTTTGCGCCGACTTGACGTGAGGCAGGACGGAATGGTCCCGAACCAGGATCACGGCAGGAATTTCCCCGGATTTGATCGTCTCCCATCGCTCGCCCACGTAGACTTTTCCCGTTTGGTAATCGATCCACTTTCCCGGCGGCAGATATAACTTCCGAGTGTCTTTGCCGTCTTCGAAGAGCGGGGCGACGAGCAAATTCGAGCCAAACATATATTCGTCTTCGATCAACCATGACGTTGGGTCATCAGGAAACTCGAAAAAGAGCGTTCGCAACATCGGAAAACCCTTAGCCGACGATTCGACCGCCTGAGAATATATGTACGGCATCAAAGCATATCTCAGGTTCAGGGCACGCCGAAAATCCGCAGTCAATGCGTCGTCGTATTCCCAGGGTTCCCGCGGCGGAGCACCATGAGCACGTGTATGTGAGCTGAGAACGCCGAATGCCATCCAGCGGCGGTAAAGGTCGCGCGGCGAGCGGTCAACGAACCCGCCAACATCGTGGCTCCAGTAAGTAAAACCGGACAGCCCGAATGACAAGCCGCCGCGGAGTTCCGCCGCCATCGCCGAGTTAGTATTCTCGGCGTCACCGCCCCAGTGCAGCGGAAAACGCTGGCTCCCAGCCCATGCACTTCGGGCCCAGATTATCGAATCTCCGGTCACCTGTTTTGTAATATCGGCAACGGCCTTGTTATAGCGGAGCGGGTACAGATTGTGCTCGTACAGCCCGCTAACGCCAGAAGCGTACTGTCCGTTTATCGGGGCACCCTCGCCGAAATCGACCTTTATCGCGCCGACGCCCATTTTTAGGAGTTCGGCAAGCTTCCCCTGATACCATTTCACCGCCGCCGGGTTGCTCATATCGAGCACCGCGTCCTCAAAGGGCTGCCTGCCGGATTCGTTCTTAACGGCGTAGCCTTTTTCGACGATTTCCTTGAAGAGCTCGTTTTTGGGCGTGAAATAAGGATATTGCCAGAGGCTAATGTGAAAGCCCTGAGCCTTGAGGTCAGAGATCATTTTCGCGGGATCGTGAAAGCGTGACTTTGAAAACAGAAAATTGCTTCGCCAATCGGTCTCAAACCAACCCGTGTCGAGATGGATCACGTCCGCCGGGATCTTGTGCTGCCGCAGCTTGGCGGCGACGTCGCGGACCTCGTCCTCTGATTTGTAGGTTATTCGGCTCATCCAGAAGCCGAACGACCAAAGGGGCGGAACCGGGCTCCTGCCGGTGAGAGCGGTGTAGCTGGAAAGAATATCCTTGGGTTCGCCGAGGAATATGAAAAGGTCCAGTTGGTCGTCGGCCGAGTAGATCACGTTGTGCTGATCGTAAGACTGACCAAAATCGAACGTCACAGGCGCGCTCGTGTTTACAAACATTCCGTAGCCCTTGCTACTCATAAAGAACGGGATCGGCTTGTACATCAGCTGGCCCTGAACGCCCATTCCGTCCCGAGTAAATTCATTAATCTTTTGCCCGCGTTTGTTGAGCCGCGTAAACGATTCACCAGTCCCGAAGATCTTTTCGTCATGCGAAAGCTCGAAGGTAGCCGCGAATCTCCGCCCAAGATCACTTGCTCTGCGAACGAATGAAAATGGGATCGTCGAGAGATATGTGTGCGGATCGTTGATATTCTCTGTTCGGGTCAACAGTTCGCCTTGAGCGTTGTAAAACTCGATATGCCAGGGATCTTTTATGATTCTGACCTTTCCGAACTGACTCGAATAAACGACCTCATTTCCTTTGTCTACGACTTTCCATGAGTTATCGCTCGGCGGCGTACCATCGAGCATCAGTGACGGTCGATCGTCGAGCGGGGCGGCATACGAATTGAATCGCAGCCGGATCGTCCGTTGGTCGATGAACGAGATCGAAAATGGCAACGACGGATTTTCGTCGTACTCGGTCGACGGAAATTCGGTTGATCGAGCTTTGCTCAGGCCGACATCGATCTTGTTGAAGGAAAGCGTTGTGCTGCGCAAATACCTATCCCATACCAGTTTACCGACACCGGTTCGGACGTCGAACCCATCGACGCGGCCGCCAACGAAGTAAACACTCTTGGGATCCTGGAAATCGTTGCTGACATCTATCGGGTCGCCGAGGACCTGACCGGAAATGCTCCGGAAACCCGTGAAAACCAATAACACGGCGAGAAGCAAGGCAGCGGATCGTGGAATCGGCCATTTCGTAAAGAACCCGCAGAGGCCATTGAGCTCGGTCATATAGTTTTGGAGCACAGACGAACTCTACACTAGCCGATCAAGGATCGATAAGCGCTGAGCCGCCGGGATCAGATTGTTCGCGTACAGGTGTAAACTCAGGCCAACGCAGCCTTGACGATCCGCTAGTTTGACGGTCTGGATTGTTTGGCCGCCGCAATGTTCAACGCGGCACTTAATGCGACCACCCGTTTCAGGGTTGATTCTGCCTTGGTGTTTTCGGCGGCATCTACCACTACATGGTCACGAAATAATGGACTGCCGACAAATTCGCCCAATCTCTTGTCGAGTTCGATGATCAGGTCACGGACGCTCTTTTTAGAGGTCGGTTGCGGCCGCCCGTCCCTGAACTCATCAGCATCCCAACCGAAATAATTGGACCCGAGTCGAACCGCCCGTTTATTCATTTCAGCCGCAAAACGCTGGATCCTGTCGAAATCCACTGTCCGTCCGGTCGTATAGGTTTTGACGATGCCGCTCTGAAGCTTTTGAATCCCTTCGAAGTCTTCTTTGATCCTGGCAAACCTCATCTCGGCCTCGGCCGACGTTTCCGTTGGGCGGAGTTTGTTCGCGTCCCTTCGAAAACGTTCAAGCTGCAGCTCGCGCATTCTGCCCGAATTGGCGTCCCGCACTTCGGTTTCCACACTCGGAACGGGTGGCGGCGGCAACTGGGCAAACACCGCAACCGATGCCAACAATATGAGCCCCGAAACACCGAAGATAGTAATTTTCACCTCCGTCAGCCTCCAGATCTCCGTCTCAGGATCAACGGCAAACGACTATTTCTGTTCCTTTGCGCTTACCGAAAGCTCCTCGCTCAGGTGCAACACCTTGAGCAAGTCGGTTCGTGTCTTTATGGCTACGCTCGGTTCTATCACCTTGATGTTCGCGAAGATCTTGCTGGAGACGAAGTCACCGATCGCGTTGTCAAGATCGACGATCAGGTCCCGGACGGGTCGAACCTTGTCGGGCTTAACTGCATCGGTCTTATCGTCTTTCTTATCTCCGGGTAACGCAAACAGGTTGGAATCGAGCCGCTTTGATTTCTTTGAGATCTCGTCCGCGAATACCGATATAGCGTGGTAATCGATCGTCTTGCCGCTCGAATACGCTTTAATGATCGCCGCATCAGCCATTTGAATACCCTCAAAATCTTCCTTTATCTGGGGGAATTTTGACGAAATATCCTTGTTTATCGGAGCAAACAACGCAGCCTCGGTCCTCTCGGACTCCTGTTTCATACGCTCCATTTCGATCGAGCGTGTCTTGATATCGTCGCCCGCCAAATTCCTGTCGCCCGCACCTGGCGGTGCGCCTGCCCCTGCTGGCGTCTGAGCGAACAGGCAGGACGAAACGGCGGCCGCGAATATGAAGGAGATCGATATAAATACTTTTTTCATTTCATCTACCTCAAAGAGCTTAACTTTCTTCTAAATGAGTTGTATTTGGCGGTTGTTAATGACATTTTAGTCCACTTTGTTGTAGTTATCAACAAAAGTTTTTCCTCAACGAAGATCCGCCGAAGAAAATACACCCTTCCCTTCAGCAATAGTGATCATCTGATTGGGCTTGATGTCTTTTAGTTGCTCAGTCTTTCCATCGCTCCACCGGATCGTTACGGATCCGAGAGTCTCGCCCTTGCCGAGCCCGAAATGAAGCCGCGTGTCATTCTGCGACAGATAGCTGCCACCCGCCTGAACCTCGCGTATCATCGTGCGCTTATCCGTCTTAAGCGTCACACGCGAGCCGATCGCGTCATGATTGCCTCCGTTTTGGACGAGTTTGATCAAAAGCCGTTGATTTTCGTTTTCGGTGACGTTCAATAATACGAAAGGCAATTCGCCAAGATTTGTCACGATGACGTCTATCAGGCCGTCATTATTGAGATCGCCGAATGCCGCACCGCGTGACGAACGCAACGGTAGATCGCGGAGGCCGGCAGCCTTGGACATCTCGGTGAAAACGCCGTTCCCGAGGTTTCGATGAAGGAGTAGTTCCTGTCGAAAACCCATTTGATCGTCGCTCTTTACAAACTCGATCTGAGGATAAACATGCCCGTTTACTACAAAAAGGTCCTGCGAACCGTCGTTGTCGAGATCGTCAAATCCGGTTCCCCATCCGACATACGGAGTGCTGACAGGCCCGACGCGCGTTTCCATCGATACGTCCAGGAACCCTTTCGAGCCGAGGTTCCGGTACAGAGTGTTGTGCTCGTTGTCAAAATTCGTGACGAACAGGTCCATCATGCCGTCCAGGTCATAATCGCCCCAGGCAACGCCCATCGATCCCTGCTCAACGCCGTCACCGCTGTAACTTGTCCCGGTCTGAAAACCGACGTCCTCGAATGTGCCGTCGTGGTTGTTGCGATAAAGATAGTTCGGTGTTCCGTCGTTAGCTACATAGACGTCCGGCCAGCCGTCGTTGTCGTAGTCGCACCACTCGACCCCGAGCCCGTAGTACTTCTTGGCATCCTGAACCCCGACCTTTGACGCGACCTCCTCGAACGTTCCGTCACCTTTGTTTCGAAAAAAGAGGTCAGTTTCACCAGGCAGGCCACGTGGGCCGCATTGAACCCGGATGCCCTTGAACGAGCAGGTGATCGAACTGCCAAAAACCGGAAGATGATCTAGATCAAGCGAGACGTAGCGTGCCACAAGGACGTCGAGGTCACCATCGCGGTCGTAGTCGGCCCAAGCCGCTCCCGTCATGAAACCGCTGCCCTTCAACCCCGACTTTTCAGTCACATCGGTAAATTTGCACCCACCTTTGCCCTTGTAAACCGCATTTGCGCCGAAACCGGTTACAAAGAGGTCGAGGATCCCGTCGTTGTCGAGATCGACCGCAGTGACGCCCATACCCCAGCCTTTGCGGGTAAGCCCGGCAGACGCTGTAACATTCTCAAATTTTGGAGTTTTACTTTTTGCTCCGTCGACCTGTCGGTAAAGGGTGACAAAGAGATCGCCTCCCGTCTTAAAACGGTCGACCGACGAACCGTTGACGGTCGCTATGTCCAGATATCCATCGCCGTCGCAATCGAAAAGAGCAACGCCGCCGCTCATCGATTCGACAATGTAACGGTTCTCTGGTGTTGCGATGTGCGAAACATTCACGCCGCTCGACGCTGAGATGTCGCGGAATTTGATCGCCGGTGACTGCGCAGACGCTGCTGTCAGCAGAGAAAGAAAAACAACAATTGATAATAGGATACGAATCACGTTTTAGGCCGATACCCTTGTCTGATCAGTACGGGCGACGACTTACTTCTTCGCCTTTGGCCGGATCTTCTCGAACGGTACGATACCTTCTCCCTCGAGTATCGCGTAGAACTTATCCGCCTGCACGTCCTTGATCGTCTCAACCTTTCCGGAGTTCCAGCGAATCTCGATCGAATCGACCTTTGTCGCTTTTCCGAGCCCGAAATGGACCCTCAGATCATTTTGGGAAATGTAACTGCCGCCGCTCCGGACCTCTTCGTTCTGAACGACCTTGCCGGTCGTGATCTTGACGCGTGCGCCGATCGCAAGCGGGTTCCCTTGTTTAGCTCCTAGTTCTAGGGTGATCCAGTGGTTCGACTTGTCACCTTCGTTCTTAAGGATCATCGGTGAACTATCGAGATCCTCAACGACGATGTCGATGTTTCCGTCATTATCCAGATCGCCGAACGCGGCACCGCGGGAAACGCGAAGTTCCGAAAGGTCCGGGCCGCCGAGAGATGTCGCATTGCAAAATGTCGAATCCCCCTGATTGAGGAACAATAACTTGCCTTGTTTATATCTCGCGCCCGACGAGATCTGGTCCATCTGCGGATAAACATGCCCGTTAACAACAAACAGATCGAGCCACGTATCGTTGTCCAAATCAAAAAAGCCGGTTCCCCATCCAACATACGGCCGGGAGGATTGCGCCACCTTTGCATTGAACGAAACATCGGTAAAATCGTAATTACCGTCATTGCGGTATAGCGTGTTGAATTCGTCAACGAAATTGGTGATGTAGATCGCAAAGTTTCCGGTGTGCAGGTAGTCGCCGACCGTGACGCCCATTGAGCCCTGCTCCGATCCATCACCGCTCACGGCTGTTCCGGAGATCAGACCTATATTCGAAAATTTCCCTTTGCCGTCGTTGCGGTAAAAGAAGTTCGGCGTCGAATCGTTGGTAACGTAGACGTCAAGCCTGCCGGTATTGCCGAAATCCGACAGGATCGGCTGCATACCATAGTAGCCCTGCGGGTCATCGAGCCCAAGCTGCTTTGAAACCTCGGTAAACGTCCCGTCGCCATTATTGTGGTAAACCTGGTCTCCGGCACCTTTCAGACCTCTTGGCCCACATTGAACATCGACCCCGCGAAATTTGCATGTCGGCTGTGAGCCAAATTCGGGAAGATCGTTGAGTTTGAAATCAACGTAATTTGCGACAAAAAGGTCCAGAAATCCGTCGCCGTCATAATCTCCAAACGCCACGCCCGCCGACCAACGGCCGCCCGCAACGCCGGCCTTTGCAGTTACATTCGTGAAAGTTCCGTCGCCGTTGTTCTCGTATAGGACATTTCCACCGAGGCCGCTGATATACATATCGGGGAATCCATCATTATTGAAATCTCCGACCGCACCGCCCATTGCAAATCCCGGATACCCTACTCCCGCCTTGTCCGTCACATCGGTGAACGTACCGTCGCCATTATTGTGGTAAAGCTGACTTTTAGACTTTTGGTTCTTCAATGCCATCTCAACCGTCGGGGCATTGGTGAAATAAATGTCCAGGAAGCCATCGCGGTCGTAATCTATCAATAAGACCCCGCCGCTCATCGATTCGACAATGTACTTCTTGTCAGGTGACGAAGAATGGACAAATTTGATGCCCGTTTTCGAATATATATCTGTTAATTGCGGTATTTTACGGTCTTTGCAAACGTCCGACTGTGCCGCAACTCCCAGAGAGAAGAAGATCGACACCATGCTAATAGCAACTATGACTCTGGCTTTTATCATTACATTCCGTCTTTCTTCGGGTTTTTTAGTTTCTGAAAGAGCTCCAGGTGTTTCTGCCCTAACGCGCGTTCGCCGATCAAATTGTATAGTCGGCTCAGCTGAAAATGTGTATCGGCATCATTTGGGTCAAGCATTACGGCCTTTTCCAACAGTGGGCGAGCCTTTGCCTCGGCTCCCGTCTGAAGATATACCGCCCCTAGATCGCGGAGCGACAATGCGTAATTTGGCGCAAGCCGAACTGTTTGCTCCAAATATTCCGTTGCCTTTACCATATCGCCCTGAGTCTTGTACGACAACCCGAGTTGATACGCCGCTTCATAGGCATTCGGGTTTATATCAAGACAATGCTGCAGCTGTTGGCGGGCCGTCAGCAATTTGTCCTTCTGTGCTGCGAACGTCAAACCGAGAGCGAGGCATCCACGCGAATCGTTGGGGCGCGCTCCGAGATATTTGGTCAACGACGATTCAGCCTGTTGCAGATCATTGTTTTGCAGGGAAGCGGCTCCGTAAAGATACAAGAATTCCAGATCGTCAGGCTTGAGGCCGATCAGTCTCTCCGCCGCACGGACAGCTTTTGCGGCCTGATTTGCCCGCATCGCGGTAACGACAAGTCGTGAGAGGACGTCGGTATTATTTGGGTCCGCAACCAGGGCTTTTTCCAACAGGACCACGGAACCTGTGTTGTTTCCTAGCTCACTTTCCAAAAGCGACCTGACAAAAAGCAGTTCCGACGAATTTGGCTGCAATTTCTCAGCCTGGGCGAGGTGAATTTTGGCATTCGCAAGTTCCTTTAGATATATCTCGGACTTTGCCAGAAGAGCCAGGGCAGCTACGTTTCGCGGATTTGATATGATTACCGGCCTCAAGATCGCAACTACCTCATCATTAAGCCCTCCCTTGCTCAAAACCTCGGCAAACCTGACCGCTATCTCCGGGTTTTGACGTGCGATCGTTTTTGCTGTCTTAATAAGCGACTCGATACCTTGTCGGTCGCCTGTCTCCAGCAGACATCTGGCGCGGATTGGCAACGCCTCGCCATCTTTCACTTTTAGGGGCAATTTCTCCGCCGCTTTGAGTGCCGCCGGGCAATTGCCGACGAGGGCGAAAACCCGCGCGAAATCCAAACCCGCCGAATTTTCAGATATCTCGGTTTCTGAAATACCGGCCAAGATCGATTGCGACTCCTTAGAATCACCAAGTTGAAAATACGCTTGAGCCAAACTTAATTTCGCGGCCATCAGTTTGGGGTCGAGCGTTAAAGCCTTGCTCGCTAACGACCTTGCTTCGCTCGGGCGGCCTTGCCCGAGCCGCATTTTCGCCATCAACGCGAAACCCTTTGCATCTCTGGGGTTGGCGATCAGATAGTCGAACAGGCCTTTTTCCACCTCGGCGAATTTTCCTTCGTCGATCTGCCTTTCAAAAAGGGTGAGGTCATTCCTGTCCGTGACGGTCTTTTGCGCCGGGACCGCGATCACCTGGCAAATAAGAACCAGGCAGATCGTCGCTCCTTGAATAGATCGATTTCCCCTAATTTGCATCTGTTCACATTGGCGAATCGGCCTTTCGATTGGCAGCCTTCAGTTCCTGATAGCGAGCTAATTCGCGTTCGGCGTCCGCCTTTCGGGAAGCCTTACGGTAGGCAATACTTAGCTGATAATGAATGTAGTCCTTTTCAGCGTCGGAAGATGCGGCGAGCTCGAGTTGCTCGATCGATCTGTTGATCTCGCCCTTTTCCAGAAAGATCTTGCCCAACTGATAGCGGGCGTCGGCATAATCATACTTCAAACTGATCGCTTCCTGGAGAATAGTGATCGTCTTTTCGGGTTCGATCTTTCTCTCGATCAACGTCATGGCAAGGAGATATTTCGACTCGGCATCGGTTGGATTCAGTTCCAACTCTCGCGTAAACGCCTTTTCAGCTTCGTCATACCGATTAAGACGTATAAGACTCTGCCCAAGATAGAAGTTAACCTTTGCCTTGGACGGATCGAGCGATGCGACAACCCGGAGTTCTTTGGCTGCCCGAGCGTAATCGCCCAGCATCATGAAGCCCTGCGCGGCATAGAGCAATGCTTCCGCGTTCTTCTGCGAGTTTTCAGCCACACGGCCATAGACCAACACGGCTTCCGGATTTCGTTTCAACTGGATTAACGAAATACCATAAAAGTAAGCAAGTTCCGGATCGAGGTCCGGTGACTGTTCGATCGGTTTAAGCGTCAATACCGCATTCGCCGCATCCTTTGTGAAATAGTAGCTCAGGCCAAGCATCTTTCTGATCAATACGTCATTCGGGGCCGACTTTAGGTGCCGGGAAAGCGGACCGATCGCCTTGTCGAACTGACCTGCCCGAAAACTGACAATTCCCCAGTTTCGATCCAGGCCCGGAAAGTCCTTTTTCCACTTTGAGGCAAACGCAAAATTATCGAGAGCGTCAGCAGTGCGACCCTTTTGAACCGCGATCACGCCGAGATTATCGTACGCCTGTGCCAGAATGTTGCTGAGGTACTCGCGGGTCTTTCGTAACTCGGCAGACCTTTCGGGCGTCAAAACGACTTTGGCAGCCGCTGTATTTTCGCCGTTTCCCGGATTCGTAGGAGCATCGCCGACTACCTTACCCAAGATCTGGTTAATTTCGTCGCGGGCGTTTTGTATTGATTTGTCCTGCAGTTCACTGGAAAGTTTGAGTTCCTTCTCGCCTTCGTCTTTGCGTCCGGTTTTGACCAGTAGTCGGCCGAGTAAAAAATGGGTCCGCCGCGACTGATATTCTTTTTCCGGCTTGCCTCCCTCGAGCACGACTGCCTGACGAAGGCTCTTTTCCGCTCCGACAAGGTCGTTTGTTTCGATCTGTGACTGGCCAAGGAAAAGGTATGCACCACCCTGATTAGGATTGATCTTTATGGCCTTTTGCAGATATTTGATCGCCTTTTCGTGCTGATTCTCAGACGAAGCCACGACGCCGGCGAAAAAATTGCAAAAGAAATCGTCCGGAGTTATTTTCAACTCTTCATCAAATGCGGCCCCGGCCTCGGCTAGTCGCTCACTGCCGCCTTCCTGAAGGATCAAGTACCCCAAATAGAATTGCGCTTTGGGATGTTTGGGGTCCATTTCAAGGGCACGCCTGATCTCGCGCTCGGCCTCCGCCGGATAGTTAGCCTTTTGATAGGACTGTGCGAATACAAGATGAAGGTCAGGGCTTTCCTTACCTGCGGAGATCTGTATTTCTTCAAACAAGAGCTTGGCGCGTTCCGGTTGCCTCAGGAACAAATAGGTCAGTCCGAGAGCTTGCGCGATGTCGAAATCCGGTGCGGTCCGAAAGACGTTCTCAAGTTCCGGGAGCGCCGACTTATAGTCTCCCTTGGAAAAGTAAACATTTCCGAGAACGTAATGAGCACTCGTGTATTTTGGGTCAATTGTGACGGCGTTCTGTGCTTCCGCCAGGGCCTGGTCGAACTTGTACATCCGCTGATACGCGATCGCGAGGCTCGTGCGGTTCGCTGCATTGTCCAAGTAGCTTATCGCGTCGACTAACAAATTCACGGCGTCGTCATATCTCCCTTCTTCGACGGCGACATCACCCATGCGCTGCAAGGCAATTCCCAGAATCGTTCGATTTTCAACGGCGGCATTATCGAGGTCGCCAGAGATCTGATAGGTTTCGGCGGCACTCAGATGCGAAGCTAATTCATCATTTATCTGAACACTTTTCGGCTTAGATTCTGCATTAGACTTCTTGGGGGCGTTTCCCTGAGGATAGACACTGAATGAAAACAAAAATAAAACAAACAACAATATTCTTGTAGTCATGACAATAAAACTTTGGATCCAACCGGCAGAATGAGTGAAAGAAAAGTCTAACACAAAATAAAAACGGCAAGAAGATAATTGCCATGCAGCATCTATCTCCTTGCCGTTAAAAAGGTGTCGAACCTTAGAAATTCAACTTCAGTGCGTATTGAATTTCACGTCCTCCCTTGGTTGACAGGGCCTGTCCGAAATTACCGTTCACACCCGCCGATGTGATCGTGTTGTTCGTCGGACTGCAAGCGACCGCACCGCAAGAAACCGGACCATCATAAAAGATGATCGGGAGATTTCCATTGAACTGCGGCGTGTTAAATGCATTGAAGAACTCCAACCGGAATTGGATCTTAGCAGCCTCACCGAGGAAACTGCCAGTTAGCCATGACGGCGAGAAGTTCTTGTAAACCGAAAAGTCAACGTTTCGGGTTGCAGGACCCGCACAGGTCGTCTTGTTCGGAATGGTCTCGCCGATCTTGTAACCGACCAGGGTCCATGCCGCAGGATTGAGGTAGAAACCTTTCCGGTCAGTAAGCCGGCACGGAACACCTTCAACCCGAATAGGCCGTTGGTTGGCTACGCCGGTTCCCGTTCCGGTGATACCGGCCTGGAAATTGACTCCCGTCACAGAATCTCTGATACCGGTCGCATTGATTCCCGGCGTCAGCGACGTTCCGCTTGAGATCTGAATGATCGAGGCAAACTCCCATCCGCCCACAAAGGTCCTGACGAACGGATTCGAACCCTTGAATGCAGGCAAATTGTAGATCAAGTTTGCAACGAAGATGTTCGGACGATTGATGTCGGACTCAGCAAAATCAAGTCCGCGGTTATTTCTGTTCAAAACCGCAAATGCGCTGCTGCCGCCGGACGAATCGTTCAAACCGAAGTCTGCGAGTGACCTTGAGAACGTATAAGCCGCCTGGAGCTGGAAGCTCTTTGCGAAACGTGTTCTAAAGAGAACCTGGAGCGAATCGTAATTGGCACGTCCGTTACGTTCAAATTGATAGATCGTTCCGTAATTGCTGTACGGCCGAAGTGCATTGACCGCATTCGCGTCCGCAGCAAAGGCTGCTGTCACGCGGTTAGCATCAGAAACTTCGTTGACATCGTTGTGGGTCAACTGCTTGCGTGCACGATTGCCGACATAGCCGACTTCCAAAACAGTCTCTTTCCACAATTGGCGGCCAACCGAGATATTGAACTGCAATGAATACGGCGTTGCGGCGTCAGGACTCAATCCGTAGTGCGGGGAGCCGGCAGATGCCGCCCCAAGACCCGAATAGACTGTGCCATCAAGCGTCCGCTGTCCGCCATTTGAAATAGCAAACGGCGAATTGGTCGTTAATGAGGCAAAATAAGGACTCGTTCTTTCACGAAGATAGAATTGTCCAAATCCACCTCTAACAGCGGTCTTGCCATCCGAGAACACATCCCAGGCAAAACCCAGTCTAGGGGCAATGTTGCCATAACTATTCTTACGCAGTGAACGGTTCGAGAATTGGACCGGCGTACTTGCACCGGCGATACCGGCACACGGATTGGTGCCCTTCGGAACCACCAGGCCGTTGCATGGATCTGTCGCGGGTCTGGACGGATCATATGCCGACGGCAAAAATCCACTGATCCTGTTCAGCGCATCAATCGGCTCGTAGAGCAGCGAATACCTGGCACCCAGTTCAAGCGTGAAGTTGGGCTTAACCTTCCACGTATCTCCGAAATAGAATTCGAGATTCTTGTAGCGGTTATGTCCAACCGGCATCGTATTCGTTTCATTAAAGCCGAACAGGGATCCTTGCGTCAGAATGTCTGCCAGGTAATTGCCTGAGTTATTTCCGCAACAAGCTCCCCAGAACTGGGTGGCCTCATTATTCGGGCCGGAATCTTCGTTCTTAGCAGCCCGGTCGTATAGGAAGCCCATTTTGAGCGAATGATTGCCGGCAACCATAGCGAAATCATCCCGAACGGTGTAGATGTCGAGAGAGTTTCTGAACGGCGATTGGGTCCAGAGGTCTGCACCCGAATTTGAGTAATACGGTTGAATGCCGCCCCAGAACACAGGGTGCGGTCGGTTGTCACCGTTGACTTTTCCGGAGGTCGGGAAAAGTCCCGGAATATGGGCATTGATGTTTGCATTCAGGTCCTTACCAGCACCCGGATCGACATTGATCCGGTTTGCAGAATAAGAAAATTGAACGTCATTTATTGCCGTGGACGAGATCTGTGAAGTCAACTTGATGGCCAACTGACGAGACGGCTGTGTCCACGAGCTCTCGATCGTCGGGAAAGCATCGTCACCCCACAGGCTACCCTGCAAGATCGGAAACGGATTTGCCCAGTCGTCCTGTGTGAAGCGGCCGAAGATCTTATGCTTGGAAGTAATGTTGTAGTCGATACGAACATTTTCTTCTCTAAAATTGATCGGCGAATTTGCGGAAGCCGCGTAATTGATACAGCTTGTGGACGATGACGTGTTCGGCAGCGGGAAGATCTCTACCAGCGCCTGACCGGCCGCGCTGATGTTAGCAGCAGGGATGATCTGGTTGGCCTCGCCAGGTCGGCCGTTACCAATCGCCGGGCCGGAGCAACGCGTTCCATTCGCCAAAATTCTGGGCTGGCTGAAATTACCGGCTCTTTCGAGAGCAGTTGGAACACTGCCGGTTCGCGACCTGCCACGAATCTCCTTGTTCCATTCCTGAGAATAGAAGAAGAACAAACGATCTTTGATAATGGGCCCGCCCAATGAACCGCCAAAGTCGTTTCGGCGAAGCTCGTCTTTTTTCAACCCGGTCGCATTTGCGAAATACTCGGCCGCGTTAAGGCCGTCATTTCGTCCGAAATAGAACAAGCTGCCGTGGAAGCTATTGCTGCCTCCACGTGTGGCGATAGAGACAATGGCTCCTGCCGCTTGGCCGTACTCAGGGCCGTAGCTGTTGCGAAGGGACTTGAATTCGGCGATAGCCTCGATAGACGGGAACAGGAGGATAGTACGATTTGAACCCGTATCGTTATTGTTTGCACCATCGGTCAAGAACAAATTGCTCTGTCCGGAGTTACCGTTGACCGAGAAGTCAACGCCGCCAAACAATCCCTTTTGCTTGGGATCGAAGTTATTCGCGGCTGAAACGCCCGGCTGGAGCTGAGTAAGCTGAACAAAGCTTCTTCCGTTGAGCGGAAGTTCGCGAACCTGTTCGCCCGATACGATCTCGCCCACCGCGCCAGTCTGCGTTTCGATCTGAACATTGTCGGCCGTGATATTGACAACCTCGCTCACGGCTCCGGCCTGAAGGACAATGTCCTGACGTGTGGTATTTGAGACGTTGACCACGACGTTCGATACGGACGTTTCCTTGAAACCGGTTTTTGAAACGGAGAGGCGATACGTTCCGATCTCAACATTAGCAATACTATAGTTGCCGTCATTATTGGTCGTGATCGTTCGTTTGGCTCCCGTTTCTATCTGCGTAACGGTAACTGTCGCGCCCGGAACGATCGCTCCATTAACGTCGGTAACATTGCCGGTGATCTGGCCCGACGATCCGGTTTGCGCTGAATTAGCGACCGGGAACATCAACATTGTTATCAAAAACAATGAGAGCAGACCAATATTATTCACAAAGGGGTTGTTCGAAAATCTCTTTACGAAAACGCCCATGGAACGCATCTTAATCATGAAAGTATCCTCCAGAATTACTTAACTAAAGTTCGCCACATCGCCGTCGCCGTCGGCGCAAAAATCGCCACTTCAACCTATCAGTACTATCGAGCCTCGTATTCGCCTTACGAACATAACCCAGCCCTTCATTTAGAAGAAACCGGCTAAATCCAGTAAGACACTCGAATTACCCAATGCTAAAAATCACCGAGGTAATTTTTGATAAGTTAGTACTGCCTAAATATGTATAGTCGAATAACGATTTATATATTGACCAGGTGCAATCTAAATACTTTTGTATTGAGACTGTGCAAAAGTTACAACGAAAAAATAATATTGTCAAGCTTCTTTTTCACAACTTTCAAAAAAGATTAGCGTGGTTTTGAGTGGCCGATCGAACAAGCATTACCCGTCAGGAGTATGCCAACCATAATACCTGTTCAGGTTAAAGGGTGACCGGGGCGAACATTTCGGCAAGCACCAAACTGAAAGCTCCCATTAATGCAGGTTCGGGCCCCAAACTCGAGGGAATAATATGGGTTGCCGGAATTCCCTGGCATAAAACGCCCTCGGCGGCCGCTTGGATATCAGCCGAGATCAGATCCCAAGCCCGGGTGATCGTTCCGCCAACAACAATAACATCCGGAGAAAGGCCCTGGATCAGATTTCCCATTCCGATCCCAATATAATGTGCTGTTTCCTTGAGTGCGGCAAGCGCTGCCTTTTCCCCGGTCATTGCCAACTCCACTAACTGAAGAAAATTGATTCGGTTTGGATAATCCTGAGTTCCGGTCAGCTTTTCATACCGGCCAAGAGCAGCTCGCTCTGACGCAAACGCTTCCCAGCATTCGTCGCTTCCGGTCGCACACAGCACAGGAGCGTCATTGCCGATCCTCATATGGCCAAACTCACCGGCGACCCCGCCTTTGCCGCGATATATCTGACCGTCAAAAACAATGCCGGTACCAATACCGTTCTCGATAAATACCAATATGAAGTCGCGAGCGGCCCGTACTTCCGGACGGCCGAACCAGAGCTCCGCAAGCGCGGCAGCGTTCGCATCATTATCCGCCGTCACCGGTATTCCCGTGCCGGCCGCTACCTGTTCGATTATCTTGGGGCTGCGCCACTTAAAATGCGGGTTGTACAATACACGGCCTTTTTTCGCATCAACGAGCGCCGGCAAACTGATCCCGATCCGTTCGATCGCCTGGCCATCTTTCTTTACCAGTCTCTTCACACTTGCGATGATCAAGGCGGTGGTCTTTTCGGCGTCCGGGTCGGTCCAGAACTCTTCTTTCTCGATCATTCGGCCTGTCAGGTCACACGTGGCAACAGACGTCTTGATAGTACCGAGATCAACCCCGATAGCTACCGGCCTCGCTGTACGAAGCGTGAGTAGCGCCGGCGGCCGCCCGCCCGACGATTCACCATAAACCTCTTTTATGAGCCCGGTTTTCTGAAGTTCGCTCACGATCAGCGAAACTGTGGATCGCTGTAATTTGGTCTCGCGAGCAATTTCGGCACGCGAGATCGGGCCTTTTTCACGAACGAAATTCAGTACGATCTGCCGATTAATATCGCGGACAGTGTTCGAGCGTGCTACATTCGCTGTTCTGAGGTCGATTCGTCTCACGCATCAAGTTATGGCACAAATTACACGAATACTTCAAATGAAAAATAGATCGCGTTAATAGAAAATCCAATTCGTACGATGAATCCTCGGTTGACGGATATCATCCGTCAAGGAGTGTTCTGCTCGATCATTGTTCAGCCAAAATCCTGACTTGAAAAAACATCCGGCCTAAAATACACTCTCAGAAGTTCACACGACAAAATCCACTCGCGAATGCCTGATGATAGAGCAATTTTGCAAATCGAGTGTGAAATTCCGAACGCTACTTTTGTCTGGAACTACAACTAAGTGGTTTGGCACTGTCATATTTTTTACGGGGTCGATCATTTAAGTCATTCAATTAGCGAAACGGTCGGTAGGTTATTGATATTCAGACAGTTACGGACGGAGGCTCGTTAGATCATGTCTCGAAGGATCCTAATTACGCTATCACTCTTCATTGCCACACTTGCTCTATGCATGGCTTTGCCGGCACAGGTCCGTGGACGGAAGATGGCATTCAAGGATGAATTTAATGGGTCGAACGGCTCCCCGATCGACACAACGAAATGGACAGCAGAGATCGGGGGTTCGGGATGGGGCAACCAGGAGTTAGAGTATTACACGAACTCGACCGATAATGCCTACCAAAATGGTTCCGGATCGCTTGTTATCAAGTCGATCAAACTAAATCCGCCGTTGATATTGACGTGTTGGTACGGCCCGTGCCAATACACCTCGGCTCGACTGATCTCAAAGGGAAAGTTCGACATCAAGTACGGCCGTTTTGAGGCGAGGGTCAAGATCCCGGCAGGACAAGGTATTTGGCCGGCATTCTGGCTTTTGGGCAACAATATTGATTCCGTGAGTTGGCCCCAGTGCGGTGAGATCGACATCATGGAGAATATTGGCCGGGAGCCGTCTATGGTCCACGGGACGATCCACGGTCCGGGATATTCAGGCGGAAACGGTATCTCCGGGACTTACACGCTGCCGAATAATGGCGTGTTTTCGGATGATTTCCACATTTTCGCCATCGAATGGTCGCCTAACGAGATCCGCTGGTATGTTGACGGTGTTAATTACAAGACAACGACCGCACAAGACTTGCCAGCCGGCACGACGTGGGTGTTCGATCATCCGTTTTTCATAATCATGAACTCAGCGGTCGGCGGCGGTTGGCCGGGAAATCCCGACGGCACTACGGTCTTCCCGCAATCTATGCTTATCGATTACGTGAGAGTATACAAACGCTGATGCTTAGGAGCCATTCAATGCGGAACCTCCGATCACTCTTGATCCTTATCGCACTGCTTTGCGGCAATGCGCTTGCCCAGTCCGGACCGGCAAAAGTCGTTGTGCCACTAAATACGGGATGGCAATTCCATGAAGTTGGAAAGACCGAATGGATGCCCGCGACAGTTCCGGGTTGCGTTCACACCGACCTGATCGCGAACAAAGTGATCGAAGATCCATTTTACCGCGATAACGAAAAACGCCTGCAATGGATCGGGAAAACAAATTGGATATACCAATTATCGTTCGATATTTCCGACGAAACTTTGAAGCGTCAAAACATCGAATTGGTCTTCCAGGGACTCGATACCTACGCCAGCGTTTTGATCAACGGCAAACCGGTTCTCGACGCGGACAATATGTTCCGGACTTGGCGGGTTAGCGTCAAAGATCTACTCAAACGAGGGGAGAACGTATTGCAGATCACATTTCGCTCTCCGATCAATGAGATCCTGCCCCTAATGGCGAAACTCGATTACGAATTGCCGGCAAGCAATGACCAGGGCGAAAAGACCAGCCCGTACACCCGAAAGGCACCGTATCAATATGGCTGGGATTGGGGGCCGCGCTTTGTCACAAGCGGCATCTGGCGGCCGGTTGAACTGGATGCGTGGGACAACGCTCGTATCAATGACCTACAGATCAAACAAAACAGTCTTTCGAAAGAAAAGGCGGACCTCACTTCGGTAGTTGAGATCAACGCCACTGCGCCGACGGATGCGACGATCGAGATTCGAAACGCCGCCGACAACAAGGTCTTGGCGACGAAACCTGCCAAATTGACGATAGGAAAAAATAGGATCGCGGTCGATTTTTCGATCGCGAACCCAATACTCTGGTATCCGGTCGGCCTTGGCGAGCAAGCTTTATATACATTCAAGGCGGACCTCGTCGTCAACAAGAAAACGATCGATGAACGTTCGAAACGAACCGGATTGCGAACGATCGAACTTCGCCAGAAGCCGGATGAATACGGCATCAGCTTTGAATTTGTCGTGAACGGAATTCCAGTATTCGGGCACGGGGCCAATTGGATACCGGCAGACATTTTCCCGACGCGGATCACCAAAGACAAGTACAAGATGCTTCTGACGTCGGTTCGCGATGCCAACATGAACATGCTCCGCGTCTGGGGCGGCGGCATCTACGAGGACGACTACTTTTACGATCTGGCTGACGAGATGGGCATCCTTGTTTGGCAGGACTTTATGTTCGCCTGCAGTATGTACCCCGGCGACAAGGCGTTTCTCGACAATGTTCGCCACGAAGCGATCGACAACGTCAAACGCCTACGTGATCACCCGTCGATCGTCATCTGGGTCGGGAACAACGAGATCGAGACGGCATGGCAGCATTGGGGCGGTTGGAAGGACAAAAATCCGAGCCACGTTTGGGACGATTACCTGAAGATCTTCCTGCGTTTGCTGCCTGAAGTTCTCGAGGAATATGATCCGTCACGGCCTTACTGGCAGAGCAGCCCAAGCTCCAATTTCCAGGCTGATTCAGAATTTCAAGGCATCGGCGACACCCATTACTGGCAGGTCTGGCACGCTTCGAAACCGTTTTCGGAATACGAAAAGCAATTCCCCCGGTTTATGAGCGAGTACGGGTTCCAATCTTTTCCAGAGATCGAGACCGTTAAATCATATACGACCGCCGAGGACCGGGCGAGTATTGAGACGCCCGTAATGCTCGCTCATCAGCGGCATCCGCGCGGCAACCAACTCGTCCGCGAGTACATGCTGCGTGATTACAACCAGCCGAAGGATTTCGAGTCATTTCTATACGTCAGCCAGGTCCTTCAGGCGGAAGGTATAAAGCTCGGTGCCGAACACCTGCGGCGGTTAATGCCCCGGAATATGGGATCGCTCTACTGGCAGGCGAATGATACATGGCCGGTAGCATCGTGGTCTTCGATGGACTACTTCGGCCGTTGGAAGGCGTTGATGTTCTATACGAAGAGATTCTATGCGCCGACGGCAGTGTCAATGCACGTCGACGACGGCACGATGAACTTTTTTGTGGTTTCGGATTCGCCCGAATCAAAGCAGGCCGAATTGACCGTGGGCCTGGTCGACCTCAGCGGAAAACCTATTTCAACCAAGAAAGTTGAGATCTCGGTTGAGCCGCTGAAAGGCAAGGCGTATTTAAGCATGCCGGTCGCAGAGCTGCTTGCGGGACATGACGAAAAGACGGTCGCTATTTTAGCGGATCTTAAGATCAATGGCCGGTCGGTCTCGACCAACCAATATTATTTCAAACCGTTTAAGGAAATGGCGTTCACTAAGCCGGTGATAAAGACCGATGTTGCAGCAAGTACCAATGGGTTTAAGATCACCGTGTCTTCGGATCGTGTCGCACGGGCCGTTTACCTGTCGGGGGTTAACGACGGTGCGTTCACGGACAACTATTTCGACGTGATACCGGGTCGTCCGGTCGAAGTCCAATTTCGCAATAATTCGAAAATGAGCGTGGAAGAGTTTCGCCGGACGTTAAATGTTCGGTCGCTCGTCGATGCGTTCTAAGGGCTTCTAATTAATTAAGCTCCAGGAATAAATATGAGAACAAAGTTAGCATTCTGCGTCGCCGCAGCGATCGTCGGCCTGAGCGTTTTTATTGGCCAGTTTAATGTGCGGGCCCAAGAGGTTTTGCCGTACAAAAACCCAACACTCTCGATAGACGAGAGAGTTAAGGATCTTCTTGCCCGGATGACGCTCGACGAAAAGGTCGCGCAGATGATGTGCCTTTGGATGGAAAAACCAAACGACACCACCGGCATACCGAAAGAGCAACTGCCTTCTGGCGGCAAGTTCTCTCCCGAACTGGCAAAGAAGCAGATGCCGAACGGGATCGGGCAGATCGCCCGTCAACGCGAAGGATTTGATGCCAAGGGCTCTGCAGAATACGCCAACACTACTCAAAAATGGCTGATCGAAAATACCCGACTTGGAATTCCGGCTGTATTTCACGATGAGATCCTGCACGGCGCGATGTCGGGCGGATCAACGGTATTCCCGACGCCGCTCTCGATGGCCGCAAGTTGGGATCCGGAGTTGGTTTCAAAGGTATTCACCGTTGCCGCTCGTCAAACGCGTATCCGTGGAACCCAGCACGTTCTCGGCCCGAATATGGATCTGGCACGTGAGCCTCGTTGGGGACGAACCGAGGAGACCTACGGTGAAGACCCGTATCTCACGTCGCGGATGATCGTGTCGGTCGTAAAAGCCATTCAGGGCAACGCCACCTACGCCAACCCGACGATCGACGGACAGCATGTCATTGCGACCGGCAAGCATTTTGCAGGTCACGGGCAGCCGGAAAATGGAACGAATATCGGCCCGCTGAATATTTCCGAGCGGTTGCTGCGTGAAACGCATTTCGTCCCGTTCGAGTCCGCGGTCAAAGAAGCAAATCTGTTCAGCATAATGCCGGCTTATCACGAGATCGATGGTGTACCGGTTCACGCTAACAAATGGATGCTCGACACGCTGTTGCGGAAGGAATGGGGATTTCGCGGGACCGTAGTATCTGATTACTACGCGATGACCGAACTCGTTGCCCGTCATCATGTCGCCGCGGATCTCGCCGATGCGGCCAAACAGGCGCTCGAAGCCGGACTCGACGTCGAGCTTCCCGATCCCAATGTGAACAAGACCCTCGCCGATCAGGTGCGGTCAGGCAAGATTCCCGAGAGCCTGATCGATCAGGCCGTCTCGCGGATACTCTACCAAAAATTCCAGCTTGGCCTTTTCGATCATCCGTATGTCGATCCGGAAACGGCCCGGAAGCTGACCGACACCACCGAAGACCGGGAACTTGCGGCTGAGACGGCCCGGCGATCGATCGTACTGTTGAAGAACCAGAACAACACGCTTCCGCTCGATCGCACCAAACTGAAGTCGATCGCAGTGATCGGCCCGAACGCTAACCGCGCACATCTCGGCGGTTACACCGACCCAAATCCGCCCCGCACCGTCAGCATTCTTGATGGCGTGAAAAGCAAGCTCGGCAATACTGTCAAAGTGAACTACGCCGAGGGCGTCAAGATCACGAAGGAAGGCGGTAACTGGTTTGGCGACAAATCCACCCTAAATGACGCGGCGAGCGACCAAAAACTGATCGACGAGGCCGTCAAAACGGCCGGATCGTCCGATGCCGTTGTCCTGGTGATCGGCGGAAATGAGGACACAAATAAAGAGGGTTGGGCAGAAACTCATCTAGGCGACCGCGATTCGCTGGAGCTTGTGGGACGGCAGAACGATCTCGTAAAGGCAGTTCTTTCGACCGGAAAACCGACCGTCGTCTTTATGATAAATTCGGGCCCGCTTGCTATCAATTACGTGTCCGGAAATGTCCCAGCCATTCTCGAAGGCTTCTACCTTGGCGAGGAAACGGGCACCGCGGCCGCGGACGTTCTCTTTGGCGATTACAATCCCGGCGGCAAATTGCCGGTCTCGTTCGCCCATTCGGTCGGTCAACTGCCTATCTATTACAACTACAAACCAAGTGCGCGACGCGGTTATCTGTTCTCTACAACGGAACCACTTTACCCGTTCGGCTTCGGGTTGAGCTACACGACGTTCAAGTATTCGAATCTGAAGGTCACAAAACCTTCGATCGGAGCCAATGAAGAAACCACCGTTACCGTCGACGTGACTAATACAGGAAAGGTCCGCGGTGACGAGGTTGCCCAGATGTACATTCGCGATGACGTCAGTTCAGTGACCCGGCCGGTCAAGGAACTGAAGGATTTTGCCCGGGTATCGATCGAACCGGGTGCGACTAGGACGGTTACTTTCACGGTTACACCGCAGAAGCTTTCGTTCTACAACCGCGAAATGAAGCGTGTTGTCGAGCCGGGCACGTTCACGATCATGGTCGGCGGAAACTCGGTTGACCTGATCAAGCAAACACTCGAGGTCAAATGAACTTTCTTGGGCTCGATATCGGCACCGGCGGTTCGCGGGCCGTTCTGATCGACGAGATAGGGACGGTCCTCGCATCGGCGACCGTTGCCCACGCGGATTTTACGTCACCGCATATTGGGTGGGCCGAACAGGATCCTGATGATTGGTGGCGGGCTTGCGTCTCCGCGATCCGTACTGTTCTCCAAAATACCGAGGCCTCTGATATCGGTGCGATCAGTTTTTCCGGTCAGATGCACGGGTCGGTCTTTCTTGACGGCTCCGACCGGGTCTTGCGTCCGGCGTTGCTTTGGTGCGACCAACGGACCGAAAAGCAATGTGAGGAGATCACCGATAAGATAGGCCGGCAGCATTTGATCGAACTTGTATGCAATCCGGCCGTAACCGGTTTCACACTGCCGAAACTACTGTGGGTCCGCGAAAACGAGCCCGAGATTTGGAACCAGGTAAAGTCGATATTATTGCCGAAAGACTACATTCGCCTTCGGCTGTCGGGTGACAAAGCGAGCGACGTCGCTGATTCGTCTGGCACGCTCCTTTTCGATGTTCAGAACCGAAAATGGTCTGACGAAATGCTCCGGGCTTTCAACATTGACGCCGCCCTGTTGCCGAAAGTCTCTGAATCTATAGAAGTTACAGGTTCGGTTTCTCAACTTGCAGCAGACGAAACGGGTCTGAAGGCCGGCACACCGATCGTCGCGGGAGCGGGCGACAATGCTGCCGGAGCGATCGGAATGGGTGTAACCCGACCGGGAACGGTCAGTGCGACGATCGGCACGTCCGGCGTGGTTTTCGGCGTAACTGAACGGCCGAGTTTGGACCTGAAAGGGCGTATTCACACTCTATGCCACGCAATACCGGGTCGTTGGCACAATACGGGTGTAACGCTCGCTGCCGGTCTTTCGTTGAAGTGGTTTCGAGACAATTTTGGCGGCGGCAAGAGCTTTGACGAATTGGGAAACGAAGCCGAAAAGGTCCCGAGCGGTTCCGAAGGAGCGATCTGGCTTCCGTATCTGATGGGCGAACGCACGCCGCACCTCGACCCCAACGCACGGGCGGCATTCGTCGGACTGACGGCAAGCCATACGGCCGCACATCTGACGCGGGCCGCGATGGAAGGCGTAGCGTTTTCGCTTCGCGATTCGTTTGAAATATTTAAGGAAGCCGGTGCCGAGATATCGTCGATCAGACTCGGCGGCGGCGGCGCAAAATCAAAGATCTGGAGACAGATCCAGGCTGACGTTTACGGTCAGCCAGTCGAGATCCTCGAGGCGGACGAAGGTGCGGCGTTTGGCGCCGCGATACTTGCCGGCGTCGGCGTGGGAGCGTGGGGATCGGTTGATGAAGCCTGTGAAAAGACGATCCGCGTCGCAGAAATAGTTGAACCGAATCAGGAATCGGTTCAAAGGCTCGATCGCAATTACGCCGCGTATGAACAGCTGTATTCGGCTCTTCGTCCGGCAATGAAGATAATTAGTGAAGACCAAGGTTAGGGAGAGATAGAAATATGAGTAACGAAAAATATACGCCGAAACCAGAACACAAATTTACATTCGGACTTTGGACCGTAGGCAACCGCGGAGCTGACCCATTTGGAACGCAGGTTCGCGGAAAATTGTCACCGGTCCAAATCGTCGAGATGCTCGCGGAGGTCGGAGCGTATGGCGTGAATTTTCACGACAACGACCTTGTGCCGATCGACGCGACCGCGTCTGAGCAGGACGCGATCGTCCGGGATTTTAAGAAAGCCTGCGCAGACAACGATATCAAGGTGCCGATGGCTACCGTCAATTTGTTTTACGAACCCATATTTCGCGACGGCGCCTTTACGGCAAATGATGCGAGAGTGCGTGCCTATGCCGTTCAAAAGACAATGCGGGCGATGGATCTGGGGAAAGAATTTGACGCCGAGACGTTCGTGCTGTGGGGCGGGCGCGAAGGCGTCGAAACCGACGCCTGCCGAAAGACCACCGATGCTATCAAACGATTTCGCGAATCACTCGATTACCTCTGTGAGTACAGCAAATCGCAAAATTACGGCTACAGGTTCGCTCTTGAGGCTAAGCCCAATGAGCCGCGCGCCGATATCTACTTCCCGACGACGGCCGCGTATCTGGCATTTATCGAAACGCTTGTAAATAAGGAAATGGTCGGCGTAAACCCCGAGGTCGCCCACGAACATATGCCGGGACTAAACATGTCGCACTCCGTCGCTCAGGCGTGGGAAGCCGGAAAGCTGTTTCACATTGACCTGAACGACCAGGTCCCGGGACGCTATGATCAGGACCTCAGGTTCGGTTCCGTCAGTCCGAAACAGTCATTCTGGCTCGTTAAATTTCTCGAGGATGTCGGTTATCAGGGAATGCGCCACTTCGACGCTCACGCCTATCGAACCGAAGACTACGACGGCGTTAAGGACTTTGCTCGCGGCTGCATGAAGACGTACCTTATCTTCAAAGATAAAGCCGAGCGCTGGAACAACCATGCAGAGATCCAGGAAATACTGGCCGGGATCGAAGAAACGAATAGGAATGATCAGGTCGGCAAATTCTCCGCCGACGGGGCGAGTAGTTTGTTGTCGAAGAGCTTCGATCGTACTGAGATCGCCTCTAAAGGCCTCCGTTATGAGCGGCTCGACCAGCTGACAATGGATATACTGTTCGGAGTAGATTAACGGTTTCACGATCTATTGCTTACCAGGCAAGCTGTTCGGGTATTTTCAATGCTTGAGCATTGCCGCGGCGGGAAATCGCCAGTCAAAAATAAAATGAAAAGATCAATATTGGTATTTATTTGCCTTCTGTTCTCGGTGACGGCTTTCGGACAAAAGAGACCCGCCGCTCGGCGATACTCTACGACAGGAAAAAGCGTGGCCGTTTACACGACCGCCGGCTCGACGGACCTGAGATTCGCCAAAACCGATAAGCTCAGTTTTTCGGCAAAACGGCAACCCAAGGAAAACGAGATCAGCGTGTTTGTGAATCCGAACAAAACGTTTCAAACGTTTCTCGGTATCGGCGGAGCGATCACGGACGCGAGTGCTGAGGTGTTTGCCAAGCTGTCGCCGGCGAAACAGCGGGAACTGCTGACCGCTTATTACAGCAAGAAAGACGGGATCGGTTACACACTGGCGAGAACCAATATCCATAGCTGCGACTTCAGCAGCGGCAGCTATACCTACATTACCGAGGGCGATAAGGAACTAAAGTCGTTCAACATTGACCACGACAGGCAGTTTCGGATACCGCTGATCAAGCAGGCTATGGCAATGGCGGGCGGAAAACTCACGATCTTCGCCAGCCCCTGGAGCCCGCCGGCATTTATGAAAAGCAACAACGATATGCTCCATGGCGGAACACTTCTGCGGGAGTACTACCAACCGTGGGCAAATTATTTCGTAAAGTTCATTAACGCCTACCAAAAAGAGGGAATTCCGATCTGGGGCGTGACGATCCAAAACGAGCCGATGGCGACTCAAACGTGGGAGTCGTGCATTTTCACCGCGGAAGAGGAGCGGGATTTTCTCAAACTCAATCTTGGAAAGACGCTTGCAAACGCTGGCTTAGGCGACAAAAAGATCATCGTTTGGGATCACAACCGTGACCTGATCACGCAAAGGGTCGACACGATCCTGGCAGACCCCGATGCGGCGAAATATGTTTGGGGGATCGGCTACCATTGGTACGAAAGCTGGAGCGGCGGGCAGCAAATGTGGCAAAACGTCGGTGTCGTCCACGAGACCTATCCGGATAAGAATCTTTTGTTCACCGAAGGAACTGTGGACAGCTTCGATCCTGCAAAACTGCAGGTCTGGTCAAATGGCGAAAAATACGGACACTCGATGATCAATGACTTCAACAACGGAACGGTCGGCTGGACGGATTGGAACATCCTGCTCGACGAGAAAGGTGGGCCCAATCACGTCGGCAACTATTGTTTCGCACCGGTTCATGCCGATACGCGGACGGGTGAGCTTACTTATCTGCCCTCCTACTATTACATCGGTCATTTTTCGAAGTTCATTAACAAAGGAGCCAAACGGATCAACAGCGTCTCGAGCCGGAGCCAGCTAATGACCACTTCATTCCTAAACCCGGACGGCAAGGTCGTGACGATCGTGATGAACGAGTCCGACAAGCCGGTCAAATACAATCTGAGCATTGGAACACAGGCGGCCGAGGCCAACATTCCGGCTCACGCGATCCAGACGCTCGTATACTAGGGCATTCGATGAAGTGGCGAATGAAACGAGCCCGGATCGTTTGAATTATAGTGAGAATCTATGCAGTACAGAACCTTTGGAAGAACCGGTTGGCAGGTAAGCGACATTGGTTATGGAATGTGGGGAATGGGCGGCTGGAGCGGATCTGATGACGAGGAATCGCTCCGCTCACTCCAGCGGGCCGTCGATCTGGGTTGCAATTTTTTTGACACGGCGTACGTTTATGGCGACGGCCGCAGCGAAAATCTTCTCGGCGAACTCGTCCGTGCCAATCCCGAAAGGCGTCTGTACACAGCGACCAAGGTGCCGCCCAAGAATATGCAGTACCCTACGCTGCCGGAATATGGACTCGAAGATTGTTATCCGCCGGACCACATCGAGGAGTTTGTCCACAAAAGTCTTGAGAATGCCGGACTCGAAAGTTTCGATCTTGTTCAACTACACACCTGGAACGACGACTGGACCGATAATTCAGGATGGTCGGATAAACTCGACGAACTCAAGAACAGCGGCTTGATCAATGCCTGCGGCATATCGATCAACCGTTGGGAACCATGGAACGGAGTGAAAGCTGTTCGAAGCGGCAAGATCGATTCGGTACAGGTCATCTACAACATATTCGATCAAAATCCTGAGGACGATCTGTTTCCTGCCTGTGAGGAAATGAATGTCGCAGTCATTGCACGTGTTCCTTTTGACGAGGGCACGTTGACGGGCACCTTGACTAAAGAGACCACGTTCCCGGCGGACGATTGGCGGAGCAAGTACTTCGTCCCCGAAAATCTGATCCCGAGCGTCGACCGGGCCGAAGCCCTGCGACCGCTCGTTCCGGCGGGCTCGTCACTACCAGAAATGGCACTCCGTTTTATTCTCAGTCATCCTGCCGTGAGTACGATAATACCGGGAATGAGAAAGATCGGACACGTCGAGTCCAATATCTCCGCAAGTGATTCTGGCCCGCTGCCGGCAGATCTTATTGACAAATTAAGGCCGCATCGGTGGGTCAGAAAGCCCGCACCTTGGTCCGATTGATCGAGATTATTGGTGAGACAGTTTTGATTCCGCCCGCAACGGTGAGTTAACCGGAAAAAATATGCGGCGATCGACAAAGCTACGCTTTTGATCTTGCGTAAGCAAAAAAATTTAACTAGAAACGCAAAACGGGCTCCACATTCCGTGCATGTTACGTATTGACAGAATTGGTTCCGCGCATCCGAGTCGCGAACAACGATCGTTTGATTTGGAATTTTAAGCTCGAATGGATACTCTCGCGGGATTCGTGTGTTGCTAGCATTCGGCACGTGGCGGACGAAATTTACGCGATACTCGATAACTGCTGATGCAATATTTTGCCAAGCCTCGGTTGTCTCGCCGTTAAGTTCAGAGCTCAATCCAGAGCCGACAGTTCGACATTCGTCAGCCTTAGCCGGCCGGCTAGGACGCTTGCGAGGCCTTCGAGGAAGACGATCGACGAGGTCTCGTGTTTCGTCGCAAACTGTTCGAAATCCGTCCTCGACAGCACAAAAAGGTCTACGTCGCTGTCGGCGACGGCATTTGCCGATCGCGGTGCTCCGTCCAGGAACGACAACTCGCCGAAGAAGTTGCCCCGACCGAACGAAGCTACGCGATAAGTTTCGTCGTCCATGGTTTCGATGGTAATGTCCACCGTCCCGCGGCGGATCAGATACAGCGAATCGCCGGCGTCGCCCTCGTTGAAGATCGTGTCCTTCGCCCCTACGGAGACCTCCTTTACGAACGATCTTAGGTCGTCCGTGGTGCTCTTTTTCCTGCCTTTGAACAGTTCAAAAGCCGCGAGTTCCAATGCGGCCTCGTCGCCGATCGTAAGAGTCTCTTCGGCGATTATCCTGTTTTCGACCCACTCGAGGGCATCGTCGAGCTCGTCAAAGATCTTCACCGGCCCGGTATGCTGGACCAGCCCGACTTCGCCAAAATACCGCTCGACGTCCTTGCCGCTCGGCAGCGATCTGGGCACCCGGCTGAACAGCAGAAATCCGCCACGCTCGCCCATCACCTCCTTGGCCTGTTCCAGCACGTGGGCCGCCGTCAGGTCGACCGATTGGACGCGGCGCATGTCCAAAATGATGTATTTCCGCGTTTTCAGGTCGTCGTCGAGGCCGCCGAGAAGCTGATTTGCCGTGCCGAAGAAAAGGCTTCCCTGCAGTTCGTAAACCGCCGTTTGATCGCCTTTTTTCTGGAGGATATCGGTCTCGGCACGGATCCGCACCTGTTTTGAAAAGATCTTGTTCCCGTAGGTCTTTCGGCGAATGATCGAGGTGCTTATCTCCTGCCGGATGTAGAGGAATATGGCCAGCACGACGCCGACCGCCGACGCCATGATCAGGCTGACGCTCAGCGCAACCGCCACGACGGCGACAATTACCGCAAAATCCAGCATCGTCGAACGCGACCGCAGGAATTGAAAACTGTGCTTGTCGATCATCCTCGCACCAACGACGATCAGAATGCCGGCGAGCGAAGCGATCGGCACCCAAGCGATCAGTCCGCCAAGCGCCATAAACGCGGCGAGGCCGAGTACGCCCTCGAGCACGCCTGAGATCCTCGTTCGCGCACCGCTGGAAATGTTGACCAGCGTGGCTCCCATCGTACCAGCTCCGGCCACGCCGCCGAGCAACCCGGACGAAATATTGCCCAGCCCCTGGCCGATCAGTTCGCGGTTCGAGTTGTGCCGCGAATGCGTGAGCGCATCGATGACAACGCACGTCTTGAGCGTATCGATCGAGAGCAATACGGCAAGCGTAAGTGCCGGAATGCCCACCGAGACAAGCGATGCGGGGTCGAGGTTGCGGATCGATGAGAATTTGCCGATGATCACCTCAAATACGCCGCCCTCGTTGCTGATCGGGCCGACGACAAAGGCATTTTGCGTCAGGCTCATCATTGCGGGGTTAAAGGCAGCAATGGCAAAGTATGCCAGGGTTCCGGCCAGCAAGCCGACGATAACGGCCGGTACTACGGTCGTGATCTTCGGCGCGAGGAGCATCACGCCGATCGTCACGGATCCGATGACGATGCTTTGCCATTGCCACATTTCGGGATGCCGAAAGCAGTCGAAAAAATGCAGGTCTTTCGGCATTCCCAGGAAGAGAGGGAACTGCGATGCGATGATGTACAGGCCGACGCCGCTCAGATAGCCGCTGACGACCGGATAGGGCATGAACTTGATCAACTGCCCGAGGCCGATGACGCCGAACGCGACCTGAATCGCTCCGGCGAGCAGGATCACGAGGGTGACCATTAGGATGATGTTGAACGGATCGATGGCGTTCGTGACGCCCGTGATGACAAAGGCAGAGAGAACCGCCGCTGCCGGTGCGCATGGCGCCGAGATCAGCCGGTCGGTGCCGCCCATCGCCGATGCGACCAAGCCCAACGCGACGACACCCAGGATGCCGGCCATCGCGCCGTAGGCGGAGAACGAACCGCCCATCGGAGCGAATATCGTGACGCCGAAGGCTATCGCTGACGGCAGTGCCACCAGCATCGCCGCCGCCGCACCCCAAAAATCGCCCAAAACGCCCTCTTTGCGAGGCACTTCCATTTTCGTTCTCCTTCCCGCACGGCGTTTGGACCGCCTCGCAAAAGGATAGTTGATTCAAAAACAGGGAACGAAGCCACAGGAATCCCGTGGACACAATTCCTGCTTCGGTGAGTGTTGAATACTACTAAGTAATGCGGAAAATGGATGTGATAGCTGTCACAAGGTGCATTAAGAAGTCCACGTGTTCTAAATGTCTACTATTTGTTGGGTTCTGACGGCTGTTTCTAAATGTCCGCGTTCATCCCTTTTCAACGGAAGATGATCCACTGTTCACGACTTACCAAAGCCGATGATGGCAATTCTCGATTGACCGTAACGCTCACCGATTCTCGACGCCCAAAGTTTGCTGATCTAATTGGTTTCGCGCATAAGACCCTAACCTACAAGACATCGTTCTTGAGCCGTTTCGCGACGCTTCAGCAGCTCTTGAAAAATGCTTGTCGCTCAGTTAGCGTTTCGCCGATCTTTCTGGCTGTGCGAGTGATCGAAAGCCCACCAAGGTTGGTACAACGCAGCGTGTTATGGATACGATCGCCGACCTCTTTCATTGTATCGATAACCTCATCGAGCGGTATCAAATGCTCATAGTTGGACAAAGCCATGTTTGCACAGGCGACAGCATTTGTGGCGGCCATGACGTTTCGCCCTAAACAAGGGGCTTCGACGCGGTTGCCGATGGGATCGCAGATAAGGCCGAGCGAATTTTGCAGGGCGAGCGAGGCGGCTCCGATAGACTGATCGAGCGTTCCGCCGGCCATTTCGGCAATTGCTGCCGCTGCCATGCCCCCTCCGGAACCGGTTTCGGCCATACAACCGCCGACCTCGGCGGCAAATGTTGCACCGGATGTGATAAATACTCCGATCAGGCCCGCCGAGAGCATTGCCTTTACGATCTCGTCCTCGCCTAAACCTAATGAATGTGCCGTACCAAATACCGCACCCGGAAGGGCTCCGCACGAACCGGCGGTCGGGGCCGCGACAATCACTCCCATTGAGCTTTTTGTCTCCATTGTGGCCGAGACGTACAGAATGATCGTGTTATTGGCTTCGCCGCCGATAAGCGTTTTCTTTTCGAGCTGTTCCCGCAATTGGAGCGACTGGCTGCCGAGGATGCGGTCCGCGTATTCAGTGCCGTTTAGGCCGTTACGAATGGCACCGTCCATCACCCGCACGACAGCACGCATCTTTTCGAAGACATCTTCGGTCGAGATACCGCCTCGAGACGCCTCGTATTCGGCGGCAAGTTCCCAGAGCTTTAGATCGGTGCCCGCCTGATATTCGAGCATTTCACTGCAGTTCGAGAAGGGAACGGTAAGGTCTTTGCGGGCGAGGATCGGCAGGACGGGATTGAGGGAGCGGATAAAATGAACTTGATTCAATGCCGCCAAAGCGTCAACATGCGGTGCCGTTCTCGATTTGAGCTCAACAAAATTCAGTTCGCCATGATGAATTGCGATCACGTCATACACTCCCTCAGTGCGTAACACGCCGGCGATCCTTTCAGGCTCTGTGCAATAAATAAGCGTCTCGAAATAGTCGCCTGCCATTGAAACAGCTGCCCTATCGATCTCGATCACCTCGATCATTCCGCCGCCGGTGGAGATGGCGATTAGACAGTGGGTTTCCGCGGCGTTTGAGAGCGTGATCTTGTACGTGTTTGGGTGTTCGTGGCCGATGTCGACGATCTTGATCTCGACATCGATGCCGGCTTCTGCGAGGTGGCGTTCGGAATCGGGCAGGCGGTCGTCGTCTGCCTCCCAGCCGAGGAATCCACCGAAAAGGCCCATGTCCGAGCCTTGATCGCGGTGCGTGGTTGCAAGTGAGCCGTTCGGGTCAAATTCGATAAGGATGTGCGAAATATCGCCGCCCATCAGGTCACGGCAGAGGCGGGCGATGCGGAGCGATGCTGCGCAGTGCGAGCTTGACGGGCCCCGCATAACGGGGCCGATCACGTCGTTGAAAATGCTTGGGTGTTTCGTCATCGCAATTACAGGTTCGCCAGCCAATATTTTTCCATCGTTCGCCGCAAATGCAGCGTTGTGTTCGCTCCTTCGCTAATGCTATGGGTTCGCATCGGGTAGGACATCATTGAGAAGAGCTTGTTGTTCTTGATCAATTCATTCACGAGCATCTCAAAACTTTGATAATGCACGTTATCGTCGCCCGTGCCGTGAATGATCATCAGATTACCCTGCAGGTTCTTTGCATAATTGATCGGTGAGCCGTCGTGGTAGCCCTTGGCATTGCCGTCGAGCAGGCCCATGTAGCGTTCCTGATAGGTAGCGTCGTAAAGCTTTTGGTCCGAAACGAACGAAACCGCCAGGCCCGTTTTATAGATCTCGGGGTAGCGGAACATACAATTGAGTGTCATCTGACCACCACCGCTCCAGCCCCATATGCCGACGCGTTTTGCGTCGAGGAAATCGAACTTTTTGAGTATCTCCGTCGCGGCCTTGCTCTGATCCTGGGATGCAAGAATGCCGATCTGGCCGTATATCGACTGGCGCCAGGCATGGCCGCGGGGTGTTTTGGTGCCGCGGTTGTCGACGCTGACGATGACGTAGCCTTTGTTTGCCATGTACTGATGCCACAGACCTTCGCCGCCGTCCCAATTGTTCTGGACGGTGGTGCCGGCCGGTTCACCGTACACGTAAAAGAGCAGCGGGTATTTCTTCGCCGGGTCGAAATTTGCCGGCTTGATCATATACGCATCAAGCTTGTCATCGCCGATGTCGACCTTAAAGAATTCCTTTGGCCGAAGGCCTAGGGCGTCGTATTTTGCCTTTAGCTCGTGATTATCCACAAGCAATTTGGCCTCCTTGTGTTCAGGTAAATGGACTAGTGAAATTCGGCTCGGCGTAACCGAATTGCTAAAAGTGAGGATCGCCCAATGTGCGTCAGCCGACATCTGATACGAATTGTGGCCCGGTGTGCCGGCGGGCGTGACGCGTTCGGCTCCGCCGGTGCCATCGAGACGGCTGCGGTACAGGTATCGCTCGATAAAACTGTCCGGCGAAGCGATGTAGTAGACATAACCGCCGACCGGGTCGATGCAATTGATATTAACGACGTCAAATTCACCGTTCGTGATCGGCTTGATCTCTTTGCCGTCGCGCGAGACGCGGTAAAGATGCATCCAACCGTCTCGCTCGCTCGTCCACGTGAAATATTTCTCGCCGTCCAGCCATCGAATATTGTCATGGAGATCAAGAAAGGCCGTGTCAGTTTCCGTGAGAATATTGTTGAGTGTCAGTGTGCCGGCGTTCGCGATCCAGACCTTGTTTGTGTTCTGCAACCGATTGAGCTGCTGGATCATCAGTTCGTTCGAATTCGGAATGAAATCCATTCTCGCAATATAATTATTGGTCGGGTCGCCCGGCACCGCCAGCCATTTCGTTTTGCCACCCGTCGCGGGGATGACACCGACCTTGACCGCTGAGAGCTTGGTGCCTACCTTCGGATACGGAAGAGGTATCGGTTTCGAGTAGATGCCTGACACGTTGTCGATCAGGTAAAAAGTTCCGATGTTCTTGGTGTCCGATTGCCAATAGGCGATCGTATTGCCGTCGGGGCTCCACCGGAAACCGTCGCGGCAATCCAGTTCTTCTTCATATACCCAGTCGAACGTGCCGTTGATGATATTGCCGCCGCCGTCACTCGTGATCTGCGTGACCCTTTCCGCAGCAATGTCCTCCACGTAGATATTCTGCTTGCTCACGTAGCCAACGCGTGTGCCGTCGGGCGAGAATTTGGCAAACATCAACGTACTAGGCTCAAGCCCCCTGCCGAGTTGCTGTAGCTTGCCGCTCTTGATGTTGAGTACCCAATAATCGCCGCGCGTGTTATACCGCCAAACCTTCTTAGTATTCGTAAAGATCAGCATCTGCGCATTGTCGTCCGACCATTCGTAGTTATCGATAGCGAGTGGCGATTTTCCAACCTCAGGCACTAACTGATTTGCGGCTACAAGCACCGTACGAGAGCCGGTCTGCGCATCGTAACGAACGATCTCCTGGCCGCCAAGATCCTTATTTGTCTCGACCGTCGAGTAGCCTTTGCTGTCTTTCATCCAACGCACCGGCCCGAAGCCTTTCGACCTAAATGCACCGTTCGTGTAGATGTTCTCAAGTGTCAGAGCATTGTCTTGAGCTCGGATCTGTACAAAGGACGCCAAAACGAGAGTTAGTAATATGCTTGTGATTATGGCTGCTCGGATCTTCATGGTTGATAAGTTCAGTCGACAAATCCCGGGGGACCTATTTTATTTGTAGCAAGTATTCGACGCCTTTCGCCGTTGGGAATTCGACAATTCCGTCTTTCGGGATCAACGGTCGCCCGGTCCCGTTTACCGTCAAATTCATCTCAGAATCGGATCGCATTCGAAATGTGCTGCCTGCTTTCGAAGTGACCTTCAGCCACGTGATCCGCCTGTCTTCCCACTGAAAATCCAGTTCAAATCCACCACGCGTCCTAACGCCTCGAAACTCGCCGCTCGGCCATTCTTCCGGGAGTGCTGGCAGCAGGTTAATGGCCGCGTCCTGCGACTGCATAAGCATTTCAGTGATCGCGGCGGTCATTCCAAGCGAACCATCGACCTGCAAGGACTTGCCGCAAAGGGCGAAGAGTTGAGAACAGCTCTGTTCGTTTAGGTAGCCCTTGAAGATCTTGTTGGCACGATCGCCGTCGCCCAGGCGTGCCCACAGAGCCATCTTCCAGGCCATCGAGAAGCCCTTTCCGCCGTCGCCGCGCTCGTTCAAAACCTTTTTGTAAGCTTCGACAAATTTCGGTGTTCGTTTGTCCCAAAGCACCCGGCCCGGATAGAGACCATAAAGGTGTGAAAAGTGCCGGTGGTTCTTCTCCAGCGATCGCCAATCGTCCGCCCACTCTTGAAGAGAACCGTCCGAACCGATCTGCGGCGGGACAAGCTGTTCTCTGGCCGAGCGAACGCGTTCGATAAGCTGTGAATTCTTGCCGAGTATCTCAGACGCCTTCAGATAATATCCAAACAGATCGTAGAGGATCTGCATATCGATCGACGAACCGGCACATATGGTCGTGCCTGGCAGTCTGCTACCTGTCACCTCGTCAAAGTATGGTTTGTTGCCGCCGCCGTCAGGGAAATTCTCGGGCGACGTCGACGGATTGGTGACGAGCCATTTGCCGTTCGGGTGTTTCACCAAAAAGTCGATGAAGAACTGCACTGACCCCTCGATCACGGGGTAATTATCAGCGAGAAACGCCTTGTCCTGCGAATATTCGTAATGTTCCCACAAGTGCGTACAGAGCCAGGCACCGCCCACGGTGAAAGTTCCCCAACTGGGCCCGTCCATCGGCGCCGCGACCCGCCAGATATCGGTATTCTGATGAACGACCCAGCCGCGAGCCCCGTAATGTTCACGAGCGACCTGCGAACCCTGGTCGGTCAGTTCGCTGATCATCTTATAGAACGGTGTGCCGAGCTCCGACAGGTTCGCCGAGTCCACCGCCCAGTAGTTCATCTCTGCGTTAATATTGGTCGTATATTTTGAATCCCACGCCGGATTTTGGTCATCATTCCAAATGCCCTGCAAATTGGCCGGCTGCGTGCCCGGACGTGAGGATGAGATCAAAAGGTAACGCCCAAAATTGTAAGCGAGTGCCGCAAGGCTTGGGTCAGGAGAGGTCTGATTCTTTTCTTTTCGTTCGTTTGTCGGCAAGTAGGAATTTTCTGTGGCCGGCATCGAAAGCGACGCGCGATCGTAGAGTCCCATGTAATCCGACAAGGCCGCGGCCTTTACAGCATCATATGATTTACCTTTTACATTCCGAAGGTAGGACTCAACCTTCGCGTGCTGGTCTCCACTTACATCACGGTAATTGACAAAATTCGTCGCCGCCGCAAAGTAAAGGGTGACCGAGTTGGCATTCTTGACGTTGAGGTCAACGCCGTTCGTACTGACCTCTCCACCTTCCGCGACGGCCTTTACGCGGGCTTCGTATCGGAGTTTTCCGCTGATACCGAGATAATCAGCAGATTTTCCCGTAACGACGAGACCGTCACTTCCGACCGGATCCATTTGAAAATAGTCGGTACCGTAATTGGAATGAGCCTGATTTCGTACGCCTCTCAAATTCGCCGTAAAAGTGATCTGTGCCGGCTTGTCCGCAGTCAGCCGAACAACGATCACCTGATCGGGTGCCGAAGCAAAAACTTCACGTTTAAATTGGACACCTTTCAAAGAGAAAATCGTCGTTACAACACCGTCGCGAAGATCGAGGAGCCGGCGATATCCTGAAATCTCCTTGCCTTGATCAAAGAAAAGGTGGAGATTGGCGAGGCTCTGGTATTTTTGCTGTTCGACAGGGTAACCCATTAAGTGCCGACCAAACAGATTGTGAGCGTCAAGGTACTTCTCAGCAAAGACAAGTCTCTGGATCTCCGGCAGGAACTTGTAGCCGCCTTTAACGACGGTAGAATATGGGCCACCGGTCCAATACGTATCCTCATTCAGCTGCAGGCGTTCTTCCTGGACTCCTCCAAACACCATTGCACCGAGCCGGCCGTTTCCCACCGGTAGAGCTTCATCCCATTTCGTCGCAGGTCCCGAAAACCAAACATAAGTTGAAGGGTCGGGCTCGTTGCCGCGGCCGTTGTGTACAGACCCCGAGTTCTGCGGCAGGGCAGCAGATCCGAATAACAGTATGAGAAATACGATTCTGAAGGTCCTCATCGGCGTATAAAGTCGGGCGTCCGCTAAGCCACGTTGCCCTGAACGAGATGTCCAAGTGATTTGATAACTACTGTGTCTGCGGTTTGGCTGTTTCTAGCTGTGATCGATTATACGCAAATTGCCAAAACGAATATAGGAAACCACGGCGTCAAATGACGATGAAATGTCCGTCCGCGCAACAAAACGACGAATATCGAGGAAAAAATGCTCATATTCGTTCCCGCTTTGTCGTCGTTTCGGCAAAACCCATCTGATGCCCCTCGATTTAGGTCTGTTTTCAGGCATTACTTGTGACACGCGTTAACATAAATTAACACCGCGGTCATAGTTAACTTTCCAGATAATTGGGACTATTCGTCGATTGGCGTAAGCCCTCCAGCCAAACCTAGAGTCTCGGTGCCTTCTCTATTTCAATTTAGTACTGTTTTTGGGGGAATGTGATCGTCAGGAGATGTCTCCGTTAAGAGATTTCGCAGTCACCTGGATTAGCAAAGTGAACCGGTAAAATAGTATTTAGCTTCACATTCCCCTAACACCAAAACGGATACACCAACTACCCGTAATCGGAATGTACCCAATACACGTTACGGCCCGACATCAGTCTGGCCTTATGGCGTGATCCGAAGGAGTGAAAGATCCATGACCTTCACATGAAAAAAGAACTCAAACGGTCGATCGGATAATTACTGAGATGATATTTGGTCAAATTTGGTGTTTCCGATCGGGTAATGCTGCCAATCCTTGTAGTCAAAATGCCACCATTCTGCTTCGTAAACAGTGAAACCTTCCGATTCCATCGAATCACGCAATAATTGACGATGCCAACGCTGAAGCGACGTGCCGCCGGGGTAGTTAGGGTAAGCACGATCAGTTGTCTCGTCGTAGGTGCTTACCATTTCCACCGGCTTGCCGGTTTTTAGGTAGTACAACGTGATATCAACGGCGGCTCCGCGATTGTGACGCGAACCCTGTGATGGGTCGGCCACAAAGAGCTTCTTGTCGTTCGGCGTTGCGTCCCAGAATACCTTGGTGACGTACCACGGCCGATAGGCATCGTGAACGAGGAGTCCGTAGCCAAGTTTTCGCAACTTGCGATTAACCCGGACTACAGCTTCAGCGGCCGGACGCTGCATAAAGGCACGGGCCTGAGAATAAAAGACGGTGCCGAAGAGATTGTTGGTGGTCGCGTAACGTATATCGAGTTTGATCGTCGGATCCAGCTTTATCAGCTCGACCAGATCCGATTTTCGAAAATCGCCAGTCTCTTTCGGTGGTTGGGCTGCGAGAGCCTCCTTTATCAGTTCAGGTACCGGCCTTAACGGTGTGACGTGCAATTGTGCCGCACCATCTTCAGGCTCGATCTGACGACGTTTAAACTCGACTTTGCCGATCTTCGCCAGCGTCGAACGTCCTTTCCGGTCACGCGTAAAGCTAAGTTTTTGACCAGCATGCTTGTCCGAACCGGAAAATTCGAACCGGTTGATGGATATCTCTTTCAGGACCTCCGTCTCGGCTCCCTTGAATAAGGCGCAAAGACTGCCATCCTTTTCCAGGATATATAGAATGCCGTTGTCCGGGCCATATTCGCCGATCAGGCCAAGCCAACGTTTAGGGGCAGGGGCGGGTTTCTCATCTCCGGGCAGATAAGGATGATTTGCGGCCCTATCGTTAGTTCGATCGGAAAGTTGAGTTATATGACTGGCCGCGGCGTCCGGACCGTACGCTAATGACAGCATCATGAGCGCGAAGACAAGGACTATAAACAATGGCTTTTTCATGTTAGTTCCTTCAAAAGACAGTTCGAAAACCGACCAATTATTTAAGTGGGATCGTCTCGCGTCGAACTGTAAGTCGCTCCACCATCGGCTCGTTTACGTTATAGCCGATGCCGGGTCCGTCCGGTGATTTGATCCTGCCTTCGGAACTTACCGTTACAGGCGGCTCTACAATGTCCTCCGCCCAATATCTTGCCGAGGCCGAAACGTCACCCGGAAGAGAAAAGCCCGGCAGCGTCGACATCGCGATGTTGTGAGCTCTTCCGATACCGGATTCGAGCATTCCGCCGCACCAGACAGGAACGTTATTTTCAGATGCAAAACTCTGTATCGCCTTTGCCTCAGAGTGTCCGCCAACGCGTCCAAGTTTCACGTTGATTATCCTGCATGAGCCAAGTTCGAGGGCATGCTCGGCATCCCGAAGGGAAGTGATCGATTCATCAAGGCAGATAGACGTTTTGATCAACTTTTGGAGCTTGGCGTGGTCCACCAGGTCACCTGCTGCGAGTGGCTGCTCGATCATCAGCAATCCGAACTCGTCGAGTTCCTCAAAGATGTGAACGTCGCGGTCCAGCCTGTATGCAGAGTTCGCATCAACCGAAAGTTTGATATGAGGAAAATTCCCTCGGATAACGCGGACTAGTTCGATATCCTGGCCCGGTTTTATCTTTAGCTTTATTCTCTGGTAGCCGCTTTCCACCTCACGCGTTACCTTCTCAAGCAATACTTCCGGAGAGATCTGGAGTCCGATCGATACGCCGCAATCTATCTGTTCTCGCGTCCCGCCTAAATGCCGCCAAAGCGGAGTATTCGCCTTCTTTGCCTCGAGATCCCAGACTGCGGATTCAACACCACCGATAGCCATTCGATTGCCGCGGATGGCAGCCAGGGCGTCCGATACATCGGCAGCTGTACCGATCGGGTTCTTTATTAGCAATGGAGCGATGAAATCGCTGATTATCGACCATGCCGTATCGGTAGTTTCGTGATTATAGAACGGCTCCTCTGGAGCGGTGCATTCACCGTAGCCCACGGCCCCTTCGGCGTCGGTGATCCGCACAACCAAAATTCGCCGTTTCAGAGACGTACCAAAGCTCGTTACGAATGGAGCCTTAAGCGGCAATTCGATCTCACGCAAATATAGTGATTCCAGTTTCAGGTCCTTCATTTTAAAAGTTTGAGTTGAAGTACAACAAATGTCCGGCGAATACGAACCACAGAAATCCCAAACAAACGATAGCGAAGAGCGTCGCCTGCAGCTTGCCCCATATCCTGTACCGGCTGCTGATCCAGGCATAGACAAAATTGAAGAAAACTGCGAGGGTCCCAACTGCCGCAATGACACCGATGACCTGAGCGGTCTGGAACCATTTGACTCCGGCATCGCTGAGAAAATCCAGGTTTGAGGTCGCGTACATGATCAAGCCCACCATTGTCCCTATAAAGATCAGCGCCAGTGCAAACACGGCCCGCACAGTCAGTCGCAGCCACCACTCCAATCGGGTCAACTCGAGCTTGCCACCATAATGTCTCCTGACCAGCCACCCGACGAACCAAAGGATCAGTGTTAACAGCATGACGAATAGTGACACTCCGACGACCGTCAGAAGTATCTTGCTGTTGTCCCACAAATCGACACGCTGAAAGGTCATGAACGGATAAGGAATGATCATCTGCAGCTGGCCATTTTGGTCCGGTTTGAAAACTAGAACGTCCTGACCGCCGACTTCGCGAAACGTCATTGGAGCTATTTCTTCCCAGTGTTTTGGCTTTCCGTTCGGAGCAAGCAGCGCCGACACCTGGATAGTCCCGTCCTCGGTAGGCGAGACCGCCGTCTCGCCTAGTAGCGAGAACGCCTTGATAAACGAGGTCTCGCTGCGGCGGCTCGACTCGTACGATCCACTAACTGCAACCGCATCCTGTTTCGCAGTATCGGGTGCGGTAGCGGGCGGCGGCGTGTATGGAAAATACCGATCGAGAAAGGCTTCCCAAACGATCGATCGAGGCGACACCTGTCCCCGGCCCGCGCTGTTGTAGGAAACAAAGAATCCAACACCGCTATCAAGCACCAGGTGCAGATCGCTGTGAAAGGCCGTCGTGTCGCCGCCGTGCCCGATGATCCGGTGACCGTTTCGCGACTCTTCGTAAAATCCGTAGGCCATCGCATTCGCCGCCGGATCAAGTCCGAAAAGGCGGCTGTGCATCAACTGCGCAGTCTCGGGCTTCAAGATCCGCGCGTCGCCCAATTGGCCGTTCTGCAGGTGGGCGAGCATGAATTTGGACATATCATCGGCGGTGCTGCTGAGACTTCCCGCGGGAAAAGGAGTAACCATTTCAAACTTCAGCTCCTTGTCTGAAGCAAGTTGATAGCCATTGGACATGTTGGGTGCGAGTTCCTCCGGCAGCGGCTGTTCAAAAGTCGAATGGTTCATCCCAAGCGGCTTGAATATATGCTCTTCGATATACTGATTGAAAGGTTGGCCTGACACTCGCTCGACGATATAGCCGGCAAGAGATGCCCCGTAGTTGGAATACGCGGGCACCGTTCCCGGGGGAAATATCCGACCGGGAATATGGGTTTTCATGTACTCACCGAGATTCGGCTTGTCGGTCTTGAAGGTGATGAGGTCCTTAACTTGCTCTTCAAAGCCGGGCGTGTGGGTCAGCAGATTCCTCATCGTGATCGGCTTTCCGAAGGCTTCGGGGATCTTGTAATCGATATAGTCGTTCACATCACGGTCGAGATCGATCTTGCCTTGCTCGACCAATTGCATCACGGCTGTCCACGTAAACAACTTAGAGATCGAGCCCGGACGAAAGAGCGTATCGGCGGCTACCACAGGCTTCTTTGCTTTGACGTCCGAAAAACCGTAGCCTTTTTCGAAAAGAACCTTGCCGTCTTTGACAATCACGACCGTCGCGCCGGCTATGTCTTCCCGCGCAAGCTGGAGCGGTAGAATGCCGTCAAGAAATGCTTCTGCATCGGCGGCGGTCAATTCCGGGCGAGCAGGCACCTTCGCGGTCTCTCCTGTCTGAGGGGTTTCCGGTTTGGTAGAAATGTTTGGAGAGTTGGGAACCTGCCCAACGAAAAACGAAGGGAAAGTCAGTCCAAGTATCATCAAAGCCGCAAGTTTTCTCATCTTTTTTCCTCTTCTTGCCGTTTGCTGTCGCTAATGTCACGTTGCGAACATGTCAACGGATCGCTATTTGATCTTCTTTGCCGGGTTATTGCTTCCACCCTGTTTCAAGGTAAATCCTGTGACGTTGCCGTTCGCGTCCTTTTCAAATACGATCTGGGCATTGACGTCCTTCGAGTAAAATTCTATTTCCGTCTCCGGCAATAGGCTGAATTTTCCCTGCCCACCAAGCTGGCCCATCAACTTTCCATCCTCAAACGTGATCGCAATGATGATATTTGTGCCGATCTGATATTCACCGACGTATTTTTCTAGTACCTTTTTATCGAGCGTGATCACCTTGTGTTCTTTGGGCATTTCAAATGGCGCCCCAAATGCGATCGCCCCCAGGTTCCCGGCGATCTGACCCGAGGGTGCCGACTGAATATTGCTCAATACGATCACCGTCACACGGTCGTCGGGGTAACGGGCGATATAGGTGGAGAAACCGTAGATGCCTCCGCCATGCGAGATCTCGCGACGCCCGAACTTCTTGCCGATACCCCAGCCGTAGCCATAACCGGCTTCGCCTTTCCAGGGCGTGAATATCTCGTCAAGTGATTTCCTCGACACCAGTTTCTCTGTATAAAGTGCCTGATCCCATTTCAATAGGTCGCCCGTCGTCGAGTAGAGCGATCCTGCGGCATAGGGCACGCTCATGTCCATGTACGACGCATTAAGGATCTTGCCGGCCTGCTTCTGATACCCTGCCGCCCGGTTCATGATGATCTTAAGCGGATCGTCATATCCGGTGTTCTTCATTCCGAGGGGCGTAAAGATATTTACCTGCAGGAAATCGGCGTACGGCTTGCCGGATGCCTTTTCGATGATCACACCGAGCACGTAATAGCCGGAATTGCTGTACGAGAATTTCTCGCCGGGCGCAAAATCAAGCGGTTCCTTTTCGATCCGGGCGATCATGTCGGTGTTAGGTGTTGGAAGTATTGTCGTCTTGGCAAAATCGGGGAACGCCGTGTAATTCGTGATGCCGGACGTGTGTGTCAGTAGGTGGCGAATGGTTATAGGCTTCCAAATGTCCGGGCAATTGGCGACGTAATCGCAGATCGGGTCGCTCACCTTCAGTTTCCCGCGCTCCTGGAGCATCATTATCGACATCGAGGTGAACTGCTTGGTGATCGAACCGAGTCTGAAAATGTTCTCCGGCGCATTGGGCACGGCGAGTTCGATACTAGCCATGCCATAGCCTTTGCTGACCACCGGCTTGCCGTCGCGGGCGACGAGGATGGTTCCGCTGAATCCGTCCACACGAACCACCGCGTCCATGTACTCACTGACCTTGGCGACTACCTGCTTATCGGTCGGAGGTGACGCTGCCGGCGTTTGGGCAATTATCTCCCCGTAGAAAGCGGACGTTATGAGAAAGGCCGCCCCGAAAAATGGTATGAAGATCGATCTTTTTAGCATTTGAATATCTCCCCGAAACTGTTTTACGCCGCAGCTAATTCTTGGCCGCCGGTTTCTTATCAGGCATCCGCTTAAACTTGCCCATCGGGCCAAGATCGACCGTGTCTATCTTGCCTTTCGCATTCAGGCAGAATTGCAAGAAGCCTTTTCCCATCACGGGATCACGCCAAGTCACCTGAAACGTGTCGTAGTTCCAATGTTCTAGATCGCCCGTATAGTTCGGGCCGAAATGCGCGACAAGCTTGCGGTCGACGAGATCGATCTCGAAATCGCCGTACATCTCGCTGTTATAAGTGCCGGCATAGCTCTGGAGATCGAGCGAGGGATGAGTGTCCTTGACCCGGTCGGCGATAATCTTGTCCTGTGCGGCTTTTCCAGCCTTTTCGAGCGTTTTGATCTTCGGCAGGGCCTCGGCCTGCCAATCTTTTGGCTGCACGCCCAGATACTGGTCAAAAATGCGGTAGCACAGGAACTGCGGGAGCAGGGTGCCGTTCATATTGGTAAGGATCACGATCCCGACGTTTGCCTCCGGGATCATGGCCACTTCGGCCCTCATCCCGTCGATCGCACCGCCGTGCTCAACGAGTTTCTTCCCGCGAAAATCGCTGAGGAACCATCCCATTCCGTAGCTGAAGAAATGCGCATTAGGGTAAAAGATCGGGTACGGGCCCTCGATACGGATGATCGTCTGCGGCGTATGGGTTTCTTTTATTGCCGCTTCGCTGACAAGCTGTTTGCCGTCGAATTTACCGTTGCCGAGCTGGAACCGAAGCCATTGAGCCATATCGACGACATTTGAGTTGATCGACCCGGCAGGAGCAATATTGTCGATCAGGCGCCAGGCGACGGGCCGCACCTTGTCATCGATCTTGACGTGCGGGGTCGAGACGTCCGTCGAAAGCGGCAACGTTCGGATGGTCGTTCCGGTCTCACTCATCCCGAGCGGCGCGAAGATCCGCTCAGTGACAAAATCGTCCCACGTGTTGCCGGTGATCGACGGAATGATCTGTCCGGCGGCAAGGAACATGATGTTCTGATAGCCGAATTTCGAACGCATGCTCGACGACGGTTCGAGGAAACGTATCCGGCGGAGCACCTCTTCGCGGCTGTACGGAGTCGCATACCAAAGCTGATCACCGCGTTCGAGCCCGATGCGGTGCGTCAAAAGATCACGGACGGTCATCTCGCGAGTCACCCACGGATCGTAGAGCTGAAAACCGGGCAGATATTGGGTGACGTGATCGTCCCACTTGAGCTTGCCCTGATCGACCAGCATCGCGATCGAGGTTGCGGTGAACGCTTTTGACGACGAGCCGATCGCAAATAGCGTGTGTTCGTCGACTGGTGCCGGTTTGCCGAGTTCGCGGACGCCGTAACCTTTCGCGTAAACGATCTTGTCGTCCTTGACAATAGCGATAGCCAGGCCGGGAACCTCCCAGTCTTTCATCGCCTTATTCACGTATTCGTCAAAGCCGGGAAACGGCGCGTTTTGGGCCGCGGCCAATTGCGGCCCTGCCAGCATGACCAACGAAAGGATGATCAGAGCAAGAATAGAGCGTAATTTCATATTTCTCCTGTATGAGCTGCGGTCCGCCCGTGGCTTCAGACGGTCCATATATGTTTCAAAACCCGTGTAAAATTGCCGCCGAGTATGCCGAGAATGTCCGCGTCGGTGTACTTTCGGCGTATCAGGCCCTCGGTCAGGTCGAACATACGTTTCGGATGGTCGAGGCCTTCGATGTCGATCCTTTCGCGGAAGCCGTAACTGCCCTTGTAGCTCGCGCGAAGCTGCTTGTTCAGCTCGGGCGGCATCTTGTCGTACCCGTAGAGATCGATGTCGCTGCCGACGCCGAGATGTTCGGGCCCGATCAATTTCCTGACATGGTCGTAATGATCGAGCACGTCCTCGATGGTCGTCGGTTCGGTGTCCTTGACGAACATCCTTACGCCCGTGATCCCCATTACGCTACCCGTCTCGCCGACCTTCTTGATCGCCTCATCTGTCTTGTCCCGCGGATGGCCACCGGCAAGGACACGGCAATTCGAATGCGTGATCAATACGGGTTTTTTCGAGATCTCAAAGGCATCGAGTGTCGTGCGGTCGCCGCAATGTGATACATCTACGGCCATACCAACCTTGTTCATCCGCTCGATGATCGCCACCCCAAAATCGGAAATGCCGTCGTCCCGCCGCTCGGTCGAACCGTTGCCGATCAGGTTGCGCGAATTATAGGTCAGCTGCGAAACGCGCTGCCCGAGACTGCGGAAAAAATCGACGTCATCGGGCCGGCGGAACTGGTCCGAATTCTGTAGGCCGAGCAAAATGCCCAGCTTGCCCGAGGACTTTACGCGGTCGAGGTCGGAGGGACTGTCGATGCGGATGAAATAAGCGTCGTTATTTGCGATGAAACCGTTCCAGGCGGCGAAAAATTTCAACACCTCTTCATAGGCGTTCGGGCCTCCCATACCGATCGCCGGATGAATGATGTTGATCCCTGAGTGCTTGAACGGTTGAAAATCGGCTGCGGTGAAGGTATCAGGATCTTTGAACCATTTGTCCTGCTTGCCAAAATCGAGGGTCATCGGGCTCAGCATGTCGACGACTGTCGCCCGCCCGACGAGGTCGATGGCTCGAGCGGAATATTCCTTGTCGGACGCAGCAAAGATCCGGAACACGCCGCGATTGAACATCGGGGCGGCCAACACACCTGATACGGCAAGAGCCGTGCGTCTCAGCATTTCACGTCGAGAGATATCGTACTTACTCTGATCCATAAGTTTCCATTTACTCATTCGAGGTCGCGCAGCGCTCTACCTCGAGTAAGATGATACGATCCGGACTTGTTCGATCCGCCTTCGCCACGGGTGAAACCGTCGACGACGTAGCCCTTTGAGATCGCGGCCGTAAATGCCCTGCGGGTCGCCATCCGCCACTTTGACGCCAACTCAGGACTTTGTTTTTCGACTTCATCAACCCTGCCGGGTATCTCGATAGCGACCGTTTCGTTTGTCGCCTCGGTCAGCTCATGTTCCAACGGATATCCGTCGGCACTGACTTCAACGATCGACACTGCATTTTCAAAAAACGCCCCGGACGGCATTCCGGCGATGCGTTCCTCAACCCGGCGGCTCGCAAGCGGCCACGTTACCCAAAGGCGGTCAGTTCCGTTACGGTGCAGAAAGCTAGCTGCGTCCGAACCGTAAAAATCCAAGAAGTAACGATCCGAAACGACGCCGAGCCGGTTAAAGTTGAAGTGTGCATTCAGTCCCTGAAGCGGGTCGAACGTCCAGGTCATCTCATTTAGCCCATGAGCAAGGGCGAGGTCGCGTTGAGCAAGTTTTAGCCGGTAGCCGATGTTAAGATTCCGGTATTTGTGTTCGACCGCGAGCATATGTGAGTGAAGCGTCGCCCGCCCATTCTCAAGTCCGACAAAGCCGTATGCAAAACCGGCAAGCGAACCGCCGTCGAACGCACCGATCAACACACCGCCCGCCGCCGTTGCCGCGACAAGTTGAGTCAGCGGCACAACGTCGAGGTCCGGCAGGCCCCAAACGTCCTTTTGAAGTTGCTCAACAGCCCGCATTTCAGCCGGCCCGCTGATATCGCGGATAACTATGCTTGCTGAGTTCTGAACCGTCGAGTTGGGCGTCATTTCCAGGCGTTCGTTAACAAATATTTGCTCCGACTCACAATTCGGTCGGTTATGAACATAAAATCGTGTCCTTATGGCTCCAGGCCCGGTTCATAGGTCGTAATAAACCCCATGAACTTTGAGACCTCGATCATGTCCTTGCCGGTGAATCTAATGCTGTGCGAATCGGTTCGTTCGACTATCGACAAATAACTGAGGACCTCCGCAGGACGATAGTTTTTGAACCGCACATCAAGTTGAAGCGGAGCCTTTAATTTATATGGCTTGAAACTTTTGATCCGACCGATAGCAGTTCGTACTTTTTTCCCGATCAGGTCGTACGCAACTTCGGGCATAACCGTCAGGGCCGAGTGAAAGCCGTAATTCCATTTCACGACGGCTCCCTCAATATCGCCGACTGCTGATGAGACCTCCTTAACTGCTGCATCGTCGCCTGAGACCATGATCACGGGAACATTGAAATGTCCGGCGATCGCTGCATTAAAGCTCCCCTCAGACATCGTTACGCCGTTCAATCGCACCTCTGTCAGTCTCGCACTCGAGAACGTGTGTGCCCGGACACCTTGCACGTTATTCGTGCTTGCGTGATAGCCGATGAAAATGGCCCCGTCGTATGTTTCGTCGATTCCCTGCATCATCTCGAGCGGACGAGGAAAACCGCGGACCAGCAATACGTTTTTCGGGAGCTTTTCGATCAGTAAATTCTCGGCGTTTCCGTGCGAATCGCTGACCGTGACATCGGTCGCTCCGGCGGCGAAGGCAGCTTCGATCGCGGCATTCGTTTCATTGGTCATGATCTGCCTGAACCGTTCGTACTCAAATCCGGCCGGCGTCAACTGGTCGGCCGAGACAACCCCGACGACCCCTTCCATATCAACGGAGATGTAGATCTTCATTTTCTTCGCCTGCGCATTCGCCACAGTGAGCATCCCGAATATCAGAAACACAAAAAATAATGGTCCGAGTCTTTTCTTCATCATCAGTTGCCGTGAACCGCAAATCGGTCACCGAATTCTCTTCCGCCAGCTATGAACAGGGTCGAAAGGTCCCATCCGTCAGAACCGATGTGCTCGGTTCGAGCCGTCAATTCCGTCGGCCCGGCCCATAGATCACGTGGCCCGGCTTTGCCCCCGTATGCTTACCGTGATCGATGACGACCTGTCCGTTTACGAGTACGTAATCGATGCCTGTCGGCGTACGGTACGGACTCTCGTAAGTGGATTCGTCCTGGATCTTGTCGTAATCAAATATCACGACATCTGCCCAGAGCCCTTCCTTGATCATGCCCCGCGAATCGATCCTTAATCGCGTAGCCGGCCAGGATGTCATCTTTCGAATGGCGTCGGGAAGGGTTAGGACATGTCGTTTGCGAACGTACTCCGCGATCAGACGCGGAAAATTTCCATATGATCGCGGGTGAGCCAGCCCAAGGCCGTCGACCTTCCCCAGCTTCAAAGCAGCCCCGGCGTCGCTACCGATACTCGTCCATGGAAATTTCAGAGCTGTTTCGACGTCCTGTTCGCTCATCATGTGATAGATCGCGAGTACGCGGCCATTGCCTTGGGAGACGAGGTCCCATGCGGCGTCCGCGGGATCCTTGTTCATCTCCGCCGCGATCTGAGCGAGGTTTTTGCCCTCGTATTTTGCGTTATCCTTGTTCTGCGCGTTGACGAGCACGATGTTTGCCCAACCGCCCGAGGCCTCGACAATGTTCCACCAACCGGGCGAGCCGGTCTTGATCTCGCCCTTGAGCCGTTCGCGAATTTTCGGGTCCTTCAGCCGCTCCAGGAGCTTATCCGGGCCGCCGTCGAACGCCCACGACGGTATCGTCGCTTCAAGTCCGGTCCCGCCCGCCGTGTAAAGGTACATATCGGCCGCAACATCCACGCCCCTCGAGCGGGCGTCATTGACCTTGATGCCGACCTCGTTCATCAATTTTCCCCAACCGGGCTGATAGGCCGCCTTGAGGTGAAAGATCTCGACAGGCAACCCGCCTTTTTCGCCGATCTCGATCGCCTCGTCGACGGCACCGACAAGGCCCTTTCCCTCGTCGCGAATGTGGCTTGCATAGATTCCGCCGTATCGGCCGGCGACCTTGGCCATTTCGATAAGTTCCGGGGTTTTCGCAAAACTCGACGGCGGATAGATGAGTGCGGTTGTCATCCCCATCGCTCCGGACCTCATCGCAAGGTCCATGATCGCCTTCATTCGCTCGAGTTCCTCGGGCGACGGTGCCCGCGAGTCATTGCCCAACACGGCTTCGCGAGCCTGCGTCTCACTGAAATAGCTGCCGAAATTGATGCTGATACCGCTACGTTCGAGGCCGGCGAAATACTCGGTGACCTGCTCCGCCGGGACGGGAGTACCACCTTCGCCGCCGATGGCTGTCGTCACGCCCATCAGCAACTTGTTTTCCGCCAAGCCATTCTGCGGCAACACGTAGCCGGACTGGTCCATCGAATCGATCCATCCTGGCGAGACGTATCTCCCGCGAGCGTCGATCTCGGTCTTGCCTTTCTCCTCGATCCGACCGATCTTGACGAACCTGCCGTCCTTGATCGCGACGTCGGCTGCGATCCATGGGTTACCGGCACCGTCCAACACACGGCCATTGCGGATAACGATGTCGTAGACAGGCTGATATATCTGCGCCAAACCTGGCACACTCAGCAACATCAAGAGGACAAGGCCAATGAATGTGCTGACGCATATCCTACGAATTTCGTTCATATGCAACGGTCCTCAAAAACATCGCCTTTCTATCGGTCCTGATGGCCGGGACCGTAGATCACCTGGCCGGGCTTTGCCCCGGTGTGCTTTCCGTGGTCAATGACCACCTGTCCATTGACGAGCACATAGTCGATCCCGGTTGACGTCCGGTATGGAAACTCATAGGTGGATTCGTCCTGGATCTTGTCGTAATCGAAAATTACAACGTCGGCCCATAAGCCCTCCTTGATCAGTCCGCGGGCGTCCAATTTCATTCGCTCAGCGGGCCAAGATGTCATCTTGCGGATCGCGTCGGGCAGGGTGAGCACGTGGCGTTTCCGTACAAATTCGGCGATCAGGCGTGGAAAATTTCCGTAGCTCCGCGGGTGTCCGTTCCCAACAGTGGCCGGATCGACCAGTTTGAGCGAGGCCGATGCGTCGCTCCCGATGCTTACCCACGGAAATTTGACAGCCGTCTCGACGTCCTGCTCGCTCATCATGTAGTAGAGGGCGCCCGTACGGTTGTTGCTGTCAAGAACGAGATCGAACGCGGCATCCGCCGGATCCTTTTTCCATTCTTTGGCGATCTGGGCGATGCTCTTGTTCTCAAATCGCTTGTTGGCCTCGTTGGCCGTCGAGGCCACCACTATGTTGTCCCATCCGCCCGATGCTTCGACGATGTTCCACCATCCGGGCGAACCGCTGACCATTTCCTTTTTGAGCCTTTCCCGGGTTGCCGGGTCCTTAAGATGCTCCATCAATTTGGCGTTTCCGCCCTCTGATGCCCACGACGGGATCACCGCCGAAAGCGAGGTGCCGCCGGCCGTATATAGATACATATTTGCGGCAATATCGACGCCTCGGCTCCGTGCGGCGTCGATCGTCTTGCCGGCCTCACCCATGAGTTTCCCCCAACCCGGTGCGTACGCTGCCTTGAGGTGATATATTTCAACGGGTAATTTGCCCCTTTCGCCGATCGTAATTGCCTCGTTTATTGCCTCGATCAGTTCCTTGCCCTCGCCGCGGATGTGGCTTATGTAGATGCCTCCGTGTTTTCCGGCGACCTTTGCCATCTCAGCGATCTCGTCCGTCTTCGAAAAACTTGCCGGCGGATAAATGAGCGCTGTCGAAATTCCCATCGCGCCATTCTTCATCGCGGTATCGATGATGTTCCGCATCTTCTCTAATTCTTCCGGCGTGGGGTCGCGGGCCACCTGTCCCATCACTGCGACGCGGGCCTGCGTTTCACCGTAGTAGGTGCCCCAATTCATGCTAATTCCGCTCTTTTGCAGATCGGCGAAGTATTGGCCGAGTTTGTCTGCTTCGACCGGTGCTCCGCCTTCGCCCGCAATTCCGGTCGTCACGCCCTGGAGCAACTTGCTCTCGGCAAGGCCGTTCTTTGGAAGAACGTTCCCTGACTGGTCCTGCATATCGATAAAGCCCGGAGTTACATATCGACCGGTGGCGTCAATTTCACGCTTTCCCTTGCCATCGACCTTTCCGATCCTGACGAATCGGCCGTCCTTGATCGCCACGTCCGCAAGGACCCACGGGTTTCCTGCGCCGTCCAGGACCCTGCCATTCCTAATGACAATGTCATAGATCGGTTCGTCCGTCTGAGCCGAAAGCGGTATCGCAGAGACGCTCAAGATCATCAACCCGATAAGCAAAACTGTGACGATTCGTCGAATTTGATCCCTCATTTCTTTTCTCCGATAGCGGCCGGCGAAACTGCTGCCGTTTTTTGATCTGTAGAATATTTCTTCATCAGATCCATCGCCCGGTCAGCCAGTTTGAACAAGTGCGGATGAGCGCGGTTTCCGTTGGTAAGGATTGCAAAACCGAACTTACGGTCGCGATTTCCGAGCAAAAACGCGGTGTAGCCGGAAAGGCTGCCGCTGTGGGCAAAATATCGGTCGCCGTCTCTGACCTGGACCCACCACGTCAACCCAAAACCCGCCGTCTTATTGCCCCAGATCCCTTCGATCCCGCCTTTGAACTGATCGAATTGCAGGGTCATCATTTGGTCCATCGTCGCTTCGCTGATGATGCGTTTGCCCTTGAATATTCCGCCGTTTAGATTGGTGATGAGCCAGTTGGATTGATCCATTACCGTGCCGTAAACGATTCCGGCCGGAAAAACAGCGGCCCTGATCCGAACCGTCGGCGTCTGCTTACCCGTTTTCTCGTCGACTACATATGGCACCGACATTCTTTCATCTATACCGGGAGTCGGGTCGAATGCCGTGCTGGTCATTTCAAGCGGATCCCAAACGTGTTCCTGTATATATTTGCGATAGGGTACACCGGAGAGCTTCTCTATCAGATATCCAACCAGGGTAAATGCCGCGTTGGAATACTCGACCTTCGTCATCGGCGGATGAGAGACCTTGAGCGATTTCCGAACCCATTCATCGAGTTTCGTAGGTGCGTCGTTGCTCCAGAGTGGGATCGCCCCAAAATCTCCCGTCAATCCTGAAGTGTGGGTCAGTAGATGCCGAAACGTTACCGGATTGTTCGGGTCATCGCCCTGAATCTGAAAATCCAGGTATTTGCTTACCGGATCGTCGAGTTTGAATTTGCCTTCCTCCATCAGCTGGAGCAAGGCGACAGTCGACATTGCCTTGAAAGTTGAGCCAATTAGGTAGACCGTTTGCGGCGTGGCCGGCGTGCGTGCCCACAAATTGGATTCGCCGTATGCTCCGGTCCAGATCACTTTATCGCCCGAGATCAAAGCGATCGAGGCCGAGGGAATATTCCCTTCGATCATCATTTGCCGGATCTCAGGTTCGAGATCGGCCGTTAGTTTTTCGACATCGATGTTCTGTGCGTATATTCCAGTCGAGAGAACAAACGCGACGATCGCCGCAACAAAGACGGAACGGAAGAAACTTGATCGAATGTTCAGTAGATCGAGTCTTTTTGTCATTTCCAAATTATTCCTGTACTTCCTTTCAAAATAATGAGGGCGTCGATGCAAAGTGTATTTGCGAGGTAATCAGGACCGCCTGAGGCTACATATGGATGAATTTCGTAGGCGACAAGCCTATCTACGATCTTCTGTTGCCGATCCGCAACCATATGCCGACTAAGACGGTCCTGACACCTCCATCCGACTATTTACCAGTTTCCACGACCGGCATGGCAATATACGACGCCTGTTCGCCGGATCGGTACACACGCTGGGTCGCCGTGCGAAAATCCGACGCCTTCGCAAGAAAAATGTTCTCCACGAATGTCTGCGGGTTTCTGTCTATCAATGGAAACCAACTGCTTTGTACCTGTACTAATATTCGGTGCCCCTTCTTAAAATCGTGGTCGTTCGCGGGAAAGCCGATCTGGTAGTGCTGGATCGAGTTAGCCGGCACAGGCTCAGGTTTCTCGCGGCTGTTTCTGTAACGGCCGCGAAGCACGTCGCCGGCTATCATTAGCTGGTACCCGCTCATCGTCGGGTCAGCAGTATAGTTTTCGGGGTAAACATCGATCAGTTTAACGATCCAGTCGCTGTCCGTGCCGGTCGTCGAGGCGAAAAGGTTCGCGGTTATCTTGCCGGATACCGTCACGTCCTCGGCAAGCGGTTCCGTCGACCAATCGAAAACATCGGGACGATCCGAAGCGAAACGTTGATCGTTGACCTGCCACGTCGTCCAGCCTGATTTCAGGAGTATCGGCCGCTGCCGGTAAGGGACAGGATTCGCGGGATCTGATATGTAGCTGTCGTAAGCGCCGACGCCCTTGTCAGGCGGTGCATCAAATGAAAGGGTGCCGTTTGCCCGGAAGTAGAGTTTGCGGTTGGCTATACCCTGCTTCGGCGGCCAGGCATTGTGCCGCTCCCATTCATTGGCTCCCGTTCGGAACGTGAGGGCCTCGGGCAGGTTCGGATCCGGGGCGTCTTTTAGGTAATGTGCCAAGAACTTGGCCATTACATTTTTTCGATAATAGACCGAGGTCTCGCTGCCAAAATCAACGGGGCCCAGCTTTCGGCCGTCGCTCCGCGACCAGCCACCGTGATTCCACGGGCCTACAACGAGAAAATTCTTATTCTGTGTGTCGTGTCGTTCGAGCAGTTCGTAAATAGTGATCGGGCCGTAAAAATCCTCCTGGTCCCACCATCCTGCGACATTGAGAGTCGGCACGGTAACTCGGTTCAGCCACGGCGCGAAACCCTGCCTCTTCCAGAACGCATCGTAATCGGGGTGATTTACAAAATCATTCCACGTCGGCAGGCCTTTCTTGAAATACTTTGCATCGACGTTGGCTAGCGGGCCGAGATCCAAGTACCACTGATAAACGTCATAGTTATTTACCAAGCTCGCGGTGTCTGTCATCTCTTTTGACGATTCCATCATGTAGGTGTATTCGAGGCCGTAGCTCAATCGAAATGCACCGTTGTGATGAAAATCGTCGCCTATCCACATATCGGCCGGCGACGCCTGTGGAACCGCAGCTTTTAGCGCCGGGTGAGGGTCGAGCGCCGCCATGACGGTCAACCATGCTCCATAACTCGTCCCGGCCATCCCGACACGGCCATTGTTCGACGTATTCTTCAGCAAATAATCGATCGTGTCGTAGGCATCGGTGCTTTCGTCGATGGCACCCTTAACTTTCGGGTCTCTCGGCTGGCGGAGCATCACGAACTGGCCCTCGGACTTGAATCGTCCCCGGATGTCCTGGTTGACGATTATGTAGCCGTCCGGCACGAGATCGGCAACTGCACCGGCGAGTTGAGCCGGGCTCAGATCACCGGTTCCGTACGGCGTTCGAAGAAAAAGGATCGGGCGTTTTTCTTCGGGGCCGGTCGGAACATAGATGAAGGTGTGAAGCCGAACACCGTCGCGCATCGGTATCATCACTTCGGATCGCGTGAACGGCGCATCCACCTTTTGAGCGTGTATGGCCACGCCGGCCGAAAGAACCACCGTAAAAGCGATCGCCTTCAAAAATAGCGTTATTTTACTTCTCATTTTGACTTAACCCTTAGTTTCCGGGCTTTCTGGAAACCCGGTCGATCGGAGCCGGCCGCGGCATTCGCTTCATCGGTTCTTTTTCGAGGAGTTTCAGGCCTTCCGCGACGGCACGCTCAAGCTGCAGATCATGTCCGCTATTGACTGACGCCGGCGAATTTTCGACTTCGATGTCAGGGGGTACACCCACATTTTCAACATCCCATTTCCCCTCAAGATTGTAGAAAGCAAGGCACGGAGCCGTGATCCCACCGCCGTCGATCGTCTGCGGCGTTCCAAGTGTTCCGACGAGGCCGCCCCAGGTTCGAGTTCCGATCATTGGGCCGAGTTTTCGCACTCGAAAATAGAACGGAAGTGCGTCTCCGCCTGAACCGGCAGATTCGTTGATCAACATCACTTTCGGCCCATAAATACCCGCGATCGGCGAGTAAAACGGCTTTCCGTCACGCAGAGTAAAGTAACCGACCGGCTTGCGATCAAGCTCGTTGATGACGAAGTCCGCGATCATTCCACCTTCGTTATAACGCTCGTCAATGACGCTTCCGTCTTTGTCCTGCTGCGAATAGTAGTAGCGAATAAACGATGCATATCCCGGCCCGGCAGTATTAGGAAGCCACACGTACGCGAGTCTCCCTCCTGACAGCTTATCCACCATGCGACGGTTGTTTTCGACCCACGCACGTGTGCGGAGCCCGTTCTCACTTGCGATCGGAACAACGGTAACAAGCCTGGCGCCTTCCCCAGACGGTTTGCTGTTTACCTTCAACACTATCTGCCGATTCACCGTGTTTTCGAACCGGCTGTAGAAGTTGGTCTGAGCGTCGAACGGTTTACCATTTACCTCCAGAATGTAATCGCCTTCGGCGACATCGATGCCTGGTGCGCTCAACGGCGCCCGCAATTCCGGATTCCAGTTCTCGCCCGTGTAGATGTGCTTGATCCGATATTGTCCGTTCTCGAAACTGATATCGGCGCCCAACAAGCCTACCGGTACCGGATCTTCTGTCGGAATATCTCCGAGTCCCGCGAGGTACGAGTGTCCGACTGTAAGTTCGCCGCCGGTCTGTGCGATAAGGTATGCGAGATCTGCACGGTGACCGACGTAAGGCAGCATTTCCGAGTATCTCTTAAAGACGGCTTCCCAATCGGCACCCTGCATTTTGGGGTCATAAAAGTACTCACGCTGGATCCGCCAGGATTCGCGGAAAATGTCCGCCCACTCGGCACGGGGATCGACTTTCATTTCCAGTTGAGCGACATTCAACGGCCCGTCACCTACCTTCGCGGGAGCCTCCGTACCGACAACTCCCCATCGTCCGCCTCGAGCACCATAGAGGAGCTTCTTCTTGTCGGCAGATACCGAATACTGAGAGATGCCCTCCAAAAATGGTACGGCAGTTTCTGCCTTTACCGAGTATTTGTGCAGCCGCAGGCCGCCGACAGCCGGTACCGACTCACTAAAGAAGAATGTGTCGGCCGGACCGGCAACGAGTTTGTTGTAGTCGGCCGCAGGCACGCTCACCGCGAGCGTCCGTTCTCGTATACCGTTGAGGTCGATCCGGACAGTGTCGTCGGGCGCTGCCGGCTTTGGCTTCGGGGCGTCACCACCGGCCGGTTTTACGGGTTCGTCGCCTGCGATCGGCAAGAAAGGCGACGGTTCACCCGACCTCAATATGACCAGATACGCTGAGCGGCGTACGGGATGATCGATCGAGCTCATCTCGAGCCAACTGGTCTTGGGTCCAAAATCCGTACTCGCGAGGAAATAGAGATATTTGCCGCCGGCATCGAATGTCGGTGAGATCGAATCGGCTAGAGCATCGGTGATCTGCGAGGACTTTTTATCAGTAGTCGAGTAAACAAATACCGCACTCATCCGGCTCGGCAAACTCTTTGAATACGTTATCCATTTCGAGTCCGGCGACCACGAAGCATCGTAACTTCTCAAAGGCGAAGAGTACTCGTCAGTGTCGATCTTGCTTGCAGCTCCCGTTTTGACGTCAATGGTCCAAAGATTGTTGTGATTATCTTCAAGAACCATCTGCTCACCGTTCGGCGACCAGGAGGCATTGAAAAAATAGGCGTTGGAGGGGAGAACGATTGCCCGCGGCGCCGACAATCCGGACTGATCGCCGATCATTAGTTGATATTCACCGGTCGCATCCGAGAACCACGCTATCTGGCTTCCATCCGGTGACCAGACCGGATCGCGGTCGTGCACTCCGGAACTATTCGTCAGGTTTCGATAGTCGCCCTTGGCCGAGGGAACCGTAAAGATCTCGCCGCGTGCCTCGAACGCTGCTCGCGTGCCGGTCGGCGAGAGAGTTGCTTTTACGATCGAGGTGCCGACTTTTTTGAATTTCGGCTGCGCCCACGGAAGATCGCCGGTTACCTCGATATCGAGCTGTCTTGCTTTGCCGGTCTTTGTATCGAGGAGATGGATGTAGCCTGCCTGCTCATAAACGACGGCGTCCGATCCGGCCGAAGCGGTCATCACGTCAAAATCTTCGTGATTTGTAAGCTGAGTAACCTGTTTGGTGCCGAGGTCATACACGAAGACGTTAGCGGTAAAATTACGGTCGGAGATGAAATAGATCTTATTGCCGACCCACATCGGTTGCCGGTCATTACTGTTAGACCAGGGAAGTTTCACCACGGAATTGTCGGCTAGGTTAACGACCGAGATAGGGTGTGTTCGGCCTCCGCGATAGTGACGCCAAAAGCTTGCTTCGTACCACATAGGAACGAACGCTGTCGATATCTCCTCGAATGCGAGATGGCTTCCGTCCGGCGAATACGAGCCGGTGTAAGCACGCGGCAGCGGCAATGGCTCGGGCATTCCGCCCTCGACGCTGACAGTCCAAAGCTGGTAATAGGCCTCCTGCGGGGCACTGGTTCGAACCGTGTAAAAAACAACACGTCTGCCATCAGGACTCCAACCGGCTACTCGGTCGGCAGCCGGATGATAGGTCAGTCGTTTGGCATCGCCACCGGTCGCGGGCATTACATATACATCCGTATTGCCTGCCACGGTGGCAGTAAACGCGATCTTAGAGCCATCCGGCGAAAAATACGGTTCGCTTTCAACTCCAGGCGTGGAAGTCAGGCGTCGTGCCTGGCCGCCGTTGCGGGAAACGGCCCAGAGATCACCTGCATAAGCGAAGGCAACCTGATCCCGGCTAACGGTCGGGTGGCGCAACATTCGAGTACCTTGAGCGATCGCAATTGAAAAAAGACCGAGGCTAAATAACAACGAAAGGACGATCCGCCTGGTGGACATTTCTTGAAAACTCCTGTGTGTGGCACGGCAGCTGAGAACCGTAGAAATTCTTAGCTGCCGCTAGACGATGGTTTGGGACATTTCCCGACCGGCAACCGCTTAGAATGAGATCCGAACACCGGCCTGGCCTTCTCGGCCCGGGAGTACCTGAGTCGTCGATCCGAACGGCTGATTCAGCACGTCAACTCTGTTTTGGATTGCTGCCGGATTCTTGCGGTTAAATACGTTGAAGAGTTCAAATAGTACCTGTACCTTGACCCTTTCACGAATATCGAACTGTTTTGAAAAGCGGAGATCCAGGTTCACGAACGGCGCCGCCGTAAAGGCATTTCTTCCGGCAGTGAAATCAATACCGTTAAAGTTTCCGTTCCCGTCCGGATCGCGGTTCTGCGCGTCGAACCTGCTGAAGTGGAAGCCGCTCTGCGCCCTGAAGATGCCGCCAACCTGGAATTTATACGGTAATTCGACCAATCCGTTGATCTGGAAGATATGGTCGAGAGCGAGCGATGACCGGCCCTTGTCGAGATCCGGCCCGTTGACGAAAGTCCCCGCAGCCGCGACGAAATTGCCGTTCCTACTTATGAACGAGCCATTTGCATTGGTCTGCGGTGTGCAGGTCGGATTGGATGACGGACAAGGTTCGACAACCACCGGAGCGACCCCGATGAAGTTGTCCGTAGGATAGGTGAAAATGCCAAGCGAATTATCAGTAGCTTTGGCATACGTGTAATTTGCGCCGATAGTATATCGGCGGCTCATTCGTTTGTTGAGGCTAATGACCAGGCCGTCATATCTTCCCTTGAAGAAGGGGCCGAACGTCGTTATTTGACCGGTAGTGTTCGGCGGGTCAAAGCTACGGCCGATGCCTGCCACACGAGACTTGAAGGCTAAGTTGCTAAGCCGGACGCCTAAAAGGTCGTGTATGTCGCGATGATAATAGTCAGCCGCGAAGACGATGTCCTTCGTGATCTCGCGCTGCACACCGATGCTGAAGCCGAGGGTGTGCGGTGTTTTGAAGGTACTGTCGACAGTGGTCGGTTGCGACTGGGCCGGGATGATCGGGTTATTCAATACGCCGAACTGGCCCCATTCGAAGTATCCGTTGGGTTGGCCGATCGCGGCTGCGGCCTGCGTCAGGTACTGAGCGGGGGTTAATCCGGTCAAGACTTGAACATTGCTGATATTGAGAATCGCGTTCGCCGGTATCGGGGCGTGCCCGTTGGCGACAACGTTATTTAAGCGGTCAACGCCAACCATCGGACCGCCACCAATCGGACATGTAGCCGACATTGACATGATCTGTGCGTCCGTCAAATGGTTTGAAATGCACGGGCCGGGAAGGCCGACCGCAAAAGCAAGCATTTCGACCAGACTTGGCGAACCGTAAAATCCTCTTGGGAAGTACAGAGATTGCCCAATTCTGCGGTCGCTCCCGCCGAAAGCTGGGACCTGTTCGACCAGTCCCAGTCGAAATTGGTCATAAAACACCCCGTAGTGCGAACGAATTACCGTTTTCGGCGTGATCGCCCAAGTCACACCGAGCCGAGGTGAGAAGTTCTTCTTGGCGGCGAACGCGCTGTCGTTGTCCCATCGAATCCCAAGATTGACCGTTACGTTCCTTCTGATCTTCCAGTCGTCCTGCACGTAAAGGCCGTTGTAATTGTTATTCAAGTGTATCTCGGCCGCTGCATCCGTCGGCGCGCTCGAGTCAAGCAATAGGAATATTCCGCTGTTTACCGGACCGAGATTTATGTAGTCGTCAATCGTGGCGAACAATTGATTCGTTAGAGTTTTCGAGTCCACGCCATCAACCTTCGTCCGGAGATACTGCCACCCGAATTTGAAGTCGTGACTCCGATAGAGCTTGTTTGCATTCGCCGAAAGTGACGTATAACGTTGGTGCAAGCTTGAGGGCGTGATCGCGTTGCCAAACGTGATGCCTGGAAGCGTACTGAAAAATCCGCAGGTCGGCGGACAAATCTGTTGGGCGGTGAATGCGTTGAGTGCGGTCGACCCGGTGTACGCCGGATGCGCCGGTTGCTGGTCCGAAGGTTCAGTGCGATAAGATCCCCGAACTGTCACGAGCCAAGGATTCGACTGGTCGCCGAGTAACATAGTGTCGCCAAAACCAAGCAATAGCTTACGTCCGCTCGTGCTCGTTCTGGTTGTCGGCAATCCGGTTCCGGAGCCCCTGACATACTCGTTGGTATAATTCATCTCCTCGACAAACTGATGTCGTCCAAGTGTCTCGTTCAACTTGAAGAAATTTCGGATAGCCCGTGTTTCCTGGGGAATATCGAAGGGATTTTCCTGGTTTCGCAGAAGTTGGAGGACGGATAATGCACCGGTTGAAGTGCCAAGATCCGGATACTTGAAATCGATACCACGGTCCTCAGTGATCCGCTCCGTCGAACCGAAAAAGAAGACCCTGTCCTTGATGATCGGGCCTCCACCGGCGAGACTGTAATCGAACCGTCGAAGGTGAGGCGGTCTGGTGAGCGTCGTATCGAGAGAGTTGACCGAGTCAAACGCCTCATTGCGATGAAAGATCGAGGCAATACCGTGAAACGAGTTTCCACCGCTCTTGGTGATAACGTTCACCACCGCTCCAGACGCCTGCCCAAACTCGGCCTTAAAGCCCGTGGTCAGTACCTGAAATTCAGCGATCGTCTCTTGGTTGAACTGCGCCGCCGCACCGCCGTTGACGGTATCCTTGTTCGGCTGCCCGTCGATAAAGAAGTTGTTGTTACCGCTACGTTCGCCGAGGACCGGATTAGCGTTATCACCGCTGGACTGTCGGTTAATCGCCACACCCGGGACCAACTGCAAGAGGTCGAGGTATTCCCTTCCGTTTACGGGCAGTTCCTGGATCTGTCGGGGCGTGACGGTTGCTCCGGACGAGGATTCATTAGGTTCCAGGAGCGGCAGTTCATCGCTTACGTTTACCGAGGTTCCGACGGCGCCGACGTCCATTTTCACGTTTAGTGTCGCCACGCGGTTCAGCGTCAGGTCGATGGTGGCCGTTTTCTCGGCAAATCCTCCACCTGTGATGGTGACCTTATACGTCCCCGCGGGCAAGGCCGTTATCCGATAATACCCCTGTGCATCGGTTGTCGCCGTTCTCGTGACAGCCAGTGTTGATGCGTTTACTTTGACAGTGGCCCCGGCAACGACCGCTCCGTTTGGATCGGTGATAGTTCCATCGATGGTCGATGTCGTAGTCTGTCCGACCGCCGAAAGGGTCGATAGTTGAATCACAAAAATCGCGAGCAAGACGATGATCAGCGAAGACGACCACCTCACGAGAACGGATTCGTCGATTGCTCCAGATCGTCGAACGAGAAATTGACAATGAAACATTTTCATACTCAAACTCCTTTTTCTACAAAGAATTGAATCCATTCGAATCGTCGGTCCCGATTTCGAATTTTCTGAGATTCCAAGTGCCTTCCCGCTGCGTGATTTTGACTGAGCGGCGGCCAACCGTGTGCGGACCTGCTTGAATGAACGTGCCTGTCAGCAAGGATCGATTTCTTAAAACTGCGATACTCGAAAACGGCCAAAAACCTGTCAGGATTGTTCGATGCTAATTACTTATGCACCTATTCGTACACTAAGTGATGTAGGTTGTCAACAAAATGCATCATATAATGCAAAATAATTTACATTTATGGAATTGATCTTATCAAAAGCGTATCGGAATCGGGAGGCGCAAATACGCCAATTATAGGCCTGTAAGTGCTGCATTTACGGAGTAAAAGCGGCTTTTTGGCGACGGAATCCCGGCGGATGAATATGAGTTCGTGGATGTCGCGTGCACTATATGTTGCAATCGGCCACGTACTGTTCTAGACTACAGCATCTAATGCACTACCGTTTTGCGCTGATCATATTTAGCCAATTTTGGCTTTGTGGGCAGTGAGGTTATTCAAATCTCAGATCAAAGGGGAAGCGTATCATGTCGAACAATATAGGCCGTCGGGAAGCAAAGACCGGAACCAACATAAAGAGCGATAGCAACAAAACCGACATACATGGGCGGGCCCCTATAAATGATGAAGACGTAAGCCAAAACAACGGCTCGACGCCCAGCACGCTCGGGGCACGTTTCTTCGACGCTCAATCTGAATTGAGCGCGAGCCGTCAGCGCTTACTCCGACAAATTATCGATGAGTCGAACGAGACATTCTTTCTATCGTCGCGGGAGATGGGCAAACGCTACGGCGTCGACTCGGCTACTGTCATCCGGACGGTCCAGGCGTTGGGATATGGTAAATTTGCGGACTTTGCTCAGGACCTGCGCGAGCACTTCGTAACACAGATCACGCCTTATTCCGCAATGAAAGCCGCGGCTCAAACGAATCGAAGCGTGTCTGACCGGGTGAGGCAGAGCGTCGAGCAGGACATGAAGAATCTGGCTGCATTCAAGGCAAATCTTGACCCGGACAAGATAGTCGAGATCGCGAAACAAATAAATCATGCGCGCCGGATCGTCATTATCGGGATCGATTTCGCTGCATCCCTTGCCGGATCATTCGCATACACGCTGGTGCGTTTGGGATTTGACGCCGACGCCCCGACCGGCAGCACCGGTGTGGTTCAGAACAAGATCAAGATAATGACGCGCAAGGACCTGCTTATTGCCATAAGCTTTGGCCGTGGGTTGCGTGATACGGTCGACGCTGTATTGAGTGCTCGACGGCGCAACGTGCCCAGCTTCGGCATTACTGACAATGACTCAACCCCGATCGCCAAATTCTGCGATTCATTTCTTGTCGCGCCTATCGACAGAACATCATTCATCGACTCCTATGTGGCACCGATCGCCGCAGTCAATGCGATTATGGTTGCCTGTGCTCACAGCCAGTCAGCACGCTCACTCGAACATCTGCGAGAGTCGGAAGAAGAGAATTTTGCGAGCAATCGCTGGTACAGCAAACCAAAGATCTCGGAAGGCAAGGGGCGCATAACAGAATAGCCGGGCTATTCTCAGATTCACGCGTGAACTCCCCGATCTCCTGGACACGGCAATAACCTCTGCATCGGCGCGAAGCACCGTAAGCCATGCCTCTCGTGGATTTTCTCTGAGAGCGTCTCGAGTGAAATTTGGCCAACCAGAAGGAACGAAATGTCGGGGCAATGCAACCACTCCTTCTCGGGAATTTGTGCGAAATCGCAAACGGGCACCAAACTGGTGCCCGTAACTTGTTGATCTAATTGGCTCCGCAGGTAAGACTCGAACTTACAACCCTTCGGTTAACAGCC
>JAKOVX010000038.1 GCA_029781855.1 Acidobacteriota bacterium | reverse complement strand
GAATTCCTCCGTGAGACGTCCGTCGATGTCGGCACGCTCCGAACGATGGAGAACCGGATCAGCTTTAACGCCGAGCTTGCCTCGTTGATGTGGTTTCACGACGAGAAGGAAGCCAAAGCGATGTACGGCGGCGTTGTCGCCGATTTCAAACAGCTCCTAGCCCAGTTCGATTCCGAGATGAATACGCAGGAGATGCCGAATGCGGACGACATGGATTCGGCGGGCGGACTTTTCGGCGGCTTCGGCAAGTCGAAGGTCGAGCGAAAATTCCGCATTGCAATGGCCGTCCGTCAGCAGATCGCGATGAGCCTCGCCGAGCACGCTCCGGATCTCGCCTACAATTTTTTCTTCGACAGCCGCTCGCAGATAACGAACGCGAAGTTCAGAAAAGACGCCGAGGAGATGGACAAGACCTTTGAGTTTCAACTGATGAAGCAGATCGCCGATTCCAACGCCGCGCAGGCCGCCGAGTACGGCAAGGAATCGATCAAGGCGGGGCTCAATTCTAACCATATTGAATTGCTGAAGAAGATCTACTCGAAGGATGAGGACAAGGGCATTGAATTTGGAGCGGCGATCCTGAGCCAGATGAAGACCGACAAGTCGAACATCAAGGACATGTATTTTTACAGCAGTTTGCTGCGTTTCGGCGCCTCAAATTTCGAAGCCTCTAAGAAACCAGGCGGCAAAAAGGCCGTCTATTCGGCGGGTGACCTTCGCGACATTGCTGATCAATTTGGTCAGGCGGTACTCGATCGTTCAAGCGGTGCGGACGACGACTCCGACGAGGATATGATGTATTCCGGAGTTGAATTTGCTTCGCAGATCGAGAAATATGCGCCGGCCAGGGCAGCGCAGATCAGGGCGAAATTCCGGCGGAAGAATGGCAGCAACAGCTCCGCGAACTCGGTCAAGACAATGACACTATCTACCGGTTCGGGCTTGTCCAACTCGAATATGGCGACGGCGTCGAGTTTGCCCGTCGACCAGGCCCAGCGCGACCGCGAGGAACGTGCGAAGACTGAAAAGAAGATGATGGAGGACGTCGCGAGCCTCGGCAGCAAGCCGCTGCCTAAAGAGGAGCGTGACAAGATCGTCGCTCAAACCCGCAAGATAATCGCCGAGACTCCCGGCAAGGAAAAGAAGATCGTTGCCCTCAGCCTGCTTGCCGCGCGGGTCGCCAAGGCTGGCGACAAGGAACTTGCCGGCGAGATCATGCGTGATGCCGAGCGAATGGTCAATCCTCAGCCAAAGAATTACCAGGATTTCCTTCTTAGTTGGATGCTTGCCAGCGGCTACGCCGAGGCCGATCCCGATAAGGCTTTTCCCTTGCTGGAATCGACGATCCTTCGTGCCAACGACACTATCGCCGCGTTCGTCAAGGTCGCCGAATTCATCGACGTCAACGACGAGTTGATCGCTGACGGCGAGATACAGGTCGGGATGTTCGGCGGATCGATGATCCGCGGGCTGACACAAGAGCTGGGAATGGCAAGCGGCACCATACGGACCTTGGCGAATGCCGATTTTGCCAAGACCAAGGGCCTGACGAACACGTTCGACCGCACCGAGATCAGGGTCCTTGCGAAGATGATGGTGCTCCGGGCGGTACTCGATAAAACAACAAAAGCCGACATGCCCGGCAAGAAGTCAGAGGTGGTCGTCGATGTGGACGACAGCGACAACCGATAGTAAGATCTACCGCATTGCGTGACCGATCTAAGCAAGGCTCGTGCCCATCAGCCATTGGCCGCCGTCCACGACCAGCGTTACGCCGTTGACGTAGCTCGCAGCGTCCGAAGCGAGAAACAAGGCCGCGTTCTCGATGTCGGCGATCCGCCCGAACCGCTGCAGCGGTATCTTTCGCGTTATCTTTTCCTTCAAGCCCTCAGGCAGCAGGCGTTTCATGCCTTCGGTGTCCTCGATCGGGCCCGGTGCGATGCCGTTGACGCGGATGCCCTGACGGCCCCATTCGGCTGAGAGGTTCCGCGTGATCGCATCGACGCCAGCCTTCGCCGCTGAGACGTGGATCTGCATCGGCGTAGCGAGGTAATGCAGCGTCGCGGAAATATTCAGGATCTGGCCGCCCGACTTTTTCAGCTCCTCGAATGCCGCGCGGCAGACGTTGAAAGTCCCCTTGGTGTCGATGTCGACCACCGTGCCGAAACCGTTCGCCGAGAGCCGCTCGGCAGCGCATAGGAAATTGCCCGCCGCGCCGTTCACGACGATGTCGATCCGTCCGTAGTGCTCAACGGTCCGTTGGACCGCGTTCTCGACCTCGACAAAATCGCGAACGTCCGCCGTGACGGCGAGGCACTCGCGGCCATTCTCCTCGACAAGCTGTTTCATCGGGATGAGGCTTTCCTCCTTGCGGCTGACGATCGCGAGCTTTGCTCCGTGCTCGGCGAACGCCCGCGCGACGCCGCCCGTGATTCCCGTGCCGCCGCCTGTTACAAACGCGACCTTATCCCGTAAAATGTCTTCGGCAAATACTTTTTTCATATTGCTTCGGATTTTAGCACAGAGATAGTTTGAACCACCGATGAACAAGGATAGACACAGATCTTTTGAAGGCCGGGCCGTCGGGAAGATTCTGTCACGACGATATTGGTCTATGTTCGTGTCCATCTGTGTTTGTTTGTTTTTAATTGTCCTGTCTTCCTGCTCGACGAAACCGACCGATATGAGAACGCTGGTTCCGGCGGAGACGCTCGTTTATCTCGAATCGAACGACCTCGCCGCGGCGCTGCAGCCGATCGTGGACAGCAAGCCATTCACCGACGTCGCAAAGAGCAAGCCCGATCTCTCGGCTCTCAAAGGCGTTCAGGTCGCCGTCGCCGTCACCGGATTTGAGACGACGGAAGAGAAACTCACCGACGAGCACTCGGTCGGCCGCATCCAGCCGCAATTCGTCGCCGTCGCCGACACGCACGCGTGGAACTATCAGGCGGTCGGTTTCGCTGAAAAGAAGCTCGGTGCGTTTGTCGAAAAGATCTACGACAGCGAGCCGACGCTTGAAAAAAGCGATAAGAACGGCGGCAAATACTTCACCTGGAAAGCCAATGACGGCCGCAAGGCATATGCCCTCGTCGTCGACAGCCTGATCTATTTCGGCAACGACGAGACCGCCATCGACAAATGCCTCGCCGTCCGCCGCGGCGAAGCCGACAGCATCGCCAAAGCCGGCAAGGTCGTGCCCGCCGCACCCGGCACACTCGCATCTGGCTACGTCGGCCCCGACGGCATCGCCCAGATCGCCAATATCATCGGCCTGAAATTCGCCAGCGAATTGGGCGAAGATTCCGAGGTCCAATCCGCCATCGCCGGCATCCTCCCGCAGCTTTTGCGAAAGTCCGTCACGGACGTCACCTGGACACAAACGAAAAACGAACAGGGAATTGAAGACAACTACTCGATCACAATGCCGGCGGAGATCGCGAATATATTTAACGAAACAATGGCGACTAATGGAGAGGCTCCAGAGTTGTTATTTTCAAAGTTGCCAGATCCCACGAGCGCCACTAGATATAACCTAAAGAACCCGCAAGTATCATGGCGAAGTGTGCTTCTGGTTCTTCGAAAACTAAGCGATCCGCCTGCGGCGAACATGTTTGGAGTATTGTCTGGTGTCCTGTTTGAACCTTACGGGATTCATGACCCGGAAACGTTTCTAAGTTCGGTCGATTCCAATATTGTCACGGGTAAAGTTGGTCATGAAGGAGATAACGTATTTGCTGTCGCCACGATGCGGGACCTCCCGAAGGCGAGGAGCTCGATCGACCCTGATCTCAAGCCCTTAAACCCAAGCTATTGGCGCGACAACGAAAACGAGATCGAAGCAGTTTTTCGCGATAGTCGCATAGTCATTGGTTCGAAAGGTGCACTCGTATTTCTCTTTGACCATGGAGGTGAACCTTTGCCGCCGACCGACTTGCTAACGAAGCTTGGACAAAGTAAGGCACCGATTGCGACCGTTGGAAAAGACAATTCTACAAGTTCCCAGATCGTAGACATGTTGGTGCCGAGCAAAACAGAAAACACAAAGGTCGCATCAACCTACTTCACCGAAACCCGCTTCACAAAAACCGGCATCGACCGCCGCACCACCTCCGACTTCGGCCTGATCGGCTTGATCATCGCTCAGCTAGGTGAGGACTGAGTCAACATAACACGACGGTCAGCGAGCCAACTCTCGTTCCTGTCGGGGATCGGCTTCGCTCAAATGAGCCCGACAGAACATTAACGAAGCTCTTTCGGCGGTGTCGCACAAATAAAACGTTGAACGATCTGTGGAATGCGGATATAATTGAAATATGCTCGAAACAGGGCAGATCTGGATCTTTGACAACCGGGATCGTCAAAAAGTACCCAAAAATATTTTTTTTGTAAAAACGCCGGGACAAGCAGAAAGTGTGCCAGTAAATGCAATGATCACAACAGTTAGACTGTCCCGCAGTGCGTGGGACAGGCCCGGGACAGCCATGGGACAGGCGAGACACGGGATCAGCGTTTTTTCGCTTCCTTTTTCAGCCGTCGCACGTTCCTTTCTATCCACTTCTCCGCTTGTTCAAAATAGCGGAATTTACGTTCATCGCGCTTGAACGCAGCGGTGTGGTTGTAACGGCGGCCGTTGACATGTTTCGTCGGGTGGTGGATGTGGAGCATTTCGTGAAATACGACGTATTCGACGACGTAACGGGGCACTGATACCGCGTCGAGCGATCGGCTGATGGCGATGTGCTCGTGCGTCGCGTCGTGATGGCCGAGGATGCGGTAGGTCTTATTGGCTGACCACGTCAGGGCGGGTTTGGCGATCGACCCTGCAAAATATTGTTCATTAAGAGTTTCGAATATCTCATCGAGGTCGTAAACCGAGCCTTTCGATGTTGTGACGACCTTTCGGCCGCGGGTCCGCTTACTGTGAGTGGCCTTTTCTCGGATCTCGGGCGATTTAATATACCTCGAATAGACCTCGCGGGCGCCTTTCGGCTGCCGCTTGCCCAATAATTTGCCGACCAGGATGTACGCGAGGCCTTTGTGCGGCGTCGGCGGCATGTCGCGGCAGATCTCGCCGATGCGGACGAATATCTTGCCGTCGCGGACACGGATGGTGTGATTTATGCCGACGTAGGGATAGAATCTGACCTCGATCTCGGTATAAGCTCGTTTCGGATCGTAATATTTCAGTGCTTCGCGGTAAAAATCGCGGATGCTGTCGAGGCGTTCGTTCACTGGGTGTGTTAAATGCGGTTAAACTATTATTCTTGACAATTTACGGCTTAAAGTGATATTCATTTCTATGGGGAAAGCATACCGCCCTTCCGCGGTGTCTTTCAAACTCACCCAGGAAAGGATGTCTGTCCGTCAAAATTCCCAAGGGAATGAGAAATATTTCGATTTTCCTGATTCACGCGGGCAGGTTATTCTATCAGCCATTATCAACGAACATTTCGTCACGGGCGAGCCGGTAGGTTCCAGGACGCTAGCGGAAAAATTTGCCAACGCTTCGGGTTTGAGCTCGGCAACGATTCGCAACGTGATGGGCGAACTCGAGGAAATGGGCATGCTTGAGCAGCCGCACACTTCCGCAGGACGCGTTCCGACCGATAAAGGCTACCGGTTTTACGTTGACAATCTGCTCGGTGTCCTGAGCATTTCAAATGACGATCTGACCCGCATCGGCGAAGGTTTTGGTTTGAAACCGCAGGATCTCGGGGATTTTGCCGAAACGCCCGACCGGTTGATGGAACGAACATCCCAATTACTCTCAGCTCTTTCAAATAATGTTGGCATCGTAGTCTCGCCTAGCTTGGCGAGTGATCGCCTGCAGCATATAGAATTTGTCAATCTTTCTGACAATCGGATCCTCGTCGTGCTCGTCTCGGCGCCGAATATTGTGCATAACAAGATAATTCGGCTCAACGTGACATTTGCCAAAGAGGAACTCGAACGTACCGCAAATTACCTCAACACGGAATTTGCCGGAAAGAGCCTGGCCGAGATCCGCAGTGAGATCATGACGCTCATGCATGAGGAAAAGGCCCTGTTCGACAAATTGCTTCAAACGGCCGTCATCCTGTGCTCTGAGAGTATCGAGAGCGACGAGGACCGGCTGGGCGAAGTTTTCGTGGACGGCACGTCAAATATTTTGACGAAGAGCGATTTTGCCGACCTCGAACGCCTTCGGGAATTGCTGCGGACCATCGGCGAAAAGTCACGCTTGATGCAGATCCTGACAGAATGCATCGAACGCGACGCTGCGGCAAAAGGCGACGTTCAGGTCGTCATCGGCATGGAAAACCGAACGCCATCATTCCAAAACTGCACGCTGATCTCGGCCCCTTACCGTGTCGGCAACAGTTCAGCGATCGGCACTCTGAGCGTTCTCGGACCAACGAGAATGGAATACGCCCGGATGATCTCGATCGTATCTTATGTAGCACGTACGCTTGAAAAGATGATGTCCGTTGACGTTAAGTCCAACTAGCCTCCCTGCATTCGTGCTCCCGTCCGTTACTTTTCAAATGAATCCTGAAGAACAAAAACCATTGCCAGACGACCCGTCCGAAACGGTCTCAGCCGATGATACCGAATCGGTTGACGATTTCATCCGGGAACTCGAGGCAAAAGAGAAAGATCTGCTGATCTCCGCCGATATGGAGATCGAGATCGAGGATTCTGATTTTGATGATGATGAGGTCACTCAGTTCATCATGCAGGACTTCGTGCCGCCGGTAGCTCAGGCAAAGACGCCCGTTCAGACCCAGGCACCGGTCGTCAGGTCTCTGAACCCGGAGCTTGAAAAGGAGATCGCCACTCTCAAAGCCCGAGTCCAGGAACTCAAGGCCGAACGAAACGAAATTCAGGAAAAGAGCGACCGACGGCTGAAGGATTTCGAAAGTTTCAAATACCGTGCCGACCGCGAACGCCGCGGATCGATGATCGATCAGATCGCAAACCTTGCCTTGCAGATGCTGCCTGTACTAGACAACCTAGACCGTGCCCTCAAGTCCGCCGACCAGATCGTCGGACAGCGAAGCGAGGATTTTCAGCAGTTTCACCACGGCATTGTCCTCGTCAATCAACAAGTTAACGAGGTTTTTGCCAATATGGGAGTGGAACCGATCGCGTCTGTAGGCGAAACTTTCGACCCCAATTTTCACGAGGCAGTCGCCACAGATGTTCGGACCGATGTGCCCGCCAACCAGATCTCGCAGGAGATGCTCCGAGGTTACCGGATCGGAAACCGTGTGATCCGTCACTCAATGGTCAAAGTAACCGTCAAACCACCGAATGCGTCAGCTCCCAAGCCCCCGACCGACCCTCACAACGAACAACCCTCATCCGGCGAGGAAGTCTAATTCTTCGCTGAACACACCAATAAAACGAACAAAAGGAATCTATCGCTATGGGTAAAGTAATTGGGATCGATCTAGGCACGACTAACTGCTGCGTCTCCGTGCTCGAGGGCGGGACCGTCCAGATCATTTCGAATAAAGAGGGCGGCCGCACGACGCCGTCCGTCGTCGGTTTTACTGACAAGGACGAACGGCTCGTGGGCCAGATCGCCAAACGTCAGGCAGTGACAAATGCCGCCAACACACTCTACGCCGTCAAGCGACTGATCGGCCGCAAGTACGATGCTCCGGAGGTCGAGAAAATGCGTGCGACCGTTCCGTTTGAGATCGTAAAATCGCCGAATGGCGACGCGCACATCAAGGTCCTCGACCGCATCTACAGCCCGCCGGAAATCTCTGCCATCGTTCTGCAGCGGCTCAAGCTCGCGGCTGAGGAGTTTCTCGGCGAGAAGATCACTGAAGCGATCATCACGGTTCCCGCCTATTTCGACGATATGCAGCGGCAAGCCACCCGCGACGCCGGAAAGATCGCAGGACTCGAGGTCGAACGCATCATCAACGAGCCGACGGCTGCCGCACTTGCTTACGGATTCGGCAAGAACAAGACCGAAAAGGTCGCCGTCTATGACCTCGGCGGCGGCACGTTTGATATCTCGATAATGGAGATCAACGAGGGCGTTTTCGAGGTACTCTCGACCTCCGGTAACACCTTCCTCGGTGGTGAGGATTTTGACGAACGCATCATCGGATGGCTGGTCGAGGGATTCGAGAAGGACAACGGCATCGATCTCCGTAACGACCGCCTCGCTCTCCAGCGTTTGAAAGAAGCCGCCGAACGTGCGAAATGCGAGCTTTCGAGCGTTTCCGAGACCAACATCAGCCTGCCGTTCATCGCGGCCGACAGCTCCGGCCCGAAACACATTAACGTCACGCTCACGCGTGTCGAATTTGAAAAGCTCGTCGCTGATCTGGTCGAATCATCGGTCGAGCCGTGCCAGAAAGCTCTTTGGGATGCCAAGCTCCAGCCAACCGACATCGACAAGGTAATTCTCGTCGGCGGCCAGACGCGTTCGCCGATCATCGCACGAACCGTAACGGAAGTATTCGGTAAAGAACCTTCATCGGAGATAAATCCGGACGAGGTCGTGGCGATGGGTGCCGCGATCCAGGGCGGAGTTCTGACTGGCGATGTCAAGGACATCGTCCTCCTCGACGTTCTTCCGCTGAGCCTCGGGCTCGAGACCCGCGGCGGACTTTTCGTCAAACTAATTTCGCGGAACTCGACCATCCCGCTCAAGAACACGATGACATTTACCACAGTCGTCGATAATCAGCAGTCGGTCGAGATCCACATTCTCCAGGGCGAACGCGAGATCGCGAGCGCCAACCGCAGTCTTTCGAAATTCGAGCTCGTCGGCATTCCGCCCGCACCTCGCGGCGTCCCGCAGATCGACGTCGGGTTCGAGATCGACGCCAACGGCATCGTCAGCGTTTCGGCAAAGGACAAGATGACCGGCCTCGAGCAGGCAGTCCAGATCACGCCGTCATCGGGCCTGTCGCCGGACGAGATCGAACGCCTGATCATCGAGGCGGAGACCTCGGTCGAAAAGGACCGCGACGCGAAGGAACTGATCCACGAACGTAATCGGCTCGATTCACTGATCCGGAATGCGCGTCGGGCAATGACCGAGATCGGCAAGTCGTTCGAACTCAGTGAGCAGCAGGCTATCAACGGAATCTTGAACGATGCCGACGACGCACTCGCTTCGGAGGATATCGCCGAGATTCAGGAGCAGCTGCTGAAGGTCGAGGGCGCCGCAAACCGTATCACGGCCGCGATGCTCAACATGGCATAAAACTAACACTTGAAGAATTGCGGCGGATGTCGCAAAATTAAAGACAGCGTCAGTTCAACCGTTTGGACTGGCGCTGAATTGTTAGGTTGACAAGAAACGGGAGATGCTTGAATTCCAGATTCCAGATTCCAGATTCCAGGTTCCGGATTCTGATTTCTGTCTTCTGATTTCTGATTTCTGGCTTCTGATTTCTATCCTATGTCCAAGCGAGATTATTACGAAGTACTAGGCGTTGAACGTACCGCCACCGACGTCGAGATCAAAAAGGCTTACCGGTCGCTGGCGATCCAGCACCATCCGGATAAGAACCCCGACGATCCGCACGCCGAAGAGAAATTTAAGGAAGCGGCCGAGGCATACTCGGTCCTCTCCGACGAACAAAAACGCGCGGCGTACGACCGCTTTGGCCACCAGGCAGGAGCAGCGGCAGGCGGCGGCTTTGGATTTGATCCCGCCGGATTTACGAACTTCGAGGATATCTTCGATATGTTCGGTTTTGGTGATATGTTCGGCCAACGGGGCGGCCGCCGGACGACCGTCCAGCGAGGGTCGGACCTCAGATACGACATTGAGATCACTCTCGAGGACGCCGCGGCGGGAAAGGACGAAAAGCTGCGGATACCGCGGCTCGAGCGTTGCGAGGAGTGCGAAGGCTCGGGCTCCGAAAAGGGCACCAAACCCGAGATCTGCATTACCTGCGGCGGCAGTGGCCAAACGCAGTACAAGCAGGGCTTTTTCAGCGTGATGCGGACCTGCCCGAACTGTGCCGGCAACGGCCGCATCATCAAAACGCCGTGCAAGAATTGCCACGGCCAAGGCCGCATCGAAAAGGAAAAGACGCTTGAGCTAAAAATACCGGCGGGCGTCGAGACCGGATCGCGGCTCCGCGTTCAGGGCGAGGGCGAGGCCGGCGTAAATGGCGGGCCGTCGGGCGACCTGTTCGTCGTCGTCCACGTTGCCGAGCATGAGAGCTTTGAGCGGCAGGGAAATAACCTCTATTCCGCCGTGCCCGTGACCTTTGCCCAGGCGGCCCTCGGTGCCGACATCAAGGTCAAGACGCTCGATGGCGAAGAGGACCTCAAGGTCCCGGCCGGAACCCAAACGGGGACCATTTTCCGCGTCAAGGGCCACGGAATGCCGAACCTCGGCGGCCGCGGCAAAGGCGACCTCTTCGTCGCCGTCACTCTCGTCACGCCTAAGTCTCTCACCAAGGAACAGCGAAAACTCCTCGAGCAACTCGCTGAGATAGAGGACTCGGATTTCTCCGACGAATCGTTTATGGACAAGGTCCGCAGCATCTTCAGCTAGCTCGATCCCTGATTTACCATCAATGCAAAAGGCCCGATCCGGGCCTTTTTTGTTTATCGGGATAATTTGTGATTCAAAAAGGTTAGCGAAACGTTCCGTTTCGCCAAATACGCTTGACCCAACGAGCACAACATAAGTCCTTATTGGTGAATTGGTTACGCGAGTTTTGCGCGGACCGCTTCGGAAACGAGCTTTCCGTCGGCGGTTTTTCCGGCGAGGTTGGCCATCGCGGCTTTCATTACGGTGCCCATCTCTTTCATTGTTGAGGCTCCGGTGTCGTTGATGGCGGCGTCGACGGCGGCGTTTATCTCATCGATAGTGGCGGCCTGCGGTAGATAGACCTCGATCACGGCGATCTCGGCCGCTTCCTTGGCCGCAAGCTCGGCACGTCCCGCATTTTCATAACTCTCGATCGAATCGCGACGCTGCTTGACCAGTGATTGCAGGGCTTTCGTGATCTCGTCGTCGGTCAACTCGCCGCCTTTGTCGATCTGGCGGTTCATCAGATTTGCCTTGACCATCCGAAGCGTCGACAATTTGTCGGCGTCTTTAGCCTTCATCGCGGCGGTCAGGTCGGAAATTATGGTGTCTTTCAAGCTCATAGCTCAAAGTCTAGAGTGCCGAGACAGAAGTCTCAAGTCCGCTCGGCGTTCCGTCAGATCAGAGATTGAAATTATAAGTAATGATGCCGGACACCTTGACCGGTGTTCCCAAGAGAAGCGTCGGCGTGAATCTTGCTGCGCAAGCGGCGTTTCGTGCGGCGAAGCGTAGAAGCGGATGCCCGCTAATATCCTCAGCAGAAAACACGGAGCCGTTTTCCAAAATAAGGACTTGGATGTTCACAACCCCGTGCGCTCTTACAGCCTTGGCGGCGGGCGGATATGGCGGGGCGGGAAGCGACAGGGCCTTTCCGTTCAACACTTGGCCGCTCATCTTTTTAGATTTGTGGCCCGCGTCCTGGTCGGTCGGTAGCGTCGGCGTATCCGCATTCCCAAATTTGCTCGGTTCGGATTCATCGGAATTCGAATCTTTGCCGCCAGCCGACTTTCCATTTCCATTTCCGACAGCGGGTGCGCTTGCCGGCGTACTAACGGGAAAGTTGAAACTGAGTATCATCGTCGACGAAACGGCTTTTCCGCCTTTCATTGCCGGCGAAAACTTTGCTTCGAGAGCGGCAGCTTGGGCGGTTGTCCTGAGTGCAAGAACATCCGGGGCTCTTACGTCCTGGCAGACATAATCCGGGCCCGACGCTTCACCGTCAGTGACATTGCCCTTCTCGTCTATCGAAACCCGCACTTTCACTTTTCCGCCAAGACCGGTGACCGAGGCCTCTTTCGGCAGCTTCACTTTTGGTACGCTCAACAGTTTCGCATCGACGAGATCGACTCCATTCGCACCTGAAACACTAGATTGAGCGGAAGCAGGCGTGGCGATGAGGGCGACGGTCGACAAAGCGAGCAAAACAAAGCACGACAGTGAGGAACGGTAATGGTGTCGCATAGTTTCTCAATTTATCACACAGCGACGAAAACACAACAGTATGCTAATCTGACAGTTCATTTATGAAGCTACGCTGGCGTTTCGGGATCATTGCAGGGCTCTTTTTAGCGGTGTTTTCGCTTTATCCGCAGATGAAGCTTGTCTATCTCCGCGGCGGCGACTGGCAGGGAAATTATGCGTACAACGACATCGACGAGGTCGCCTACGCGTCCTACCTCAGGGCGTTGATCGACGGTCGGCCGCGGAAGAACGACCCGTACACAGGACGGGACGATTCGCCCTCGGATCCGCAGCCGGAATCGCTCTTTTCGATCCAATTTGCCGGTCCGTATACGATCGCCATCCCGGCACGGGTCCTCGGCATTCCGGCTACGTGGGCGATGACGATCTCGGGAGCTGTGGCTGCCTTTCTCACCGCTTTGGCGATATTCTGGTTGCTTGGAATGCTGACCGGCGATTCGCTGTTTGCTATGGCCGGCAGCTTGGTGGTCCTTGCGGGCGGAGCTCTGTTCGCCGGCGAAGGAGCGATCGGTGAGATCATCGATACGAGCTATGCGTATCCCTATTTTCCCGGTTTCCGGCGATACATCCCGGCGATGGCGTTCCCGGCTTTCTTTGCGTTTATTGCGCTCGTTTGGAAACTTATCGCCCGGGAAAGTTCTGATCAGGCGAATGCCGGTACCTCGACCCATCATTTAGCAATTCCCGTGACATTCGCTTTAGCGTCTCTTGCGTTCGGTTACACGGTTTTTTCTTACTTCTATGTGTGGACGTCGGCCCTCGCTTGGGTCGGGTGCCTCGGGCTTTGCTGGCTCATCATTCGACCTGAGGGTTATTGGCGCGAGATCAAAACGCTCTTCTTTCTCGGGATCTCATTCTTGGCGTTTCTCGCACCGTACGCCTATCTTTTGTCGAAAAGATCACACACGATGGACGAGGTGCAGCTCCTGATTAGAACTCACGCCCCGGACCTGTTTCGCGTCCCCGAGTTGATCAGTTATCTGGTGATCGCAATTATCTCTGTCGCGATCGCGATGAGAAAGCTGGATTTCAGCGACCGGGCAACGGCATTTGCACTCGCGTTGGCGCTGGTGCCTATCGCGGTCTTCAATCAACAATTGCTGACGGGACAGTCGCTTCAGCCGATACATTATCAGGTGTTCATCGGCAATTATGTCGCCGGCCTGGCACTTGTCTTTACGGTCGGCTTGATCTGGCGAACGACTAATGTCCGCGAACTAACTACGGGAAAGATCGCGATGATCGGACTCGCGTCAGTCGCCGTCGTTTGGGGCTTTGTTGAGTGTCATTACACAGTGAGGATACTGGACGATGTCAATGTTTTGCGGGATGAGGGAATGCCTGTCGCCCGCAGACTTACGGAAATATCCAAAGATGCCCCGGACAAGCATCAGCAGGTCGTAATGCACTTTGGGATCGCCGAGGCCGATGATCTGCCGACTATCGCCCCGCAGTCGACGCTCTGGGCACGCCATCAACACGTGTTCGCCGGCGTTTCGTGGCAGGAAAATAAGGAACGCTATTACCAATATCTCTACTATCAAGGCGTCAGCGAAAAGCAACTGGCGGACGCAATGAAAACAGGCGGCGATTTTGTCTCGATCATTGCTCTATTCGGCTGGGGGAGACATACTGATCGACTCAATTCCGAGTACAAACCGCTAACTTTTGGCGAGATCAACACCGAGGCTGCTAAATACGGGGAATATGTTCGGACATTCGACCCGGCAACCGCCGGTAACCGCCCGCTCGATTACGCAATTACCTCGGTAGATTCACCGCCGGATCTAGCGGTGATCGATAAATGGTACGATCGGGATGAAGGTGAACGGTGCGGCGACTATGTTCTCTACCGTTTGAAACTACGTAAACCTTGACAGAAAAAAGACCGTCACAAATCGTGACGGTCTCAAGCTTGTATTACTAATAAAATATAAAAACTACTAAGCTGCAAGGAGGTCGTTTGAAGTTTCCGCAAAGACTCTGCGGCCATTCAAAGCATCATCAATGATCTCCCGAACGGCCGATGCATCAGGATTTACATCCATGCGGACACACGCCCGAAGATGCCTGATGATACCTTCCGTTGCGATCTCAAGCGTGTCGCCGGTAAGTTTTGAAAACCGACGCGCCTGAATATGGTCAATTTGCAAAACTCTGTCTTGCAATGTCATTGGTCTAGCTGCTGCCACGTTATATTCTCCTTATAAGTAAAATCCTCCCGTTTCCGGAAGGTCGGGTCCTGTTCTGCCCAAACAAAACACCATCGAATCGCAAATCGATCGCTCTTCGATTTCAATAAGTTGATTTCTACAACTAAATCGTTGCCGAAAAGAACGAGCGTCTTCGTATCAACCTGTAAGAAGATGTTAACAAAGACCCACGTCATTTGTCACTACTTTTTTTTCGCAAACGCGAAAAAAAATGAAAAAAATGGAGTAGCAGACCACAAAATCTGCTACTCCACGTTCTTTTGACTACGATATCAGGTATTTCTAGCTGACAGCGTCTTTCATCGCCTTGCCGATGCTGAACTTGACAGTTGTCTTCGCCGGGATCTTGATCGTTGCACCAGTTGCCGGGTTGCGGCCTTCGCGTGCTTTACGATGCGTCTTCTTGAGTTTACCGAAGCCGGGAAGGGTGAATTCTCCGTTTTTCTTCACTTCGGCCGTTGCAAGAGAAGCAAGAGCCTCGAAGAATCCTTTAACGTCTGTTTTCTTAAGTCCTGACGTTTCCGCTAATTGATTGACGATTTCAGTCTGTGTCAAACGAGCCATAATTTATCTGACCTCCAAGTTGGGTTGTTTAGTAATAAGTATCAGTCTTTCTATTTGACCGGAAAATGCGCCGGCAAAAAGAGATCTTGGGAATGTAACCTTCGTGTGCAAAGGTTGGTCGGGGCGGCAAGATTCGAACTTGCGGCCTCACGGTCCCAAACCGTGCGCACTACCAGGCTGTGCTACGCCCCGTTGTTTCGCAAGAGAAACGATTCCAAGTGTCGAATTCTAAGGCTGAAAACACGTTCGGTCAAGTCAAACCGCCGTATTATCGCGTAAATATGGGATTATTTGGGCGAAAGCTGCCGCTCGGTGACTAATTTGGTGTTTTATCTCGTCCGGAAGCTCGCCAAACGTCATTTCGAACCCGTCCGGGACAAACAGCGGATCGTATCCGAAGCCGTGTTTTCCGCGTGGTTCCGCGGCTATCATTCCCGTGCATTCACCTCGGGCGGTGTGAAGAATTTTGCCACTTTCGTCGGCTATCGCCGCTACGCAGACGAACCTTGCCCGTCGGTCGCTGCTCCCTGTCTTAGCGATCTCATTCAGAAGCAAGCTCATTTTTTCGGCGAAGCTTGTATTCTCGCCACCGTATCTTGCGGATAATACGCCGGGCCGGCCGTCGAGGGCGGCGACTTCCAGGCCGGAATCATCGGCGAGTGTGACCGAGCCCGTCGCCCTGGCGTAACCGACGGCTTTCAGAATGGCATTTCCTGCAAACGTATCGGCCGTTTCCTCAACGTCGGCGACGTCTGGGAAATCGCTCAGAGCGCGCACGTTTAAGCGAATGCCCGCCAGCATCGTTCGATATTCAATGAGCTTTCCGGCGTTGAACGTCGCGATCGTCAGATCTGTAAGTAAATGACCCATCCTATAAAATATATACGAGGCATGGGCTCATTAGTAGCAGCGGCAGATTTTCGTTGCCATCTGCTCGAACTAAAGTTAAAATCAGAGAGGCGTTGTTTGACGCTTCTTGCCTGATCACTTCCCGTTCTACAGTGAGGACAAACTAAAATTGGAAACCGTTACTGACAAATACGCGACTTCTGCCGGCAATCCCTCGTCTGGCCTTGCTTCCGCGGCTGTTAGCCCTTCTGTTGATGAAGATGTCTACCAGTTGGCGGCGTGGGCCGCGGGACTCGAGAGTTTTCTCGTTGGCGGCGGGCTGTCTTATGGCGGCCGTGGAGCCGCTATCGGACCTGAGGACCATAGCCGTGACCTGCTTATTGCCCGGGACTCGCTCCAGCGTTGTGCCAGGATCACCCATCGGTTAATGGCGTCCTATCAGTACGACCAAAAACGGATCGATGTCGAGAGATATGGCATTTCATTTGAGGAATTGCGTGACCTCAGCAAAACATTACGCGAACTGCTGTTTCTGGCCGAGAGTCTTAACCGCTCAGAACGGATCGAAACAGGCGAGTGGCGTGAATGGGCCAACGTACTGACCGAGAGATTTACGGAAGCAGCCGCGTTTTCGAAATTTACAGCTTTGGCTGATTCGGGCGGCGAAGAGTTTTTACCCGAGGTCCTTCGGAAAATACTGTCGGACGGCAGCGGCGGCGACCGCGAAGAGTTCGAGGGCGTGCTGCCAAGATTTGGCAGGATATTGCGGATGTTGAGTATCGTTCGGTCGATGCTTGACGGCGACGAGCCGCTGAAACCGGCCTTGCTGATATTTTCAAAAGTCAGCGAGCAGATCCAGGAATTGATCGGATACCTGAATCATCGGATCGAACGAGCACAAGGCGTCGACGAGGATGTCATCGGAACGCTTGACGGAGCGGCGTACACGGCGTCGATCGAACTCAAGAAGGTCGTGAATCAGGAATTGGCCGGCTTGTCAGCAATTCGGCCCGCGACTGCAGTTTATGCCCGCACGGAATCGGCGTATTCTCTACTGAACGAGAGCTTTCAACAGATCCTAACCGGCTTTGCCAACCAATTCAGTCCCGGCGTTAATGAACTTCAGCTATTCCCGAATTTCGCGGAGAAATTGGATCGTTCGGTCAAGCTTCGCAAAAAGCTCCAGGAGATGCTCGACCTTGTTCAGGCCGCGGAGCGCGAACCTGATAAAGGAAAGACGACCAAACTCAACGAATCACTGCTGAAATATACCGAAGAAACCGTCGGATACCTGTTTTACAAGGACACTGAGACGTTCGAGCGCTTTGTTGAAGAGATCCTCGTCACCCGGCAGAAGAAGGACCTTGTTCCGATCCTTCACCGTTTTGGGGCCTATCTCGAAACGCTCCTATCACAGGTCAATATGCGGGCGGTGCTTCAGGGCCAGTCCTAGCGAAATTTACTGCGAACGCAGTGTTCCGAGAGGTTTTCGAAACAGCACGTCAAAACTCGCCGCAACGCCGACAAACATTACTACCAATGCCGTCACCGCGACGCCGAGAACGGCCGTCAGCGGATCGAATTCCCATTTGATATTTAGCACGTAGCGGCTGACCGCAAACGACAAGGCGACCGCAAAGCCGGAGCCGATCAATCCGGCTAGCATTCCGAGCAGCCCGTACTCAGCGAATAGGATCGTCGCCAAGACACGTCGATTCGCGCCCAGCGTCTTGAGTATGGCGTTTTCGTAAACCCGCTGCGATTTCGTTAGAGCGATCGATCCGATCAGTATCAGGACGCCGCTGAGCATAACGAAACTTCCGACAAACGATATTGCCAAGACGAAGTTAGCGATCAATCGCTGGACAGTCGCCAAAATATCAGCTACGTCGAAGATCTGAACATTCGGAAATTTCTCGATGATATCTCGCTGCAGCCGAAGTCTTTCAGTCGCTCCGACGTGTTTGAGAACGGTCGCTGCGTAGCTATGCGGTGCCTTTTCGAGGGTGCCGGGCCGGAAGACAAAGACGAACGCGGTTCGGGTATTACGAATATCCAGTTCACGGATGTTTGCGACGCGTGCAGTAATTTTCCTGCCAGAAATGTCGAATGTGATCGAGTCGCCCGGCGAGACCTTTAGCCGCTCGGCTATATCCTCCTCGACCGACACCTCAGGCGTATCCGTCGCGTCACCTACCCACCACGACCCGGATTTGACCTTCTCATTTTCATCGAGGTTCGGGCGGTATGTCACCGCGAATTCGCGCCCGATGATGCCTTGCTGCTGCCTCACTTCGCGCTGTTCAAAATCAAATGGAGAACCGTTAACGTACGCGATCCTTGCCCTGACAGTAGGAATGGCCTCTGCCTCCTCGCCGATCCGGCTATTAATCATCCGCCGCAGTTCGTCGATCTGGCTTTTCTGAATATCGATGAAGAACAGGCTCGGGAGCTTTTGGTTGCGTGTGAAATCGAACTCCCGCACCAGATTCGACTGCAGTGACTGAACTGCCAAAACGACAAAGGCTCCGAGGCCCACAGCGAGAAGGATGATTCTCGTTTGATTTCCCGGGCGATAGAGCGAATTGACTGCCTGCCTGATCGAGAATGAAGAAAACCGCTTGATGCGACGCAATAGCCATGTAAGGAGAGTCGCTGCCAAATACAATATCAGCGAGGTTACGCCGAGCCCAACCAGAAAAAACACTCCGACCTTGACCGACCCTGCTTGCCAAACGGCAAGACCAAGAAGGCCCGCGAGCGAAGCGACCCCGAACAGCCATTTCGTCCAATCGAGCCGGGAGATGTTCACATTGTTTTCGTCGCGAAGCAGCAGTTTTGGTTTGATATTGCGGATCTGCAGCAACGGCAATGCCGAAAAAAGCAGCGAGATCAACACGCCCAAAAGAAGTCCTTGCCCGCCGGTCGACGCGCCGACACCATAGGTCATCTTTGCCGGCATCGCCTCGACGAATCGCCATTTGACGAACCACATCGTCAGCTGGGCGAGGAGCACACCGAACAAACTACCGATCAAACCAAGCGTCAATATCTGCAGCAGATAAACCGAAATTATCCGCGTGCCGCCGGCACCGAGACATTTTAGAACGGCAACGGTCTTTCGTTTTTGCTCGACGAATGCTCGGGCGACATTCCACACGCCGACGCCACCGAGGACCAATATCAGAAGGCCGGTGAGCGAGAGATAATTCTCTGTCCGGGTGAACTGCTCGCCCATGTTCTCCTGCTGTTCGCGATACGAATTGACGACCACTATCGTGCCTTTCAGGGCCTCACGGAGCTGTTGCACAAGTTCGGTCGGGTTGTCCGACGTGCGGTAAAGGATGCGGCGGCGGATACGTCCGGTCTTGCTGGTGATGCCGGCCGAATCAAAAGCCTTCTTCTCGAGAAAGATCCGCCCGCCGAGCCGAAAGCCGCTCGTACCGCCGGGCTCCTCGTCGAACGTGCCGCGGATCGTGAATTCACCGTCGCCGACCTTGAGTTTGTCGCCGATCTTGACCTTCAATTCTTCAAGAAGGAATTCGGCAATTACGGCACCATTGTCCTTCAGCAGCGAAAAATCAAATGGCTGCCCGTCTGAAAGCGTGAAGGTCCCGACGAGCGGGAACGGCGGCTCGATACCTTTCAGCTCGACAAACTTGACCGAGTCGTTCCTTGGGTCAGACGGACGGACCATCTGAGCGGTCGTGATCGTTTCGTTTCGGGCCTCGACGATATTCGAGCGGCCGACAACTTCCTCGATCTTTTGAATTTCAACCGGCGTGAAATCGTTCGTCGAATTAATATCGATATCTGCGGTCATCAACGCCCTGGCATCTGTGCCGACGGCTTTTGTCAGATTTTGGATCAGTGAACGCAGAGCCACGACCGATCCGACACCGAGTGCGATGCAGAGAAAGAAGAAAAGGAGCCGCCTCCAGGAGGAGCGTATCTCACGGCGGGTAAGGTTGAAAATGAATTTCATTCAGCCTCGTCCCGATGCACACTGTCGCTGAGCACGCTGCCGTCCCGTAATACGATCTGTCTCTGGGCCTTGGATGCAAGGGCGTGATCGTGCGTAACGAGCACCAGGGTCACATTATTTTGGCGATGCAGTTCGGTCATCAATTCGAATATATGTTCGCCGTTTTTCGAATCGAGATTACCGGTCGGCTCGTCTGCAAGCAGGAATTTGGGCGAGTTGGCGAATGCACGTGCGATCGCCACACGCTGTTGTTCGCCGCCCGAGAGTTCCGGCGGATAATGGTGGCCGCGATTCGTCAGGTCAACGTCATCCAGCAATTTCGTGGCACGTTCGCGGGCGTCCCGCAGGCCTAGTATCTCCATCGGGATCAGGATATTCTCATATGCGGTCAGGCTCGGGATCAGATGAAACGACTGGAACACAAAGCCGATCTTCTCGCTGCGGATCTGGGCGAGTTTATCCTCTTTTTGGTTGGTGATCTCGTCGCCGTCAACATAAATAGTTCCTGAAGAGGGCTCGTCCAGGCCGGCGATAAGCCCCAGCAACGTCGATTTTCCGCTGCCGGAAGCTCCGGTGACCGCGACGAACTGCCCGTCCGGGATCGCAATTGAGACATCGTCAAGGATCGTGAGATCCTCAATGCCTGAACGTACTGTCTTGGTTACATTTTTGAGTTCGATCATATCCCGAAATGAGCCGGCAATTCGTTACTTGAATCTTAGCTTGCTAAAAATCTATGAACAAGTTCCAATAAATCTGCATCCTAATTTCATCGCCCCTCGTATAAGATTCAATAGCATATGCGGATTGTAATTCGAATCACACTCGGTTTAAGTTTCATATATTTGGCGCTTCTGTCGTTCGGCTGCGGGTCCTCCGGTACCGCAAAAAGCGCCGCTGCCAACAAACCGATCGAAGTTCCGCAGATAATCTCCAACCGTCCGAAAGTGGTGGCATTCGGCGACAGTCTGACGGCGGGCTTTGGGCTGCTCGAAAAGGAATCATATCCTTACCTACTCCAGGAAAAACTCAAAAGTGATGGCTATGATTACGAGGTCGTAAATGCCGGCGTGTCCGGCGACACGACGATCGGCGGGCTTGAAAGGATAGATTGGGTACTTGAGATCGAGAATGTCAAGATACTGATCCTCGAACTGGGTGCAAATGACTTGATGCGTGGTGTCCCGGCCGAACAAGTTAAGCAAAATCTCGATACGATCATCAAAAAAGCCAAGGCGAAAAATGTACGTATTCTCCTATGCGGGATGCTCGCTCCGCCCACCGGCGGATCTAACTACGGACGCGATTTTGCGAACGTTTTTCCCGATCTTGCTACCCAATACAAGCTCGATTACCTGCCATTTCTGCTTGAAAATGTCGCTTTGAAAAAAGAGCTGAATCAGGCGGACGGCATTCACCCGAATGCTGAAGGCGAAAAGATAATGACCGAAAATGTCTATAGGGCGTTGAAACCGATGCTTGCCAAGTGACGCCGCGGCAGGCGATAATTCGGGCCAGGCTTCTATGATAAAAACTATATTCGTGTGGCTGTCGGTTCTAACGATCTCTGCCGCATCTTTCGCCCAATCGCCGGCGCCTTCGAACGGTAATCAAGCAGCGTACGTTCGGCCGAACGCCGAGAAACGGTTCAAACGGTATGTCAACGACACGGTCGGGCTATATAACTGGGCCGGTATTGTTACCGTCGCCGGATTCGGGACCGCATTTAACAACCCAAAAGAATGGGGCAAGTCGTGGGACGGGTTTGGCAGACGCGTCGCGTCGAATTTTGGCCGCAACGCCATCAAGTCGACCGCCATCTACGCCCTGGACGAGTCGCTAAAGCTCGACAGCCATTTTTACCGCAGTGAGAAACGTGACGTCGGGTCGCGAGTCGCCAACGCATTTCTCTCGACGGTGACCAGCCGCAAACCGAGCGGTAAACGCGTACTCGGGGTGCCGCGTATTGCCGGAACCTACACGTCTGATATCATAGCCAGCCAGCTTTGGTATCCTGCCCGGTATGATTGGAAAGATGGTATGCGAAACGGTACGGTCTCGCTCGGGATCAACTCGATGTTCAATTTGCTTCGTGAATTTGTGTTGAAGTAGTTTAGAAAGTATGAACGTAACACACCTTGAATGTGCGCTTTGCGGCCTGCGGCACGAGGCTCGGACGCTTCAAAACCTATGCGTCGAGTGCGGCAAGCCTCTGCTCGTTCGTTACGACCTCGCGGCGGCGGCAAAGGGTTTTGAAGCCGCCTGGCCGGAAAAATGGGGAGATCGCCTGTCTGCAAATGGCCGTTCAATCCTGGCACGCGATTCGTCGCTGTGGCGCTATCGTGAGGTCCTGCCAGTCGATGACGCGGCGAACGTCGTTTCGTTCGGCGAAGGCTGGACGCCGCTTATTCCTGTCAAAGCGCTGGCGGCAACTCTTCCCGTCAAGCTCGACTTGTACATAAAGGACGAGGGCCAGAACCCGACACAGAGCTTTAAGGCACGCGGAATGGCGGCAGCGATCTCAATGGCGAAAGAACTCGGGGTTCGACGCGTCGCTGTACCTTCAGCCGGAAATGCGGCCGGAGCGCTTGCCGCGTATGCCGCACGGGCTGGAATGGAGGCTTTCATTTTCATGCCCGCCGATACGCCTAAAGCCAATGTCATCGAATGCCGGCAAACCGGAGCAAATGTCACGCTTGTTGACGGCCTCATCACGGATTGCGGCAAGATCGTCGCCGAGCGTAAGGAGGCAGAAGGCTGGTTCGACGTATCCACGCTCAAGGAGCCGTATCGGGTCGAGGGCAAGAAAACGATGGGCTACGAACTTGCCGAGCAAATGTCGACGGGCGCGATCGCGACCGGCGGCGAGAGGAACAGGGAAATGACCATTCCCAGATTGCCGGACGTCATACTTTACCCGACCGGCGGCGGGACAGGCCTGATCGGAATGTGGAAGGCGTTCGACGAAATGGAGCAAATGGGTTGGATCGGCCGTGAGCGGCCGCGAATGGTCAGCGTTCAGTCCGAGACGTGTGCTCCGATCGTACGTGCTTTCAATGAAGGCAAACGTTTCGCGGACGAATTTGAAAATGCCGCGACTGTTGCTTCCGGCCTCCGGGTTCCGAAAGCGATCGGCGATTTTTTGATCCTCGATGCCATCCGAGCCTCAGGCGGAACGGCCGTCTCGGTAACCGACGCCGAGCTCGTCGCTGCCGTTGCCGAGATCGGAGCCCTCACAGGTATTTTTGCCGCCCCCGAAGGTGCCGCCTGCTTACCCGCGCTTCGTAAGTTGATCGCGGAAGGTCAGGTCCGCAAGGGCGAGTCCGTCGTGATGTTCAATACCGGGGCCGGTGTTAAGTATCTCGAGTGTTTTCAGTGATCAGACGCCGATGTAACGCTCGGATTCATCAATTGGCAGATCGTTGATGCTCGCATAGCGGTGCGTCATCAAGCCCTCGTTGTTAAATTGCCACAATTCGTTTCCGTAACTGCGGTACCACTGACCTGACGCGTCCCGGCTTTCGTATTCGAAGCGGACCGCGATGCGATTTTCGCGAAAACCCCACAGTTCCTTCTTAAGCTTGTAATCCAGTTCTCTGGCCCACTTCTTCTTCAGAAATGCAATTACCTCATCGCGGCCATGAATGAATTCCGTTCGGTTCCTCCATTCGGTATCGACGGAATACGCCAGGGCGACCCGTTCCGGATCGCGCGAATTCCACGCGTTTTCTGCAGCCTGGACCTTCGCATGGGCGGTTTCCATTGAAAACGGCGGCCTAATGTCGCTCGGACTTGATGTAATATTGCTGCTCATTTCAATTTCTCCTTTGCTTTTAGTTGCTCGATCTCTCGTTCAAGTTTTTCGATGTGCTCGTTTAATGGAGCCGTCATTGCCCTCACCTCATCGATCGTATATCGCGGTGTGATATGTTGCGGGCAATTCCAACCAAATGCTTCGACGTGCAGGATCATCGCCCGCTCGACCTTTGCCTTGTAATCAGGCATTGTGAGTTTCTCGATCAGGTCTGGAGCGTCCTTCGCGTCTTTCACATCGACACGGGCAAGGATCTTCAACCTGGCTTGATTCGCATAGTCCATCAGAAAGAGTGCCGCTCTGTCGTTTGCTCCGAGGTTTCCGACGCTGATGTACTGTAGGTTGCCGCGAAAATCGGCGTAACCCAGGGTCCGGTCATCGAGAACCTTCAAAAAGCCTTTTGGCCCTCCGCGAAACTGTATATACGGCTGCCCGTTCTCACCGACCGTTGCCATATAAAAACCGTCGCGTGCCTCGATAAAGTCATTTTCGGCGTCGGTTAGCCCATGAAAATCCGGCTCGCCGCCCTCAAAGCGAGCGTAATTTCGACGCGTTCCGTAATGCTCCTGAGCTGCCTTTACGCTTGGCGTAAATGTTAGATCGAAAAATTTATGAGACATCTTGTTCCTCGATGGTGGATGACCGCAGACCAGGTTTCAGCAGGTCTGCGGCCCCCAAGCTCACGCACTTGCTGCACGTGTCGTGAGCGGAAATTCGATCGCGGGGAAGTCGACTACCGTTCCGGCTGTCTCATTGAAATAATTGGTGAAAATATTCAACGCGACATTCGCTACGATCTCAGTGATCTCCTTCTCCGTATAACCGGCATCGATCACGGCCTGGAAATCTCCCTGTGACACTTTACCGCGACTGACTATCAACGCACTTGCAAATTTCAGAGCCGCGTCCGTTTTGGGGTCATGCGACGAAGCCCGCCGGGAATCCATTAAGGCTCCGTCGTCCAGCCCAACCATTTTACCGATCGCGGTGTGAGCCGATGCACAATACCGGCAGCCGTTGATCTCGGCTGTCGTCAACGCGATCTGCTCGCGAAGCTTTGCGTTAAGTGTAGTACCTAAGGAACCGCTGAAGTTCAAATAAGCCTCCAGGACCGCTGGCGAACTCGCCATTGTCTTCATCATGTTCGGTGCGAAACCGAGCTTTGCCTTAACGCCGTCGAGCAGGTCTTTCGCCTTTCCTGTCGCTAAATCGTGATCTACCGCTTCTATTCTAATCATTGTTTCTCCTTGTTTGGTGCTCGTGCCAAAGATAAATGCAAAGCTGCAAATATTCCTTCCCGAGCGAACTTTTTATATATTGAATTGCTGGTTATAAGCTATCCAGGGTTATTTTGCTTTCTCCACCTTTTTCACGAAATTTTCAATGATCGGTGCGATCTCGGAGCAGTATTCTTCAAGTACAAAGTGGCCCCCGTCGAAATAGTGCACTTCGATGTTTTTCAGATCGTTCTTGTAACCATTTTCGACACCACTAACGAGGAAAAATGGGTCATTTTTGCCCCACACTACGAGAGTCGGCGGCTGATACTTGCGAAAGTATTCGTGCCAGGCGGGATAGGACTTTACATTCGACGGATAGTCGGCGAAGAGAGCTATCTGAATGTCTGAATTACCCGGACGGTCAAGCAACGCCTGATCGTAGGCCCACGTGTCGGGCGAGACGCGACTCGGGTCGTGAGCACCCTGCAAATACTGAAATTTCGTCGTCTCCACTTTGAGGAAGCCCAGCAATTGTTCCGTGATCTTCGGGTCCCGGGTCTCTCCGTATGTCTTAAGAAACGCGGCGGCGTCGCTAAGTCCGGACTCGTAGGCATTTCCGTTCTGGATAATTAGGCCCTGGACTCGTTCCGGATGCTTGACCGCCAGCCGGAAGCCGATCGGTGACCCATAGTCCTGAACATAAAGACTGTATTTTGAAGCGCCGACCGCTACCGTGAATTTATTTATCAGTTCTGCGAGGTTCTCGAACGTATAGCTGAATTCATTGGTCTTCGGCATCGAACTCTGACCGAATCCCGGATAATCAGGTGCTATCACGTGAAAGTCGTCGCTCAGCTTCGGGATCAGGTCGCGGAACATGTGTGACGATGTCGGGAACCCGTGCAGTAATAGGATCGTCGGCTTTGCCGGGTCACCGGCTTCCCGATAAAAGATGTCGAGACCGTCGATTTTGACCGTCCGGTAATGGACGGGCGACTCGTTATGCGAGACCGCCGCGACGGCTTTGTCGGCGACGTTCACCGCTATCGCTGCCACCGCCAACAGCCCGTATTGCAGACTGGCAATAATTGCACGCTGCGTCCAATGCCGGGCCTGCCCGGCCAAACTCTGCATTTTGTAAATATTAAATGTTCTCATAAAGTTTCTCCTTAGTTTGAAATTCTCACCGTCTATATCTGAGAACAGAGGTTATATATTCCAAATTAACTTGTCAAGTACAAAATAAGTGGTTAGAATAAATTTGAAGTTGTGGAGGTTAAAATGCTGGATCCTGCTAAGTTTTATTTCGTCGGCAATAATTTGAGTCTTGATTTTGTTAATACACTTGCGGCTAATGCGGCGGGCCCGGTAGACCTGATCGAGAGCGTAGGTGATTTGTTGGCATGGGCTGTCCGGGCGGGGTTGATCGACTACGCAAAGGCTGAGTCGCTCGAACTGGTA
>JAKOVX010000028.1 GCA_029781855.1 Acidobacteriota bacterium | reverse complement strand
TCGGTAACGCAATAACACCCGTTATTAAGCTCGCATCGAACAACCGCGTGTTCGCGAAAATGTCGCAGGAGATCGACATTTCGGCGGGGAATGTAATCGAGGGGACAGAGAGCATCGCCGAAGTCGGCACACGTCTTTTCGAACAGGTTCGGCAAACCGCGAGCGGCGAGATCCAGGCAAAGGCAGAGATATTAAAACACCGTGAATTTCAGTTCTGGGCAGAGCAAACCGTTTCGCTTTAGTGTGTTATTCTAATCGCAAATGAATAACGGATCGTTATATCAAACGAATCTGCTGGGAACGGTAAATTCCACAGGGTCGACAAGGAGCAAGGGCGACCAGTTGCTGCGGCTCATCCGTGCGGCCCAACCTATCACACGGACCGATATCGCCGAGAGGCTTTCGATCGACAAGAGCACGGTCACCGAGAACGTAAAGCCGCTCGTTGCCAGCGGCGTTATCGTCGAGGAAACGATCGTCTCCGAGGCTCTCGGACGCAAGGCTCGCGTACTCTCGTTTGCGGACGACAAGTTGATTTTCGGCGGTGTCAATTTTGGCGTTCGGCGTTCGCAGGTCGGTTTGACAACCCTTCGCGGTGAAATGCTGGAGGAAGACGATTTCGAAACGCCGACCAGCGTCGGTTTCGCGATGCATCTCGCCCGCAACAAACTTTCCGAGATGGTGGGCCGACACGCCGAACGCGAATTGGCCGTTATTGGGGTCAGTGTCCCCGGAATGACCGATATGGACCGGCAAGGCGTCATCTATGCACCAAATCTCGGTTGGCGTGATGTCGATGTCGCAGGACAGATCCGCATTGGAACAAATGTCCGTGTAGTCGTAGATAACGACGCGAGCGCGGCCGCGATGTTCGAATCCCGTTTGAAAATAAAGGACTCGGCTGACGGCCTGATGACGAACTTCATTCTCGTTCGATCGGGAACCGGGATCGGCGTCGGCCTCGTTATCGGCAGCGAGGTTTATCGCGGCAGTGGCACCGGACGAGGCATAGCCGGAGAATTCGGCCACATGACGATCGTCGCGGGGGGCAAACCGTGCGTATGCGGAAACAGAGGTTGCTGGGAAAAATATGCGTCCGCCGCTTCCGCAGCGTCGCTATATTTAGGAGACAGGCCGCCGGCACGCGGCGAGAGCGTTCCCCGATTTGTTGAGATCGTCTCGAAGGCGGATGTCGGCGACGGCCGATCGCGCAAGACTCTTGAAAAGATCGGCGATTATCTCGGTATCGGGATCGCGAACGTGATAATGGGCACCGGAATTCCGAGAGTGATCATCAGCGGTCGGCTCGTTTATGGTTGGAAATATATTGAAGAGCCGCTGGTAGCCGCCATCAGCCGTAGCATCGTTGGTAAACTCGATGGCTGGTCGGTCGAAGCCGGCGAACCTGTCGGCTCCGCGATCGGCGGAGCACTCGAAGTAGCGGTCGAGGAATATTTGAGTAGTCTTTGAGAGAAGAATTATGAGCAGCAGTACGCAGGTAAAACTCGAAAATATCGATCCGGCAACGTGTGTCGTCAAGGGCACGCATCTCGCAAAAGGCCGCAAGGTTTCGGTCAGGCCAGGCGAGACCGCATCGCGAAATCTGTTTTACGGCCGTATTCGTATCGAAGCAGGTGACCCGGCGATCTCGTTCGAGAATGCGACACACGAGACGGGTCTCATTTGTCTGAACGGTTCCGGAAAGGTCACAACTCACGACCAGGAATTTTCGGTGAACCGATATGATGCTCTCTACGTGCCGCGTGACTCCGAGATCAAGGTCGAGAGCGATGGTGCGTTTGACCTCGCGGAGCTGTCGTCACCAGTCGAGAAACAATACCCATTACAATTCGTTGCGTTCAGCGACGTTCGCAAGAACGAGGCACTCCATTTTATCGCGGGAAAACCGCCGACAGAACGCGACCTCAATATCCTGATCGGCAAGAACGTCGAGGCTGGACGGATAATGGCAGGCGTTACCTTTTCGACGGACGGTAACTGGACGTCGTTCCCGCCGCACGAGCACCACGACATGCTCGAGGAAGCATACCTTTATATCGATATGCCCGCGCCGCAATGGGGGATCCAGATGGTTTACACTAATCTGGATGAACCGGAACTCGTCCAGGTCGTTCACGAAGGCGACGTGGTTCTGATGCCGAAAGGTTATCACCCGAATGTCGCTGCGCCCGGTAGCAAGATTAATTTCCTTTGGATGATGGCTGCCAACCGTGAAGGCGACGACCGGCAGTTTGGTGTCGTCAATGTTCAACCTGAATACGCTGCGGGAGGCTCGGGCCTCGAGGCTTCGCAAAAATGATATTAGATTCGTTCGACCTCAAAGGTAGATCTGCGCTCGTTACGGGCGCCGCATCAGGGATCGGCCAGGCGATAGCGATCTCGATGGCCGAGGCGGGAGCTGACGTCGCGTGCCATTGCCGAACGCTGGGAGATGCGGCCGGAACTGTAGCGGAGATCGAGGGTCTCGGGCGCCGTGCGGTCGAGGTCACCGGCGACATGGCGGAAAAGGAAGTCCCGAGAGGCGTTGTTGCGGCTGCGATCGCGGAATTCGGACAAATTGATATTCTAATCAATAACGCAGGGATGATAAGGCGTTCACCTGCGGTCGATTACAGCGAAGAAGATTGGGCGACGGTCATCGAGGTTAACTTGTCGAGCGTTTTCAGAATGTCGCAGGCCGCAGGACGCCATATGGTCGAGCGCGGGTCGGGCAAGATCGTGAACATAGCGTCGCTGTTGTCGTTTCAGGGCGGGATCACGGTCCCGGCCTATACTGCCTCGAAATCGGGAGTTGCCGGTCTGACCAAGGCGTTGGCGAACGAGTGGGCGAAATTCAATGTAAACGTCAACGCGATCGCTCCGGGCTACATTGCTACCAACAACACGGCAGCGTTGCAAGCAGATGAAACAAGGAACCGGCAGATACTTGAACGAATCCCGGCCGGACGGTGGGGACGACCCGAAGACATTGCGGGTGCAGCTGTATTCCTGTCGTCACCCGCGAGCGACTATTTGCAAGGCCACATTGTCGTCGTCGACGGCGGATGGATGGCTCGCTAACACGCACGAAGCCAGAAGCCGGAAGCCTCCATGCGGCCTGCTGGCCGCTAGCTTCTGGATTCCAGCTTCCAAAAACTTATGTTGAATATCAGACCAAAATCGGAATGCAAATGGGACATCGTTTCCCTTGGTGAAGTAATGCTCAGGCTCGATCCAGGCGATAAGCGGATACACACGACCCGATCGTTCGAAGTGTGGGAAGGCGGCGGCGAATACAACGTCGCCCGCGGACTCAAACGCTGTTTCGGGCTCAATGCGGCGGTCGTGACCGCCCTTGCCGACAACCCGATCGGACGGCTCGTTCAGGACCTTATCTATCAGGGCGGCGTAGACCAGTCGCACGTCAAATGGGCAAAGTATGACGGTGTCGGACGAACGGTTCGAAACGGGATGAACTTTACAGAACGCGGTTTCGGGGTGCGAGCTGCGCTTGGCTGCTCAGATCGGGGGCATACTGCTGTCTCGCAACTCAAAAAGAGCGATATCGATTGGAAAAAGATCTTTGGCGAGGAAGGTGCCCGTTGGTTCCACACCGGAGGCATTTTCTGTGCATTGAGCGAATCGACACCTGAGGTTGCTAAAGAAGCGATGGAGGTCGCGAAAAAGCACGGCACTATTATTTCGTACGACCTTAATTACCGCGACTCACTCTGGAAAGCCATCGGCGGCCAGGCAAAGGCACAGGAGGTCAATCGTGATCTTGCCCAATACGTTGACGTGATGATCGGCAACGAAGAGGATTTCACTGTCTGTCTCGGCTACGAGGTCGAGGGCCAGGATGAGCACCATTCGAAGCTCGATATCGCCAATTTTGAAAAAATGATCAGGCGAGCGGTCGCGGACTTTCCTAATTTTGCTGTGGCGGCGACGACCCTTCGAAATGCCAAGACCGCGTCGGTCAACGACTGGGGAGCCGTCTGCTTTACCGAAGGTCAGCTTTTCCAGGCGATCATGCGACCCGACCTCGATATTTTTGACCGAGTCGGCGGCGGTGATTCGTTCGCCTCGGGATTGATCTACGGTTTCCTGACCGGCGAGTCGCCGGAATGGGCTGTGAATTGCGGTGCCGCTCATGGTGCACTTGCAATGACGACCCCGGGCGATACAACGACGGTCGGTTTGTCGGATGTTCTAAGAGTTATGAAAGGCGGGGGTGCCCGCGTGGCGAGATAATATGACCAAGGCAGAAATTGTAAAACAGATCGAAGATATCGGCCTCGTTCCGGTCGTGCGGGCATCGTCGGCTGACGAAGCGATGCAGGTAATCGAAGCGATAAAGGCAGGCGGCGTGAACGTGCTTGAGATCACGATGACCGTGCCCGGGGCAGTGCGTGTGATCGAAAAGGTCGCCGACAAATACGGCAGTGAAGTGCTCGTCGGCGCCGGAACGGTGCTTGACCCTGAAACCGCCCGTGCTTGCCTACTCGCCGGTGCACAGTTCATCGTCAGTCCGGCTTTAAATCTCGACACGATAGCTTTGTGCCACCGATACAGTGCCCCTATTTGTCCCGGTGTTTTGACGCCGACCGAGGTTATAACTGCGTGGAGTTCTGGCGTCGATTTCGTAAAGGTGTTCCCTTGCGGATCCGTCGGCGGGGCGAGCTATGTCAAGAATCTAAAAGGCCCGTTCCCGCAGGTCAAGATCATTCCTACGGGTGGAGTCTCACTGAAGACGGCGGCGGACTTTATCAAGGCCGGTGCCTCCGCCCTCGGCGTCGGTACGGACCTAGTCGACGTCAAAGCGATCCGCGCGGGTGAGGCCCACGTCGTCACCGAACGAGCCAAGCAATTCCTTGAGATCGTCCGCGAAGCTCGTGCTTCCTGATCGCGAACCGTTGCTCGCTTCTGTTCAATCCGATCTACCGACGAAACATCTTGCGGTATCTTTCGGACATTTGAAGCAGATCGAAGACCACGAAAAAGTCGATCGTCCCGAACTCGTTATCAACCATTGGCGTTCCATACACTCGTGCTCCGAGACGAAGGTACATATTGAAAAGCGCCGGAAGCTCGACTCGACCGCCGACCCACCTGGATCCGTCGATAGCGAGGCGATTCTCCTTAGGTAAAATGGCGAAATCGTCAGTTACGAAGCCATCGCTTCGAAGCTGGTGATACGCCGCGACGCCGACACTTGGGTCCCGCGTGAACACCGAACAGCAACCAAAGAAGAATCTCTTGCCGGAGTGTTCCTGATACCTGATCAATGCTTTCCAAAGCAAATAAAGCACTTTGGTGTTGCGATGTTCCTTCGCAATGCAAGCCCGGCCGATCTCTACGCCCTTCTCAAGGATCCCGAACGGAAGGTTCTCGATCGTAAATTCATTCGCTGAGTAAAAGCCGCTGATCGATCCGGCTGTCTCAAGCGTGATAAGTCGATAGGTGCCTACGGTCGCTCCTGTTTCGCGATCGATAACGATCAAATGCCGGCACCTGAAGTCGAATTCGTCGAAATCGATCACGTTTGTTTCGACTTGTGTTGTCCCGCTGCACATCTCGACGGTAAAGACTTCGTGGCGAAGCCTCAGGGCGGAGACAGTTTCGAGCGGGTTTCGCGCCAATCTTGCTTCATAACGTCCTTCGAGAATCGACGGGAATTCGTCCCCACTCTGACGAAGGTCGTGGTCTCGATTTGTGATCGGGAACCTTAACGTGCTGATCCGCGTTCTTAGTCTTTGCTGCATTTGTCTCCTTTTGCCGAAGGTACAAGTTTGGCCCCGATCCGTAACAGAGAGGTTAACGGTCAATTAAGTTCGGCTTAACGATCCGTTATTTCCTTGTTACACAACGGCCATGTAAACGTTATTCCGATCCGTCGATTCAATATTCCGCTTGAAAATTCAGGCACCCAAGTTATAGCAGGTGAGTCTAGAAGCGAAGAAAGGAAAAGTTGGTCTTCGGCGAAGAAAGCAGTTAATATTGTCTTTTTGAAAAGTGCGCTTATAGCGGTCGATAGGCCGGAACCTGAGGCACATTTGAATGTTGATGGACCCAGAACGCTGGCAACAAATTGAGGAGAAATTCCACGCCGCTCTTGAGATCGACTCAGGTCTGCGGGATGAATTCCTGCGTTCGATCGCGGAAGACGATGACGACCTTGCATCTGAGGTCGGGAAACTGCTTTCTCAGTATGAGAACGCGAGCAGCTTTATCGAGGAACCGGTACTGAACGGAACGCCGAGCGTGGTTCTTTCGTCGATCCTCGATGAACGCGACGAGGATTCGATGGTTGGCAAGGTTCTCAGCAATTATCGGATCGAACGTGAGATCGGCCGCGGCGGAATGGGCGCTGTCTATGAGGCTGTAAGGGCAGATGGAGAATTTCGACTGCGGGCTGCCATCAAGGTCGTCAAACGAGGCATCGACACGGATTTTGTACTGAGGCGATTCCGGAACGAAAGGCAGATACTGGCGAATCTCGATCATCCATACATAACTCGCCTGATAGACGGTGGCACTACGGATGATGGCCGGCCGTATTTCGTAATGGACCATATCGATGGACTGCAGCTTCATCGATATTGCGACAGCAACCGGCTAACCATTCGCGAGCGGCTGCAGCTATTCTGCCGCGTATGCGAGGCGGTCGAATACGCACATCAGCGTCTGGTGATTCACCGCGACCTTAAGCCGTCGAACATCATTGTCTCTGCTGACGCCTCGCCTCGGCTACTCGATTTTGGTATCGCGAAATTATTAGACGCTGATCATGCTTCGGACACCCTGCAGCCGACGGCGACCTCACTGCGGATGATGACTGTGGACTACGCGAGTCCCGAGCAGGTCCGTGGTGAAAAGGTCGATTTCACCACAGATGTCTACAGCCTTGGGATCCTGCTATACGAACTGCTATCAGGTTATCGGCCTTACAAACTCAAGAGCCGCGCGCCGCACGATATTGCCCGAGCGATCTGCGACGAGGCGATCGACCCGCCGAGCGTAGCGTTTGCCGATAGCGGAGAACGTTGGGCGATCAGCAGGAGTGACCGCGGCGAGTCAGCGGCGGAACGGATCGCACGAAATCGCCGCGAATCGACAGCCCAATTGCCCGGCCGTCTTCGCGGAAATCTCGACAACATCACGCTGAAGTGTCTTCAAAAATCGCCGGACGATCGATATGCGTCGGTTGCCGCGCTTCGAGCCGATGTTGAACGGCACCTGAACGGCGAGACAATCACATTGGACCTGCCTGGTACAGAGTCCGAAATACCGTCTGCGCCACCCATTACTAGCGGTTCGAGGCTTGTGGCTGTACTTCCGATGAGCCTGATGGGCAAAGCCCCAACTGAAGATACCGACGAGTCTTACCTAACGATCGGCCTCGCTGACGCGATCATCACCAGGTTGGCGAGCGTCAGAAAATTGACCGTTCGACCGACGAGTTCGATAACCAGATATAATGAAGGCCCGGTAAACCCGTTGCGGGCGGGCGTGGAATTGGGTGTTGATTTTGTTCTCGATGGACGAATGCGCAGATTTGGCCATCGTATCCGAGTCTCCCTGCAGTTGCTTGACGTTGCGAACGGAACCGCGATCTGGGCCCGGCAATTTGACGAGGACGTGACAGACGTTCTGCAGCTCGAAGATGCCATATCCGAACAAGTTGCAACCGCGCTGATCCCGCACCTTACGGGTGAGGAGCGACAAATGCTCGCAAAGCGAGGAACGGACATTCCGGAGGCTTACGAAGCATATTTGAAAGGCCGTTTCTATTGGAACCAATTTACCGCTCAGTCTCTACCGAAGGCGATCGATTCGTTCAAGAAAGCGATCGAATTTGACCCTGAATACGCTCTCGCACACGTCGGTATCGCGGATTTTTATATTTGGGCCAACATATATGGACTGATACCGGTTCGAGAGTCATATGCGCTGGCCGCGAAAGCCGCCCGTCGTGCACTCGAGATCGACGATCAACTCGGCGAAGCTTACGCCTCGCTTGCCTTGCTCACCAGCAATCATTTCCATTACGCCGAAGCCGAGAAACTCTACAAACGGGCGGTCGAACTTAATCCGAATTATCCCCACGTCCATGAGTGGTACTCGGCTCTCCTGGTATATGAAAATCGTCGTTCGGAGGCAATTTCAGAAATATATCGGGCCGAATCGCTGGATCCGCTTTCGCTTCGAACCAAGACCCTTGTAGCATGGACGTTGTATCAGTGCGGCGAACTTGAAGCGGCTCTGAAGAAAGCCGAAGAGATCATCGGACTCGACGAGAATTACCCGCAAGGACATCTCCAACGATCCAACGTGCTGTGCGAACTCGGAAGGCCGGCTGAAGCGCTCATATCCGTGGCACGCGGCAGTTACCTAATGCCGGACTCGGAACTGGCGGCATTCATGCGTGGTTATGCCCTCGCAGCGGCCGGCCGAAAGGCCGAGGCACTTGATCTCGCCAATGAGATGAAGAGGCGATCCGAAACCCATTACGTCAAGCCCATATTTCTGAGTTTTGCCTACACCGCGGCGGGCGATCTCGACCAGGCATTTAGTTATCTCGAAAAGGCGGTGGATGAATTCGACCCGTGGCTGGTTTGGCTGGCAACTGATCCGAAGCTCCATGAACTTCGAAACGATGACCGGTTCGAACCGCTGTACAAACGAACCCGGACGCCGGACACAACCGTTTCGGCGGAACTCGAAATCGATCACTTCGCCGTTCCGACGTCGGTCGGGTATTCGGATTCGAAAACAATGCTCGGCTCGGAGATGCCAACGCTGGAATTGCGTTCGAGCTTTTTCGCCCGAAATTATGGAAAGTTGGGTGCTGCAGTTTTGTTGGTCGCGTTTCTGATATTCGCTTATTCATCCGGAATACTCACGCTCTCGTTCAGCGGATCGAGGAAAGATGCCACCGGATCGAGCAGTACCGGAAACCGATCGGTCGCCATCCTTCCATTCCAAAATGCTACGGGCGACCCGTCCAACGACTATCTTTCAGATGGAATGAGCGAGATGTTGATGGGAAGGATGTCGCTTCAACCCGACATCAAAACGATCTCGCGTTCGGCGGTATTCAGCTACAAAGATCACCTCCAGGATCCTGCGGCAGTCGGGAAGGAGTTGGGTGTCGACAACGTTCTCACGGGTAGCGTCAGCAAAGATAGCGATCGGATCACCGTAAAACTCGATCTGCTAGACGTCAGATCGGGCAGGCCGCCAATTTCGACAAGCTTTACCGAGACCGGAGAACACGTTGTCCGGCTTCAGGAAGCGATCGCGGCATGGGTTCGGAACTCACTGGAGTTGTCGTCGAACATCGCCGCCGGCAAGAAGAGTTATACACAGAACAACGACGCTTTTCAACTCTACCTTCAGGCTGAATATCATCGCCAGAAAGGGACCCCGGCGGATCATCTGACGGCGATCGATGAGTACCAGAAGGCCTTGCAGCTCGACCCGGAATACGCTCTCGCATATCAGGGGCTGTCGATCACCTACCGCTCGGCGGCGGCGTATGGAGCAATGATGCCGGCGGAGGCATTTCCGTTGGCGAAAGAGTCGGCACAGAAAGCTCTCGCGATCGACCCGAGCCTGAGCACGCCGTATGTGACTCTGGCTTCCGTCACAGCGACTTACGATTGGAATTACGCCGATGCCGAGGAGCAATACAAGCAAGCGATCGAGCGCGGAGTAAACAACGCGGAGGCTCACTACTCGTACGGAAATTTCCTGGTTGCCATGGGACGGACTGACGAAGCGCTCAATGAATACAACATCGCGAGGCAACTCGATCCGCCTTCGTTGAACATACCAACGAATATCGGTTGGGCGCTTTATATCGCGGGCCGGTACGACGAGGCGTCGACGCAAATAAAACAGGTCATCGCCAGGGATCCGAGCTTTGCCAGGGCTTATATGAACCTCGGTGAGATCACTCAGGAACAAGGCCGATTCGACGAGGCGATCGGTTATTTCAAGAAGGCGAAGGAACTCTCGTCCGACCCGCTCGCGGATATGGCGATCGGCCATGCTTATGCGGTTGCCGGCCGCAAGGCCGAAGCGATGAAGATCGCGGCTGATCTCGAAGAAAAGGTCCGCACGAAAGAGGTCTCTCCATTCTTGCCCGCCGTAGTCTATGCCGGGCTCAATGAAAAGGACAAGGCCTTTTACTGGCTCGAACGAGCTTATCAGGAAAGGTCGAACTGGCTGACTTTGATCAAGGTAGGCCGCCGCCTGACCAATCTGCACGGTGACCCGCGTTTTGACGATCTGCTGAAACGCGTCGGTTTTACACAGAAACGAATCTAAGTGCATCTGGATCATTTGTTCTTTGCAGAGCCGACGACCGGAACCGGCAGGTCCGCCATCGACCAACTAAATCCCGCGAATAACTGCTCAGCGGCCGTCGTGTTTTCGATCTTCAGCTTCCAGACCGAGTTAGTGACGGGCCGTTTGGTCAATACCGTCCGGAACATCACGTTTGCGAATGGCGAATCGCCGGGATCGCGGCTGACGAGCACGCCCTTTTCGTTCAGAAGCGAGACCGATACGCCAGGCTGAGCCATGAACGTCAGACCAAGGTTCGGTGCCGCGATGACCGGCAGATCGATCACGACAGTCTGTTTCGGGCCGACCGTCAGCTGTTTGGCGAATGTTTGTTCGGCGACGCTTGGCTGAATGTCGCTCGGCGTCGCACTCGGCCCGCCGGTTCCGGTCGCGGGACGTCTGTCGCCGAATATCGCTGCGTACGACGAGTCGGTCGGCAGCATCAATTCACTGCCACGGACCGAGCCGGAGGTGTTGTTCATATCGTAGTTTTGACTTGCGAGCTGCCATCGGCGCCAATCGGTCGGATCGCTCTTGACGGGCAGCGGATACGTGCCTTTCGGCCCGGTGACGAGATGGGGCAAGACGAAATTCCCAAAATTCTTCGCGTCAACGAGCTGATAGTTCAGGTCATTCGATTCGCTGGTGTCGGAAATACCGTATTTTGCCGACCTGACAGTCACAAAACCGTCGTTCCACTCGAATCCGCCGCAGACGATCGGCACCGGATTGCCCGCGAGTGCCGATAGCTTTGTTCCGCCGGTGTTGACGACATACTTGTTAAAGTCGAGCATCGCAGCATTGGTCAGCTCCTGCAGGGGCCGTTGGTCGTTTTTGAACATGCCGAGCTTTCCAACAAGAACATCGATGCAGGGCACGCCGCCATTCGGTGTTCCGAGCATTATCAGGTGCTTTACCTGCGGACGCCCATCGGGGACGACCGTCATGTATTTTTGCAAATAGAGCCGTCCGACCAGCCCGCCAGTCGAGTGGGCGACCATCTCGACGTGCCACGCGTTCGACTCGAGCTGAGCGTGTTTCACGTATTTGGCGAGCTGCTCGGCGTTGTCGTAAACGGAATTAAAACTCGCGTCGGTCCCGTTCCATTTGCCCATTCTCAGGACGCCGAACTGCGGTTCGGCTCCGACGGCGTAGGCTTTCCAGCGATAACTATGATCTGCGGACAGAAGGTTCTGGTAAAGCGGCTCCCAGATCTGGTGATCGGAATACATGCCGTTCACAAGCACAAGCGGCTTCGGCGCGATATTCAGCCGTTCTTCCTTCTCGTCCTTCTTTTGGTTGTTTTCGGATAGTTCGGCTTTGATCCGATGGAGCAAATGCGGCCGTCCGTCGTCGAACCACGACTGACCCTCGGAGTCCCAGATGAACTCGAGTTCTTTTTCCTCGCCGGGTTCGATACGGAATGACGATTCCGCGTCGGGCAGCGGTTGGTCGGGATACGCTCCGTTGTATTTGTCGCCCTTGTAGGTCTCGACGACCTTGAGGTCGGCGTATTTCGCCTCGGCGGACATATTCAGCACCTTTGCCTTGACCTTGATATGGTTGCCGTCGATCGTGCCGATCGTCTCGTCGATCTCTTTCCAATCCTCGTAATTCGGGAACTTCGGATGCTCGAATTTCAGTTCCGTGATCAAAAGCTTCTGCGGGCATCGCGTGAATCGCCACGTAACCTGATAGATGAACGAACGAACGTCGCCCTTGCCGTCGTCACCCCAGATCTTGGTGCCGGAGAGATGGTCCGGATCATTGGGATCCATCTTTTGGGAATTGACCGAAATGCTCTCGCCGTCTATCTTGGTCGGCTCGTTGGTCGTACGGTCGAACGGCTCGTTGTTTTTCGGCTGACAGTGCCCGCTCTTACGAACGTGTTCCTCGCGCTTGAAAGCACCGTTTGCGTCGGGCAACTGGAGGCTGAAATTGTACGTGCCGCCGGTCTCGTCGACGCTGAGGTTGAACGATCGTGCCGGCCCCGAGACTTGCGCCTGGGTCTGACGATCATCGGTTCCCTCGATTATGAACCAGTGTCCGTTTTCGCGGGAATTGCAGGTGTCAAATACCTTTTCCTGGCCCCAGCTCAGGTCGTTGTCGGTAAAAGTGACGTTAGAGGTGACTACCGGCTGCTGCGGAACCGATCCGTCGATCACGGTGCGGCCCGTGTAGGTGTAATCGCGGGACGTTTTGTGCTTGATGCGGTCGGTGTCCTTGCGGATGCCGGGTTCGTCCGACTCGAGCGAATCTTTCAGCGTCTTGGTATAAGTCACGACGCCGCTCCAGCCGCCGGCACAACCTTGCTTTTTCTCGGTTTTAGCCGGGACAGTTGCAGGCCTCGCCGGACGCCGCACCTGACCGAAGGCCGCGATGCCGTTCATCAGAAAATTGACGACCATCACAAATGAAAACAATTGGCGAAAAAGAAAATCTCTCATGATCAAACCTCGCATTTCTAGTAAAAGCCCGAACGGGCGTTTCCCTCGGTAAGCAAGGCGAAAATGGAGCGGCCGCGGTATCAATCCGCGGCCGTAAAAAGTTCGACTTTTTATTTCTCCTGTTTTCATACGCTACTTTCCGACCGCGTCGATGATCGCCTGGGCGGCCTGTTCGACGACGGCTGAAATAATGTCGTCACCGTCGGACTTAGCCTTTGCCTTGAACTGGCGTGTCAGCGGCGAGCTGTTGTCGGCGGTCGACAACAGCTTGAGGTCGAGCGTCAGTTCGTCCTTCGATTTGACGTTGCCGGACAGCGAGCCGGCGGTCACGATCGCCGTTGTGGCCATCTGGCCGGCAATATTGCCAATCGTGCTCCCCGTATGGCCAATGCCGGTTTGGCCGACGACCTGGCCGAGCACTTTCCCAAAACCGAAGCCTCCGCCGCCGCCCTTTTTGTGCGAGACGTTGGCTACGACTATGAAGTCGCACTCTTTCTGCTTCGCTTCCTCGGCCTGGGCCGACGGCAGCTTGGCCTCGAGCGGCACGATCTCGACCTTGGTCCCCTTCAGGTAATCGCCGAGCGAATTCTGGATCGCCGCACTCAGATCGGCTGCCGAGATTCCCTCGCCGACCGCACCGGTCTTGACGCCGGCAAGCCCGAGACGAACCGTGCCGGCTTTCTTAGCCCCAACGCTTTCAGGTGCGTCGTTTTTGGGTGTTGCGGCATTTCGGATACTAGAGCTCATTCCGGTCGAAGGCATCGACGAAGACGATGTCGAACTCGACGCGGGACCCGAATATGAAATTCCGGACGACGAACTCGCAGCGTATGCCTGCGATGCGTCGGCAACTTCGCGGTAATCAGCCGGTGCTTCGAAGAGGGCCGGATCGAGCGTCGCCTTAGACATTTCGACGACCTCCTGAATGGTCGAGAACGACTCTTTGCCGTTTGCGTCGAAAGACGTTATTTTCTGCCAAAGCGGATATCCGCTCTTTGCCGAGCCGATCGTTTTCGGCACGACCTTGTCGATGCAGCCGCCGGATCTGCCTTGCTTTGTCGGCCGATACTGCCGCGTCTGCGAGCACGGCACGCCAAACTCGGCGTCGATGACCCACATATCCATCTCCATCTTGGTCTTTGAAGGATTGCAGGCGTCGGGCGACGATTCCATTTCGATCGTCTGAATTATGTGACGGGCCGTGAAGCCGAACATCTGCTTGCGTTCGCCGGTGTCGGTCGTCGTGGTCGTGATGTACATCGTTCCGCCCTTTGTCGTCGGCTGCACGGTTCCGGCCGAACCATTTCCTGTCGTCGCGGCGGTGCCGTCGTCGTAGGTTGTGACCGTGTAGGTCTTGGTCTGCGGGTAGAGCTGCAGATCGCGGCCGATGTCGCACTGCGAGACCGAGATCAGGACGCCGCCCATCATCTCGGTCCGCGTCCGTTTGCCTTTGATATAGGTCGTGTTTTCGGTCGTCTGACCGCTCATTGTCTGTTTCACCTTGATCTTGACGTCGCCCAACGCCGTCGCCGACAGGGCCGACATCGTCAAAATTGCGAATAAAATTGCGTTTCTCATAATCGCTCTCCGTATTAGCTATGAATTTCGGCCGGCGGTCTTCGCCGTCATCCGTAATGCGGAAAGCAAGCGGAAAAGGGATCATTGGTCTGTCAACATTTTTTATTCATCATTGATCATTTATCAGATGGCCCAAGATCGTTCCCCCTTAAAACGTCTCAAATCGTCTCATTCTCGCGCCAATGTGAGACGGGTTAACCCTTGTGTTTACAGCAGTTGACCGCGAAAATCGTCTCACATTAAATGCGCCCCCGGAGAATATGAGACGGTCGATGATCGTTCCACTTCGAGTGCCGAAGTGGCACGGGCCAAGTATTGTGTTCGCAATAGGTTACCCTCGAAAATCGTTCCACTTCCCGTTCGCTCTGAGAGAATGTGGAACGAACACATACGACCGGCGGCCGGGCGCAATTACTCAAAGATCGCCTGATTTCCGGATCCGAAGGCAGCATAAATTCATTATAGTGTATTCCTGTGTCTTGCACAATATTTTATCTGTGCAACATCCAAAAGTAATTCCACGAAAAAGGCCGGGCCGCGTTGATAGCGGTCCGGCCGGTCGTGATGTTGATCAACGGTTCGTTCAGTTGACCAGCGGTGCGTAGTTGTCGGCGTACTTCGGCGGCATCGGGAGCTCCAGAAATGATGCCCAGTTCTCGGGAGTCGCCATGTTCTGATAGACGGCGGTCATTGCCGGAGTATTGACCTCGAGCATAAACCGATCCTCGACCCAGAATTCGATCAACTGGAATAAGCCGCCCGCACGGTTGGCGGTAAAGCAGCGCCAGCCTTCGCGTTTGGCGATCGCCTTGATCGAGTCTTCGTCAAGCGGCGAATTGATGTTCAGATGAACCGACCCGAAGAGTGAGCGTTCGTTGCCGGGAACAAATGTCGCCTCGTATTCTTCGGTAGGCGTCTGCTGCGTAAATCCCTCCTGCTCCGGATACCCGATGCCGGGCACCAGATGGACATCCGCCGGGACGAGTTCGACCATCGTTCCGCGGCCATCGTCGGCGAATACAACATAACCGCCCGGACTCGGCGGAAACGGGAACGCATAACCGCCCCAAAGTTCAGCGATAACGTTTGCTACGTGCTCGGGGTCGTTTACCCCAATTGAAAGATGATTGATCATTGCGATATCTCCTGATTATGAATTCGAACAAAATACTGTTCGTCATCAGGTAAGGCGAGATCGCGTTCGAAAAGGTATCAGGCGGTTTTGGTCAATTGGCCGTAGAGCCACGCCTTGGCCATTTTCCAGTGGCGTTTGACGGTGATAGCCGAGACGCCGAGGACCTCGGCCGTTTCTTCGGTGGTGAGGCCGCCGAAGTAGCGAAGTTCGACGATCTTGGCTTTGACGGGGTCCATTTTGGCAAGCTCGGTCAATGCGTCGTCGAGAGCGACGAGCTCGGCACTCTGCTCGTCGGCCTTGTCTATCTCCTCGTTGAGGGTAAGGATGTGAAACTCGCCGCCGCGTTTGAGCGCATTGTGCTGGCGGGCGTGATCGACCAGGATACGGCGCATCTGATTGGCCGCAACGCCGATAAAATGGGCACGGTTCTGCCATGAGACCTGCTTGATATCGACGAGTTTGATGTACGCTTCGTTGACGAGTGCCGTCGGCTGGAGCGTATGGTCGCTGCGTTCGCGGCGGAGGTAACTCGCAGCGAGCCGTTTGAGTTCGCCGTAGATCAACGGTAGCAGGTCATCGACGGCGGCCTCGTTGCCGTTCGACAGCTCAACTAACAGGTCAGTAACGCGGTGTGTGTCCATCGTTTACGGACATTTTAGCTTTATGAGCAATAAAAATGAAAATCAATCAGAGCCAATTTGCCGCGTGGTCAGTTACCGGTCTTAAATTTTCTAAAGCCGGTATGATAATTGAATACATCGGAGAACAACAATGCTCCGTCCGCATCATAAAGGGCGACTTCGACAAACGCGCTGCCGCTATAGTCGGTCCTGCTTCCGAGAATCAAATTGCGGCTCTCGCGACGGCTGCCGCCGGACCTGAGCAAGCGAACGAGCAGTATTGCGGTCTTCGCATTCGAACCCTGTTCCGGCCTGATGAACCGGTCGAGTTTCTCGGCACGGACCATTTGCCTGAATTCCGACGCATCCGGCTGTTCCGCGGAGTTCTGACCGGACTTTAATGAAAACGTCAGCCCGTGGAGTTGAGCCTTGACGACGCGAGCACTTGCGACGAGCCTGGTGATCGTGGACGGTGCCGCCTTATCGACTCCGGCCTTCGACATTTCGTTCAAGAATGCATCGAGATAAGCGTCGGCCATGCTGATCCGCGAAAGGTCGTCGTAGAACGAACCTCGTTCGCCGATACCGATCTCATATTCCGGGACGAACTGATCGGGATTGTAGATCCGTATGCCAGGGTGATTCTTCATCAAAACCCCTGCCAAGAGCGTATCGAGGGCCTTTTCATCAACGGTGCCGGATGACTGTGTGATCGTGCGATCTGTCCTGAAAAGCGAGATGAGATCGGCGATGGACTTGACGCCGCCGCTGACGATCGACGGCATACTTAGTGCGGTGATCAGGGCTTCACCGACCGATCGATCCGCTGATTCGACGGAAAACACTTTTTCCCTCGTCCTCTCGGCTTCGGCATTGATTAACTTGATGAGGGCGTCGTAGTTAGCCAATGCCTGACTCGCCTGGGTGCGATATAACCGATATCGCGACAGCGAGGTGAAATCCTTGTCGTAATAAAAGACCACGCGGTCGTATCCGGAGACCCTTGGTGTAAGCTGTTGATCGATCTGAGTGGCGATCTCGCGGACGGCTTCGTAGCTAAGTTCAACGGTTTCGAAAATCGGAACCGCGTCAACAGCATATTCGGTCTTTCCCCCGACGTTGTCCCGGGTCGCCGAACTGTTCCCGGAGGCATTTTTCAGGACCTCAAGGTACTTTCTCCTTGACTCCAGGAGTTCGGTCTCCTTGTCGATCAATAACTTTTCAGCTTCGAGTTGTTCGACCCTCGACATCACGGTAGGCGTGGGCTCCGGCGTGGCGGTCGGCGATGTGGTTTGTGAAAACAGCGGCTCTGCCGATAGAAACGACGCAAAGATCAGTGCTATAAATGCTATCCATTTCATTTGTAACCTCCTCAGCTCTATATCGAGCCGGTGCGCCGTTCATTTAAAAGATCAATCTTCAGTTCGTTTGTGGCACATTTCCGCAGGATTTTCAAGGAAGTTCATCACCGCCGCCCATCTCGCTCGATCAGCAATGAATGTTTGGCGTCGACACAAGATCTTGCACGATCAAGTGTGAAGATCCAGGGCCCATACAGAATTGGTTCGTTACTAAGAAAAGCTAGATACCGAAATGTTCGAACATCACTGTTATCAACAACCTACGTGGTAAAAACTCATTTACAACATTAAGAAACTGATGTATTATCGTGACAGTTCGCTCCGGTTTCACAATTTTTGCAACGTACACAGGCTATTTTTCATCAATTTGCCGGCCGATCATTTAAACATTCACCCTGTTCTTTCGGCCGTTCGCTCATCGGGGGAATCCTGAATGTGGAGGATATATGTTACGCAGATCCGTCTTCGTCAAAGTCATTTTCTTCGTCATCGTCACGCTTTCGCTGACGCTCGCCGCGTTCGCAGACACTATTCGGCTGAAAGACGGGAGCATTATCAAGGGCCGGATCACCGGATTTTCGGGCGGGCGGTTCACGGTCACTATCGGTGAAGGGGCGAGGTTAAAACAGCTGACATTCATGGCGAGCGAGATCGACTCGATAATCTTCGACACGCCCGACGAGAAACCGCAGTTTACGGCGTCGAACACGAGAAACAACAGCGAACCAAACATCGTAAACGCCAGCAGCAAATCCACGGAACCTCCGCGTGTCGTCGTAACGGACCAAACCATACGCACCAACGGGACGGCGACGATCGCCTCCAAGAGTCCGGCAAAGACGACGTCTCCGAAGGACATCCCAACTAAGGTTGTCACCTCCAAAACCACTACAGGATCGGCTCCGCCGATCGCCTGGAACGTAAAGGTTCTCGCCGACAATACCGCGAACGGATGGACCAACTCGGGTTGGGTCGTTAAGAAAGGCCAGCGTATCCGCATCTCGGCCGACGGTCAGGTATCGCTCGGCAAGGGGAAAACCTCGACGGCTTCGGGAATAGGTGACCTGAAGGACGATCAAAAGCTGCTCAAGAATGTTCCGACCGGAGCCCTGATCGCGGTCATCGGCGACGACAATAATGACTTTCTTTACATCGGCAGCGAACGCGAATTTACGGCGGCTCGCGATGGAGCGTTGTTCCTCGGGATCAACGAAGGATATCTCGATGACAACTCAGGTGCGTTGAATGTGAAGGTGGAGATCTTGCCCGACGAGAGCAACTAAGAGAACTACTGCAAAACGACATAAGGGCCCGTCAATCGATGACGGGCCTTTTCTTGTCAGATCGCAAAACAAATCATTTCTTGATTTTGACCAACCAAAAGCGGACAATCAGTATCTAAAGCGATAAGGTCAACTCTATGAAAACTCGGGTTTTGCGCGCGGTTATCTCAAACGCTGTTCTATTGACGTTCTTTTTGTTCGGCGTAAGTACGGTTGTGTTGTCACAGTCCAAGCCGCAGCGGCCGGACACAACGGGCAACGGCAAAGCGAACTCGCGGCCAAAGCCGATGACCGAAGAAGAGCGGAAAAAAGCGGAAGAAGATCAAAAAAGGGCTGAAGAAGAGAAAAACGCGATCGTCGACCCGACGATCGAAAAGGTGGAGACCAACATCGTTAACGTCGAAGCGGTGGTGCTCAACAAAAAGACCGGCCAGATCATTACCGGCCTGAAGAAAGAGAATTTCGCGATCTTCGAAAACGGCGTCAAGCAGAACATCAGCAGTTTCTCGACGCCCGAGGCACCGATCACCGTTTCGCTGGTGGTCGAATACAGCAAGTGGACCGAGATCTTCGGATCGGCCGCCGGCGGATATTTCGAGCCGGGCACCTACGAAGTGATACGACCGGTGGCCCAGTTCCTTACGCAGTTCATTAAGCCGCCTAATGACTACGCGTCGGTAATCGCCTTTGACATGCGGCCTACGCCGATCACTGATTTCACGAACGATCCCGGCCGTATCCGTCAGACGATCGATATCCTCCTGCGTAACCGTCCGGCATTTCGCGAAAACAACCTCTGGGACGCTCTCAAATTTACGCTGATCGGCGGTAAGGGCGATTCGGTCGTGCTCGACGATTCTAAGTCGGATACGGCAAACTATGCCGGCATGGTCGACCTCAAGGTAAAGCGAAAAGCTATCATACTGGTCGCCTCTGGCATCGATACATTCAGCAAGACTAACTACGACGAGATCCGGCATATTATTCAGGAGGCGGGCGTCCCGATCTACATTATCAGCACGGGGAACCTGTTTTATAAAAGGTACGAGCAGTACCTCGACGCAACCGACAGCATCAGCGGAATGCCTGGCAGACTGACGTTCCTGCAGGCTCAAAATGCGATGAACACGATCGCTAAAGAGTCGGGCGGCCGGCATTTCTCAATGACGTTCGAGGGCGAGGTGCCCGGGTACCTTCAGAGCATAAACGCACTTTTGCGTAATCAATACAGCCTCGCTTACGACCTGACTGAGCCCAAACCTCCGGGAACGCGTTCGAAGATCGAGGTAAAGGTCGATGTCGACGGCGACGGAAATTACGACGATAAGGTTTACGAGGTGCAGGCACGCCCGTATTACATAACGCCGGGCGGCAACAACGGAAAGAAAGTCAAAAAGAAGAATTGATCAAAGTGCTGCTCCTGACGTGTCGCCGCGGGCAGATCGATTTCCGCCTTCTCAAATGACATTCCCAGGGTTGTAGCCGTCGCCGGGTCATAATTACTGGATCATTCCGGACGGCCGTGAGTCGGGAGTTTGGAACTTAACAATTAACAAAAAGGGGAAATTATGAAAGAAATTCTATTAAGTGTATTGATGTTTCTTGACGGCAAAATGATCCTTGGCTCACTTGTTGACGCATTGGGGCCCGCTGACGAATTTGTGCGTCTTCCGTCGGCTATTGAGAAACTGAGTTCGGATGAGGACGACGATGACTCAGATGATGATGACGACGATGAGGATGATGACGATGACGCGGACGACGATGACTCAGATCACGACGATGATGACGATGACTCGGATGAGGATGATGACGATGACGATTCGGATCACGATGATGACGGCGATGACGACTAAGGCGTGAGAGACTGAACGTGCTCACATGCATGTCAAAATAGCTCCAAATTTGACAAACTGCTTACTCGGAGGCCGCGGGATCAACGCGGCCGTTTCTACGTCCGGCTGCTTTGTTGTATCAAAATGAAAGCTATTCTGTTACGATTTAGGTTTGCGAAACGATGAGTAAACGCATAATAGAGAGCTACAAGAAGAAACTGGCGTCGGAGAGCGGATATGTCGTTAACCGACGCGCGGCTCTTCGGATTGCGCTTTGTTATCCGAATACACACGCCATCGGCATGGCGAATCTCGGACTTCACACGATGTATGAGTTGTTCAACTCGATCCCTGACGTCGTGTGCGAACGCGTATTTCTGCCCGACCCGAATGAGCTGATCGAATACGAAAAGACGGGCGTGCCGCTGATGTCGCTCGAAACGCAATCGCACGTCAAGGGTTTTGACGTCATCGCGTTTTCGATCTCATTCGAAACCGACTATCTGAACATGGCCCGGATGCTGCAGCTCTCGGGCGTCCCGGTTTGGGCCGCAGAACGCAGCGACGGCCACCCGCTGGTAATCATGGGCGGTGCGGCGTCATTCCTTAACCCGGAACCGATCGCGGATTTCACGGATGTTATCGCCGTCGGCGAAGGCGAGGTGCTTGCATATCAACTGATCGACAACATATTCGAAAGTGAGTCACGCCGCGAACTCTTGCTGGCTCTCGCGCGGATCGGCCGTGGATTTTATGTCCCGAGTCTGTACGACGTCATTTACAACGACAACGGCACCGTTTTCGACTACGTTCCGAATGAGAAAGGCGTCCCGCGTCGCGTTGGACGGGCGTTGGCATCGGTCAACCCGAAGGAAGGCACGCTGCGTCGAGCATTGAAACGCGGCGAGACGGAATTGGCGGAGTTTCTGGTAAATCAGGACACGTTTTGCCCTTCGACCGCGGTCTGGTCGCCGGAAGCGGAAATGGGCGACCGTCTGCTGGTTGAGATATCACGCGGATGTTCGCAGGGATGCCGATTTTGCTGGGCAGGCTACAATTACTATCCGCCGCGGGTCGTTCCGGCCAAGGACATCCTGGAAAAGGCCCGCGAGTGGCGTTCGAAGACAAACAAGATCGGGCTGGTCTCGACGGCCGTCTGCGATCATCCTGAAATTTCTACAATTCTCCGGGAATTGCGGGCGATGGAGTACCGTATCTCGGTCTCAAGCCTCAGACTCGACCAGATCTCCGACGAACTGCTTGACGCACTTGTGGAATCTCGCGACCAGCAGATCGCCGTCGCACCGGAAACCGGTTCGGACCGTCTTCGCCGGGTGATCAACAAGAATCTCACCAACGACGAGATCGTCGATATCTGCGGGGCTGTATTCGACCGCGGGATGCTGACGATCAAGCTGTATATGATGGTCGGGCTGCCGACCGAGACGGATGAGGACCTGGATGAAATGTTCGTCCTTGTCGAGCGGATCAAGGACCGGATGCTCGAGGCAGGAAAGAAATTTGGGCGGGCGGGCAAGATCATTCCGTCGTTGAACGGGTTCGTACCCAAGCCGAATACGCCGCTTCAGTGGGACGCGATCTGCGAGGAAAAAGAACTCAAACGGCGGATAAAGTACGTCGCCAAAGGCCTCAGCAAGATACCGAATGTCGAGGTCCGTTACATGTCGGCCCGTATTGCCCACGAACAGGCCCTGTTCTCATCGGGCGACCGGACGGTTTCAAAAGCGATCGACCTTGCTGCGAGGATGAAAGGCGACGTAGGCCGGGCGTTGCGTGAAACCGGGATCGATCCGGCGTTTCATACTTCGCGTGACCGTTCGTACGAGGAGTATCTTCCGTGGTCGATCGTAGATTCCGGGCTGTCGTTCGAATTCCTGAAAACTGAACACGAGAAAGCTCTCGAGTCTCGTTCGAGCCTGCCGTGCCCGGCAGTCGAGAAATGCACGACCTGCGGCGTTTGCCCAACGACATGGCTCGCCGACGCGCCGGAAAGCCTCGTCCAGATCCAGCCTTTGAAAATACAACAGGCTCTGGCCGCAGGCGTTTGATCCTAACTTAAAATTATTGTTTCAACAGAAAGCCGGTCGGCGTCGCGGTGTGGTCGAACTTGTACTGATACTTGTAGATCCCGAACGGCAGAATTGAAACCGTCCGCTCATAGGCAACGCGGGCCTGGATGACCGTTCCTTTTTGTGAAACTTCCATCTCGGCATCCTCAGGTATCTCATTGGCTACAGCTGCTTTCTGAACCCTTTCGCGAACATTGTCGACGGGATTGATCCTGCCAGGCATTGCCATTCCCTGAAGAACGGCGGTCGCCATATCGGACCTCATGCTCTCGGCCTGATAAGCAACAGGCACGTAGTTATACCCGGCGTTTGCAGCCAGGATCAAAACCACCATAAAGATCGCGAACTTCACGCCGGCGCTTCCACGCTCCGAGGACCGTACGTTTGAAAGATTACTCATTGCAATAAACTCCTTAGAACACAGAGCTTTTAGGATTGGTGCTTCTTGAACAGATGCTTGAGGGCTCTAATATGAGTAGATCGGGGAATACCATCTCCGTTAACGATCGCCGGTTTTCCGATGCCTTTGATCAGGATCATCTGCAGCGAACCGGCTACCTGTTTCTTGTCGAATCGAAATGCCTCAACGACCTCTTCGGGGTCGATGCCGGACAACGACGGGAGTCTACCCGTCCGATGCACAACATCGTACAACAAGTTTACAACCTTATCATCGGTCAATGCAAGCATTTTCGACAGCTCTGCGGCGTACAAGATTCCATAACCAACGGCCTCGCCGTGCTTGAAATGCTTGTACGATGTCACCTTTTCAAGTGCGTGAGCGAGCGTATGGCCGAAATTGAGTATTTTTCGCGACCGGGCATCGGCCCTGCCGGTCGATTCCCTTTCGTCTCCGCGGACGATCGACGCCTTAAATCCGACCTGAGCGGCAACGAGGCTGTCGATCGCGTTTCCAAATTCCCGTTCGCCGAAATTCTTTGACATTTCGGCGACCGGGTATCTTGACAGGAAATCGGACGTTGTTTTGAAAAGCTCGCGGCCCGACAACACGCCCTGTTTCACGGCTTCGCAAAGGCCGGCGGTGATTTCGCGAGGCGGAAGCGTTTTGAGAAGGCCCGTGTCGATGAGAACGCCGCTCGGCTGGTAAAAGCTCCCGACCCGATTCTTTCCCGCCGAGGAATTGACGCCCGTCTTGCCGCCGACCGACGAATCGATCATCGAGAGCAGCGTGGTCGGTATTTGGAGAAAAGGAACACCGCGGAGATAAATGGACGCCGCAAATCCGGCCAAGTCGCCCACCACGCCACCGCCAAGTGCAACGACGGCATCGGTTCGGGAGAGATCAAAAGCCGCGAATGCGTTCAGCGCCTTTTCGACGTTTCTCCAGTTCTTATGGACTTCGCCATCTTTCAGCTGCCACGTTCCGACTTCAAAACCCGCGGACCGAAGCTGCTCGGCCACGAACCCGCCATAGATCGGAAAGACCGTCGTGTTCGACACAACGATGATCTTGCGTGCTACTTTTCCGGAATGCTGTTTCGCCCAGCTTCCGACGCGCGAGATCGAGCCATTGGCGATCGCAATCTCATACGAACCGCCGCGCCCTGAAATATCGATCTTAAGTGTCGTCCCGGCCATCGGTTAATGATACCAATTATCCAAGTGATTCGCGGATGATGTCGGCAAGGCGATGGGCGAGTTGCTCGATCTCGGATTGGTCCCTGCCCTCGATCATGACACGAGCAAGATTCTCCGTGCCGGAATAACGCAGTAGAAGTCGACCGTGGCCGGCGAGCTCAGATTCGATCTCTTTGGCTGCAGCCGAGACCGCCGCGACATTTTCGAACGGCACCTTTTCGCGGACCTTCACATTTACCAGTATCTGCGGATAAGCGGAGAATCCAGATGTAGCTCCTGAGAGCGTCAGACCCTTTTCGCGGATCGCGTTTATTACCATCAGAGCGGTCATCATGCCATCGCCGACGAGGCTGTTCTCCGGCACGATAATGTGTCCGGATTGCTCGCCGCCGATCTCCGCACCGGAATTCAACAGTTCCTCAAGAACGTATTTATCGCCAACCGGAGTCCGCAGCAGTTCGACGCCGATCGACCCGAGTGCGATTTCGAGTCCGATGTTGCTCATTACCGTGGCGACGACTTTCGAATTAGCAAGTTTCCCGTGCTCCTTCAGATATCTCGCCATTATCCAAAGCGTCGCATCGCCATCGACGATCGCACCCCGCTCATCGACGAACAACGCCCGATCCGCGTCACCGTCAAACGCAACGCCAAGGTCCGCGTTTTCCTCAAGCACGGCGGCCTGCAGTTTCTCGAGATGCAGCGAGCCGCAGCCGTCGTTGATGTTTCGGCCGTTTGGCGAATCGTTTATAACAACAACGGTCGCCTTCAGATTTTCGAAGATCTCCGGCGCAAGCGACGATGAAGCACCATTGGCACAATCGATCACGATCTTAAAACCGGCGGTGGACTGTTTTATCGTTTCGGAAAGATGCTTGATGTACGATGTCCGAAACTCCGCCGCGTGAGAGTAGTCGATCAAAAGATCGGCTGGAGCGACGTCTAAACCAGCGGCTATATCGTTTTCTATCCTCCTTTCAGTATCGTCGTCGATCTTTTTGCCGGTCGGTGAGAAGATCTTGATCCCGTTGTCCTTGTAAGGATTGTGCGAAGCGCTGATGACGATGCCGGCGTCAAATTCGTATTCAGCTGTGATGTACGCCACACCCGGAGTCGTGATCACGCCCGCGGAATAGCAATCAGCTCCTGCGCTGGTGGCCCCGGCGAGAAATGCGTGCTCGATCCACTCGCCTGATTCGCGGGTATCGCGGCCGCTGACAAATCGCGGCGGCCGGCCCATGATCTCTTCAAAATGACGGGCGAGCGACGCGCCGATGACAACGACCGTCCCCGGATCAAGCGGGAATTCTCCTGCAACACCGCGAATACCATCTGTTCCGAATAATTTCTTCATTACCATGAACGTACAAAAATAGATAAAGCCTTTTTATATATTATGTTAGCGGTTGAGACAAATCCAGCCTGCCATAACGTCTAGTTGTGCATTGCATAAATAATTCTAAAACGCTTGACAACTGCTGCACGAATGTTGGAATCTTATGATAGCGATCGTCGTGGCCTCCATGGAATCCCAAACCTTTCGCAACTCTCCGCTTTAATCCTATGATATTACGCTCGACCGTCGGCATTTCACTGCTTTTGGCAACGTCACTCTCGGTTCACGCCCAGACGAGTCGGCCGCGTACGGTTCCTGCGAACCCGAACGTGATCGTCACGGAAACTATACCGATGCCGAAGCCGACGCCGGTCACCGCACCGCGGCCCGCACAGCCTGCGACTATTGTTATCAGCCCCGACAGATCTGAACCGAGCCGTAATCAATCATATCGGAGCCTCAGCTTTTCACAGATAAAGAGCAAGATCGCCGAAGCTAAGCGTCAAATGCAGGTCCGGCCGGTAACGACCGCTGCGATCGAACCGGAAGCGTTCACGAGCGTGGTTCGCATAGCTTACTATGACTGGAATCTTCAGCAGATCGATTACGTCGTCTTGACGAAGGATCAGTTCCTGACCCCGGACACCGCAATGGGTTTGACCTCGACGCACGGAAAACAGGTGATCGCCCGAACAATCAGGGCCAACGGTGTCAATACGCCAGTGACCATCACGGATTTGAATGGCCAGGCTGAGTTGCCGCTGCTAGTTCAGTATCCTGTCGAAAAAGGCGGTCGGTTTATCGAGACGGCGTATTACATGTCGACTCATCCCGGATTGGTGACGCCTGAGGTTGTCGGAGCGGGTCAATTCTACGTTCACAATGTGATCGAGATCGCCCGCGAGCGGCTCAGCCAACGCGGGATCAAGATCCAGCCGAAAGTTGCCGACATTGCTGAGAGATTGGCAACGGTTGAGCATGTCGACCACCTTCGATTCAGGACCGAAATTCCGGCAGATGTATTCAACGATATTTTCACGCTTTATGCTTTGAACGAGGGTCAAACGTATCGATACTCTGTGAGTTCGGCTGGTGCGGGTGGAATGGTTCAAATGATCCCGTCAACGTATGCGATGATCCGGCGACAGTATCCAAACGTTCCGCTCGATCCGGATTTCGTGGATGGAATGCGAAACCACGTCAACGCAACGCAAGCGATGCTTCTTTATATGCAGATGACCTGGAACGACCTGTCGTCGAGATCGACAGTGTCCGATGCACTTGCGACCGGGATCGCAACCCAGGAACAGCTTATGGCGGCCGGGTACAATTCAAACCCGGCAAAGCTTCCCGGATACATAAATCGCGGTGGTGAAAACTGGACGACACTGATACCGAGAGAGACAAAGATCTACCTTCAGATCTACGATGCTCTAGAAAAAGCAGTGAAGGCGAACCCGCGAAAACAATGATTCAGATCACTTATGGAAGTTGGGAAGGTGGAGATCGCTCCACCTTTTTTTATTCGTCCGCCAGTTCAATGGATCGCGGCAATTGCAGGCCCAGTTTGTCTACTTCAGCCCTGACTTCCAGGTAGTGCTTGCCGACCAGATTTTCGCCTGCAAAGAACGGATCGTTCGTGATCTCAAATATCGTGAATCGGGGCGGTTCGTAGGCTGTCATCTCATCCGTGTTTTCAAAACAAACGCGGGCGGTCGTCAGCCCTGCCAGATCGCCAAGGTAGACGTCAAAAGTGAACACAGATCGATCGATCTCGTGAAAATACCGGTTTTTTCGGATCTCTCGTCCCTCGAATCGTTGAAACTTCGAATATTCTGCGTCATTCAAGTGGATCTCCGCGACCTTTCGAAGATTGGATCCCGGTTCGCTGGAGAATATTAGCTGCTGAAGCGACCGTGTCCACGAACCTGTATACGGGTCGCGGATCCGGCGAAGCCGCAGCCGTGTATTTTCTACGTAGCTGTCGAATATTTGCAAATGGCTACTGGCCCGGGTTAGCGGTTCAGGGAGCTTCTCGATGAGGAAGCGGCGACACCATTCGATCTCGGAAGTTTTGTTCATTTGGCTGAAGTTTATTATACTTAACCCCTAAATTCTAACGATAAACATAGACGATTTATGCAATATAGAACCTTTTTTAGTTTACTAATAATACTTGCTGCGATGGCGGCCGCAGCCTGCGGCGGCGGGGCATCTAACGTCGTGAATACAGCCAACTCGACGAATACCGGCAACAGCAATCTTGCGACAAACACAAACAGTCCGGTTGAAACGACCAAGAAACCGGTCGCCGAGACGACCAACAACGCTCCAACGATCGCTCCGGTGGTCCAAGCCTATTACGACGCCTTGAAGAAGAAAGACGATGCGGCACTCGCGAACGTCCTTTCCGCCGCCTTTATAAAGTCGGTTCAGGCAGATATGAAAGCCGAGAAAAAGACGGGAATGGCGGCTTATCTAGCCGAATACGACACGATTCCGGACAAACCGGTCGAGGTCCGCAACGAGAAGATCGAGGGCGACAAGGCAGTCGCGGAACTGAAGGGTGGAGCATATTTGAACTGGACCGCTTTCAGTTTTATCAATGAAGGCGGCAAGTGGAAATTCACGGGTGGAAGTCCCGATATCCAGACTGTTACTACTGGTTCGAACACCAACAAACCGAAATAGTTTTCAACCCAAAGCTAGTTGGAATTAGGCCCGCAACCAAGCGGGCTCTTTTTGTTTCCCGCGTACTTGCATTAGCTGTTGAAACTGTTAATATTTCGAGTTTGCTGATATCAGTATTTAGTTCGAGATCAGCTGATTTGGAAAATTACTTTGAAAGAGGAAAATAGGAAACATCGAATGAGAACCAACATCATTATTGCACTCAGCATTGCCGCCACGGCGGCTCTCTTCTCGGCCTGCGGAGCGCCTGCAGCCAATACTTCGAACGCAAATAAACCTGCGAATACCAACACCGCGTCAAACACCAATTCGGCGAACACTAATACAAACACCGCCGCGTCGAACACCGCAACCGCTCCGGCTACTGACGGCCAGGTCATCAAGATCGACGAAGCCGGCATTCAGTTCACCGTTCCTAAGGGCTTTAAGTTCAGCAAAGACGGTGAAGATACAGTCGTCAAGTCTGAGGACGAAGGCGTGGATATCCGCTTCACCGTCCCGAAAGACGGAGACTACGAGACCGTCGTCACCGATGCTGCAAAAGATATCGACGACTACCTGGATGACGTCAAGGTCGTGAACAAGGGCTCCAAGGGAACCCAGGATGGCATGGAAACCACGTCGCTCAGTGGTACCGCAAAAAATGAAGGTGAGGACGTGGCCTGGGAACTGACCATCGTCAAAGGCCCCAAGAAGGCAGTGCTGGTTAACATCTATGCTGCAAAGTCCAGCCTCGAGAAGGATGCTGACAAGGTCAAGGATTTCTTCAAGAGCATCAAGAAAATGTAGTTGAGTGCGAACATTCGCAATCGACAAAGGGCGGGAGGTTTGAATCTCCCGCCCTTTTTTTGTATGTCAAACCGACCTAGGCAGCCGCGTCCTTGCTCGCCTCGGGCTCATACGGCGGCAAAATGACCCTCGCCTGTTTTTCTTTCTTCAACCCGAGTGCCCAATCTGCCTGCATAAGGGTGTGAATGTCACGCGTGCCTTCGTAGATCACAGCGGCTTTGCAATTACGCAGGTAACGTTCGACCGGGTAATCGTTGGTGTAGCCGTTTGCCCCGTGGATCTCGATCGCCATCGAGGCGGCAGTTTCCGAACGCGTCGTCGCCTGCCATTTCGCAAGGCTCGCCGCCCGGGCCGACGGCTGGCCGGTGTTTTTCAAATATCCGCATTTCGCCCAAAGGAGGTGCGACATTTGATAGTCGGCCTCCATATTCGCGATCTTCTGTTTTACGAGTTGGAAATTAGCAATGGTCTGGCCCTGAACCTCACGAGTATTTGCGTATGCGACAGCAGCATCGCGCGAGGCCTTGATGACGCCGGTTGCACCTGCGGCGACCGTGTAACGTCCGTTCTCAAGCGAGAACATCGCGATCTTAAAGCCCTCGCCTTCTTTCCCGAGCATGTTCTCCTTCGGGACCCGCACGTCCTGCAGCGAAAAGTATCCGGTGTTGCCCGCCCTGATACCCATCTTGCCGTGCAGCGTTCCGCTCGAAAATCCGGGCATCGACCGTTCGACAATAAAGCAGCTCAGGCCGGAGTGATCACGTACTTTCTGTTTTTCAGGGTCAGTCCAGCAGAAAAAGAGGAAATTGTCCGCGACGTCCGCGAGCGAGATCCACATTTTTTCGCCGTTGAGTATCCAGTCGTCGCCGTCCCGGCGAGCGTAAGATTTCATCCCGATGACATCCGATCCGGCATTTGGTTCAGTTAGGCCAAAGGTTGCGAGCTTTTCGCCCTTGGCCTGCGGGACGAGGTATTTTTGTTTCTGCTCTTCGGTCCCCCAACTGTAGACACTCAAACTATTGAGGCCGACGTGAACCGACATAACAACACGCAAAAACGTGTCGCATGCCTCTAGCTCCTCGCACACGAGTCCAAGCGAAATGTAGTCAAAACCCGCTCCGCCGTATTGTTCGGGTATGCAGACGCCCAGCAATCCAAGCTCGGCCATTTTTGGAAAGATCGAGCGTTCGGTATGAGCTTTTTCATCCCATTCCTTGATAAACGGAGCAACCTCGCCGGCGACAAATTCGCGGACGGTCTGCTGCAACGCTTTGTGTTCTTCGGTTAATTCAAGTTCGATCACGGTGTTTAATTTCCCTCTCTTAAATTTTGATATGATAAGATTTTCATCCTGTTGCCAACGTCGATTTTATCACTTTGCGTTTTGTTTCGCGAAGATCAGGGATTTCAATGATCACCGTTAATGAAGCCATCGACCTCGTCGTCCGCAATACTGAGCGACTCGGGCATGAGATGATCGGACTGTCTGCGAGCGTCGGCCGTATCCTCGCCGAGGACATTGTCGCCGACATGGATATCCCGCCGTTCGACCGTTCGCAGATGGATGGGTACGCGGTGCGGTCCATTGACACTGTCGACGCACCTGTCGAACTTGAACTCGTTGGCGAATCAGCAGCGGGACGAGGATGGCATAAGACGCTCGGGGCGGGCGAAGCCGTTGCCATTATGACGGGAGCGCCGGTCCCGGCCGGGGCGGACTCGGTCCAGAAGATCGAACTTACGCGCGCCAACGAAGAGATCGGATCGAGGATCCAGATCCTTGAGTCGACCAGATCCGGGCAACACATCGTCAGCGCAGGCACCGAGATCGGAAAAGGCGAGACAATATTTCGTAGCGGCGAAGCGATAACGGCTAATATGATCGCGCCGTTGGCTTCGTTCGGATATTCGCGGGTCAAGGTTGGATCGATGCCGCGTGTCGCGATACTGGGAACCGGCAGTGAGATAGTTGAGATCGAGGAGACGCCGGGACGCGACCAGATCCGGAATTCGAATTCGGTTATGCTCGAGGCACTTGCCCGTCGCGTCGGAGCGGTCACGAAGATCTTACCGAACGCCAAAGACGACCTTTCGGCGTTGCAAGCCCAGATCAAAGCTGCCGCTGCCGATTCGGACGTCCTGATTCTCACCGGCGGCGTTTCCGTCGGGAAATATGATCTGACCAAGGCCGCGATCGGCGATCTCGGGGCCGAGATCTTTTTTGAAAGGGTCCGGCTGAAACCGGGTAAGCCCGCTGTTTTTGCACGGTTAAATGAGACGCTTGTTTTCGCGTTGCCGGGGAATCCGGTATCTGCGGCCGTTACGTTCCATCTTTTCGTTCGGCCGTCGCTGTTGATTCTTCAAGGGACAAAATCCTTCGAGCCGCGGACGGGACATGCGATAGCCTCCGGAGATGTCCGCGCCGCTCGCGAGCGTGACACTTACCTACCGGCCAGATTGACCTCGGACACAGAAGGCCGTCTGATAGCTAAGCAGTTGAAATGGCACGGATCGTCTGATTTTGTTGGGTTTTCACAGGCAGAGGCACTGATCCTTGTTGATCGGGGAACAACGGTCAACAGCGGCGAGGTTGTACGCATCGAATATTTATGAGCGATCTGTCACATTTAGATAAAGACGGTCGAGTGAGGATGGTCGACGTCTCGGCGAAGGCCATTACGACGCGGCGTGCTGTCGCGTCCGCCTTGGTCGTCATGTCGGAAGCAACGATCGAAAAATTACGCTCACGTGCGACGCCGAAAGGAGATCCGCTTGAGATCGCCCGGATCGCGGGGATAATGGCGGCAAAGAAAACTTCGGACCTGATACCTTTGTGTCACCAGATCGCCCTTTCTAAAGTAAACGTGACCGCCGAGATCCGCGACCTCGGCGTGTATCTGGAAGCTGAGGCGGTGACCAGCTCCCAAACCGGCGTCGAAATGGAAGCTCTAACGGCAGTATCTGTCGCTGCGTTGACCATTTACGATATGTGTAAGGCGGTCCAGAAGGATATCGTTATCACGGAAGTCCGGCTCGAATCCAAAAGCGGTGGAAAGTCCGATTTTGTGCGGGAGTGAACTTTCAGGCGAGTCTCCGAGCTTAGTTCGTTGAGACAAATGACGAACATTCGACTAGAATGGACGTACAAGGTATTGGTTATCTAGGGAGTCTTTAATTATGAGATACAAACTGGCTGAAGACGCGAAACCGCAGGTCATTTTACTGATCATCGCGACGATCCTGACCGTTGCGTTGTGGTTCATTCCGTATGCAGACTATCTGGTTTACCCGATCAGGCTATTCGTTACATTCATACACGAGTCGAGCCACGCTCTCGTCGCCTTCCTGACGGGCGGATCGGTGCAAAGCCTGACGATAGCCTCGGACGGAAGCGGCGTGGTCTATTCCGCGGCCTCGGGCTGGATCAGCGGTCTGTTAACCTCAAGTGCCGGTTATCTCGGGACGACCGTTTTCGGGGTTTTGATGCTGCTCCTTATCCGCAAGGCCGTTTCGCCGCACAAGGTACTTTTCGCATCCGGAGCGTTTATCGCTGCCATTACCGTCGTGTTCGGCATCATCAGCCCGGTCTTCCACATTTTCTCTCTGAACGTCGCATTTTCGAGTATTTTGTTTACTGTTATTTCGGGTGCCGTCCTTTCGGCTGCCCTGATCGCACTTAGCAAATACGCTTCTTTTAAGGTTGCGAATTTCTCGGTCGCCTTTCTCGCCATCCAGTGCTTGCTGAATTCACTCTCGGACCTTAAGACAGTGTTCTTTATTAACGCTCCGTTGGTCGGCTCGGACCTGCAAAATGATGCGTCGAATATGGCGGCTGCAACCGGGCTGCCGGGTATTGTCTGGGTAGTTATCTGGATCGGGATCTCGGTGGTAATGATCTCGCTTGGGATCAGGCTATACGCTGTCGTCAAGAAGCCGGGTGCGGTCGATTCGGTCTTTGAGGACTAAGATGAGACTCATCGCGTCCCTTTTCGCCACGATCATTGCAGCCGTTTCGCTGTCCGCCCAAGTCAAGACGCCCGAACCTGTGCCGGTCAAGGTCCCATTCGATCGATCGCTGCAGGCGGTCGTGGTGACGACAAAAGATTGGATGGCGATCGGTGGTCGGGCCCGGCTGTTTGAACGAAAGGATTCACGGTCAAAATGGAAGGCGACCGGGGACGACTTTGAGGTAGTAGTCGGCCGCAACGGACTCGCATGGGGCGATGAAGCGGAAAACAAATCAGCGGGGTTGAAGTCCAAGAATGAAGGTGACGGCAACGCACCGGCCGGACGATTCCCAGTGACAAGTTCATTCGGTTCTGGTTCCAAGCCGAACGCCGTGACGATGCCTTACACGAAACTTGACGAGTTTACGGAATGTGTCGATGATACGAACTCGATGTTTTACAACCGGATCGTAAACCGCATGCAGGTGGGCAATTTCGACTGGAAGAGTTCAGAGAAGATGCTCGCAGTCGGCGACGAGTACGGACTTGGGTTATTTGTTGGTTATAACTCGTTTCCGGTGGTCAAGGGCCGCGGATCCTGCATTTTCCTGCACGTTTGGAAGGACGCAGAGACCGGGACTTCGGGGTGTACAGCGATGGAAAGGCGAAACATGGAGCGGATCGTTGCCTGGCTCGATCCGAAGAAGAATCCCTATTTGGTTCAGTTACCAAAAGACGTATACGACAATTATCGAAAATCTTGGAACTTGCCGAAACTCAAATAACGCTCGAACAACTGCCGGTCGGTTCACGTCTGATCGTGCGTTCAAAGCTGGATTGGCGGTTCGCAGCCGTTTCAAAACGAGGCGATGAGCGGATCGTTATTACTGTGTGTTCGCCAAATGGCCGGACGTATCGATTGCGAAAGGAATTATCGTCCAAGATCAATTTAGAAGGCTCAATTCCAATTCTTGAACACGAAGTATCGGATACGTGGCGCGATAATTTTAGCCGTTACGATTCCCGATGGTGACGGCGAACGTTGATCGATCATAGCAAATGAAACGAAGCGAAAAGGACGCACACTATGCCGCCCATCTGCCCGAGGTTCTGCGTTACCACCAGGTGATGCTGGCGGATGGGGCCCGAAACCGTATGCTTTCGGCGGCGATAGCTGCGAGTGTCACACCCGAAACGTCATTTCTCGACGTTGGGGCCGGAACCGGCGTCTGGGCGATCCTTGCTGCGAAACTTGGTGCAAAAAGGGTCGTCGCTGTCGAATCGGAAGAATGCCTAATACCTGTCATTTATAAACATGCCGTTGAAAACGGTGTCGGCGATAGGATCGAGATCATTCACGCCCGCTCTAACGACGCCAAGATCAAGGGAAAATTCGACGTAATTGTTGCCGAGCTTTTTGGCGGCAACGCCCTGGGCGAGGAGAGCATACGAGCGCTGATCGACGTACGCGAAAGGTTTCTCGGACCGAACGGGATGCTAATACCGCAGGGGATCTCAATGTTTGCCGTTCCTGCCCGCATCGAGTCTCCTATTGAAGAATTGCCGGCTGACGTGAACGTGCAACTTGGCTTTTTTAAGGAATTGAAACGGAACTACGGTCAGGATTTTCCGCTTTACGTCCGGAACAGGATCCATTTTCTGGCCGATCCGGTTCCGCTAGTCGACGTTGATCTACGCACTGTAATGGAGCCGCCGTCGTTGAAGGATATGACCGCCGCATGGAAAGTCCGCAGCGTTCGAGAAGCAAATGGCATCGTGTCGTTCAGCCGGTCTCAATTCACGGAGTCGATACATCTTGCGGCCTTTAGTTCGTCGAGTTGGGGCGTCACCGTCAACGAATTTGAGCCGTTTGATGTCGAACAAGGCGAATTGAAATTTTCAGTCACTTTTGAAGACCAGAACTCGAACTGGACCGTAAGTGTTCCCTCGCATCCGTCAATCCGGCCGCAAACGTTTTCGCCGGTGTTTGCTTTCACGCGGGCCAAACTAGCTCACAAGTCCGCAGTCTTCAAACAATATAGAGCGAAGTCCAAATAGGCGGATCTGCCACCGAACGCGAGATGTGTGGATATTGATCGCTCTGTCCAAGTCTGCAAGTCATGACGTCAAGAGCATGATTTTGTTCGCGTGACACGAATTTGTTAAAATCACAGTTTGCCCTTATGCCGGGATAGTTAGTAATGCAAGCTGTGAAACGAAAAGAAGAACAGATCGAGGTACGCGGGGCAAGGGTCCATAACCTCAAAAACATCTCGCTCTCGCTGCCTGTCAACAAACTTACCGTCGTAACAGGCGTCTCAGGTTCCGGTAAATCTTCGCTCGCGTTTGACACGCTCTACGCTGAAGGCCAGCGGCGATATGTTGAGTCACTATCGGCCTATGCCCGGCAGTTCCTCGAGCGAATGGACAAGCCGGATGTCGACGAGATCACAGGCATCTCGCCCGCGATCGCGATCCGGCAGAAGAATGCTACTAAGAATCCACGATCGACCGTTGCGACGCAGACCGAGATCTACGATTATCTGCGGCTGCTGTTCGCTCGTGCCGGACAAACGATCTGTCATATTTGCCAGCGTGAAGTTAAGAAAGATTCGCCCGAATCGGCGGCTGATGAGATCCTGGCGGATCTGGCGGAAGGCGAGAGATTTTACGTATTGTTCCCAATTCAGGACGCGGTTTCACGGCAGATCGTCAAAACTGCGAAGAAGGCAAAGCCAAAGGCTTCGGTAAAAGACCTCAGTTCGACAGCGTTTCTGATCTCGCTTCTCCAGCAGGGCTTTTCGCGGCTATATCGCGGCGGCGAGATGATCGAGCTTCAAAAGCCGGAAGATTATCCGTTCGACAATTTCGACAACACTTTCGTTCTGATCGATCGGCTTAAAGCAGACCATGAGATCAGGCAGCGCCTGGTCGATTCTCTCGAGATATGCTTTCGCGAAGGCCACGCCGCGATCGTCGAGACCGTGGATGGACAGCAACTAAAATTTTCCGACCAATTTATCTGCAAATACGACGGTACACGATACGAGGAACCTGAACCGCACTTGTTCAGTTTCAATTCGCCGTTCGGTGCCTGCCCGACATGTCAGGGTTTCGGCAACACGATCGGCATCGACTATGGACTTGTTATTCCGAACCAGCTCAAGTCTATAAAAGACGGCGCGATCGAACCATTCACGCGGCCGACCCACGCATGGGCACAGAAAGAACTATTGCGTTACGCAGCATCGGCGAACATCGACATCAAGGTCCCATTCGCTGATCTTCCCGATTTTCAGCAAAACTGCATTATTTACGGCGATGAAGGATGGCGCGGCTTGAAGGGCTTTTTCCAATTTCTCGAGACCAAGAAATACAAGCTGCACGTTCGCGTTTTTTTGGCGAAATACCGTGGTTACACGAAGTGCCCGGACTGTGACGGCCAGCGGCTGCGGCAGGAGGCCCGCGATGTCAAGATCGGGACGCATTCGCTGCCTGAGATCGTCGCGATGTCGATCGCCGACGCGTATGAGGTTTTCGAATCGTTGGAGCTTGATAATGAACGATCGAAGATCGCTGAAAAATTGCTACTGGAAATTAGGCGGCGGCTCAAATTCCTGGTGGAGGTTGGCCTCGACTATCTCACCTTGGGCAGACTCGCGGCGACTCTCTCAGGAGGGGAGGCTCAGCGGATCCAACTCGCCACCAATTTAGGTTCCCTTCTGGTCGGCACACTGTACGTTCTCGACGAGCCAAGTATCGGCCTCCATCCGCGGGACAATTCCCGGCTGATCCGAATTCTCGAAAATCTTCGCGACATCGGAAATACCCTTGTCGTGGTCGAGCACGATGAAGAGACGATGCGTGCGGCAGACCACGTTGTTGATATTGGTGTTTATGCCGGTGAACTCGGCGGCGAGCTGGTTTATGCCGGAAATCTCGCCGGATTGATGAAAAACGAAACGTCGCTGACGGCAAAATACCTTCGCGGCGACGCCCAGATCAAGGTGCCGCAGAAACGCCGGCCGGTTACTAAGGACGCGATCGAGATCGTCGGAGCCCGGGAGCACAATCTTAAGAATATTTCGGTGACGATCCCGCTCGATATGCTCGTCTGCATAACGGGTGTCTCCGGATCCGGCAAATCCACGCTCGTACACGATATTCTCTATGCCGGCTTAAAGAAGAAGCGGGGCGAATGGAACTCGGCCGTCGGTTTTCACAAGGAGATCCGAGGTGCCGAAATCGTCGACGACGTTATACTCGTCGACCAGTCGCCGATCGGGCGAACGCCCCGATCAAATCCGGTAACGTATATCAAGGCGTATGATTCGATCCGCGAGGTGTTCGCAGCGACCAACGGAGCCAAATCGAAAGGGTTCAGTGCATCGCACTTTTCGTTCAACGTCCCCGGCGGCCGCTGCGAATTTTGTCAGGGCAGCGGTTTGGTCACGATCGAGATGCAGTTTCTGGCGGACGTTGAATTAACTTGTGAAGACTGTCGCGGAACACGTTTCAGGCAGGACGTGCTCGACGTCAAATACAAGGGAAAGAGTATCCACGACGTCCTGCAGATGACGATCCGAGAGGCGATCTTGTTCTTTAAGGACGTGCCCAAACTCATTTCGAAAATGAAAGTGCTCGATGCCGTTGGACTCGGTTATTTGAGGCTGGGTCAATCCGCAACGACGCTCTCGGGCGGCGAAGCTCAACGTGTCAAGCTAGCGTCACATCTGGCGCAAAAGAGCTCTTCGAAGACGCTGTTCATTTTCGACGAACCAACCACTGGATTGCATTTCGACGATATCAATAAATTGTTGGTGGCATTTGGTGCATTGATCGACGGCGGCGGCAGCCTCGTCGTGATCGAACACAATATGGACGTCATCAAGACCGCCGATCACGTAATTGACCTCGGCCCTGAGGGCGGAGTCGGCGGTGGCGAAGTCGTCGCGACAGGCACGCCGGAAGAGGTCGCAAAAGTTAAGGGTTCGTTTACCGGGAAGTATCTGAAGGATATGCTAAACGGAAAACGGTGACATTGCCCGTCAGTCGTCGCCGAATTTCGCACGCCAATACGGTGCGATCTGTTTCATAACCTCGCAGTCGCAGTAGCCGCCGTTTTCATTGAGCCAATTTGTGATCTTCGGGAAATTTAGGCCGTTTTGCATCATGAATCGCATCGCATGACGAAGCGTGTGGTCACACTCTGAGTCGTACAATTCGTCCTCGACATAGTCCAGTAATGAGCTCATCGACTCCTGTCCGGCCGGCATTGCATTGAGAAATGCTTCCAGCTGCTCGCCGTTCATCTGTTCGAGGTTTTCGATCTGCCGTTTTCTTACAATTGCCATAAATTAGAATTCCGCCTCCGAGACCCGCATCATTTCGGAACGCTCGGCTTCTTCGATCTCGCGTTGCTTTATGCCTTCGCGGCCGTCATAAGACGCAAATTTTGGCAACAGCACAGCCGCTCCGAGGACCGACACAATGCACAAGGCCCCGCCCGATACCAACGCGACCCGGACACCGAAACGTTCAGCAACGATACCCATTTTAGCACTGCCGAGCATTGGACCGGTCAGGTAGCTCATCATTTCGATACTGGCGAGGCGGCCGCGGAGATAATTGGGGATCGTCTGATTCCAGATCGCACCTCGGAATATGCCGGATATCATATCGAAAAATCCCGCAACGGCCAGCAGAATCAAAGCCGGCACCAGACTCTCGACCAGACCGAAAAACAAGATCGCAACGCCCCACAAAACGGCGGCGATCGTTACAAACAGGCCGTGCCGCTGAATTCGGCGCGTCCATCCCGACGTAAGTCCCGCGGCCAATGCCCCAAAAGCGATCGCTGCCGGGAAGAAGCCAACATATTTGTCACCGTAAATCACGGCCAGTGCCGGATACAACGCCTGTGGAAACGCGAAGAACATCGCCGCAATATCAATGAAATAGGTCCCAACAAGCTCTTGTCGGCTGAATGCATATTTCCACGCCCGTTTGATCGACTGAAAGCTCGGCTTTTCCGCATTTTCGGGAGGCGGAACGAACTGGAGCATAAATACAGCAACCAGCGATGCGGAGAACGTGACAAGATCGATCGAATAAGCCACCGACGGACTGAGTTGGGTGGCGATCACACCTGCGATCGCCGGCCCAATGATCATTCCAATACTGAACCTGATCGAATTCAGCGCCATTACCGCCGCCATCATCTCGGCCGGTATGACCCTTTGAATAAAAGACTCGAATGCCGGACGCTGTAACGCGGCGAGGCCGGCGTGCATCGCTACGGCAACGAACAAAACCCAGATCTTCGGTTCCTACAGAAAGGAATTTCCAAGCAAGATCGCCGTCACGATCGTTTGGCCGACCTCGGTAAAGCGCAGCATCTTGCGTTTGTCGAGGAAATCCGCGAGAGCGCCGCCCACAAACGCCAGGGTCACCATCGGGACGAATTCGGCGAGCGAGATGTAGCCGACCATTGCCGACGACTGGGTCAACTGATACATCTGCCACGGCACGACGATGAAGGTCATCATCGACCCGAAGAAC
>JAKOVX010000025.1 GCA_029781855.1 Acidobacteriota bacterium | reverse complement strand
CGTATCTACTCATTGACTCGGACCACGATGGCGTCGGCGATCCCTGCGACAACTGTCGGAGCGTACCAAATGCTGATCAGTCCGATACCGACGGCGATGGCCTAGGGGACGCTTGTGATCCGGACGACGATAATGACGGAATCCTGGATGCCGCCGACAATTGTCCGATCAATGCCAATCCGAATCAGCTCGACACTGATGGCGACGGGATGGGCAATGCGTGCGACGCAGATGACGACAACGACGGCATCAACGATACGGACGACAATTGTCCGCTGAACGCGAATGATTACCGCGTCGTTTTCTCGACGAGCCGCGACGGCAATTCCGAGATATATTCGATGAACGCAGACGGTTCTCATCTCAACCGCCTGACGAACAACACGGCGAACGACCAAATGCCCAAGATCAATCGTGACGCCAGCCGGATAGTATTCACGTCGAACCGGACGAACAACCGGGATGAGATCTATGTTATGAATTCCGACGGCACGGGAGTTACGCAGCTCACAAACATCGCCGGAGGCAATAATCAGCCGGCCTTCAGTCCCGACGGTACCAAGATAACGTTCATCTCAAAACGAGTGAACAATCGCGAAAACGTGTTCATTATGAACTCCGACGGAACTAATCAGGTGCAGCTGACCGACGTCGGCGCACGACAGGCTTTCAACCCGAGCTTCAGCCCGGACGGCGCGACCATTTTGTTCGACCGCAGTTATACCGTGTCCAGCATCATATATCGGGACATATTTACGATGAATACGGACGGGACAAATGTCGTGCGGCTGACGACTGATACGGGCGGGTCTAATTTTGCTCCCTCGTACAACGGTGACGGAACAAATATCGCGTTCGTTTCCGGCCGTGGCGGCGGAATACTTCATATCTACACGATGGTTGCCGACGGAACTAATCAGGTTCGGGTCACCGGCTCGGCGGATGCTGAAACGACACCGGCTTTCAGCGCCGACGGGATGCGGATCATATATCGAAACAATACAAACGCCGGACTATTCGTCGCGCGCATTGGCGGCGGCGCACCGACCAAGGTTCACGGCAGTGCCACCACAGACCTGTTTCCCTTGTTCACCCCGCAAGCCGACCGCGACGGAGACGGCATAGGCGACGTTTGCGATTCGTCATTTGAAGTGCCGACTAACGTGGGCATCAACGTGATCGCGTCGGTGACGGACGCGTATGTGACCTATGCCGGTGTATCGGTCGCCGGTTTGACGTCGTTCATCGATAACCCGTTGGGGCAGGGCGACCTGCCGTCGGGCTTCGCACTTTGCCCGTCTTGTCCGTCGTACGACATCGTCATGACGGGTGAATATTCGCCGCCGGTCACGGCCTGCCTCGGTGTGCCGAGTTCGATGACGACGGCCGAATTCATGTCGCTCAGGCTCCTGCACGGCGAGGGCGGGGTCTTCGTCGACCGCACGACCGAATACCGGGACGATGGCTTAGGGAACCGCTATGTTTGCGGAGTGACGGATTCCCTCTCGCCGTTCACCCTCGCGACAAATGCGCCGACCGCGGCCAGTGTCCGGATCGGCGGGCGTATCACGACCAGCGACGGCATCGGGATCCGGAACGCAAACGTAACGTTGACCTCGCGGGACGGCACGCGGCGGAACGCACTGACCGGGCCGTTCGGCTGGTACCGTTTCGACGACGTCGAGGCAGGGCAGAGCTATGTCATCGGCGTCACGTCGAAGCGCTTTGCTTTCAACCCGGCACAGCGCGTCATCTCGGTCCAGAGCGTGATAGACAACGTCGATTTCGTCGCGGAGCCGGATATCGGCCCGTCGTGCCGGTCGGCCGGCGTGTGGGACCCGTATGTTGATACCGATCCAGCAGTCAAGGACCGCAGTCCGTGGTTCGTTTGGCTCCCTCCGGACATCGGATATTGGTTCAGCAGAGCGTTAACAAATCGGTTCGATTCCAGTCGCCGGCTCCAAGAACTTCGTTTTCGCTCTCTCAGCTCAATGCAGTATCCAGTTGGCCCTTTGATAGGCGGCGGCTCGTGACGTGCTTGCGATGAGTATTTGCGCGTGTTTACTATCTATCGAGTGCTCGAACTGTACAAAGCAGAGAAAAGGCGGGCCGGAGCCCGCCTTTTGTTTGTTGAATGCCGGAGAGGTTACTTTTCGGCAACGCCGAGCACGAAGTCGGTGATCGCTGACGTTCCGTCGAGAGCCTGATCGACGACGATATCACTGTTGATCGTATCGCCGGCGCCGCCGTTCTGGTCATACCGCGGCTGTCCCCAGCCTGCCGCCAAGTTATTTGGGTCGTATGGTGCTATTACCGTGTTGCCGGTGAATACCTCGTTTCCACCCGCGATCCGTGCCGCTCGGCACGCGCACGGAAAAATGAGACTTTGTCTCACACAAGGTAAGAAAAAGTCTCACATGGACGGGCAACGAGCTAACCGCGAAAGACGCGAAATATGCTAAAGAAAGGCTCCGGAATGACCTGAGATATTTTGAACGCGGATCGAGCGAATTAGGCAGAAGGTACGGATGATCATTAGAATATCCGTTTTTATCCGCCCGATCTGCTTCATCCGCGGGTAAACTAACTGCGAACTTTTCGACGTATTTATCAGAAATGGATGTGTGGAGGTCAGCGGCTTGCGCGCATGCGTTCGGTGCAGTCGTTCCAGAGCTTGGATGAGCACCTGAAGAGCTCCGGGGCATTCTCGCGGGTCTGCAGCTCGATCGTCACATACGTCGGCGTCGTGCCGTGCGTCAGCCTCGTCCACCCGAGCTTTGCACGATTCTGCCAGACGTATGTGTACGCCTGCCGCTCGTCGGCTCCCTCGATGTGCCGGGCCTCGTGCAGCAGCACCATCGCCCGCTCGGTGTCGTCCGTCGCCTTTTCGTAAAAATCCGGGTAGATCGTCATTATCCCGAACGGGAAATTCGTCGCCGCGTATGCGTTTTCCGACTCGGCGACTCCGTTCAGCCAGTTGTCGCTCTTGCGAAAGACCGTCAGGTGCCGCAGGAGGAACGCTTCCTGCTCAAATCCTTTCGCCTCGAGCACGTCGATCGCAGCGTCGATCTTCTGCCTCTCGGCGTCCGTCGGCGGGACCGACGTCGCCAGCAGCGACAGGTACAGGATGAACACCGCGAGAGCACCGGCCGCAACGTAATTTGCCGTTGCCGCGACAATGCCCATCGCTCCCTTGCGCGGAACGCTCGGGTCTTCGGGTAGGATAATTTGGGTGTTTACGGCGTTCAAGGCTTGTGTTCCGGGACGGGAGAATTGGGTCACCGGAACGGGCGTTCCGGCGGTATGTTTAATATTGTAAAACACACGCCGGAGTTAATCAATAGAAATCTTTGAGCTGAGGGGCCGCGATCAATAGAACGGTGAATTCATCACCCAATTGACCGTGTCGAACTCGTCGATCTCGTGGCCGCCGTCGAATTCGAATGCGGCAAAATGGTCGGCGATGTCGAGGCCCTTGAACAGCCTCACCGTATTGTCGTGGGCGTTTATCCGGCAGATCCTGTTCGGTTTGTATTTGTAGAACATGTCGGACGTGCCCCACGTGATCAGCAGCGACCGCGGAGCGATGAGCGCCGCGAGGTCCTCGGTGTCGATCAGCGGCGTGCCGTCTTCCCTGTTCTTGATCGCCGGAACCGTCTGGCAGCCGTGATGGCGGTTCGGGTTGTTGATGCAGTCCTGAGCAAGGAAAATACCGGCGACGACGACCTTCCTGATCCGCTCGTCGAGTGCCCCGAGCCACAACGACTGAAATCCGCCGAGGCTCAGCCCGACGACCGCCGTCCGGGACGGGTCAGCTCCCGGAATGCTCAAAAGCTGCGAGACGTTCATCAGATTGTCGCCGATGTAATATTGCGGGTAGCGTCCCGGCGGCAGGTTGGACGCGTACGCTCCGTGCCTGCCCGGCACCTCGAACCAGCCAAAGCCCCGCACCTCGGCGGCGAGCGTGATCGCACCGGCCTTCGCCAGCTTAAAGGCAATAGCGTGGTCGGCGCTGCCGAAATGCGATGGAGCGGCGGCGTCGAGGACCTCAACCAGGTGGCCGTGGGTCACGAATACGGCCGGATATCTCTTTTGCGGGTCGTAATCAGGCGGGTAAGAGATCCAGGCTTCGATCATTGCCCCGTCGATCGGCGACGGATATTTGACGTGCTCCTGCCTGACGCCGTCGGTGGTTTCGCCTTTCGGCAGCATCGGCGTAAAGTCCACGCTCGCCGGCAGCGTACCGGGCGGGATGTCCATTATTCGCGCGAGCCAGTTGCGCGTCAGCCGCTGCCATTCGCCGAGGCCCATCCGGCCGCTCAGGCTCTGATACGAGCGAACGCCGCTGAGGTCGAGGCCGGCGTCGTTCAGTGCGGGGTCGGAAACGGCTTCGTCAGGCACGTCGCGGCAAACGAAGTCATTCTCGCCGCCAAATGCGGTCATCACCGAACCGGCGCGGCAAACGTGGATGCCGTCCTTCTGCGAACATTCGCCGCGCGATCGAGGGCACCGGTCGGCGAAGGCGTAGCCCTCAAATTCCGTATATCCGCGATGCCGGTCAAATGCACAAACGAGCAGCGTCGACCGGTCAACCGCCGCGTGTTCCAAGAGCCCGCGGATGTATGTACCGGTCGGGCACGCCCGCCGGCCGGAGCGTCTCGTTCCGTAGTCAATGAAATGATCGGTCGCGGATTCCTGAGTTCGACGGCAAACGAACAGCCGCGTGTCGATGTCGACGCCGCGGAGAGCGTACCCTTCGGGGCAGGTGTGGATCCTGCGGTAATGTGTGAATGTCGGCCGGCCCGGGCCGTCGATCAATTCGTCGGGCAGAATTCTGGCCGAGCTGATCGTCTGTCCGAACGCGATCCCACCGGCGAAAAGGATGACAACAACCCCGAAAAAGAACCATTTTGGAAGCCTGCAGAAGTGCATATCTTCTCCAACGGAGCCTCTGCCCGTAACGTTTGCCGCTTTCGCCAACCACTATATTACTTTATCCGAAACTTAGTAAGGAGTTGGACGATGCGGAGACGATGGCCGGTGTATTCAGCTTCCCTGCCCGGCGTTGTCATTCAGGTCCGATAGCGTTATGCGTTTTTGGCCGGTCACGGGCAGCTCGATCGGCGAAGTGTGATTCTGGTCGAGTAGCGACGTCGTGCCTTCGACGACAGACATCGGAAGCCGCTTGCCCGCGGAAATACGTTCATCATTCAATGTTGACTCGATGAACATCGGCGGCCGGAATGACGATTCAGTGTCGGCTTTCGGCTTTCGCTTTAGCGCCCGACTGAACCGGTACCAGCCAAAACCCGTAAATACCATGGTCATGACCGCTAAAAGCAAGCCCGTTGCAAAGAGAACGATCGCACCTTTTGTCAAAGCCGCTCCGCTCACAAGCGCCGCAGCGAACGCAATTGCGATCGACAGCGTCGACGCCAGCAGGATGAATTCGCTCGCGACGACCGAGGTATAGCCGGCACGCACCTCGGCGGCCATATTCAGGAGTTCAAGCTCGGTGCTTTCGACCGTCAGCGGCGAACCGCAGCGTCGGCAAAACCGTGAATCGTCCGTGCTCTCGGTACCACAGGCGGCACAGAGCTTTTCGAGATTGCGGACCGTCGCGAGCGACGATATCGCCTCGGCTTCGCGGGTCAGGATGTCCTTTTCACCGATCGAGAGCGATGGGTGCTTGATCAGATAGTCGAACGTGACGCGGGTCGCGTGCTCTCCCGATGGCTTGAGCCGGACGACCAACGTTCGCGGATAATCGAGAACGTCCGCCGAGCTGTAAAACGTGCCCCAGCCGGCCGCAGCACGGCGGCCGCGAATTACGGAATTCTCGTCGTCAACGATGTCGTATCCGACTCGTTCGAGGGCGGCAATCACCCTGGAACGAACACTCTCGATGTCGCCGACGAGAACCCGCTTCAGATAATGTTCGGTTGTCTGGTAAGGCGTTGACCCGCCCGCATCCGCCAGCAAAATGTCCGTCATCTAAACCCTCCAAAAGTCGTAAGTGTCTCTCAGAGAAAAGAATACGAACGCCAGCCGCCTTTAGATGCAGGTCACGAAATATTTAAGACATATTTAACATCGCCGATACTGCCGTGTCCGCTCATGAAAAAAGGGCAACCTCGCGGCTGCCCTTAGTCCTAAGTTTCTCCGTCCGCCGTGTCAGCGGCCGGGCCTCTGAGAAGATGCGTCTCCGAAGTGCCGCCTAGTAGAGCGGATGTATCACCGGGAAGGGCGTGTCGTCCTTACAAATAGGATTGGTGAACGCCTTGATCACGTCCGAGATCCCGCTTGGATCGAAGGTTGCGGCCACGCCAAGCGTGCTCTTTGCCGACACGATGCCGTCAGCTTCGAGCATCAGGGCCAGATGCCGCAACGCCCATTGCCGTTTTACTTCGTAAGCGGCATCCTGATTTGTGAATTTCTTGTCGATCTCCTGTTCCACTTTATTGCTGGTCATTTCGGCGAAATTATCGACGAAATCCTTTGTATATTCGTCAATTTTCGCCCTTGTGCTTGCCGAGGTGTTCGGATCGTTCAGTAATTCCTGGAACGATTGGTTCTGGACCAGGTCCTTAATGGCCTCAGCGGCGTCGACCAGCTTTTGCAGGTTTTCTATCGTTTCACCGGCTTTCGCCAGCTTGTCTGCGTTAGCGGCCTCTTCCGCTGCGGCGGAACCGCCGGCGGACACGGCTATCGCCGCGATCTGCAGTGCTGCCTTGATCGGTGCCGCCACCATCGAAAAAACGGCGTCGGTACATTCACCTTGACCGGTAGCGCATCCGGCTCCGCAATCGAACGGCTGTTGGCTGGGGCATTTCTGCCAGCAGACCGGGCCGCGAGGCTCGAAATCGGTCTTGCATTTCGGATAGCAGATCAGGTCGGCCGGGCCCTTTTCCATGCCCGGTGCACATACGGTCAACGGTTTGGTGTCTCTGAATCGGCTCGGCTTCTTGCAGGATACGCCGATGTCCTCCCATCCAGCCGGACAATCCGGCGAACAATCGGTGACAACACCGTGGAAGTTCGCCTTACACTTCGGATACCAGATGGCACCGCCCTGTTCGCAACCCTGCGGGTTTTGCTTTTCACATAAAGCTTTGTCCCAGATCACATATCCGGCCCCGCGGGTATATGCTTGTGGTTTTCCGCAATAAAGGCCGTCATCACGGAATCCGGTCGGACAATTCTTATAGCAGAACGTGGCTATTCCACGCTCGCCCGCCTGGCATTGCTGCGAACAGATGCCCGGACTGCTTTCTTCGTACCCTGCCTGGCAGACCATCGGTTTTCCGGCCGTGTTCCCGTAGCTCTGCCTCCAGCAGAACGGCAATCTCGCGGCACTCGTCTTAACGGAGATCCACTGCATGACCTTGTTCATTTCGGCCTGCGAAAGCGGCATCCGATGGGTCGCAGGCGCCGAACGAGTTGATGTTGTCGTCGTCGCCGTGGTCGATGTTGTCGTTGCGGACGGAACCGGATCATTGCTCGCCGACCGGATCGGAAATTCAAATGCCTTTTCCGCTACGAATACGACGGTCTTTTTAAATAGGTTGATGGTTACCGATTTGTACGTCGGGCTGCTCATGTAAACTGACCATTCATCATGGCCGGTTTCGGTCTCGGTGGTGTAGAGTCTTACGCCATCAGGGTAATAGTGGTTCCACTGCTTGGGGCCAACCTTAACCAAGATAGCCTGGATCTTCCCGGTTTCAGCGTTTCCGACGACAACTTTGGTAACGTTCGTGCCGTTGACCGCAGCCGCCGTGGTCGATGTTGTCGTTGCGGCCGGAACGGGATCATTGCTCGACGACTTGATCGGAAATTCAAACGATTTTTCTGCTACAAAAGTGACGATCTTCTTGAACAGGTTGATGGTGACCGATTTGTACTTCGGGCTGGTCATGTACACAGACCATTCATCATGGCCGCTTTCGGTATCGGTGGTGTAGAGTGTAACGCCGTCAGGTAAATAGTGATTCCACTGTTTCGGGCCGACCTTGACCAAAATGGCCTGGATCGCCCCCGTTTGTGCGTTTCCGACGACAACTTTGGTAACGTTCGTGCCGTTGACCGGAGTTTGCGCATATGTTTGATATGAGAAAAGTCCTGCAAACAGAAACGCGATCAACGTTCCCAGCATTAGAGTTTTCATTTTTGTACTTGTCATTTTTCTTTCTCCTTATTCCGCTTCTATCGATCTCCCCCTGAGGTTGCTGCGGTTGTAGCCGTCAGTTTCGCGCGTTGGGCAGTCACGAGCTTCGCAAGTGACGCCTCGTCGATGGCACCGGGGATGAGCTGGTCGCCGACGATATACGCGGGCGTTCCGTTAATGTTGAGCGAACCGGCGAGGGTCAGATTGCGTTCGAGCTGTTCGTCGATCTTCGGGTCCGCCATGTCTTTCTGAAGCCGGGCGTAGTCGATCCCGAGGCTCGTCGCGATCTCCTTGATCGCCTCGTCGCTTGTGCTCGGGGACGCGATAAGGGCGTTGTGAAATTCAACGTATTTTCCCTGTCGTGCGGCGGCCAATGCGGCCTTCGCCGCGGTTTGTGATTGTGACCCGAGGATCGGAAATTCCTTGTAGATGATCCGAACGAGCGGGTCTTTTTCCGAGAGTGTCTTCAGCTGCGGCAGGGTCTTTTTACAGTAGCCGCAGTTGTAGTCGAAAAAGACCACGATCGAGACGTCACCGGATGCATTACCGCTGACCGGCGAATCCGGATCGGCGTAGATGCTCCGTTTCAGGTCCTTCATCACGCTCGCTGTCCTCTCTTCCTTTTCCCGCTGCTCCTGGGCCTGAAGGGCATTCATCGCGTCGCGGATGACGGTTGGATTTTTAAGTATGTAGTTCCGTACGATCTTCTCGATCGCTGCCGTATCTACGTCGGCTGGAGCCGCAGTTGCGCCGGACTGCTGCATATCGATCACCTTCGCCGCCGGTTCCTGGCCGAATGCGATCCCCGCTGTCAAGATAGTCAGCATTGCCAATGCACCAAAGATCGTACTGACTGCCCGATTCGTATTTGTTTTCATAGTTTTATTCTCCTGATCTATTAAGAAATCGGCCGAATTCCCCCGTGGCCGTCGGGCTGCCGGTATGGCGGTGTAGCCGTTTTTCCGGAGCGGCGACGTCGTCAATATTCTGTGTGGGACCTTCACTCGATCGTGACCCGAACGCCAACAAAGGCCATTTTCACGGGGTCAACTGCCACCAATTGTCGCCTCTACCTAACTAAACGGAGTTTTCGGGCAAAACGTATCATTGGCTCAAATCTTCTATTTATCGGCACTTTGGGTTATACTTAGGGAAATCAACTAAAATTCCCCACACAAAAATATGTCTAGACGTGATTCTCAGCAGATCACTCAGCTTCTGGTTCAATGGAGCGGCGGAGATCAGACCGCACTGGATGACCTGATGCCGATCGTCTACGACGAGCTTCGGCGGATGGCGAAGGCATTCATGCGCGGCCAGGAGAGCGGCCACACGATGCAGACGACCGAGCTGATCCACGAGGCATACTTAAAGCTGGCCGGAAACGATCAGAAGGACTGGAAGAACCGTGCCCATTTTTTCGGGGTAGCTTCGCGTGCGATGCGGCATATTTTGGTCGACTATGCCCGCGCTAAACAGAGCCAGCGGCGCGGCGGCCGCAATCGGCGGATCACACTGACGGAAAATGCCCTTGCGTCAAACGAACGCTCCGATGAGATCGTCGCCCTCGACGATGCCCTTTCGAGACTTGCCGAACTCGATGAACGGAAGTGCCGGATCGTCGAAATGAAATTCTTCGGCGGCTTGAACTTCGAGGAGATCGCCGAGGTCCTTCGGGTATCGGTGATCACCGTCAAGCGGGATTGGAGCTTTGCAAAAAATTGGTTATTAAAGGAGGTTTCTCATAGTTGATATTTCGAATCCGGAATTGAATCGTGACCGGTTTAGAAAAATCGAAGAGATCTACCACGCGGCCCTGGAGGTCGCTTCCGGCGCCCGTGCGGCGTTCCTCGAAGACAAATGCGGCAGTGACCTGGAAATAAAGAAAGAGGTCAAAACACTACTCCAATTCGAAAAAAGTCCCGCCAGTTTTCTCGAGGATTCTCCGGCTGACGTCGCTGCAATGATGTTCGCCGACCGGGAAAACGCCGATGACCTTGTCAATTCGACGCTCGGGCGTTACCGCATCGACAAGGTACTCGGTGAGGGAGGAATGGGAACCGTCTATCTGGCTTACGACACACGCCTCGCGCGTCACGTCGCCCTCAAGATACTGCCTGCCGGGATGGTGAGCAATAACGACCGCGTACAGCGGTTCATGCACGAAGCCCGGGCTGCCTCGGCACTTAACCATCCGCACATTCTTACCGTTTACGAGATCGACGAGATCGTCGGCGAAAACGGCGAAACGATCCATTTCATTTCGATGGAGTACATCGACGGCAAGACGCTAAATCAGCTTATTTACAAGGAAAAGACGCCCACAAACGAACTACTTACCTATCTTTCACAAGTCGCCAGCGGATTAGCCAAAGCCCACGCCGCGGGGATTATTCATCGCGACCTGAAGCCGGAGAACATAATGGTCTCGGCCGACGGCTATGCCAAGATACTTGATTTCGGACTGGCTAAGCTGAGCGATACCGAACACGAACTCAGCGAGCTGCAGCGGCACCGGTCGAGGCCCGGCGTGATACTCGGGACATTGGGATATATGTCGCCCGAACAAGCGTTGGGAAAGACCGATATTGACGCCCGTTCCGACATTTTCGCGTTTGGCTGCATTTTGTATGAGGCCTTGGCACGAAGAAAGGCGTTCGAGGCGGAAACGACGATCGATGCCCTCCACATGATCATCCACGGCGAACCGCGGCTGTTGAAGTCCATCGATCCGAATATTCCGGATGACTTGTGCGAGATCGTCGAGAAATGCCTGTCGAAGGAAAGAAAAGGCCGGTTTCGCGAGGCGAGCCGGATCGCCGGACTCATCAAAGGTGCTTCTGTCGAGGGCGCCTTTGACCGGACACTGCACTTTCCGGTCAGCGGCCAGCTGACTACGTCGATCCACGGGAAGGAAACCGGCAAGGGCCATTCCCGCAGTATTTCCGGGCAGCGGCGGCAGGTCACCGTGGTGCTGATCGATGCGTCGGCGATCTCCGAGATGTTTGAAGATTTCGACCCCGAGAGATCGTCGGTGATCATGGGCGATCTTTGGGACTTTCTGCGCGGGCTCATATTGCGCGGCGGCGGAAAGATCGGTGAACGGCTAGCCGACACGATCCTTTCAGTTTGGGGAACAGAATCGACCCGCGAAAGCGATCCTGAAAGTGCGGTTCGAACGGCGCTCGATCTGCAGAAAGAGGCAAGCGTTTACTTCGATCGGCGGTTGAGCGGCGAGATCTCCCTTTCGCCGGAAGAAAAAGACAGGTTGAAAAAGGCCCGATTCCTTAAGATCGGCATCAGCACCGGAACGGTCCTGGTCGGAATCAGTAGATCCACCGGCGAGTTCATGACGAGCGGTTCGGCCGTGAACGTTGCAAAACGGCTCATCTCCGCAACCAATGCGGGCGAGGTCCTCGTTTCGCATGAAACGTACCGCCATATTCGAGGGGTCTTCCAGGTTGAAGAGGTCACTCCGAGCTCCAAACCTTTGAGCCTTCGCTACGCGAAGGCGTCGAAGGTCTACTCGATCAAAGCCGTGAAACCGAGGGTCTTTAGAAGCGAGACGCGCGGTGTCGAAGGTGTTGAGACATTAATGGTCGGCCGTGACGCAGAACTGACAAAAATGCTCTCCGCCCTCGAGGCGGCTAAGGAGGACCGGGAACTTCACGTCGTAACTGTATTGGGCGAAGCGGGACTGGGCAAATCCCGACTTTTGTATGAATTTTACGACAGGGTCGATCTTTTGCCGGACAGGTTTTTCGTGTTCAAGGCACGTGCGCTCGAATCAATGCAGGGCCAGCCGTTTTCCTTGCTAAGGGAAATTTTTCTCTTTCGATTCGATATTCAGGAAAAAGACTCGCTGGCGGTTGCCCGTGAAAAATTTGTCCAGGGCATTTTGGAAATGACGAGCGACATCACCGGCCGCTTTGGAAACGGGTCGGATCGTGAGATGAAGGCCCACTTCATCGGACAATTGATCGGGCTTGATTTTAGCGGCTCTCGCCATATTTCCGGGCTGGTCGAAAGTGAAAAACAAGTGCAGGATCGGGCCGTCCTTTATGCGTCGCAGTTCTTCAGTTCGGTCTCCCAAAAACATCCGTCGGTATTTTATCTGGACGATCTGCATTGGGCAGATGATGAATCGCTTAACTTTCTGGATACCATTTCGCTCGAATGCAAGAAGTCCCCCATTTTGATCTGCGGATTTGCCCGGTTGACGCTTTTTGAGCGAAGGCCGCATTGGGGCGAAGGAAGGGAGAACTGGAGCCGGATCCGACTTCTACCGCTTACAAAACGAGAAACGGGTTCGCTTATTTCCGATATTCTCGAAAAGGCCGGCGGCATACCGCCGCAGCTTAAGGAGCTATTGGTCGCCAAAACCGCGGGCAATCCCTTTTATGTCGAGGAACTCGTCAAGATGTTCATCGAGGAAGGCGTGATCGATACATCGGACGAACGATGGAAGATTGATCCCGAAAAAGTCGATAACATCCATATTCCACAGACACTTACAGGCGTCCTGCAGTCGAGGCTTGACCGATTGTCTGAGGCCGAACGGCGGGTTTTGCAGCGTGCATCGGTCGTAGGACGCGAGTTTTGGAACACCACGCTCGAGGACTTGGGAGACGGCGTGGATCTGCCGGCTGCTCTGGAAGCTCTGCGCAAAAAGGAGCTGATCTTTCAAAAAGAAACTTCGGCGCTAAATGATTCTGCTGAATATTCTTTTAAGCATGCCCTCCTGTGCGACGTAACATACGAGACGATCCTTCTCGAAGAACGGCAAAATTGGCATCTGCAAACCGCCGAATCACTGGTCCGCACCAAGGTGGAACGCCGAAATGAATACCTGGCCGTCATTGCGGAACATTTTGAAAAGGGCGGCGAAGTCGAGCGTTCGGCCGAATGGTTTGGCAGAGCAGCTGAGGCCGCACGCCGGAATTATGCCCTGGATGCGGCAGAAAACTATTATGCGAAAGCCCTGGGCGCGTGGAATTCCGTTTCGCTCGGCAACGCGACGGTGATCTTGACCCCCGAACAGGCGATGAAATGGCATCACGGATTTGCGAGGGTTCTGGACCTTCAGGCGAGATTCCCTGAAGCGCTCGCGGCGTTCAACAAAGTGCTGGAAATGGCCAAGGTCCAAGAAAGCAGAATTGGCCAAGCGTACGCCTACTGGGGACTCAGCATAACTCAATTTGAATTGGGGGAAACGCGGAAATCACTCGAGTCCGCGATCGAAATAGTCCGTTTAGCAGGTGACAAAGATCTCGTTTCCTCGAAGGATGCCAATTTCCTGCTCGCTGCCGGATTTTATCGGCAAGCACGGGCGATGATGTCATTGGCACAATTCGAAGAAGCCATATTGCTAATAGAAAGCTCCTCCAAAATACTGTCCGAACGTGGAGCTATAACATCAGCTGCCCGGGTAAATATACTCCACCTCCTGGCCGGGGCGAACATGTATCTCGGTAGAATCAAGGAAGCGATGGAATTTGAAAAGGAAGAGGTGGAGATCGCGTTTGAGATAGGGGACCTGAAGACTGCGGGCAATGGGCTGAATAGCCTTGGTTTCCAGTCGTATCTGAAGGGAGATCCATCTGAGGCAATAAATTATTATGAAGAGGCCCTTCAAATTTCCCGCGACATTGGAAACAAGGCCGGCGAGATAATGATCCTGAGCAATATTTACGGGGCAAAGGTCCTGTTGGGCGAATATGCGTATTGCGAAGAACAGCTGAGATCTCTGATCGGCGATGTCGGCGATAAGGGGCATTTTCTCGTTTCGGAAATGTACCGTTTCCTCGCCGAAGCATTGGTCGGTCAAGGTAAATACGAAGAGGCTTTAGAAAAAGCACAACGATCGCTCTCGTTGTCGGAAGAAACTGATAATCAGGAAGCCATCGGCGAAGCGTGGCGCCTGTTGGGTGTTACGGCGTCGTGTCTGGGGGAAAAGATACTGGTTGGCACCGAGGAATTAACGGCAGACGATTGTTTCCAAAAAAGCCTGGAAATGAATGAAAGGCTCGGAATGGAGGCTAATTACGCCCTTGCCATTCGCAATCTGGAACATCACAAACGAAGCCTGGGAGATGACGCAAAAGCCGACGAATTACTCGCGATCGAATCGGAAATATCAAATCGCCTCGAGATCGACACCGCCGCAAAGTGTCCGTACTTCACAGATTGATGACGGGAGCATGACTCAGTCTCTAAGTCGCAAAATGACCGCAGTTCTTTAACACTCGCGTAATATTTCAGACAGTTCCTTACCGCAGGCTCGCGTTGAGCTTGGCGAGTGCCTTCGATCCGGGGCACAATTCCGCCTCGCTGAGCGAATTGAGCGGACGTTGGTTCGTCTCGATCATCTTGTGCAGATCGGTCGTCTCCGGATCGATGTAGAGCAGGCCGGTCAGGATCTCGCCTTTTACGCGTGCGTGCTGGACGGCGTTGATCGCCGAGATACGGTTGAGCGGGTCCCAGTCCTTTTCGATCTTGTGCAGGCGGATGACCGAGCCGTCGTGCATCGGGACCGCCTCGACAGTTCCCTCTTCGTATGTCGCGGTGATCTCCTTCATGTAGGGCACAAAATCGAATGTCGCCGTCGCGTCCATGTGTTCGCGGACGTAATCGTACGATTTGGTCGAGCCGGGATTGTTGTTGAACGTGACGCAGGGGCTGATGACGTTGATGAACGCAAAGCCCGGATGGCTCGTCGCTGCCTTGATGAGCGGGATGAGCTGGCCTTTGTCGCCCGAAAAGCTTTGCGCAACGAACGTCGCCCCGAGCTCGATCGCGAGGCTCGCGAGATCGATCGCTTCGAACATGTTCACCGAGCCTGCCTTGCTTTTCGACCCGACGTCGGCGGTCGCTGAATCCTGGCCTTTCGTCAACCCGTAACAGCCGTTGTTCATCACCAGATAGACCATGTTCAGGTTTCGCCGGATGACGTGCACGAACTGTCCCATCCCGATCGACGCCGTGTCGCCGTCGCCCGAAACCCCGAAGTAGATCAGGTCGCGGTTCGCCAGATTGGCTCCCGTCGCCACCGACGGCATACGGCCGTGGACCGAGTTGAAACCGTGCGAATTATTGAGAAAATACGCCGGTGTCTTCGACGAACAGCCAATGCCGGACATCTTTGCCACCTTGTGCGGTTCGATGTTCATCTCGAAACACGCCTGCGCGATCGCCGCCGAAATGCCGTCGTGCCCGCACCCGGCGCACAGCGTCGAAAGCGATCCCTCATAAAAATCGACCGTGTACCCAAGGTCGTTCTTGGGCAGTCCCGGATGTCTGAATGCTGGTTTTACGTAACTCATTTAAGGTTGTTCCACTCGTTTGCTTCAATATTTCGGCCTAAGATCTCAGCTGCCTCGCGCAACATCATTTTCAACTGTGGCACCGAATATTCGGAATTCGAAGGCACTGTCAGCCGATGGTCACCAAATATCAAAAATTGGTGTTTCGACCCTGAATATGGCCCGTCAAATCCGAGCCGTCGCAATTTTCTTATAAAGTCAGTTCGCTTACACGGATTCCACTGGCTCATACGCGGGCGTTCTATTGAGATTGATATTCGCCAGGACCGGCAATTCGTGGCCCAGTTTTAAGCCGACCAAAACCCAGTCTTCGAGCGTCGAACGAAGCTCGTTTTCACACTCGCGCAACGTCCCTGCAAAAGCTACGACACCTTTACACGACGGAATACGCCCGGCGAACGTGTCGTCGTCGAGCTTGTCGTACTCGGCCTGCTCAAGGGCCACCTCGACATAATCGCTTAATATGAAATTTCCCGACATATCGATATTCTAACACCCGCCCTCAACGATTGAATCTAATATTCTTCTTTCCGACGGCGACGAGGTCAACACATGTGCCGCTAACTTTCCAAATTTGGCCGTATCTGATCCAGGATCTCATCGGCCGTGATCGACATACGTCATCGTTCAGAACGGAGAAGTTCATAGATCAATGATCTCCATGTCCTTCTTCAGGAGCCGATTTACTAACTTGTTCCTATCGATCTTCTTCTCGGTAGAAAGTTTCTGAACAAATTCAGCTATTTCAGGTTCCAGATATATCGGTAGATTGAATTCACCATCCGAATTGTGAAATTTGCCTCGAACCCCTTTTGAAAAATCATATTCCTTTTTCATATTGTTCTGTTTCTTTCCTCGTTGCCTTTCTCGCCGAGATGATCCTGATCCGCGAACTTGATCTATTTAAGCTTTCGAATTTGTGTGAAAGCACCAATAGTACTCCGGTCGCATCCATCCCCATAGTGATCCATCTCTCTTCAAGCTCGCTATGTTCGTCATCCGGGATCGACAGTAAGTTCGGATCGCGGAAGATCGAGGCTCCACGTTCGAAACTGACTTTGTGCTTACGGATGTTGGCCGCCGCTGTTTTTTCGGATCCCATTCAAAATCGTAACGCATATTTCTTACATGCCGGTTTTGATCTGATCCAGGATCTCATCGGCGGTGATCGGCGTTCCGTCGTAGTTCAGCACCGAAACGAGCTTCGCCGGGTTGGTGCCGAGTTCGATCATCATCAGGCTCTTGAACTGAGCGTCGCGGTTCTGTTCGATGACGAAGACCTTTTCGTGATTATCGACAAAATCGACGAACGCCTTGCCGAACGGGAACGACCGGACACGCATTGCGTCGAGTTCTACGCCATCCTCGCTGAGCATCTCGATCGCCTCCTCGGCAGCGAATGTCGAGGTGCCGAAAAAGATCACGCCGTACTTCGAACGGTTCTTCTTTTGCAAAAACAGCGGCTGCGGCATCATCTCTTTGGCCGTGTTCCACTTACGCATCAGGCGGTCGACATTTCGCCGGTACGCGGCTCCGTCCTCGGTATATCTCGCCCCTTCGTCGCGGGACGAACCGCGGGTGACGAACGCTCCCTTGGTCGGATGCGTGCCCGGGATCGTGCGGTACGGAATGCCGTCGCCGTCCGAATCGAGATATCGGCCGTAGCTCTCAAGCGCATCGAGAGCGGCGGCATCGAGCACCTTGCCGCGTTTGTATTTTCGCTTGTCGTCCCAAACGAGCGGCCCGGTCACATGGTCGTTCATTCCGAGATCGAGGTCCGTCATAACGATCACGGGCGTTTGAAGCTCCTCTGCCAGGTCGAATGAGTCGGCGACGAGCTCGAAACACTCCTTCGGCGATGCCGGAAACAGCAGCGGATGCCGCGTGTCGCCGTGCGAAGCGTACGCGCATTCGAGAATGTCGGACTGCTGTGTCCGCGTCGGCATTCCGGTCGACGGACCCGTTCGCTGAACGTCGATCAGGACGGTCGGGATCTCGGCGTAATAGGCGAGGCCGAGGAATTCGTTCATCAGGCTGACGCCCGGGCCGCTGGTCGCGGTGAACGAACGCGCGCCGTTCCAATTTGCACCGATGACCATCCCGATCGCGGCAAGTTCGTCTTCGGCCTGCACGATCGCGTAGTTGTTCTTGCCGGTCTCGGCATCGACGCGGTACTTGGCTGCGTACTTGGTAAAGGCATCGACGACCGACGTCGACGGCGTGATCGGGTACCACGCGGCGACCGTCGCACCGCCGTAAACCGCCCCGAGCCCGCACGCCGAATTGCCGCTGAACAGGATCGCGTCGCCGAGCATGTCGCGGCGTTCGACGCGGCAGTCGAGCGGGTAGTCGAAATTTTCCTTAACGTATTTCACGCCGATGTTCAGAGCCTTGATATTCGGCTCGATCAGCTTTTCCTTGCCCTTGAACTGCTCGCCGATCAGTTCCTCCAGCACCGAAAACTCAATGTCGCAGAGCACCGACAATGCTCCGATATAAACAATGTTCTTGAACAGCTGCCTCTGCCGTGCGTCCGTGTATTCGGCGTTGCACAGCGTCATCAGCGGGATGCCGATCTCCGTGATGTCGGGCCGCTCGTAGGTCGGCGGCAGCGGCTTTGAATTATCGTAGAGAAAATACCCGCCGGTCCTGACCTTGTGATAGTCATCGGCCATGCTCTGCGGATTCACTGCGATCATCAGATCAATGCCCTCGCGGCGGCCGAGATAGCCCTTTTCATTGACCCGCACCTCGTACCAGGTCGGCAGGCCCTGTATATTGGACGGAAAGATATTCTTCGGCGTTACCGGAATTCCCATCCTGAAAACGGCCTTGGTAAACAGAGCGTTCGCCGAAGCCGAACCCGTGCCGTTAACGTTTGCAAATCTGACTACAAAGTCATTAAGTTTTGAGTGTGAATTACCGCCTGAACCGACGGTGCTATGATCTTGAACCATAAGGGCAGAATCGCTTGTGCGCAGACAGAAACATCATATTACGTAAAGCCTCAAAAGTGAAGATTATAAGCCATTTGGCGTCCTAATTCTTCAAAGTGTCGGGAACTCGCCCCGATCGACACGATTTTTGAACGAACCCCAAATTTCAGGTATGATTTGGGAACCTTCGACACCGGGGCGAACACGCGGCAGTCGCCGGTCATCAAACCCAGTACAATGGACACAGTGCAAAAACTTTCACGAGGCCGTCTGCTCGCGTCGGCAGGCAGCGGCCTTGGGCTGATGGCCTTGTTATCTCCGACTGTTGCGGGGCTCTTGCAAAAGGTGCGGGCGGCATCGCAGATCGTCGACGGTCTTTCGCCCGCCGATGCTGCGGCGAATTAGCAGTATTGGGCCGTCATAGCCGACTCGTTTGCCATTTCTCGGAGCAATCTGAATCTCAACAGCGGATGGACCAGCCCGAGTCCGAGGGTGGTCGCCGAGGCTTTCTATCGCTACAAGCATCAGGAAGACACGACCGCTTTCACAATGTGGCAGATGCTCGAACCGCAGGCGGAGACCATTCGCGCGGGACTCGCCCGATTGTTCGGCTGCGACCCGAACGAGATCGCCATTACCCGCAACGCGTCCGAGGCACTGCAAATACTGCTCTTCGGGATCGATCTCAGATCGGGCGACGAGGTTATTTCAACGACGCAGGATTATCCGCGAATGCTCACGGCGCTGCGTCAGCGAGAGGCTCGCGAGGGTCCGACCGTAAAGCTGGTCAAGATACCGCTGGCTCCGGAGAACACCGACGACATCGTCAACGCGATAGAAGCCGCGATCACGCCGCGGACCAAGGTGATCCTCATATCGCACATGGTCAACATCACGGGCCAGATCATGCCTGTTCGTAAAATATGCGAGATGGCACGCGCACGTGGGATCGAGACGATCGTGGACGGCGCCCATTCGTTCGCTCAGCTCGATTTCAAACGTGACGACCTCCAATGCGATTACTTCGGCAGTTCCCTTCACAAATGGCTGTACGCGCCGAAAGGAGCCGGTTTGCTCTATGTACGAAAGGACAAGATCTCGAAAGTATGGCCGCTGATGGCATCGGTCGATAAGGGCAAGGACGATATTCGCAAATTTGAAGAGATCGGGACACATTCGTCCGCGACACGGCTCTCGATCGGCGAGGCACTGCTTTACCACGATGCGATCGGAGCCAAACGCAAAGAAGAGAGGCTTAGATACCTTTCGAGTTACTGGATGAACCGACTGAAAAAACTGGACGGTATCGGCTTTAACACTTCGTTCTCACCAGACCAGTTTTGCGCGATCGCCAATTTTAAAATCGAGGGCGGCGACCCATTGAAGATCACCGAATATTTGATGGCGAAGCATAAAATAATCGCTACGCCGATAATCCACGCCGAGTTCTCGGGCATCCGGATCACGCCCAACATATTCACGACGCTTCGCGAACTTGATCGCTTTTGCGGCGTCATCGAGCATCTTGTCAAAAACGGTGCCGCTAAAGCCCAGTATTCGTAGCGGAGTGAAATGACGGGTTAAAGCCTGCGGTAAGACCCGCGGGGTCATTATAACGTCAAACGACAGCGGAAACGTTTTCCGCCTCAGGCCTCGCAGCCGGCAGGAGGTTCGCGGTCACTTTTGCCCAGGCGGCCCGCGTCGCCTCGAACGCCCGGTGGTGACGGCGCACATTCCGGTCATATCGCTTGAGCTCGAACAGTATCTCCTCAAACTGGCGGGTGTCGAAGTATTTACACAGCTTCGGTATCGACGAATCGAGCTTTGCCGTCATGTCATCGATCACCGCCTCGTAATTCTCCGGTTGGGTAATGTGCAGAAGCAGCGGTTTGTAGCGTATCCAGCCGATAGCAGCTTTGATGAATCGCAGGCGGACAGCCGGCTGTCGTGCATCCACGCCACGGAGCTCGATCGGCAAGACGCCGTTCAGAATGTTTTTGTATTCCAGAAAGCCGTCGTGGAACGTGTAACACGGCACCTTGACGACCTTGTGTTCGGTCAGCGTCGTTGACATGAACGCGTCCTCGCCGCGTGCGCCGGGCGGATTGTAAAATGCCGGCAAGCTCTTGAGCCGTTTCAGATTAAAGCACAGATTTGCCCCGGAGATGAACTTCATTCCCATCACCTCCTTGACCTCTGACGTCATTCTTCGGCTTAGAATATTCTGGTCCGCGTAGGTCACGCCGTTGTTGCCAATGATCGTTTTCTTAACGCTTTCCCACGTAATGATGTCGTTGCTGGTGGCATCGATGAAATGGCGAAAGTCCGTTTCCGAAAGGTCACGATTAAATTCGAGCTTCGGGATCGGCGAAATGTAACCGCAGTGATGGCCGTGCGTGATATCCGCGTCATTGCCGGCCCGGAGGTGCGTGCCGAGGACGCTCTGGCCCATCCAGATCAGTTCGTTCGATCGGTTGCGTGAGACGGCGAGCGGGTATTCGTCGTCATCGATGAACAGCAGCCGGTCCATTCCCTTTTTGCCGGCGAAGTAGAGAGCGGCATTTCGCTTCCTCGCGTAGCCGTCACCGAAAAGCAAGTCGCCTTCGGATTCGTCGATGACGCCTTCGCGGATCAGTTTACGGCTTTCTTCCTTTAACGCGTCGCGGCCGTAAAAATTGATCGAATCGACCATTTCCGCCAGCTCACGCGGGATGTTCTTATAATCGCTCGGGTTGGTATTGAAATAATGAAGATCGTAGACGACGAAAAGGTGGAGCCGCACGAGCCGATTCTCGATGATCCCGTGCTCGAGCCAATTGTTCACGTACGAACGCAGAACATTCTGAAAATGCTTGCGGCCAGTAACGAATGCGATCCCAACGTTAATTGGCATGATTCGATTATAAACCGTCTTGTGGTCCGGATGATAGAGGTATCCGTTTTTCGCCGAAAAACCGTGAAGAATGGCGTATATTCATAAAATTGGGGTATCTTTGATGTGTTGAACGTTTTTAGGAGGTGCTGAAATGAACAAATACGATCGTACTTCATTAATTCCGTCATTGATCAGATCCGCTTTGATCCTGACGTTCGTTGTCATCGCTGCGGTTTCGGCCAATGCCCAAGGAAATCCGCCCGCCGCCAAGCCGGACGGCCCGGCAATCACCGACCTGAAAGGCATAAAGATCGGCATGACGAAGGACGAGGTCCGGGAAAAGCTCGGAAAACCGTCGACCTCGGACAAATCCAGCATGGTCTACACTCTCTCAAAGATCGAGACGGCACAGATCGGCCTAAACTCCAAGGGTAATGTCCGCACTATCGCACTGATCTACACCGACGACGACGCAGACACGCCGAAATTTGAAGACGTATTTGGCCCCTCGGTCGAGAAGGTTACAAAAAAGAACGGCAGCGTTTATAAGCTTGTCCGATACCCGTCAGCCGGATTCTGGATCGCCTACAGCCGTTCGATCATCGACAAAAAACCGCTGACGACGATCACGATGCGAAAGCTCGAGACGCAGTAGTTGTGATCTTTGTCCGAATGGGTAGACGGGTCATTCCGCGATTATTGCCGTTTGGCGGCAAGACCGGTTAATTGCCCCAAACGTCGCGGCAGCCAGTTTTGTCATCTGTTTCTGATAAATTGCGTCCAGCTCTAGCTGAAGGATTCAGCTCGTGACAGGTTCCCGGCTTTAGCCGAATATTTGGCTAAAGCCCGGGGACTTTTGGATTCTCCCGTACCTCCATCTGAAGATGGAGGCAATTCAAGAGGCCTCAATCCGCACATTTCCGTAGGTTTTCGTCCATCTACTAACCCTTGGCGATCTTCTTTTCCGCGATTGTGGGGGTGTGTACGCTAGAACCATTCAGCACAACCTTCGCGGCGAAAGGTTTTCTCAAATCCTCAGCGTCCGTTCTTTCTTTACTCCTTCAAAGCATTTGCTAACGCTTCGTCTAGCCAAGTTTGAAATCGAGACGTTCGCGCATCCGGCGGATCACCTTCAAGATAAAGATCGAAATGGTCGAAAAAGTTCTCTAATGCTTTTTCTTTGTGGTTCAATGCCAGGAAGTCAAAAACCTTTCCCCAATTCGCACCACGAGTAAACTCAAAACGCTGGTTAATCCATTCCTGAAATCCAACAAATACTTCATTATCGGGTGATGATTCGACTGAGGCGTCCTTTTCGGCCCAAATATAACCATTCCACATCGCCCAAAGGCTGCGAAGCCAGAGATCGTTTCCGAAGTACATCGCAGGACGGGTTCGCACTGCATCCGACTTAAGCAGATCAAGCATTGACATCGCGATATCTCGGTCAGCTGTCGGAGTTGGGTCTTCTTTTTTCCAATCTGACTTGATGAAAAGACCGTAAAACTCGAAGAAGAGATCAAGGGCCTCTTCATCGGTATCAGTTAACAAGACACAGTAACTAGCCCAACCTTGGGGGCCGCGGTACGCGTGCGACATGAACCAACGATTGAAATCCCATAATCCTTGCTCGCCTCGAATTCCATTTTTGGAGTGAATTCGTAGAGCGTGATCGTAACCATTAACGTAGGGATAGAGAAGCTCTGGCGACAGTCCGCCCAAATGGGCAAGCGGGTCATCCTGGATTCTGGCGAGCAAGTCTTTCCACGTGATTTCCATAAATCTACTCGGCCGTCCGCAAGATCCTTTCCATCCTCGCATTCGCCGTGATCAGTTTTCTCGGGTTGGATTCTTCTCGAATTTCTCGGGTGTATCGTCGATGATCAGCCGAATATATATCTCTTCAGCGACGATATCTATGGCCGAATCGAAATCTTCCGTTGACACGAAACCTGCGTCAACGAGAGCATCTACCGAAAGTCCTGCTACTCGTTCGCTCCAGCCCCATATTTTCTCGTCTTTCGCATTCATCATTCCGCCGTCCGCAAGATCTTTTCCATCTTCTTGCCTTTCGCCAGCTCGTCGATCAGTTTGTCCATGTAGCGGATCTTTTGCATGAGCGGGTCTTCGATGTTTTCGACGCGGATGCCGCAAATGGTGCCGGTGATGAGCGAGGCGTTGGGGTTGAACTTAGGGGCTTCGTCGAAGAATTCCTGCAGCGTTTTCCGCTTCTCGATGACCTTTTCCAGGCCTTTTTGCGTGTAGCCCGTCAACCAGCGGATAACCTCGTCAAGCTCTTCCCTGGTCCGTCCCTTCGTCTCCGCTTTTTTCACATAGTGCGGATAAACGCTCGCGAATATCAGTGCGTAAACTTTTTCGGGTTTCATCGATCTTTTCCTATGAATTGCCTCCAGCTTTAGCTGGAGGTTTGCGAATTATGAGTTCACTGGCTTAAGCCAACTTTAAGCCAAATCTCCAGATTAAAAAAGCCCGCTACTCAACTGCAGCCGCCGGCTTCTTTTGCATCTTTTTCAAAACAAATCGTGCAACGAATATCGCGATCTGAGCAAGCAGCGCGATGCCAAAGCCCATGTTGGACGGCAGGAAGTAGTTCAACCCGACCCACGACGCCACGCCGATGATCGCCCACACAACGCCCATATACATCCAATAGCCCGTCAGGATCGCCACCGGTATAAAAACCGTCTGCGTGAATCGCTGGTACTCGGCGACCTCGGCCACAGGCTGATAGACGTACCCAAGCACCGGTATCACCGCCAAAAGGTGAACAACACGAAGAATGATCCGTTTTGTGCTGGGTTTCATAAGTTCTTCAGCTGCCTAGCGGCCCAACGAATTTTGCCGTGGGTTTCAACCCACGGAAAACCGGAACAATTGTCGCTCGACGCGTAGCGACGAATAGATCAATCGAAAACATACCTTTCATCGTAATCTACACCGTGCAAGCGTAACAACGAAACGTATTCATCCTCGAATGTTTGCTTTGCGTGATGCTCACGCTGGTTCTTGATGTACTCAACGACCTCGGGAACATTTGATTTGCTCACACTAAAAACTCCGAAACCATCCTGCCATTCGAACGATCTCAGGTTGGGAAACGTCTCATGTATCCATCTCGACGACTCGCCCTTTATCCACTGAACGATCTGGCTCGGGGCGAACTTGGGCTTAGCCATGATCAGGACATGAATGTGATTTTCGATTCCGCCGACCTGAACTGCGACGATCTCGTGATGCCCTGCGATCCCGCCGATGTATGCCCAGACGCGTTGTTCGATGTCGCGGTCGATCAGGTTTTTGCGGCCTTTTGTCGAGAAAACGATGTGGTAGAAGAGATTGGAATATGTATTCGCCATCAGGTATTTGAAATCTTCCGGTCTTCGCCGCGTAGCGGCAGATAGAAATTAGCCGTGGACGTTTGTCCACGGTGGGCGTTTGCGCACGGTGGGCGTTTGCGCACGGAAACATTTCGAAAACGTTGTTGTCGCGTAGCGACAATTGAATTCCGCCGCGATGATTATTCAACCGTCGCTACGCGACGAGAACCGCGTTTTCGCATCGTCCCGTGGACAAACGTCCACGGCTAAATTCGTTTGTCGCTCCGCGACCGGGGCCTAAAACTCAGGCTTTTGTACCGTCGAACGGCAATTATGTGCGATCGACTCGAACTCTTCAGCCTTCGAATTAACCTTTTCGGGCTTCGAACGGAACTTTTCAGGCTTCAACTCAAACTTTTCGGCCTTCGTGAGGCACTTTTTACGCTTCGTCTCGAACTTTTTGCCCTTCGTGAGAGACTTTTCAGGCTTCGGGTGCGATTTACGCGCCTCGAGCTCAATTCTCGTCCGCCGCGTAGGGTCCAATCATGCTATCGAAAGGCCGCCCTTGGCTCGGAATCGCCAGAGAATCCAAAATGCGTAAGCCAACGGGACTACGCAGGCTACCACAACCGTCAGCGACGGCAGAAGCAGTTCAGCCGGTGAAAACCCATGATTGGCACTCATCCCTACGGCCACGATCAGTAAAAAGAAAAGCAGGTACGGAATCGTAAGGATCGATTCGACGACGACATAGGGCTTCAGTAGATTTCTACCCAGGATCATGAATATGCCCAATATCAACTCGCCAATCTCGATTAGCCATGCTGTTTGCGCTGGCGGTGTTCCTTCTGAATGTTTGATCACCGTCTCCAGAAAGAAGAAGCCGATCCGAGTATCGAAATAAAAGAGCCAGCCGAACCGATCCGAGAGGACGTTTAGAACGACATACAGGCAGATGTGGGCAACGGCCACGACCGCGACATACACACCGAGGATCCGCAAATGCTTATTCATTAAAGTTTCTACCAGTATCGAAGCACCCACACTTCACTCAACGTAGAACTAGACCGCACCATTTCCATTCCTCGTGATCTGGACGAAATTGCCGACGACGGTCGGGCCGTACTTGATGGTGCCGGCTTTAGTGACGTTGTACCAGAAAGCCTGCATGTCCCAGGCGGCGGTGGGGCAGCGTTCGGCGCAGAGGCCGCAGTGGAGGCAGACGTCTTCGTCCTTGACCATGATGCGGCCGGTTTTGAGGCCGTCCTGGACGTAGAGGTCCTGTTTGAGATTGGCGGCGGGGACTTTTGTAAGCGAGCGAAGGCCGCTCTCGTCGCCGGCCCCGAGATCGAACGGCGTAAAGGTGATGCAGCTCGTCGGGCAGACGTCCACGCACGCGTCGCATTCGATGCATTTCGGGGCGTTAAAGACCGTCTGCACGTCGCAATTCAGGCAGCGTTCGGCCTCCTTGTAGCCGGCGATCGCGTCGAACCCGAGCTCGACCTCCTGCTTGCGGTTCTTGAGCGTGATGTCCTTCGGCGCCTGCGGTACGACGTATCGCTGGTCGCTGGCGACGGCGCTGTCGTAAGCCCATTCGTGGATGCCCATCTTCATCGAATAAAGGTTGACGCTGGGCGACAGGCGTTCGGCTTTGAGGTCCTTGCCCTGGCAGAGCAGGTCGATCGAAACGGCTGCCTGGTGGCCATGGGCGACGGCGGTGATCACGTTCTCGGGGCCGAAAGCCGCATCGCCGCCGAAGAACACCTTCGGATGCGTCGACTGGAACGTCTTGCGGTCGACTTTCGGCATCTCCCACTCGTCGAACTCAACGCCGAGGTCGCGTTCGATCCACGGGAAACTGTTTTCCTGGCCGACGGCGATCAGGACGTCGTCCGCCGGATAAAACACGTCCGGTTCGCCTGTCGGTACGAGGCTTCGCTTGCCGTTCTCGTCATAGACGGCCTCGACCTTTTCGAAGGTCATTCCGTAAAGCCTGCCATTCTCGATGACGAACGATTTCGGCACGTGGTTGTCGATGATCGGGATGTCCTCGTGCTGGGCGTCCTCTTTTTCCCACGGAGACGCCTTCATCGTCGCAAACGGCGAACGGACGATGACCTTGACGTCCTGGCCGCCGAGACGGCGTGCCGTCCGGCAGCAGTCCATCGCCGTGTTTCCGCCGCCGAGCACGATGACGGTCTTGCCGATCGAGTGCGTATGCTCGAAGGCAACGCTGCCGAGCCAATTGATGCCGATGTGAATGTTGGCGTCGCCTTCCTGGCGTCCGGGCAGTTTCGGCAGATCGCGGCCCCGCGGAGCTCCCGTGCCGACAAACACGGCGTCGTAATCCTGCTCGAGCACCCATTTCAAGGACTCGACGTAATGTTCAAAATGCGTGTGGATCCCGAGCCGGAGTATGTAGTCGACCTCTTCGTTGAGGACGCGTTCGGGCAGGCGAAACGCCGGAATCTGCGAACGCATGAATCCGCCTCCAAGCTTCTGCTCGTCAAAAAGATGTACCTCGTAGCCGAGCGGTGCCAGATCGCGGGCGACCGTCAAGCTCGCCGGCCCGCCGCCGATCAGGGCGACCTTTTTGCCGTTCGATTTGAACGGCCCCTGCGGCATGTACGGGATGACGTCGTCCCGATTGTCCGCCGCAACGCGTTTCAAGCGGCAAATGGCGACCGGTTCTTGCTCGAGTCGTCCCCGTCGGCACGCCGGTTCGCACGGACGGTCGCACGTTCGCCCCAGCACGCCGGGAAACACATTCGAATCCCAGTTGATCATGTACGCCTCGGTGTATTTACCCTCGGCGATCAGCCTGATGTATTCCGGCACCGGCGTATGCGCCGGACAGGCGTACTGGCAATCGATTACCTTATGAAAATATTCGGGGTCTCTGGTGTCGGTAGGTTCCAATTTCCTATGTCCTTTTTGTGAATATTATTACTACAGAAATATAACATTTGAATGATAAAGGATGTTCGGCCCCATTGCTAGTTATCTGTCGAGCTGAGCAGAGATCGGCGGCCGCTCTGTCGGCGAATGTTCGATAGATACGAGCTCACATTCAAATGATCACTTCTTGTCGAAAACCAGCACATCGGATTTTTCGCCAAACGATGACGAAGATCTTGTTTGGATGATAAGGTGTCCATCTTTCAAGCGGTAGACTTCAACAATGGTCATATCACCGTTGTCACCCATCGGGACTCGACTGGTTATGATCAGTGAACTTTTATCGTCGGACCAAACTGCAGTCGAACTTTTCTGAGAATCCTGCCATCCCGGATTGATAGATTCTTTACCATCAAGTGTGAATTTGTCTTTGACGATAAACTCCTTATCCTGAAAGCGTGAATGCCTCTCCACTATAAGATCGTTAGGGCCTTGCACAACGGTGATCTCATTTGGCGCCATGTCAAACTGTTCGTTCAATTTGCTGGTTGTTTTATTTAAGATCCAGGTGCCGGCGAGATCGGTGGTTTGTGCCTTCGCTTTCGGTACGCATGACCCGTCCGGACCGGCAACAGTTCCGCTAACGCAGTTTTGGGCAATTGGCTGCTTTGATGTTGGCGTCGACGCCGGCTCGGGTTCCGAGTTTTCGCCGTTGTCCCCTGCCCACGATGCCCAAACTTTGTCCTGAGTTTCTTTGTCCTTCACGACCGATTTGACGTCGGCAAAGAGCAGCTTGAGGATCGCAGCTTTTGTTTTCCCTGATAGATCTTTCCGAGCATCCCATTTTGTCGTGATCGCCGTTAACTGCGGGTCCTCGATCACATCTGAAAGTCCGTCCTTTAGTTCGTCGACCATTGTAGCAGCGGCCTCGTCATCCAACGGCTTGTTTGCACCTGTCTGCGCCATCGCACCCACGCTAAACATCAAACACGTCAATAGCAATGCGACGACATATCTTGTCCAGCCAATATTTATTTGCGACGCGATATTCATACTATTCGCCTCCGATTCGTAACCAATTTATCAAGGTTTTCTGCACCGTTTCACGGCTGCCCGATCGGCAAGGCTCCGGGCCATTGCGTTTTGGCCTTCTCCCGGTTTCACGATGTCGGTCACGCAGGAGCTGTTTCCCGTGATCTTCTTAACTGTCGGATACGACGTTCCCGCTTTCCCTTCGCGTCAGTCAATCGCCCCTGAAACGCTGAAACGCGCTGGCCGCAAAAAAAGCATTGTTACAAACAAGACAATGATGCTTTTCATAACTGTTATACCGCTTTTTTACATACGGCGTTTGCGGTCCCGACCTGCTCCGCCTGGGTCAATTCTGTACAACATTAAATGTCGGACCGGTCGCAACTCCAGCGGTTTCGTAGACTTTGTTCAGTTCATTGGGCTGCAACACCTTATTCACGATCTGCCAGTCAGAAATGGTCCTCAAATTGATGCGGATGTTGGTCGCATCGCCGGGGAAGTTGAGCGTCATTACTTGACCCTTCATTGCTTTTTGTTCAATTTTTCGTCCCGGATTTCCCGGCTCATCCCACGTGACTGTGAAATCGGCGACATACCATCCATTTTGACGAATCTGGAGCCAGTAATTTGGGAAGACGCGACAATCTTCGTCACTGTATTGCGTGGTCGTGCCAACGCGGGCAGCGGCGTTATCTTTCAAGAAATTGACGGTGTAGCCGACGGGAACGCTCGCGTTTGTCTTGGAATAGGACATGGACCTGTCCTTTATCCACTTCACGACGTCCGCCGTCCTTATCGTTTGTGTTGACATTTGTCCGCCGCTCCCGAACGTAGAGGCTGTGATCTCAGAGGCGGCGAGAATACTGTCATATGCTGCTTTCTCCGTAGCGTTTACGTTCGACATGCCGGCGGCGTACTTCAATGCGGCCTCGGCCTCCTTCTCGGAGATGCGTTTCTCGGTCTTTAGCCGAAACATCATCATCCTTCCATAGCTGACGCTGCTGACATATGCCGGAACGCTGGTCGAGGAAAAGGCAGCCTGCGCTTGTTCGCCGGTCACACCGTCTGCGAAAAAGCCCGCGGGCGATTCGGGAGCATCAACCGAGACGGTATAGAAAACGTGCTTGACCATTATCGCGGCGACAGTGCTTTCGCCGTTGCTGCTCGCATTCAGCAAAGTCGAGACCGGCCCCTGAGCCCAATCCGAGTCGAAGCCGAGCGCGAGTGCAAATTGTTCGCGGCTGTACGCGACCGCAACATTGCCGCTCGAGCGAGAAGCGTCGATGTACCCTTCGCGGTAATTGCCGGAATTGTTCCAACCGGCCAATGCCGCATTTATCGCCGTGCTGACGTTGCTTTCGCTGGGCTCGTCGACCGCGAAACTGCCGTCATTCGCAGCACCCGGCAGATCGACGCGTAAATTGACAGGAGCACGTGCCAGCGTTATCGCACGCGGGCCGCCGTCTTTGAGGGCACGGTCCGCGATGACAAGCGAGCCCGGATAGACCGCTCCTCGCGTCGGCTGCAGGATCGTGATGTCGGTGAAGTTTCGGCTCAGGCTTTTTGTCGAGAGCGTGCATTTGGTGATGATCCCGTCTCCCGGCATTCGCTGTTCGTTGTGACTGAGCACCTTCTCAAAAATAGGCTGGCTGCCCGTCGGCTGAACCGACAACAAGCGGTCCGCGTCGTAGTTCAAACCGGCGATATATTGCCCAAGTCCGGCACTCGCGTTTCCTTGGGTCGGGGTATCTGGCTCCGTCGTGTCAGGCGTTTGCTGTGGAATTTGGTTCCACGCCGCCCAGACGCTGTTCTGCAAGGCACTGTCCTTGACGACCGTCCGAAGATCGGCAAATAGCAGGCCGAGTACCTGTTTCCGCGTTTTGCCGGCAAGATCTTCGCGGGCGTCCCATTTTTCTGTGATGGCCGTTGCCGTGTCTTCGTCGCCGACAAGATCGGTCAGGCCTTCCTTGAGTTCGTCGAGCAAACCCGAAAGTTCGTCCTCGGTCAGCGGCGTTTCCGGCGTCGCATATGGTACTGCGTACGGGGAAATAGCAGATGCGCGCGATGTTGTGAACGCAAACGACCCGATCAGCCCAAAAGCGATCGCGGCCGATAAGATAATGATCTTTTTCATAATGGTACGTCTATTTCTGAATAACCAACGGCCCCGGCCGTCGCGTTCCCGAGCGTTCGATCTTCGTCCATTCCGGTGGACTTTTCGTCTTTCCGGCCGTGCCGCCGGATCGTGCGGCGTTGCCGAAGCTCAAGAAATGACACCGTCATTCAATGCCGGCTGCCCTACTCACCATCCGGCGTTTTGCAGGGCTTCGTCGACGCCCGGTCGGCGAGGCTCCTGGCCCTCGCGTTCTGGCCTTTTCCCGGTTTCACGATGTCGGTCACGCAGGCGTTGGTTCCGGTGATCTTGGCGACTATAAGGTAGGATGACGGCGTTTTCTCGTCGCCGCGATCGGAAACCTTCAGCCGAACGATCAGGGCGACGGGTCTCTTCCCCTTCATCCGCCACTCAGCCGTGTCGCCTATTTCCGAAAAGTTGCTGAAATAGTTCCACAGGTCCAATCCCACGACTTTCTTGGACGGAAAGACCACGCCCACCGAGTTGCGTTCGTCGTCCAGATAAACCTCGAGCTTATAGCCGCCGGCGCCGGGGCACTTTCCCGAATAATTGCCCGGCATTCCGTCGTCAACAGTAAGCGTCTTGCACTTCTCTGCCACCAACGTCGTGTAAACGCTCTTGTTTTGAGCGAAAGCTGCGGCCGAAAGCAAAAGCGCGATCGAAAATACCAACAATGATCTAGTCATATTTTCTCCATAATTACCCAGTGTGCGATGCTAACGGCCCGCCGACAAGTTCTCCGCGTGTCTCCGCTTCGGCCGGTCGCTGGCAGTGGCAGACGGATCACGGCCGATCCGGGGTCAGTTTAACGAAATATCTGCGCTGGATCTGTCGCCGGGTATGGAAAACGAAGGGCGTTTATCCTGTTTGCCGTTGCCGTTTCGACGTTCAATCCCCATTTCTGAAAAAACGGGACCAGGTTGTTACGCGTGACAAAGCACATCGCGTACACGAACTTGTTCGCCTTGTCCTGATCCGTTTCCCTGCCATTGCCCACGTACGGCGTCTTTCTGAAATATTTATGCAGCCGCTTGATTGCGTCCCAGCCGTAGACGCTTTTCAGCTGATGAAACATCACCAGCTTTGTAAATAATTCGTTATAGTCGGCTTCGTTTTCGTCGAGATAGTTCTTATTCCGCTGGGCAATGTACTTTTTAGCCCTGGCAAATGTCGTCTCGCGTTCACCGCCCTCTATCGTTCCCAATCGCGTCGGCAGCCCGAACCTCTCCTGCACATACAGCGAGAACAAATTGACGCTGATCTCGGTGATCGAGCCCCACAGCCAAGTCGCTTGCTGATGCGTGTGCCCGGTCTCGTGCCAGATGCCCCATTCGCGGTTCAGCTTTTCCGTCAGATCAGTGAAATTGTCGCGTTTCATCCCGATGAAATAGTTCGAGGCGTACATGTAATAGTCTTCGCTCTCTTTCGGCGTCGAAAAGAGGTCGACCATGTAATGCACGCGATTGCGGGTCCGCATGTTTTCGGGCGAGCTGTTATCGAAACCGGCAAGTTCGTCCTCGAGGTCGATGACCTGGTGGATCGTGCTGAAGGTGGCTTGAATATTCCGTATCGGCGTCCGCAAATAGTCTCTGTACGGGATGGTGATGAGGGCCTTGTCCGAGATCAGCTGCACGAACGGAGCGTCGCGCATTATTTTCAGGTCGTTTGCCCAATTCAGCAGGTTTGAGCGGTTCAGGTGATAGAGCGGAAAGGCCTTGCCGCCCGTGACCTTCAATTTCACCGTGACCGGCCTGGTGTCGTAACCTTCGCTTTTGACGAAAATGAATGAAAGTATGCCGTCCTGCGAAGCGGTCACCGTGTTCGGGCCGGTTTTCAGGCCTACTTCCTGCGTCTTGTTACGGTTGCCCCACATCGGCTTGTATCCGATCATCGACGACAAAGAATATCCGTTCGGCAGGGCCGCGACGTTTATCCCGATCCTCTCGCCTCGTTTCACGTACAGGCCCGACGGCTGATAGTCGCACAGTATCATCCGTTGCGTACGCCTGGCTTCGATCCGGCCCTCGGTCTGCGAGACGAGCACGTATTCCTTCGTATAGTTGTTGTAAGTCTGAGCGTTTGCGGTAAGGCAAAGCCCGAGGGCAAGAAGCAACGCGAACACCGTTATTTTCATATTCACCGATCGCCCGGGGCGTTACTTCAATATGGCTGCCTCAGAAGAAGATCGTCAGCCTTTCAAATGTCCAATTTGTGCGTTGGTTCCCAAGTTCAAACCGTAAGATTCTGATGATAGTAAGCCCATTTTTCGATGCATGCAACTTCAGGTCAAAGGAGGCCTGTTCGTCGGAAGTTTAAGCGTTGGAGTCGATCCCATCGCTAGGCTAGATATGTCTGATCAGCCCGAAGAAGTAAATGTATAGGATGCCTGCAACAAGAGTGACATACAGGCCGCGGGCGACGGTTTTGTTCCTGATCATATCGGTAAGAAAAAAGGCAAAGACCGGAAGTATGGAAGCGGCTAGCTGCAGAATGCTGAACGACCCGATACCGCGGCCCGCACTCATCACCGTCGACCGATACGCCGACAGGCAAAACAGAGCGAATGACACGCAAACCGCCGGAGCGATCCAAATTAGAGCCTTCGTCCAATACGGCCTTTCGTAATTCTCTGTTTCCACGATTGCGAAAAGATAGCACCAATTGCCTTAAAGGTAAATCATAATGCGCATGTCAAGGTGTCCGCCAAACGATTTCTAGCCAACCCAAGAGCGAAAACGGTATTTCTTGTGAATTGCCACGCTCTTTAGAGCGTGGATCAAGGGGTCACCGCTTCCTCCCGGCTTTAGCCGAATATTGGGCTAAAGCCCAAAATTGTCTTCTGCCTCACAACCACTAGCTAAAGCTAGTGGCAATTCCCGGGTCGGAAACGCGAGTGTGAACGAGCGTGCCTCTTGCGATTCTGCTATCGTCGAATTTGCAACCATTTCTTACTAACGCAGTATCTAAATGCTATTGTTTGAGCGTATTGATCCAATGAGCTGTCGAGGTATCAGAAACTTGAATCCGTTTTCATATCTGCGATTCATTTCGTATTTATCTATCTCAGCGGCTGTGCTTGTCTTTGCGGGTACGGACATTGCTCAGAATAGGCGTCTAAAGTGGAGTGATCTGATACAACTGAAACGCGAGATACTGAGGACGAACGATTTCAACGAGACCGAAACTTGTTGCGACAAAGATAAGACGAATATTGTTTACGTCGTGGACGCAGATTTGTCGGCTTCGCAATTGCCGGTGCGAAAGTATGTAAAGTTTGAACTTATTACCGAAGAAGACACGAAAACACGATTTAAGGGCGGGATTGAATATTACTCATTCGGTCCTCCCGCGATCGGCCGATCATCAGTTCGTATCGAACTATATCGAGAATATTATGACCCCGACAATGTCAATGGCTCCTCGGTCGTGTATACATGTTGGCGAACCTCAAAGGGTTGGAAGGTAAAGGGCATATTGGGCGGCGCGTATGCATCCGAAATGTGACTTTTTACGAGATCGATTCTGCACGAACTAACTGCAGACTGAGATCAGAACTATGACGAGGAACCGTAGCACTCTCATCATCACACTGCTCTAGGGCGTCCTGCCGGGGCTTTCATTCGTTGTCTTAAGGTTGATCGGGGCCCTGATCTTTGGGCAGAAAATAGGTATTGATCATCTGGCCGGATCGATCGGCATTTTTATGATTTTTTCGATCTTCGGCCTCGTCCTCGGCATCCGAGTCGCAGACCGCAATAATTTGAAATGAGCAACCGCTCTTTCCGTGCACTTCCGTGCGTTCCGTGGTTGAAAAAAACAAGGTCGAACCACAGAACACACCGAACGGCACCGAATAAGAATACTCACCGCTTACTGCTCACTGCTTACTGCTTACCGCTTACCGCTCACTCGCGTCTCCGCCGTTGTCAGGTCTAGTACGAGCATTCCGTTTTCCATAACGGGGCGGACAAAACGGACGGTGCCGGGCAGTTCGATGCCAAGTTCTACAAGCAGGCGGACGAGGTAGATGACGCGGCCGGGGCCGTTCGAGGCGACACTGACCGGATACGAATTTTCCGACCCCGACGGCGCCGGTTTGAGGCCGATCCGATGGTTCGCCCGGTCGTAGAAGACAAAAACCGCTTCGGGGCGGCCCATCGCCTCCATCGTTACGCCGCAGATCCTCATCTTGCCGACGGCCGACAGCGAAATGCACATCCGCCTGCGCGAGCCGCGTCGCCCTTCACGCGGCAGCCATTCCCATTGGGCGCGTTGTTGTATTTCCATAGTTGCTATTCCTAAAATGTAGCAGAAACGGTGACACGTTGCAAGTGTGCAACATCGCGCCGGGCCGAAAGATCGCTGAACTTCAAATTACGGTACACGAGCACACATTCGAGTACACCCGTGAAATTCGACCTACCGGCCGACTGCGGATCTCCTCATATGCGATCAAACTGTCCGTACGCCCTGTTTTACCGAGTGCGCCTGGCGGGGGTCAACATAGCGCCTGAGACGGGTATGAAGTGCACCTGAGAGGGGTCAACATAGCGCCTGACGGGGGTATCGAGTGCGCCTGGCACGCAGGAAAATTCCCTTTTCCTCGGCAAATCATTTAATATAGTCTTGGCCGCGACAGCCTCGGCCGATGCACGTTTTCTAACTTAGAGATCTCCACTCGAACAAATGACCTTATTCGCAATGGCTTCGCTAGAGGCTTTACTTGGGATACCCGAATTTGTCGGCTACATTTTCGTGTTCGTTTTCGGTGCAGCTATCGGCAGCTTTTTGAACGTCGTGATCTATCGCGTGCCGAATGAGATGTCGATCGTCATGCCCAATTCGGCTTGCCCGAACTGCAAGAACGCGATCAAGCCCTACGACAATATTCCGATACTTAGCTGGCTCGTGCTGCGGGGCAAATGCCGCAATTGCAAGGAGCCGATCGCGTGGCGTTACCCGGCGGTCGAGTTGCTGACGGCTCTCGTTTTCTGCCTTGTTTACTGGCAGTTCGGGCTGACGCCGTATTTGCCCGTTGCTCTCGCGTTCTCGGCGGCGATGATCTCGCTAGTGTTCATCGATTCGGAACACATGATCCTGCCGAACGTCATTACGTACCCGATGTTCGCGATCGCTCTGTTCATTCGTGTCGTATTCCCGTTGGTTTTCGCGGACAATTACTTCTCCGATACTCTTTTTGCTCCGATGACGTGGATGTACGGCTTCCCTGCATGGCTCGTGAGCCTTGCGGGTGCATTGCTTGGGGCTCTCGTCGGCGGCGGTTCGCTGTGGCTGATCGGCGAGATCTGGCAGCGGCTCCGCGGGGTCGAGGCGATGGGCCTCGGCGATGTGAAATTGCTGTTCGGTATCGGTGCCCTGCTCGGCTGGCGGCTGACGATACTGACTATATTTATCGGGGCGTTTACCGGAGCACTCGCCGGCGTCATCCTCATCTCGCGGCAAAAAGAAAAGGATATGCAGACGCAGATCCCGTTCGGTATCTTTTTAGGTATCGGCTCGTTCGTCGCGATGCTATTCGGCGAGCAAATGATCGGTTGGTATCTTAATCGGTTTATTAATTAGGTACCGTTAGTTCGCCATCGCGGTTTTCACGCATTCTTTAGAACAATAATACGTTTTCGCGTCGAACCTGATCGCCCGGTCGCTCGGGACCCACGTTCCGCACGCGGCGCAATGCACGAGCTCCTTCGCGGTGGCGGGCGCAGCGGGCTGATTGATCGCTTTTGGGCCTCGCGACGGGTCGGCGGCGTCGCGGATCATCCTGACGAAACCGATCACGCCCGAGATCTGCTTTCGGTACCGAACCGCCGTGATCGCCAGCAGTATCAATACGACCACGAGAATAAAGGCAAATTCTCTCATTTTATCGGTGCGGCCTGCTTGCTCGCGATCTGTGCCGTCAGGTCGGAGATCCTTTCGTTTGAAGGGTTTGCGGCCTTGAGTTGAGCCAGCGTCCGTGACGCGTCGTCCCATTTGCCGAGCTGCATATACGTCTGCGTCAGAAAGCCGAGGGCACGCTCCTGCTTGGGGTTGGCTTTCAAGGCTTTTTGGAATTCGTCCACTGCCCGGTTGTAGTCCGGCGGGTTGTCGAGGATATACGAGATCGCAAGATCGGTGCGGACGTCGGCGTCGTTCGGCTTTATCGCCAACGCACTCTCGTACAATTCACGCGAACGCTTGAAGCTCGCACCGTCCTTTTTGAAATATCCAACGTCGAATGTAGCGTTGCCGAGGTCGACGAGGACCGCATAATCATTGGGGTCGAGCTTGTTCGCACGCGTGAGGATGCGGAGCGATTCGTCGAGCAGGGCCGAGTCGTTCTTCATCGTCGCGTAGCGGTAAAGCGCGCTGCCGAGATTCTTTTGGTAGCCGATGTTGTCGGGATTGGCGTCTGCTTCGGCGATCTTGGCTTTGAGTTCGTCATCGCTGATCGAAAATCCGTCGGCCGATGCCGTTGAATTCGCGGCCGGCTTTTTGCCCGTCTCCGCCTGCCCCCGCAGAGAGTTGATCTCGGACCTGTTAATACTGTTTGCGATGGTAAATCCGGCGACCAGGCCGGCGAGAAGGCCGAGCAACGCGGCGGTTAGGATCTTTACGTTCATTGCTTCAAATTCTAGCAAATGCGGCCGACATTAAAAAAAGTGCCACCCGCCGGAAAACTTGCGAGCGACACTAAATTCAGATCGAAGGGAAACTACTTCTTCTTGCCTTCTTCGGGAATGTACGGCAGATCGTCGGCCCGGCGGCGGATCGGCGGATCGGTGGCCCGTCGACGCGGGATCGCGCCTGTATTACGGCGATCAACACTTCCGGCCGGCAAACCCTTGCCGTGAACTGCCTCGACGAGTATTCTCGTGATCTCCTGCGACAACGTCCGATGCTCGGCCGCAGCCCGACGCCTCAGCGATTCTTTCAACTCATTCGGCACGTAAGCACCAATAAAAACTCCCTTTCTGTTTGCCATAATAACAACGCTCCCTCCATTAAAAACCAAAGATCATCAAATTGCCCGATTCTGAGACACGCCTGTAAGCCGAATTTTGTATCCGCTTGCGCGGACGGCAATCATTCATCTAGGCCGGCCGTTACCGGACGGCTCAAGCGATCTACCCGGAATCGCCGCCGCCTCTTTCGAAGCGAATAATGAGCGGGCCGCTCATATTAGACGATCCCCTATTTGATCTTGCACCACGAGGAGTTTACCTGGCCGACGATGTTACCACCGACGCCGGTGAGCTCTTACCTCACCGTTTCACCCATCACCCTTACGGGCTGGTTTACTCTCTGTTGCACTTGTCGTCGCCTGCTTTCGCAGGCTCCCGGACGTTATCCGGCTCGCTGCCCTATGGTGTTCGGACTTTCCTCTCTTGCGTTTAGCAACAGCGATTGCCCGGCGTGTTCCGAATCAAGGCGTCGGAAGTATAACAAAAAATGTTGAACATTAAAATTCATGTTATGCGAAATCATTCATTTGACCACATTGTTATGGTTCATAAATTCGATCAAGTCGCTTGTTTACAAAAGGTTCCCGGCGAACGATTCCGCACCGTACTTCACAAGTACGCTGAAACAAACGCGTAAAACAATGAAATTTCTATTTTTTCGCCACGGATATCGAATTTTCCGTGTTGTCACCCAATGATTGCCGTGCCGGGAAGAGATGCGGCCATTTTTCAGAGTGAAACTGTTTGATCATCATTTCAGAGGTTGACGGATCGGACGATCGTTCGATCATTCGCGCAAGTTCGACGGATTCCTCAAACGATATACCCGAGATCACAGAGCGGACGGCCGAGATAGCATTGACGTTCATACTGAACTCTTTTGCTCCAAGCCCTATTAGAAGCGGGGCATAGAACGCCGAGCCTGCCATTTCACCGCATGTGATCGCGGGCTTATCGGCCGATTCCGCAGATCTCAAGATCGCCTTGATCGACCGGATCACCGCGGGATGCAGTGTCTGATACCAATCGGCGACGGATTCGTTGTCGCGATCGACAGCGAGCAAGTATTGAACCAGATCGTTCGTCCCAATGCATACGAAATCGACCATTTCGAATATTTCGTCTATGAGGACGACCGCCGAGGGCACCTCGACCATTACACCGATATTTGGTGTGCCGGGATCGGTTCCGTCAGAAATTAACTTGACCCGCTCTTCCTCGATCACGCTCCTGCCTCTTACGATGTCGTTCAGCCCGGACACCATCGGCAATAGAATGTCGACATTATCGGCAACATTGGCACGAAGCATTGCCCGGATCTGGGACCGGAATTCGGGCTCATGTTCTAAACTCAAACGTATCGCCCGGAGTCCAAGGGACGGATTGCTTTCCCGTTCAATTACGTTGAACGAAAGCTGATCGGCATTGAGGTCGAATGTCCGCATCCGGATGCGGTCTTGTCCGGCTCTTTCAGCAGCTTTTCGATAGGCGTGAAACTGCTCTTCTTCGGACGGCAGAGTGCCGATCCGCTGGCCGAACATATATTCCGAACGTAGCAGCCCGACGCCAACCGCACCGCGCCGACGAAGTTCGTCGGCAGATTCAAAGCTCTCGGCGTTCGCCCAGATATATACCTTTCGTCCATCAACGGTGGCGAGTTCCTGATCAGTCGCGCCCATCGGAATTGCCGTAAATGGCGGGGTGACAGATCGATCCCGAAAGATGGCAACCGTCTCCGATGAAGGGTCGATGACAACCTTACCGGAAAAACCATCGACGATAAGTTCCTCGCCGCCATGTATCTTACGGCGAATGCCCTTGAGCCCGGTTACTGCCGGGATGCCCATTTCCCGGGCCATAATGAACGCGTGTGACGTCCAGCCTCCATGCTCAGTAAGCAATCCCTTCGGCTTGAAAGCAGCGATCTCCACCAAGGTAGACGGACGGATCGAAGACGCCACGACGATGGAATCCGGCCCTATTACGGAATGAATGTCGCTCGTTGTCCCTAACGCTCCAAGAATGCGTTCGCCAACATCGAGCACATCGAATTGTTTTTCGTTTATCCCCGATTGTGAGGTTGGACGCAGCTTGTCGACGATTGCTTCGGTTACCCGTTTAACGGCCCACTCGGCGTTTGTTGACGATTCGCGAATTAGCGAACGGATATCTTCGACGTAATCCGGCTGTTCAAGCAGGAGTAGATGGAATTCGAAGATTCCCCGTGCTGCTGACGACAAGTCTCCGATATTGTCGGCAAGCTGCGTGAGCTGCTGTTTGCAGGCATTTACGGCCCGGTCGAAACGCTCGATCTCGGCGGCAATATTCTCGCTCGAGATCTCTATCCGAAAAAATTGGCGTTTATTTCCGTGAAGGCGGACGGCAATTCCAAACGCGAGGCCGCGTGAAACAGGCGTCCCCAGCAGTTCCCGCTCGGTTCGACGGTCCCCATCAGACGCTGGTTTGTTGGTGTTGTCCAATTTGTTCTCTGAGACCAATGCAGTATCGCTTAAGTCAACTTCCCAGATTGAAGTTGAAACCGCCGCCTCCGCCGCCCTGTGTTGGGAAGAATGGTTTAAGGAGGCCGGCAAATGCAGCTAGGTTGCGGGTCTGTATAAGCAATTCCCCGGGCCCGTTAAATTCAGCGACCATACCTTCGCCACTCAAAAAACTTCGGAAATACCCGCTCTTTGCGGCTTTTCGAAGGTTGTATTGCATTTGCCCTTCCCAGGCTACCAAATGGCCGGTATCGACCACGTATTGCTCGCCCGGACGCAGTGTTTTTTTATGAATTGCGCCAAACGATGAGACGAGCAGTAAGCCGGTTCCGGATACCTGCAGAACGAAAAGCCCTTCTCCGCCAAAAAACGATTTTGCGCCCCCGAATTTCGTATCCACAACCAGTGACGTATCGCCTGCCAGATACGAACTCGACTGAACGCAAAACGTCTGATTCTGCATCTCTATCCCGGCAACGTCGCCCGGAGCACCCGGAGCGAGGGTTACTTCGCCAGGTCCACCCTTGGCAGTAAATGTCGACACAAAGGCTGATTCACCGCCGACCGCACGTTTTAAAGCGCCAAAAACACCGCCCTTCATTTCGGACTGGAGGTCGATATTTGATGACATCGACACCATCGCTCCAGCCTCGGCGGAAATCGATTGCTCCGCACCGAGAGTCACGATAGCGAGAGCGAACGCTCCCTGGTGGTCGATCGACCATGTATATCCTCTTCCCTGTCCGCGGCCATCGAGGTCAAATCGGAACGCTCCGCCCGACACCTGTTGCTGCCCGGCAGGCATTTGCGGTGCGGCCGCTGCTGAGGGTGTCTCGGCTGCCATCGTAAACCCGCATGATCCGCAGAACCTCGCCCCGTCGATAAGGGCCATGTCGCAACGCGGGCAATTCATACAACGACTCCTTTGGACTTGCTGATCACGATCTCGAATGCCTGTCGCGCGTCGGCTGCGAAATCGAGCAGCGATACGTCATCATCGCTGACAACCAGATTTTCCTGCCAGGCCTCGACGATCGGCTGCCAGCAGTCGCCGATCAGAACAAGTGGCCGGCTTGCGAGAACACGCGTCTGTAGCTTATTCCAGACCAGCGATATCTCGGTCACCGTCCCCATGCCTCCCCGAAACGCGACAAAAGCAACAGAACGCGTTATCAAATTTTGCAGCCGATCGTAAAAATGATCGGTCGCGACCTTGTCCGTGAGGTACCTGTTCGGCTCGGATTTGAATTGATTCATCACGATCCCGAGCACCCGCCCGCCTTTCTCGCGGGCTCCGCGAGAGGCAGCTTCCATTATTCCGAGATATCCGCCCGTGCAAATGGTAAACCCTGCTTCCGCGAGCATTCGGCCGAGTTCGAGGGCTTCGTTGTATTCCCGCGAGTCCTCTCGGCACTTCGAGCCACCAAAAATCGTTACTATAGGACCAAATTTCTGTTCATCTGTGGGCGGCATTGATTTTCTCCGGATTTGCTAGCTTGTGAACAACTTCATTATAGCGAATGACTGTTGCCAGGCAAACTCGCGGCTCGGCGATGCGGCACCTATCCGGTTTCGTTGAATCGGGGTCGAAGACCGAAACGGGTTTGAGGTAGACTGAAATCGCCTATGCCATCAAACGACATACTAAATTCTCCGTACGGCGGAAAGCTCGTTGATCTACTGATCAGTGCCGATGAACGGGACGAGTTGTTCTCATATGCAACAAGTTTGCAGTCGCTCCAGCTCTCTCCGAGACAAACTTTCGACCTCGAAATGCTGGCGTGTGGCGGATTTTCGCCGCTTGACCGATTTATGACCGAGGCCGATTATCGCTCCGTTGTCAAAAACATGAGATTGGCCGATGGCACTCTTTATCCGATCCCGGTCACGCTTGCGGTAGATGACGTAGTCGGCTTCAAGATGGGCTCCGATGTGGCTCTGCGGGACAGCCATAATGACCTGCTTGCTTTGCTGACGATCGAAGAAATTTATGAGACCAGGGCTGACCTCGATTCCGAATCTATCCTTGGAACGGCTGACCCGAAACATCCATTTAGGCTCGAGCTCGCCCGATCCGGGCGATTTAACCTTTCGGGGCCGATCCGAATGATCTCATTGCCCTTCCACGTCGACAATCGTGATATCAGATTGACACCGCAGGATACCCGAGACATAGCTTCTCGACTTGGACGGCGTAATGTTGTTGCGTTCCAAACACGAAACCCGATCCACGCTGCACATGAATCGATGATGCGCGAGGCGATGGAGGCGATTGACGGCACATTGCTGCTTCATCCGGTTGTGGGCATGACCAAGGATGGAGATATCGATCATTTTACCCGTGTGAGGGTATACCGAGCTGTCATCGAGCAAGCGTTTCCGAAAGATCGGGCGTTCCTTGCCCTGTTGCCGCTCGCCATGAGAATGGCAGGGCCGCGTGAGGCACTTTTTCACGCGATCATTCGCCGCAATTACGGTGCGAGCCATTTCATCGTCGGCCGCGATCACGCAAGCCCAGGTATCGGATCAAATGGAGAGCCGTATTATCGGCCATCCGCTGCACGGGAACTGGCAAAGTCTCACGAGAAGGAACTTGGTATCGAGATCATGCCGTTCGATGAATTCGTCTACGTGCCATCGCTTCGGGCTTATTTTGAGGTGACCAAGGTCCCCCAAGGCGAAACGACGACTTCACTTTCGGGTACCGAGATCAGACGAGATTATATTGAACGCGGTACTCCGCTTCCGAGTTGGTTTACCAGGCCGGAAGTTGCCGAGATCATTGCAGAAAATCATCCGCCGCGGCATCGACAGGGGTTTTGCGTTTGGTTCACCGGCTTGAGCGGCTCAGGGAAATCGACGACTGCTGAACTTCTTTCCCAGATGCTGCTCGAGTTTGGCCGCCAGTCGACAGTCCTCGACGGCGACGTTGTCCGGACCCATCTGTCTAAAGGGCTCGGCTTTTCCAAAGAGGATCGGGACACAAATATCCTTCGGATCGGTTTCGTCGCCTCGGAAATTTCCCGGCACGGTGGCGTGGCCATCTGTGCGGCCGTCAGTCCGTACCGGCAGGCACGAAATGAGGTGCGGGCGATGTTCCCGGCGGACAGGTTCATCGAAGTCTTCGTTGATACGCCGCTAAACATATGCGAGGACCGGGATACCAAGGGAATGTATGCTAAGGCTCGCCGCGGTGAGATCACGAACTTCACAGGAATCGATGACATCTACGAACCTCCGGCGGCCGCGGAGATCACCCTCAAAACGGAGAGCACAACGGCGTTGGAAAATGCCGGGAGTATCTTCGAATTTATCAAAGATCTTGGGTTCATCGATCGCAAACATTTTCGAAATACCTGATCAGCGCTAAAATGCTGTCTAATCCCTGGCTCGACACAGTTTATGGCAATATCCACAAAAGAAGGCCCAACACAATTTAGTTTGAATACGGGAACTGACCTTGAACGCCGGCTTGCTCAGATCGTTCAGGAAGATATCCAGCGTGGGATCCAATACCTGAATCATGACCAGGCCGACCGCGCCGTGCAAGCGTTTAAACTTGCACGGGAAAAGGCAAACGGGCACGCCGTTATTACGGACGTGATAACGCATAATTTGTTAACAGCCTATCGTCAACACGTTGAGCGTATCCTCCGTACGGATGATCATACAAGGGCGAATCCGTTTATCCGTGAGGCGGCCGAATTGCGCATCCAGGGACCGATGAAGGATGACGATGCCTTTCGCGGAAAATTTGCCGATACGTTCAAGAACCTGGGGATGGACCTCTACTACGCTCGTCAATATGAGCCGGCACTGTTCTTTTTTCGTAAGGCGATCGAGGTCGAACCGTGTCCCTCATACTATGTCGATCTGACGAATGCCCTGGCGTTCGTGAAAACTCCGGCTCGGCTTGTCGACTATACCCGCGAATATACGCCGGAGGAACTCGGTAGGCATATCTTCATTGCTTGCTCACCTAAGAGCGGTTCTACCTTTCTTAAGAATTTGCTGGTGAACTTGACCGGATTTAAGGATATGTTCTCGGTATACGCGGGGCTGCAGAATGAGCATGACCTTGATCTCCCGCAAATGATCAAGTTCGGTAAGGACAATACCGTGACCCAGCAGCATTCGCGTGCCAGCGAGGCAAATATTCAGATGATGCAAGCGTTCGGGATCCGGCCGGTAATACTCGTACGCGACATTTACGATTCACTGCTCAGCCTCGTGGATTTTTACTCTCAAGGCTTCACTTTCAGCACCTTTTTCAATAAAGAGGATTTTCTTTCATTTTCACACGACAAGAAACTCGACCTGCTGATCGAGTTCGCGATCCCGTGGTACTTCCAGTTTGTTGCCTCGTGGCAGCGGGCCGAAGCGGAAGGACGCCTTGAAATGATGTGGCTAACCTACGAAGAGATGATCGCGGACAAGCCTGCGGCCGTGAAGAAATTGCTGGGCTATTACGGAATGGCCGTTCCGGACGATGCTATCGAGGATCGTATCCGATTTATCGAGGGTGACAGCGAGCGAAACCGGTTTAATAAGGGTATCGCTGGCAGGGGAAAATCCGGCGTGAGCGACCGTCACAAAGCCCGTATCCGCGAACTGGCGGAGTATTTCCCCTCTGCCGACTTTAGCTGTATTGGCGTTTAGGCATCCGTAGGTCGTTTTCGAAAAATTATCGAGTATCTTCAGATAGTGAAGAAGCTTTTAGGTTGCATACATTTCCGTAAGCAGTTATATTTGCAGTACTTTCTCTGACGCAGTCAAGTTGTGAGTTATTTCTGGGCCGATTGGTGCGAATCTCGTGAAATTGGATTTTCGGATCAGCTTGCCTTTCGTTCAAATCGTTTGGATCTCAAGGAGGAAATTGTGATGCAGGTTTTTTCTCGAAACGTCGATGATGCGAATCACTTTGGAGTGTTTCGTCGTTATCTTCTGGTTTCTGTTTGTATGGTGGTCGTTTTCTGCTTTCTTATTGGCGGGGACTACTATAACGCTCGCGCACTCACCCGGAAAGTCAAAAAGACTATTGCGGGTGCTTCGCGCACCATTAATTACAGCGATCTCGTCCGCGAACGTGGGAAGTCCCATCCGTTTGGGCTCGGATCGATCAAGGGTGTCGGCCGGGTAGATTTCACGGCACCGAACGCCTTTTTTATTGGTGGAGCTGACACGTGCCCAGGAACGAATATCGGTGCTTTGCCGTTTAACGACACGGGTACCACGGTCGGATTTGTTGACAACTACAAACTCCCGCCGGACACCACTTCGCCAACGGTGACAGGATGTCCGACGTGCACAGCCACTGGCACGGGACCTGCCGGTTCGTTGCCGCGTGGAGCTGTTTACACGGGTACCACGGTCGGACCCGATGTCGCATATACTGTGACATTTTCGAGTTCTAACAATTCGTTGAATACGACAATGACACCGACCGGCGGTCAGGATCTTTCATTGGTTGTCTATACAAACGTCTGCAGCAACCTGCCGACTGACGCTATCGCGGTCAGTGACACGGGAATCGCCAATCAGGCTGAGACGGTTACGATCTCAACGATGCCCGCTGGCACGTACAACATCGTCGTTGACGGTTACTCGGCCGGCGGCACACCTCCGGGACCGAGCGGTCCTTACTCGTTGGCTGTTACCGGCAGCGGCACGATCGCAAGTGCTCATACGCAACATGTTGTTGACTTCAACGGAGACGGCAAAACGGATTTCTCGATTGTTAGAAATACGGGTGGCGGCCCAAGCGGTCAGGTTACGTGGATTACTCGTCTCAATGGGCCCGGAACATATTATGGGGCTGACTGGGGACTCGCAAACGACTTCTTCACGCCGGCAGATTTTGACGGCGATGGAAAGACCGACATTGCAGTGTGGCGTGCAGGTACGGCAGGAACCGCTGCGTACTACATTTTGCAGAGTGCTACAAATACCCTCAGGCTCGACGTATTCGGTCAATCGGGTGACGATCCTTCCGTTGTTGGTGACTATGACGGTGATGGTAAGGCGGATGTTGCTGTATATCGAGCCGGAGCGACTGCCGGAGCGCAAAGCATCTGGTACTATCGAGGTTCGCTAAGTAACCCGGGCGGCAACATTACATATCTTCCTTGGGGGCAAAATGGCGATTTCCCGGCACCTGGCGATTATGACGGTGACGGCAAAGCGGACGTTGCTATTCAGCGAAATAACGGCGGTGGCCAGGCAATATTCTGGATCAATCAGACAACTGCCGGCGTGACTACCGTAGTTTTTGGTACTCCAACTGATGTAATTGTTCCTGGTGACTACGACGGCGACGGTAAGACCGATATTGCTGTTATCCGCGGGATCGGAGGTGCCATTAACTGGTTCGTCAGACCCAGCAGCACCGGTGCTGTTAGCGCGATTCCTTACGCGGTGTTTGGAACCTCGTCGACGGATTTCCCGACTCAGGGTGATTTTGACGGCGACGGTAAGACCGATGTGGCTATTTGGCGTGCAAGTGCGACTCCTGGAGCCTCCGCGTTCTGGTACAACGGAAGTACCAGCGGCGTCGCGACGGTGCAATTTGGAGCAAACGGGGATTATCCCACAGCAAATTACAACTCCCATTAATTGGGCGTTTTTACCTAGACAAAAGGCCGGGAGCGATCCCGGCCTTTTTTTATTTCAGGTGCCTCGATTTTCATGTCGCAGCTTCTTCGGGCGTCCGGTTTCCCGCCATATGGATCGCCTGTTTAACGTTTGTGAACGCCAGGACCAGGCTCCCTCCAACGAAGAATACGATCAATGCAAGGATCGCCGGCCGATACGAGTTCGTGACCTGTGCCACTACCCCGAAAACTATCGGCCCGATCCATGACGTGCCGCGTTCCGAGATCTCATAGATCCCGAAGAACGCCGATTCCCTGCCGGCCGGGATCATCTGTGAAAACAGGGATCGCGAAAGCGCTTGCGAACCTCCGAGCACGAGTCCGATCAGTCCGCTCATGAAATACGCTTCGTTCAAGGTGTGCAAAAAGCCGTATGCATATATGACCGTAGCCGACCAAAGTAGAAGCGAGATGAGTATAGAGGACTTCGAGCTCGTAAAATTTGCAATTCGCTCGAAAACGAGAGAACCGAATATCGCCACGACCTGCGCGATAAGAAAGGCAATAATTAGTATCGAATCATAATCACCTTCAGGAATGGTCGGGATCTTCATCAGGACTTCCTGGACGATATATATGGACGAAACTGAGATCACGGTTTGTATCCCATCGTTGTAGAGAAGGTAGCCGACCAGAAAGTGCAACGTGTGCTTTAGACGGAAAAGGTCACGAAAAGTTTGGACGAGCTGGCCCATTCCAGCGACGATATAGTGTTTGCCTTCAGGAACCGATTGCGCCGGCTGCCTTGTTCGAAGGTATGCAAAGGTGATGATCGAAAAGCCGCCCCACCACAGACCGGCGATCAGTAGGCAAAGCCTTACCGCCAATATGGTTGAAATTCCCCACTTCTCGCAATTGCTCAGAAAAATAAGGTTAAAAATAAGCATCAGAACGCCGCTTGCGTAACCGGCAGCGAAGCCCCAGCTCGAGACCGTGTCACGCCTATCCTCGGTCGTGATATCCGTCAGGAAAGAGTTGTAAAACACGATCGAGGCACCCGCTCCTAAATTTGCAACAATGAAAAGTAAAGCTCCCATCAGGTACAGGTTTCCGTCCACGAAAAACAGCAGGCAGCACGCGATCGTGCCGAGAAAACAGAAAAACGCCATGAACGTTTTCTTGAGGTGCGTATAGTCGGCGATCGCTCCGAGAACGGGGAGAAAAAATATCTGTAAAAATACCGAGAGGCCGACCGAGTATGGGAAAAGTGACTTCGCTGTGACGAGATCGTAACCGCCGAGAGCAATGATCACTCCATTTTCCCCGACCGCTTTTTGCGCCAAGTCGGTGATATATTTTCCGATGAGTACGCTTACGACAGTGGTAAAGAAGACCGAATTTGCCCAGTCGTAGATGATCCAGCCGAATACTTCTCGACGGTCATTTTTCGGGAAAGATGTAATTGTCATATTCTCTTTAATTGAAGACAGGAACGCATTATCGTCGACGAATCTCGTGTAAGCAAGCGATACTTAAATTCTGGTATTCTCCCGTTCACACAAGATCATGACTTTGGCACGCAAACCAGGATCCGTAGAATCGGATCGTTGAGTAGGCCCCGACAATTTGGTTGACCCATCACGCAAATAGGATTACTCAGAAATATTCATGTTTGGTGTGCAGATCTTAAGTGACACGATCTCAAACTAGCTGACCAACCCGAACGCATGAGTCCTCCGACCGGGTCCGGCACACAAAAAGCAAAGAAGTAAATACGATGCGGACCGGTCGCTTATATAAACTATGGCTGTCGAGGCGACGTTGAGACATGTTACCACTTCAAATGCTCCCGGATCTCGGGCCAAAAGTTTGCCGTTAATTTAGCAGCCCTTTCGTCAGGGTGGTCGATGCGATAAACGTCCCCATGTCCAAAATACAAGAGCCGGCTCGATGTCCGGCGAAAAGCACGGGTGAAAATGATTAGGAGAAACTACGCGAATCTTGACAAGAGCCAATAAAGAGTATAAGTTAACCGCTGTAACCCTATTAACTGTTGCTTAGTTCGGATGTGGGCTGAGCGTTTGCGACACCAGATAGTCCCGGCAAAAGTCGGTCGTATCTAACGTGAGGAACAAGTAAGGAGATCTTTTCATATGAACCGGAACATGTTTAGTGATTCAATGCGGGGAATGATATCCGCCTTGACCGTGGCATGCATAGCCATTGTAGTTTTAATTTTCGTTGCGAACTCGAACATTACGAGTGCGTCGGGCGAGTATACCGGTGCCGTTGCCAAGGCTGCAAGGCCGTCGGCGCCGGCTGCTGTATTTCCGGGAACCGGAACAGGTGCGATCCCTGATTCTACCGGGGGGCCACAGGCACCCGGCACTCCATTGAATGTCACATTCGCCGTGACGGGAATTACCGGTGCACCAACGAACGTCGAAGTGAGCATGACGGCGACTCACAGTTGGGTCGGAGACCTTAAGGCGGTTTTGATCGCCCCGGATGCCACGACCTTTACACTTTTTGGATACACGGGGGCGACCACGGCAACGTCTTTCGGTTCGAGCGCGGATCTGTCTGGCACCTATAATTTCAAGGATTCCGCTGCTGGCGTCAACTGGTGGACTGCAGCGGCAACATCGCCGCTTGCTCCTGGCGATTATCGCACGACCGTATCGGGACCGACAACAAATCCCGCTGCCGTTACTAACTTGACGACGGCGTTCAGTGCTGTATCAAATCCGAACGGCAACTGGACTCTCAGGGTTACTGATGGAGGGGCTGGCGATACCGGAACTGTTTCAGCGGCAAGCCTTACGCTCGTGGGAAGTGCGGCCGCTCCGGTTCAGCATGTCCTCGATTTTAATGGCGACGGAAAGACCGATTATTCGATAGTACGCAATGAGGGTGGCGGCCCGAACGGTGCTGTTGCCTGGTACAACTGCTACGGCGGACAAGCTGAGCCCGGTTGCTATCAGTTCCAGAGCTTTGGACTCGCATCGGACTTCTTTGTTCCCGCGGATTACGACGGCGACGGCAAAACTGACATCGCTGTTTGGAGGTCAGGTGCCTCTGGCGTAGCGGCGTTCTATATTTTCCAGAGTGCGACCAGCACCCTTAGAATAGATGTTTTCGGCCAAACGGGTGATGATCCGACGGTCACTGCCGATTACACAGGCGATGGAAAGGCAGATCCGGCTGTATACCGCGAAGGCGCTTCAGCTGGAGATCAGAGTATCTGGTACTACCGTGCTAGCAGCGGACCTGCCTCCGGGCAGATCGCGTTTGAACCGTGGGGTTCAAACGGCGACTTCCCTGCCCCCGGCGATTACAATGGCGACGGCAAGTCGGACTTCATGATCCAGCGTAATGGCGGCGTACAGGCAAACTTCTGGTTAAGGACAAACGGAACCAACAACGTCAGTGTCACGAGTTTCGGCTTACCGACGGATGTCATTGTCCCCGGTGACTATGATGGAGACGGAAAGACCGACATAGCTGTCGTCCGGGCATCGGGAGGATCGATCGTCTGGTATTATCTGAAGAGTTCCGACGGCGGCGTAGTATATGGCGGTCCGTTTGGCTTGTCCGCGACGGACTTCGTCGTACAGGGAGACTACGACGGAGACGGTAAGACCGACCTCGCTGTGTGGAGGCCATCCGCGGATTCATCTGCGAATTTCTTCTACGTTCTGGGTTCAACTTCCGGATTTACCTACAAGGAATGGGGACAGAACGGTGATTATCCGGTAGCGAATTACAACTCGCATTGATCGGATAGGCAATGATCCATGATCGGGCCGAAGAGTGATCTTCGGCCCTTTTTTTAGTTTGCAGTTGGGGCGAATTTTCGCAGGATGCTGTAAACTATCGCTTTTGGATCGGTTCTCGAATATGAAAGCGATGATACTTGCGGCCGGATTCGGCACCCGGCTGTTCCCACTAACGATCGACCGCACGAAGCCCGCGATACCGTTTCTGGGCAAGCCGCTCGTCGGATACGTTGCCGAGTATGTTGCGAAATATGGCTTTCACGATGTTGTCGTCAATCTTCACCATCAGCCTGACTCTGTGATCGAGGCCCTCGGCGACGGTTCCGCATTCGGAGTTAAAATTGAGTATACCCGCGAGGTGCCCGACATTCTTGGTACTGCGGGGGCCCTCGATAACGCCCGTGAACTGCTCGGGGATGACACGTTTTTGATCGTCAACGGCAAGATAATCACCGATATCGACATATCGGCGGCGCTTGAGACGCATCGGTCGTCGGGGGCGTTAGCGACGATGGTCCTAAAGCCAAATTCAAAACGTGAGCGTTTCACCATCGTGGAAACCGAGTCCGGTTTCGTCACCGGCTTCGGCGATTACGCGACACCGGTGTCAGAGGCTGAACTGCGTGACACTGAACACGAGATCTCGACGCCATTGATGTTCACGGGCATTCACATTCTCGAGCCGCGTGTTTTTGACTACATTCCCCGCGGAGTCTACTCGGATATCGTGCCGACATTTTACAATCCGGCCTTGAAGAATGGTGAGAAGATCGCTGCCCACGTGACTGATGCGAGCTGGTATGAATTGTCCACGATACCCAGATATCTCGACATCTCGCTCGCGATGATGGGTGCGGGAGATGTTCATTTTGGCCGCAATTGCACACTCGGTGGCTCGGTGAGCCTCAAGGACTCGGTAATTTGGGACAATGTGACGATCAACGACGGTGCAACGTTATACCGGACTATCATTGCGGATGGTGTTGTTATCGAGGCTGGCGAGCACTTCGAGAACGCAGCGATCGTTCGGGCCGATATGGTCCGCGGCTGTGCCGAGATCCCGCCAAAGGCGCTTCGGGGTTACGTCCAGGGAAATAACTACATAGTCCCGCTAAATTAGATCTGACTGAATCAGACGGATGAACGACTTTCTCAACAGGTTGAATAGTTATCTCGAAGCGCACGAACTGCCGACCGAGGTTGAACTGTTAACGGCCGATGCATCGACGCGAGAGTATTTTCGCATTCAGAGGCACGGCACGACCGCCATTGCCTGTGTCTATCCGGAACCGTTCGATCCGGCAGAACAGAATTATCTTGATGTTACGCGGCTGTTTCTTGCCGGTGAACTGCCGGTCGCGAAGGTTTACGACTCGGACGGAGAGCTCGGGATCATTATTCAGGAAGATCTGGGCGACACGGTGTTGCGGGACGTAATGCTGTCCGCGGACCCGATGCGACGCCGGCGGCTGCTCGATGAGGCGATCACGTTAATTGCCCGGATACAGTCGGCGACGGAGTTAGCGTTCGAAATGAATTCGGTTGCCTCCCGTCTTAAGTTTGACCGCGAAAAGCTGTTGTGGGAACTGAATTTCTTCAAGACTCACTACTTCGAAACCTACCGCAATTCTCCACTCAGCGAGGCCGATAATGCTGCCATTTCGGCTGAGTTCGATGAACTTGCCACGGAACTCGAATCTTACGCCTCAGTTCTCTGCCATCGTGATTTCCACGCCGCTAACTTGATGCTCGACGGCCAAAACAAAATGAGGATCATCGATCACCAGGACGCCCGGATCGGTTCTGCGACATATGACCTCGTTTCTCTGCTCCTCGATCGTATAAACGAACCGCCGGCCCGTGAATGGCTTGCGGAAAAGCGCAAATATTTTCTTGAGATCAGGCGAAAGCTCGGGTTACCAAAACTGGACGAAGACGAATTTGCCTATGAATTTCGACTGCAGACTATCCAGCGGTGCCTGAAAGCGGCGGGCACGTTCTCATTTCAGTCGGTCAATCGCGGCAAGACCCACTTTCTGCCCTTCATCGGCCCGATGTTCGCAATTTCCATCCGAGCGACTGAAAGCCTCGGCCGCTTTCCGGCGATCCGCGGGATCCTCGAACGAGAACTAGCGACTTCAGGCTCGTAAGTGATCGCCACGCCAATCCTTGATCGCCATTTTGATCTCTTTCTGTGTGGTAAGTTTGCCGTCGAGCACCTGATTCACCAGATCATTCAGTTCGCCGTCCGAGGCGAACCTCAAGGCAATGATCTGTTCGACCGGCAGCTCGGAGGCCTTTGCGGCGGTTTCCGCGGACAACAGTTCTCGATATCGGAGGCGTTCTTCGAGCCGAATGACGCGATCCTGCACTTTGACCGCCATCATTCTCGCCACGAGTGCCAGCAGGATCAGGACAACACTGAAAAGGGCCCAATACGCCTGTTCCCACCTTTCCGTACCCGTATTCAAATATATCCTGACAAGGTGCTCGATCAAATTGAGCAGAAGTAGCGGTACCAATACGAAATGAAACAACGGGAACCAACGAGTGTGGTTGGCATAGTTTTGCTGCTCGGCCATATTTAACGGTCTCCTTTCTAAAGTTTTGTCGTTGCCAGGTTCTCCGGGTCCTTACCTGTGAAATCTTCGCCCGGATTCACGAATAGATTCTGCTCAAATCGATACTGCTTATCGTAAAGCTGTTTGTAACGGCCGTCCTTCGTTATCAGCTCTTCGTAGCTGCCGCGTTCAAGTATTTCGCCGGCCTCGACCACGAGTATCTGATCGGCACTGCGGATCGTCGAAAGCCGGTGGGCGATAACGAAGGTCGTCCTTCCCTGCCGCAGCCTAAACAAGCCCTCCTGGATCTGCGCCTCCGACTCGCTGTCAAGACTCGAAGTTGCCTCGTCAAGGATCAATATCCTCGGGTCGGCGAGTAGTGCCCGTGCGATCGCGATACGCTGCCGCTGGCCGCCCGAGAGCTTGACCCCGCGTTCGCCGACCACCGTGTCGTAACCGTTCGGAAACTTCTCGATAAATTCGTCGGCATTTGCGATCGAGCAGACCTCTTTGATCTTGTCGAGATTTGCCTCCGGGTTTGAAAATCTTATGTTCTCAAGGATAGTACCATCAAAAAGGAAATTGTCCTGCAAAACAACGCCGAGATGCCGTCGATAATCGCGAAGCTTAACCGACTGAAGGTCGTGGCCATCGACCTTCACCATTCCCGAAGAAGGTTGAATGAAGTTCAGCACGAGGCTCAGGATCGTCGATTTTCCCGATCCCGAGGAACCCACAAGCGCGGTGGTCGTTCCCGCCTCCGAGTGAAAACTAACGCCCTTCAGGACGGGGACACCGGCGTCGTATTCGAAGTGGACCGACTCGAAATCTATCGTTCCTTCGATCTCGGGCAAGGCCTTTTTGCCTGTATCGGCATCATCCTCGGTCGTCATCGACATTATCTCGCGGATGCGGTCGAGCCCGGCGAGAGCTTCAGTGATCTGGGTACCGATCGAGGTCAGTTCGATCACCGGCATAGCCAGCAGGAACGTGAACGATATGTACATCAGGAAATCGCCAAGCGTCATCGTATCTGCCTGGACCGCCGAACCGCCGATAATGATCATCACGACGGCGATCGCTCCGATGACAACGGACGAGAACGACGATATCGCTGAAACGCCGGTTACGGTTTTGGCGACGTTTCGAAACAGGCGATGTGCACCGCGGGCGAACGAGAGCTCTTCCCTCTTTTCGGCAGTGTAGGCCTTAACGATTCGTATGCCGCCCAGCGATTCGGTCAATCTTCCGGTGACGTCACCGGTGATCACGTTGCGTTCACGAAAAACAGGCCGCAATACCTTGAACGCGTACATCAGAGCGCCGCCGAAGATCACCAGAACGACCATCGTGGCGGCGGTAAGCTTCCAATTGAGGTAAAAGAGCACGCCGATAGAGATCGTTGCGGTTACGACACTACCAAGCAGTTGGCCGAGCCCGGTGCCGACAAGGTTGCGAATACCTTCGGCATCGTTCATGATCCGCGAGATAAGTTGCCCGCTCTGTGTAGAGTCGAAATACGAAATCGGCAGCCGTTCGATGTGAGCTTGCACGTTCTTTCGCATCTCGGTGATCGCCCGCTGAGCCGCAACCCCGAGGATCTGCGACAATGCAAATCCGCTCACGCCCTGAACAAGCGTCGATACGCCGATCGCCAGCGCGATCCATTTGAGCAGCTCGAAACGATGCTTGGTAAATATCTCGTCGCCGATGTACTTCGTAGACGCCGGAAGCACCATTCCCGCCAACCGCGAGACCAGCATCAGCAGGCTGCCGGCGAGCAGCCGCCAACGTGCATTCCAGATTATCTTCCTCGCCTCGGCCCACGCGCTCGAATAGTTGATCTTTTTCTTCTTTTTATTGTCTTCGCTCATTTTGTATAAATATGTTTTAGCATAATGAAATCATTCTCGTATGCATTCCGTGGCCGATAATATGCCGATTGTCATCTTCACATGCTAATCTTTTTACATGAAGAGCCTTCTCATCGTGCTGTCGGTTCTCGGTCTACTAACGCTTATTGCGGTAATAATCGTCAATCTGCGTGTCAGGTCGTATTCGACGGAACGGATCTTTTCATCACAGAACGTACCCGCCGACGGCCGTGTCGCGATCGTTCTAGGTGCCCGTGTCGAAGATGACGGTACCCCGTCGAACACCCTTTACGACCGTGTTCTCACGGGAGTTGAACTCTACAAAACAGGAAAGACGCCGAAATTATTGCTCTCCGGCGGAAATAAGGAACCGGCGGCGATGAAGAAACTCGCGCTTGAACTTGGCGTGCCCGAATCGGACCTGATCGTCGACGACCTCGGTACACGCACCTATGAATCGTGCGTCCGCGCGAAGACAGTTTTCGGCATCGATCGTGCGATCGTCGTGACCCAGGACTATCACCTCGCCCGCTCGCTCTATCTTTGCGAAAATCTGGGAATTGACGCCGTCGGCGTCGACGCCAAGCGGCGGGAATACCTCGGCGAAAGATACGCTTGGGTACGCGAATATCTTTCCCGCGTCAAAGCCTGGAAAGATATCAATTTGTGGGCCTCGTCGTCCGGTTCGGAGGAATGACCGTACTCATGTCGTTCGACGGCATTGTGATAAAATCGAACAACTTACTTTTGGCGGGCACGTTCGTGAGCGGCCGTGTATCTGCCCTATTTTTATGTCGCAAACTTACATCAACCAACTAAAAGATCACATCGGCGAATCCGTCACCCTCAAGGGCTGGCTCTACAACAAGCGTTCGAGCGGTAAGCTCGTGTTTTTGCAGCTTCGCGACGGCACGGGCATCGTGCAGTGCGTAGTTTTCAAACCAAATGACGAGGCGTTGTACGACGTTGCGGATTCACTGGGCCAGGAAAGCTCGATCATCGTCACCGGCACCGTCAAGGAAGACACCCGTTCGTCGCTCGGCGTTGAGTTGGACGTTACCGGCCTTGAGGTCCTGCAGAACGTCCACGATTATCCGATTACGCCGAAAGAGCACGGGACCGAGTTCCTGATGGACAACCGTCACCTATGGATCCGTTCGAAAAAGCAGCACGCGGTTTTGAAGGTCCGTCACACAGTGATCAAGGCCGTTCGGGATTACTTCGACGACAACGGTTTTACCCTCGCGGACACGCCGATCTTTACGCCCGCCGCTTGCGAAGGCACGACGACGTTGTTTGAGGTCGACTATTTCGGTGACGAAAAGGCGTATCTGACGCAATCCGGCCAGCTCTACAACGAAGCGACCGCTGCCGCATTCGGTAAATCGTACGCGTTCGGCCCGACGTTTCGTGCCGAAAAATCAAAGACACGCCGCCATCTGACCGAGTTCTGGATGGTCGAGCCCGAGGTCGCTTACGCCGGCTACGAGGACATGATGGACCTTGGCGAAGGCCTGATCCTCTCGATCGTCGAACGCGTTCTCAGTGACCGCCAGGAGGAGCTTAAAACGCTCGAGCGCGACACGACCGTGCTCGAAGCGATAAATTCACCGTTCCCGCGTCTTCATTACGACGATGCCGTCAAAATGCTGCAGGAAGGCCACGCGAAGGGCGATCTCGAGAACAATTTCGAATGGGGCGGCGATTTTGGGGCTCCGGACGAGACGTATCTGTCGAATCAGCACGGGAAACCGGTTTTCGTGCATCACTTCCCGGCTGCGATCAAAGGATTTTACTTCGAGGTGGACAAGGATCGCCCCGAATGCGCTCTCGGCATCGACCTGCTTGCGCCCGAAGGCTACGGCGAGATCATCGGCGGCGGCGAGCGAGCCGCGAACCTCGATTACCTGATCGAACAGCTAAAACATCACGGACTCGACCAGGCGACCTTCGAATGGTACCTCGACCTCCGCCGCTACGGCAGCGTCCCGCACGCGGGCTTCGGCATGGGCATCGAACGCACCGTTGCCTGGATGTGCGGCATAGAACACGTCCGCGAAACCATTCCGTTTCCGAGGATGTTGTATAGGTTGAGACCGTGATGCTCAAGGAAGCTATAATCGGAGCTCTCAAGAAGGCGTTTGGGGACGAAGTCCGGATCGACAAGTATTCAGATAGTTTTGCTAAATTTGACGGCAAACATCCTAGTGTCGGTGATCTTACTCTCGGATTGGACAGCGAAGAGTTGATCGTCTCTATCGGCGATATTACTCATGGCCATTTCGGGAGCTACCTTGCGGCGGCGACGGACGCAGACCCGGAAGAGGCCGTTGCAGAAAGTGTGGTCGGATTTCTCAATGACCTTTTTGATGACAAATATCTTCTATTTAAATCCGAAGGAAGTGGAGGCTGGGCAAGGGACGATATGATAGAGGATTCAGACATGCGGTCACCTAATGTTCGGTGGTTCAAGTGGTCAGGTCCGATCGACACGACAGATTAATGCTAGATGTAATCGTCATCGCTGTTCAGAACGGAGCAGGCAAATCTACGCTTGCTCCTGCTCTGTTGCGCGGCGCTCAATAGCGAAATGTACAGAAAGGTCGAGATAATCTTACCTGCAAGCGAATCGTACCTTCCCGGCGATTTTGTCGTCCACCGGGCGTTGCCGCGGCGGGAATTGCGCCGGGTCGGCGGGTTTGTATTTCTCGATCATTTTGACCAACGAGAGGTAACACCGGAGTTGTTCGACGTGCCCCCTCACCCGCACGTCGGGCTGCAGACGGTGACGTATTTGTTTGAGGGCGAGGCGTTTCATACCGATTCGCTGGACAATGAGCAAGTGGTACGATCAGGCGACGTGAACTGGATGACAGCCGGACGAGGCATCACCCACGCGGAACAGGTCACGACGACGCAGCCGCGCGTCCACGGTCTCCAGAGTTGGGTCGGCCTGCCGCACGGTAAGCGTCAGGTCGAGCCGGCGTTCGATAATTTTCCGGCTGCCGATCTGCCAAAGATCCAACTTCCCGGCGCAAATTTAACGTTGATCGCCGGCGAGATCGAAGGCCGCCGTTCGCCGATCCCGACGTTTCAGGATCTTATCTATGTCGACATTTCCGCGGAAAAAGGTGCGGAAATAAGCCTTGCGGTCAATGTGAAGCACGAACTAGCCGTCTACGTCTGCGAAGGTTACGTGACGATCGGCCCGGATATCGTGAAACGTCACGACCTTGCGAAACTATCGGCTGGAGACACTTTTGAGTTTACGGCCGGTGAAGATTCGCGGTTTGTTCTCATCGGCGGCGAACCGCTTCCCGATCCCACTGTAATTTACTGGAATTTCATTACCGACACCGTTGGCGAAGCCAAACAGCGTACGATCGACTGGCAGGACGGCAAATTCCCGGCCGTGAGAAAATACCGCAAATTCTCGACCGCAGGCGACGAGGATCTGGCGGAACGAATGAAACTTCTGTAGGCCCGACCTCCAACTTTGCCTCTTTATGCTGACCGACTCTGAATCAACCACTGAAACGATAATCGTTGACGATCTGAACGCGGCGATCGACCATCATACAAGCCAACTTGGTTATCGGCTGGATGTGATATTCCCGGCGGACGCCCCGCGCGAGGCCGTCTTGTCGGAACCACCTGCGGAAGCGGGTGGTTCAAGCTCAGATACGACAATCTCGAACCGGCCGCGAACGATTCGGTTGAAACTCGCGGAAATTCACGATCAGCCGCACGCTACCGCCGGCGGTTCTGACTGGATCGTTGGCCGTGCAGGAATGGAATATCGCGACCTTGTTCCCGGCCGCCTCGGCGGACGGCTGATCGCTTCGCACATTCGGCTGACGAACGGCGGTCCAGTCCCGGACTATGTCCATTATCACAAGGTCGAGTTCCAGATGATCTACTGCCATCGCGGCCGCGTGAAGGTCGTTTACGAGGACCAGGGGCCGCCGTTCTGGCTCGAACCGGGCGACTGCGTGCTCCAGCCGCCGGAGATCCGGCACCGCGTCCTCGAGGCCGCAGCGGGCACCGAGGTCATCGAGATCGGAGTGCCGGCAGTACACGAGACCTGGGTCGAGCACGAGATCGATCTTCCAACCGGCGAACTTAACCCGGACCGCAGTTTCAGCGGCCAGCGATTCGTTCGCCACATCGCGAGTGAAGCGGCGTGGATCGAGTCGGGCGAAGACGGCTTTGTGTCCCGTGATACCGGCATCGCCAGTGCGACGGACGGCTTTGCCGACGTTCATATCATCCGATCGAACGGACCCGCCGAGCGACCGTTTTTGATAATTAAAGATCGCGAATTAACACTCGTCGTTAGTTTGGAGGGCAAAATGACCATCCGCAGCCGCGGTACTGAGATCCGCCTCGGTGAGGTTGAGGCGTTCCCGGTCGAAGACCGAGCGGAGTTGAAAACTAATGGCGAAAACGGATCCTTCTTGCTGGTGAAGATCGGCTCAACGCCGAGTTAGTAAGGAAATTCGCCGCCTCACCTCTTCTTCGCGGTCTCGGTCCCGAACGCGAACGAATTCCCGCCGCCGGTAAAGCCCTCAAGCAAGCCGCTCGACTTGACGTCATAAAGTGCAAAGTAGCATTGCGGTCCGCCAAATGTGATCGCTGCCGTCGAGCCCCGCCAGACGCCGTACCCGACTCGATCTTTGCCCGTATGCCAGTTGAACTGATAGCCGCCGAGCGACTTTTTGACGTCGAGTGTTCCGGAATAATCTTCACCCGCCGACGTCTTGCCGTTCACCTTGTACTTGCCGTCAAAGTTCGACCCTGCAGTTTGTTCTGCGTGTTCGGTGCCGTATCCGGTCGTTCCCCAGACGGCCGTCCGACCGTCCATCACGCCGTTACGGGCGATCTTGTAGAGAACCACGCCGCAGCCTTCGCCTTTACCCGGGTCAGCGTATGTGGCGGCAAGCGAGTCGCCGAATTGCACGCCGACGCCGGTTCGACGCATCTTCGAGGTCTGGATCTCATATCCGTACGTGTCGCCCTGGTTCGTGAGCGTCAAGGCTCCCTCGTAAGGTTGATTGCCGTTTTCATCAGCTCCGTTGACCGCGTACGTGCCGGAGATCTCCTTCTCCGCCGGCGCCGAAGCCGACGGCGTTGCCATATTGTTATTGATGTTGGAAAGGTCGGGCCCTGTCTGGCACGACGTGAAAAAGAGGCAAAGCGATATAAACAGAAAAGTGCGAATTGAAAGCGCCGTCATATGTGGAGTACACAGGATAACGCGTTCTGATTCGCACGTTCAACATTGTGCGGACAAAAGAGGGATTTGCCCGACTCCGCCTTTGTTCGCAGAGGTTATTTCTTCTTGGCGGTCTCCGTGCCGAATGAAGTACTACCCGGACCGCCCCATTTACCTTCGAGCGTGCCGTCCGGCTTCACTTCGTACGCTACGAACGAACATTGCTGACCGCCAAATCCGACCGCCGCCTTGTCACCGGTTTTTACACCAAATCCTTGAAATGCAGATCCCGCGTCCCACTTGAACACGTAACCTTCGCCTTCCTTCGAGACCTCGAGTGTTCCGCTATACGTCTGGCCGCCGGGATTCTTGCCGCTGATGTCATATTTGCCCGCAAGGTCGCTGCCGCTCGTCCTGGTCGCTTTCTCACGCTCCATCGTGTTCACGCCCCAGTAGCCGGTTTTTCCGTCAAGCGAGCCGTCGGAACCGATCGAATACAGCACAACGCCGCATCCCTTGCCATTGTCGCCCTCGGTGAACGCAACCGCCACGGAGCTGCCCGTTTGAACACCAACTCCGTCGTATGACTTTCCGCCGGATTCCCACGTGAACTGGTAGACGTCATCGTGCGGCGTAACCTTCAGGTCAGCTTTGTAGTTGCCTCCTCCGCCCGGATTCGTACCCGTTGCATAGTAAGAACCTGATATGTCTTTTTTCGCGGTTTCCGGAGTCGATTTTGCCGGCGATTGAGCCGTTGTGTTACCGGCCGTCGTCGGCGTCGTGCCGCTATTGGTCGAGTTGGTGCTGAAATTGCAGGCAAAAGCCGCTGTAAACAGGATAGTTGCGACAAAAAGAAGTATGACAAATGTGTTCGATCTGATCACGATGGTTCTCCTTTCAAGAATTGGATTATGGATTGGCGTCACCTATAATAATTCACATTCCGTTGTTTCTCCATTGTTTCCAAGTGAATTTATGAAAAAGAGATCAATTTCAAGTGTCCTGGTGTGTTGTCTGGCGGCGGTCTTAATGTTGTCCGTGGTCGCCCGGGCGCAGACGCCGCTCAAGGACCTCAAGCCCACAGTCATTTTGCTCTCGCTGGACGGATTCCGCTGGGATTATATTGACAAGTTCAAACCGCCGACCCTTACCGCCCTTGCAAAAAGCGGCGTTCGTGCAAAATGGATGATCCCGTCGTTCCCGACCAAGACCTTCCCAAATCACTACACGATCGCTACCGGACTCTATCCCGAGCATCACGGCATCGTTGAGAACAATATCTGGGATTTCGGCACGACGTTTACGCTGAACAAGCGCGAGGAGGTCCAGAATTCGCGTTGGTGGTGGGGCGAGCCGATCTGGGTGACCGCTGAAAAGCAGGGCGTGCGGTCTGCCGCATTTTTCTTTCCGGGCACCGAGGCCGAGATCGCAGGCCGCCGCCCTTCGATCTGGAAGTCATATGACGGCCAGGTTCCGAACGACGAACGCGTCGACACAGTGCTGAGTTGGTTCGATATGCCCGCGGCGACCCGTCCGCAGATGATCACTATGTATTTCAGCGACACGGACGATGCGGGGCACCGATACTCACCCGATTCCGACGAGGTCAAAGTAGCGGTCGCGAGGGTCGACGCCGGTATAGCCCGACTCGTCGCCGGACTCAACGCCCGCAAGATCGGCGACAAAGTGAACATCATCATCGTTTCCGACCACGGAATGGCGACCGTCGATCAGCGAAACGCCGTTCTCATGGATAATTATTTCAACTTTGATCTAACGGATCGAATCTTGTGGACCGGCGAGATCGTTCAGATATTTCCAAAAGAAGGCAAGCAGGCCGAAATTCTCAGCGGGCTCAAAGACATCCAACATGCGACCTGTTGGCCAAAAGCGGAAATTCCCGAACGACTTCATTACAACGTAGGCAAACGCATCGCCCCTATCGTCTGCTCGGCAGAGGAAGGCTGGTTCATGACCAGCCGCGATCGTTACGAAACGCAAAAGAAGCGCGAGAATTTCGGACGTCCGGTCGGCGCTCACGGCTACGACAATAAATATCAGTCGATGATGGCGACCTTTGTTGCCCATGGGAAAGCCTTCAAAAAGGGGAAGGTCGTCGAGCCGTTCTCAAACGTCGAGGTCTACAACGTGATGTGCAGGATCCTCGGCCTGACACCTGCCCAGAACGACGGCGTCCTCGGCCACGTCCGTGGAATGCTGAGATGATCCCGCATCACATCGAACATGGAAGACACGCAGAAAGCGCCGCAAAAAAAGGCTTCTTTTCCTTCCGTGCTCTCTGTGGCTAATTATTCTCTGACCGCAACGTAACGACCGCGATCTCCGGCGGCATCATGAATCTAAATGGTAAAATGCTGGTCCCGACGCCTGTGGTGACGAACATATCGACGTTATTCTCACGGATATGCCCGTAGGAATATTTTTGCCCATAACTCGACGGCACGATCGGCGTGCCAAGGATCGGCAGCCAGACCTGCCCGCCGTGCGTGTGGGCCGCGAGGATCAGCCTCAGGTCTTTGGAAATGAGGAGTTTGTCCGTTATCACCGGCAGCACGTCCGGGCTGTGTTCAAGGACGACGACGTCGCCCTGGCCATCGGTCGGTGCCAGAGCGGCTTTCGCGGCATTCGAGAACGACGCCCAGTCGCGGATCTTCATGTGGTCGGGCAGCCCAAGTATGCGTAGCTTTTTGCCATTTCGTTCGATGACGGCGACCTCATTTTCAAGTACCGTATAGCCGACCCGCGTCAGTTCGTTACGAACGCAGATATCGCAGTACCATCCGTCGTGATTGCCCAGCACCGCAAGAACGCCGTATTTCGCTTTGAGCCCTGCAAGTGAATCGGCGACATGCGCCATCGGCATTTTGAGATTTGGCGGGATGGCATGGTTCGTTTCGGAAACGTAATCGCCAAGCAGCACGATCAGGTCGGCGTTCTGCTCGTTCGCGAGGGCGACGACCTTTGCCATCATCGCGTCATCCACGGCATTCGATCCGCCGTGAATGTCGCTGATCATTACGATCTTCATTCCGTCGAACGCCGGATCGAGGTGCTTTACCTTCAGGTCTACAGCGTTCAGAACAAGCCGATGCGGTTCAACGTAGTACGAATACGCCAGGCATACGAAAAAGATGACCGCCGGAGCGGCGAAAAGGTACCTGTATTTTTTGAGCGGACTCTTCATTGATCGGCGAAACGGCCGGTTTTTCTGTTGAACTTACTTTGGGAAATATTCGCCCCAGCGGCCGTCGACCAGCTTAACAATATCTTCTAGCGGCTCAACGACCGCGGGATACCACGGTTTCGTGCGGGCATCGATGACGATCGGTGCCGAGTAGCCGAGGTGGTTGTTTTTGAGATCAATATTCGCCGCGTAGATGTCTGACGCCGGATCGAACCGCGTCCACGTCGCCCACAGAAATTTCTCGGTCGAGCGGGCGAACGAAACGTCGTCGTGCAGGATCACCATCTGCCAATCGTCGAATTTGCCGCTTTTTGCGATACGATCCGCCAACTCTTTGTCGTTTTCGTAGGGCTCGCCCTCGACGACGAGGCATCCGCCGCAGTAGGCCTCGGCCTTTCGCACTCCGGACGGCAGATCGCCGCTAAATTCACGCGTGAGTGCCCTTTTGGCGTCACCGGTGCCCATCAGGATCGCCTTGCTGCCGAAATTCACTTTTCCGCTTGCGTAATCGAGCGTGTCGAACGCCGTTTGGCTGAATATGTGCAGATCGCGGTGCCATTCGACTCGTGCGAGGATGTATTCGAACAACGACCGAAAATCGCGAAGGTCCTGCGGCTTGTCCGTAAGCAAAAGGAACTTCGTCAGCGTCAATTGACCCTCGCCAAGTATGCGAAATCCCGCCGATAGGGCCTCACGCCCATACCGCTCGCGAACGACCGCCGCCGCAAGCGAGTGAAATCCGGTCTCACCGTAGCTCCACAGGTCACGAACCGCCGGCATCACAAGAGGAAACAGCGGCGAGAGCAGTTCCTGCAGGTAATCACCGATGAAAAAATCCTCCTGCCGCGGCTTGCCGACGACCGTCGCCGGATATATCGCGTCTTTGCGATGAAATACGGCCTCCGCACGAAACACCGGATAATCGTGCTGGAGCGAATAGTAACCGTAATGGTCGCCGAACGGCCCCTCGGGACGCCGCTCATTCGGGGCGACGCTGCCGCATATGGCAAATTCTGCCTCAGCAATTAACCGATGTCGGCCGGCACCCAGCGGATTTTCGGCAGTTGCGATCTTGCTATCGGCGAGCAGGGACGCGAGCATCAGTTCCGGCAAACCTTCCGGTAGTGGTGCGATCGCCGACAGTATCATCGCCGGTGCTCCGCCGAGAAACACGGTCACCGGCAGTGCTTCGTTTCGCTGTTCGGCCTCGTAATAGTGGAATCCGCCGCCCTTGCCGATCTGCCAGTGCATTCCGGTCGTCGTTTTGTCGTAACGCTGCATCCGGTACATGCCCAGATTGTGCTTGCCGTCGGTCGGGCTCTCGGTATAAACCAGCGGCAGCGTGACAAAATGCCCGCCGTCCTCGTGCCAGAGCTGCAGCAGCGGTAATTTCTCAAGATCGACCTCACCCTGCCGTGATTCGAGCACCGGCGCGTTTCGCGTGCGTTTAGTGCCGAATTTCGCGGCCGAAAACGCGAGGTCGCGATATTCCCACAGTTTGCCGAGCTTCGGCGGCAAAAGGTCCTCGGCGGCGTGAACCGCACGTTTCACAAGATCGAGCGGCTTTCGCCCAAACGCAAGATCGATCCGCTTTCGCGTCCCGAACATGTTTGTCACGACGGGAAACTCACTGCCTTTGACGTTCGTGAACAGCAGGGCTTTGCCCTCGTTCTCGATCACCCGCCGATGGATCTCGGCGATCTCGAGATACGGGTCAACCACGGCCGCGATCTCGACGATCTCGTCCTTACGCCGCAGCGAATCGATAAATGAACGTAAATTCTTATGCATGAATGAAATTGCCCGCGAATCATCGCGAATGAAACGAATGGCCTGTCGCTAATTTAACAGCATTCGCGTTAATTCGCGTAATTCGCGGGCAATCAGTACAACTAATCTACTTTCGCAAATTATCTTTGCTCAGATCCAGATCGTCCGCCTTGATAACATCGACCTTCATCCCCGGAAACCGCTTCGCAAGGTCGTCTTTGAAGACCGAATAGTCCCCGACGATGATGATATCGCCGCCGCCTATATACTGCTTGGCGAAACTCTCCAACTGTGAAGCGGTGACGGAATTGACCTTTGGAATAAATGCGTTCAGCTCGCCTGACGGAATACCAAACGCAAAAAGCTCGCCGATCGCGGCCGCTAATCCGCGAGTTGTTTCAAGGTCACGTCCGAAGTTTCCTGTCAAGACTGATTTTCGCGGAATAAGCTCATCTGCCGCCACCGGAGTATCTGTGAGTTTATTGATCTCGGCCATCGTGAGTTCCGCGACCTCCGGTGCTGATTCGTTCTTTGTCTGAGCTCTAGTCGAAAAATTAGATCCGCCCCACCTCCAAGCGATGTTGCTTCCGGCTCCGTAGCTAAGCCCCCGTTTTATACGGATCTCGTAATTAAGCCGTGACGAATAGCCACCGCCAAGCACAGTGTTTAGTGTGATACCCGAATAGTACAGTGTATCGACTACGAAATCAGTATCGCCGGGCTGGACGCGGTTTACCGACATACGCTTTGCGTAGACGACCGAGGCCTGTCCAGATTGTGGTAGGTCAATTACCAAAATCCGATGTAAACCACTCGCCCCAGCTTTTGGTACAATGGCCGGAATTACCGGCGACATGTCCATCGACATAATGATGTCTTTTTTATGCCGGTCCTTCCATTTCGCGAAATACTTTGAAGCTATTGTGCTTGCCTTGGTAAGAGTGATGTCGCCCGCAAACACAAGTACCGCATCCATAGGATTGTAGAATTCTTTGTAAAAATCGACGATATTGTTTCGATCCAGCGAATTAATAGTTTCGGGCGTTCCGGCTGCGGGATGCTCGCCAAAAACGTACTTGCTCGCTACGTAATTCGACAAATAGCCCGGCTGCTTAAGGTTGTATTTCAGGCCGTCGAGAGCCTGCGTCTTAAGAAGGTCAAGCTCGGACTGTGAGAACGTCGGATTCAGCAGAACGTCCGACATTATCGCCATCGCCTGGTCAACTTTATCCGAAGTTACCGTTATCGAAAGATTCGCCCCGTTCCAAGCCGCACCCGAGTTCATGTTGCCGCCGAGAAATTCGATGGCGTTCGCAATCTGGGTTGCGGATCTGGTCTTCGTCCCTTTTGTCAGCATTGTCGCCGTAATGTCGGCGATGCCAGCTTTGTCTTCATCTTCAAGCCCGGCACCCGCGTTGAGGAACATTGTCATCGTTACTAGCGGTACGCTCTTCCGCTCTACCACCGCAACCTTTAAGCCGTTCCGCAATTCTCGTTGCTTTACAGTCGGAACCTTTACAGCCTTCGGTGCCGACGGAGCGGGCGGTGTTTCCTGCGCGGCAACGCACGCGGCAAAGACGATCAAGACAGAAAGTGCTATGAATAGTGTCTTTCTCATTATTTCGCACCTCCGTCGTTGGTGTAGTAGATCACGGTGCGGTTGTTTTCCTTGAAATATTTCTTCATAACACGTAGAACATCGGCGGCGGTGACGGCCTGGAGCCTCTGAATGTCGTAGTTGACGGCATTCGGGTCGTGCTGGTATGCGATCGCACGCTCGATGACGATCGCTTTGCCGTCATTATTTTCTCGGCGACGAACAGCATCCGCTATCAACTGATTTTTCGCTTTCTCAAGCTCCGTTGCGGTCACGCCCTTGTCCTGGATAAGCTTCAACTCGGCGAGGAGCGATTTTTCCAGCTCAGGTGCGGTCTTGCCCTCGGACGCGATCGCCTCAAAGTAGAGCACGCCGCCGTCGACCTTGTTATCGATCGTAAACGACGCTTCCTGAGCGATCTGCTGCTTGTAAACGAGGCTTTGATACAGACGCGAACTTTCGCCGCCGGACAGGATCTTGTCGGCGACCTGAAGCGCCGGCAGATCGGCACTATCCGACCGCGGGCCAAGGTACGTTATCGCGACCGCCGGGAACGGCACGTTCGGTGCCGTCTTTTCGAACCGGGCCTCCTTGGTCTTCGCCGGTTCAACCTCGGTCACACGCGGTATCGCCGACGATGGCTTCGCGACCTTGCCGAAATACTTATCCGTCCACGCATCGAACTGCTTCTGGTCAAAATCGCCGACCACGATCAAATACGCATTATCCGGCCGGTAAAACAGGCTGTGAAACGCACGTGCGTCCGCCGAGGTCGCCGCGTTGAGCTGATCGAGATTACCGATCACACCGCGTTTGTAAGGATGTTTGGTGTAGGTCAGGCTGCCGATGTATTCGCTAAATTGACCGTACGGACGAGCGAGCACGCTCTGTCTATACTCCTCTTTGACCACGTCACGCTCCGACGCAAAATTCTTGTCATCGACGTTCAGGTTTGCCATCCGCTCCGCCTCTGCCCAAAGCAGCGTTTCGAGATAATTCGACGGCACGACCTCGTAATAATTCGTAAAATCGTCCCACGTCGACGCGTTGTTAAAACCGCCGACGTCCTCGGTCAACCGGTCCATCTTCTCGTTCGGCATGTTCTTGGTCGATTTGAACATCATATGCTCGAACATATGCGCAAACCCCGATTTGCCCTGCGGATCGTTCTTGCCGCCGACGTTGTATAAAACGTGGATCGCGACCGTCGGGCTCGAATTGTCCTGCAGCGACACGACCTTGAGCCCGTTCGGAAGGGTGCGTTCCTTGATATTGAGCGGCGCGACCTTGACCTGAGCGATCCCGCTCGCGGCCAAAACCAGCGTCGCGATTAAAAGGAGTATTTTTTGCATAAATTTATCTACCTGATCCATGTTATTACGCATGAGAACAGGATTTGGTTTAATTCCGCGGCCGGAGCGTTGTCTCCGATCAGCCAATTCTACTGATATGTGTAAAATCCTTTACCGCTCTTTCGGCCCAGCCATCCGGCGTCAACGTACTTTTTGAGCAGCGGACAAGCACGATATTTCGGGTCGCCGAGGCCTTCGTGCAAAACGTTTAGTATCGCCAGACACACGTCGAGGCCGATGAAATCCGCGAGTGTCAGCGGGCCCATCGGGTGGTTCATGCCCAATTTCATGATCTCGTCGATCGCTTCCGGCGCTGCGACACCTTCGCTCAGAGCGAAGATCGCTTCGTTGATCATCGGCATCAGGACACGGTTCGAAATAAATCCCGGCGAATCGTTGCACTCGACCGGAACCTTGCCGAGCCGTTCGGACAGAGCCTTGACGGTCGCGTAAGTCTCATCGGATGTTGCAATTCCGCGGATTACCTCAACCAATTTCATAAGCGGCACCGGATTGAAGAAATGCATCCCGATGACCTTGTCCGGACGTTTTGTGACACCGGCGATCTTGGTGATCGAGATCGACGAAGTGTTCGACGAAAGGATCACCTCCGGGCCGCATACGTTGTCTAACGTTTCAAATATCTTCTTTTTGATCTCGAAATTCTCGGTCGCGGCCTCTACGATCAATGTGCAGTCCGCTAGATCCTCAAGGCTCGTTGTCGTCTCTATTCGCAACAGGATCTCGTCCTTCTGAGCCTCGGTCATCGTTTCCTTCTTAACGAACCGGTCGAGGCTCTTGCCGATATTGGCAACGCCACGCTCGAGCAACGCCTCGTTTACGTCACACATCACGACCTGAAAACCAGCTCCGGCGGCCGTCTGGGCAATTCCGTTGCCCATCGTTCCCGCACCTATAACTCCAATTGTTTCACTCATTTGTATTATATTTGTCCCTATTAGATTTGCCGTTTTCTACCATTTAGAATAAACCACCACGACCAACCAAAACAAATAGGCGGCAAAGCATAAAAGCCTCGCCGCCCATTGATCACGAAACGTTCATTGTCTATTGCCAGCTATTTGGTGCCGGCGGCTGAGGATGCGGCTCGAACAGCGGCGGCTGCGGAGCCTGATTCAGATAAAACGACTTCCCTTCCTCGCCGAACAGGAACCACATCCCATAAACTCCCGCTGCCGTTCCGAGCGGAAATGATATGCACGAGAGCACACTCCCGATGATGCCCCAAATTCGGGCGTTCGACTTTTCCTTGATCAGCTTGTACCCGCCGACGATCTGCGGGATGACGAATGCCGATGCAAACAGCGCGATAAACGCTATGACCGCGATAAAAATAACTCCTACTCCCCGCTCGCCGTTCCTTCCGCCGAAGAGAATTGCGGCACCTATCCCACCGTAGATAAGGCAGAGCAGCGCCATCGCTACCGCCTGGATCCCGCCGTGGATCATCAAGAAAATGCCGACGAGACGATTATGGTCTTTTGGTGTCATAAATACCCCTCGGGCCGGTGTTTGCGGGCCCTAAATATATTAAACGGCTAATACCGCCCCGAGGTTGCAAATATCGGATCAGCCGCGTTCGACTGCCAACGCGACCGAGTTGCCGCCGCCGAGGCACAACGCCGCGACGCCGCGTTTCGCACCGCGCCGTTTCATTTCGTAAAGCAGCGTTGTCAGGATGCGTGAACCGGAATTGCCGATCGCGTGGCCCATCGCCACGGCTCCGCCGTTGACGTTGACCTTTTCGAGGTCGAGGCCGAGTTCCTGCATCACGCCGAGGGCCTGGACCGAAAACGCTTCGTTCAGCTCGAACAGGTCGACGTCCTTCATGTCCCAGCCGGCCTTTGCCAGCACGTTTTGCACGCCTTTGACCGGAGCCATCATGATGAGCTTCGGCTCGATGCCGGACGAAGCCCACGCAACGACTCGGCCAAGCGGCTCAATGCCGAGCTTTGCGGCCTGTTCTGCAGAGGTGACGACCACCGCCGACGCTCCGTCGTTGACGCCCGGAGCATTTCCGGCTGTCACCGTTCCGCCGTCTTTCTTAAATGCGGGTTTCAACTTGCTGAGGCTTTCGATCGTGGTTTCGGGCCTGACGGGCTCGTCGTAATCGAGAACGACCGGGTCGCCCTTTTTCTGCGGTATTTCGACCGGGATCATTTCCTCGGCAAACTTGCCTGCCTGCTGGGCCTCGTATGCTTTGCGATGCGAATGAAACGCAAAATCGTCCTGCTGTTCACGCGTGATCTGGTACTTTTCCGCAACGACCTCACCGGTGTTGCCCATATGCCAGTTCTCGAACGGGCACCACAGGCCGTCGTGGATCATCAGGTCCGTCGCGGTCTGATTGCCCATTCTGAAGCCTTCGCGGGCCGTTTGAAGCGCGTACGGAATGTTCGACATCGATTCCATACCTCCCGCGACGACAAATTCCGCATCTCCGAGTTGTACCGCTTGCGACGCGAGAGCGACCGCTCTCAAGCCCGATCCGCAGACCATATTTACCGTCAGTGCCGAAACCTCGGGCGGAAGTCCGGCCTTGATCGCCGCCTGCCGTGCCGGAGCCTGGCCGATGCCGGCCTGGACGACGCAGCCCATGATTACCTCGTTTACGTCCGACGCCTCGATTCCCGCTCGTTTGACCGCCTCTTTGATCGCGATCGCCCCGAGATCGGGCGCCGTAAAGCCTTTCAACGCTCCCAAAAACTTGCCTGTCGGCGTACGAACCGCACTGATTATCACCGCTTGCTTAATATTCTCGCTCATATTGTTTCCTTATCAATGATTCTAATAGTCACATAATAAAAAATTCTGACACTACTATATTATGACGAATGAGACAGCGGTTCAAATGCCGTCTTGCCATCGACGTTCGCGGCGATCGGGCAAAATATCGAGACCTCATTTGTCTTTGACGCACATTTCGATTACGTTTTCTAGTATCGCAAATTCCGTAATACAAACAATTTAAGCCGAGGTTTCCAAATGCCTGATTTCCATTTATCCGTCCTTAAGTTTCGTGTGCACGTTATCATTGCCGTTGCGGTCGTCCTTGGGTCGCTTGCCTCCGGGCTGGTTTCCGCACAGACCGTTCTCACCCCGAAAAAGGAAGATCCGCTCAAGAATTTCCAGTTTCGGCTTGTCGGCCCGTTTCGCGGCGGCCGCGTCGGAGCCGTTGAGGGCGTGGCAACGCAGCCTAATGTATATTTCTACGGCTCGACAGGCGGCGGTGTCTGGAAAACGACCGACGGTGGTGACAATTGGGTGAACATTTCGGACGGCTTCTTTAAGACCGGCTCGGTCGGCGCGATCGACGTGGCAGACAGCGATCCGAACATCATCTACGTCGGAATGGGCGAGGAAACGGTCCGCGGCAACGTCTCGAGCGGCGACGGCGTTTACAAATCGATCGACGGCGGCAAAACATGGAAGAATGTCGGCCTCGGCGATACCCAACAAATATCGCGGGTTCGCGTCGATCCGAAGGACCCAAACACAGTTTACGTCGCGGCACTCGGCCACCTTTGGGGCAAGAACGACGAACGCGGCATTTTTCGCACGCGTGACGGCGGCAAAACCTGGCAAAAGATCCTTTTCCGAAATTCGGAAACGGGTGCAAGCGATCTGATACTCGATCCTACGAATCCGAACACGCTTTACGCCGCCTTTTGGCAGATCAGCCGCAAACCGTATCGGATGGACAGCGGCGGCGACGGCAGCGGCCTGTTCAAATCCATCGACGGCGGCGACACATGGACCGAGATCACGCGAAACAAGGGCCTGCCCGCTGGTGTCGACGGCAAGATCAACGTCACAGTCTCAGCGGCGAACCCTAACCGCGTCTGGGCGATGGTCGAGAACAAGGACGGCGGCCTTTTCCGTTCTGATGACGGCGGCGATACGTGGCAGAAAATGAGCGACAACGCCAGCATTCGCCAGCGTCCGTGGTATTTCAACCGCATTTACGCCGACACCGAGAACGAGAACACCATCTATGTGATGAACGTCCAGATGCACCGCTCGGTCGACGGCGGCCGCACATTTACGACCGTTCCGGCTCCGCACGGCGACCATCACGATCTGTGGATCAGCCCCGTGGATTCAAAGAAAATGATAAACGGCAACGATGGCGGAGCGAATGTGAGCATCAACGCGGGCGCGAGCTGGAGTGAACAGGACCAGCCTACCGCACAGTTTTACCGTGTGACGACGGATAACGATTTCCCATACAACATTTACGGCGCGCAGCAGGATAATTCGACCGTGCGGATCGCTTCACGTTCGGACGGTTTTGCGATCACGACCAGCGATTGGTTCGACGTCGGCGGCGGCGAATCCGGCTGGATCGCACCGCATCCGGACAATTCGAATATCGTTTTTGCCGGCAGCTACGACGGCCTTCTGACGCGTTATGATCACCGCACCGGCCAACAGCGCAATGTCGACGTCTACCCCGACAATCCGATGGGCTCGGGTGCCGACGGAGCAAAATACCGCTTTCAGTGGAGCTTTCCGATCCTCTTTTCGCCGTTCAAAACGAATGGCAAGGCCGTGCTCTACACCGCCGCCGAACACCTTTTCCGTTCGCTCGATGAGGGCGTATCGTGGGAGATGATCTCGCCCGACCTGACGCGAAACGACAAGTCGAAACAGGCGACCTCCGGCGGCCCGATCTCGCAGGACAATACAAGCATCGAATATTACGACACGATCTTCACGGTCGACGAATCGCCCCTAAAACAGGGCGTCATCTGGACCGGCAGCGACGATGGCCTCGTCCAGCTAACGCAGGACAACGGCAAAACGTGGACTAACGTCACGCCAAAAGATATGCCCGAATGGATCCAGATAAATCAGGTCCGCGCGTCGCCCTTCGACGCGGGAACGGCGTACGTGGCGGCCGTAAATTACAAGAACGACGATCAGAAACCCTATCTGTACAAGACCAGTGACTATGGCAAGACGTGGAAAAAGATCGTCAGCGGCATTCCGGCGGACCAATTCACGCGAACGATCCTCGCCGATCCGCTGCAACGCGGTTTTCTCTACGCCGGCACAGAACGCGGGCTGTTCTATTCGTCGAATGACGGCGATTCGTGGCAGAGCCTGCAGCTGAATTTGCCGGTCGTTCCGGTTACGGACCTGACCATCCAGAAACGCGAGGGCGACCTCGTCGTCGCGACCCAGGGGCGTGCGTTTTACGTGCTCGACAACCTTTCGGTGCTCTATCGGCTGGCGGACGCACAGAAAGCGGACGTCACGCTCTTTAAGCCTGAGGACACGTACCGGACCGCGGGCGGTGGTGGAGGAAACCTGCCGCCAACCGCGACAGTTGGTAAAAATCCGCCGAACGGCGCGGTCGTCAACTACTATTTCAAGGAAAAACCGACCAAGGAAGTGACGCTCGAATTTCTAGACGCCGGCGGCAAGGTCCTGAAGAAATTCACCAAAAAGCCAGAAACGCCCGGAGCGGCTCCGACGCCGACACCGGAAGGACGCGGCCATGACACCGATCCGCCGGTTCCGACCGCGGCAGGATTTAATACCTTCGTCTGGAATTTCCGCCTGCCAAACGCGACGACAGTTCCCGGTTTGATCATGTGGGGCGGTTCGCTGTCGGGCCCGCGTGTTCCGCCGGGCAACTATCAGGTCCGCCTGAGCGTCGACGGCAAGCCCATCGCCACCGAATCGTTTGCGGTGAAAGCAGATCCGCGGCTCTCGACGACGCCGGAGGAGTTCGCCAAGCAGTACGAACTAATGGTCCGGATCAACAAGAAACTCTCCGAGACACATCAGGCGATCCTCGACATCCGCGACATCCGAACCCAGCTTGAGAACGTCGCAAAACGCCTGAAGGTGCCTGAAAACAAGGACCTGGTCGACAGTTCGAAGGAGATCGGCAAGAAACTGACCGAGATCGAAGAGGCCCTGTTCCAGACCAAGATCAAGAGCAATCAGGACGCTCTCAATTTCCCGATCCGGCTGAATAACAAACTTGCAGCGTTGAGTTCTTACGTTGACGGTTCGGACGACGGCCCGACGACGCAGGCGTACGTGGTCTATGACGATCTTGTCGGCAAGATCGACGCCCAGTTGGCGATGCTGGCGAAAATCAAGTCGGAGGATCTGGCGAAATTCAACAAGCAGTACCTCGAACGCGGCCTGCCGGTGGTACTGCCGGGCAAATAATCCCGGTCGGCTGCATTAATGGTGAAATCGCTCGAACGCGGCCTTTTCGAGGGCTTCGCGATGGTCCGGGTGGGCGATCTTGATCAGTTCGGTCGCCCGCTGCCGGAGATTCTTGCCGAAGAGGTTTGCGATGCCGTATTCGGTGACGATGTAGTGGACATGGGACCGCGTAGTCACCACGCCTGCACCTTGCTTTAGGAATGGAACGATCTTGGTCTCTCCCTTTGAGGTGACGGACGGCAGGGCGATGATCGGCTTGCCGCCCTCCGAGAGCGACGCCCCGCGAATAAAGTCCATCTGTCCGCCGACACCAGAATACTGGTACATCCCGATCGAGTCGGCACACACCTGTCCGGTCAGATCGACCTCGATCGCACTGTTTATCGCCGTGACTTTCGGATTGCGGCGAATGACGCTGCTGTCGTTCACGTACGCGATATCGAGCATCAAAACGCTCGGGTTGTCATCGACAAAATCGTAGAGTTTCCGCGTCCCCATCGTAAATCCGGCGACGATCTTGCCCGGATGCTTCAGCTTCTTCTCACCGGTGACGACGCCCGACTCGACGAGCGGGATCAGGCCGTCCGAAAACATCTCCGTGTGAACGCCGAGCGCCTTGTGGCCGGTCAATGAACAAAGCACTGCATTCGGGATCGAGCCGATGCCCATCTGGAGCGTCGCTCCGTCCTCAACAATGCCAGCGATATTCCTGCCGATCTCGAGATCGACTTCCGAAAGGTCCGGGATGCCTGCCTCGGGCAGCGGCGTATCGACATCGACGAGAATGTCGAGATCGTACGGCTGAATAAGAGCGTCGCCTATCGTTCGGGGCATTTGCGGATTGACCTGGGCGATGACAATGTCAGCGACCTCAACCGCCGCTCTTGCGATATCCACCGAAACGCCGAGCGAGCAAAGCCCGTGCTTATCGGGCGGCGAAACGTGGATCAGCGCGACGTTCAGCGGCAGCACGCCTTTGCGAAATAGAGCCGGGATCTCCGACAAAAACACCGGAATATAATCGCCCCGTCCCTCGCGAACAGCCTGCCGAACATTGCCGCCGACGAAAAACGCGTTGACCTTGAAACTCTCGGCGTATTCAGGCTGGGCGTAAGTCGCACGGCCCTCGGTGTGAAGATGCACGATCTCCACATCCCTCAATTCCGACGCCCTAGCGACCATCGCGTCCAGCAAAATGTGCGGAACAGCGGCGACGCCGTGCACGAACACGCGGTCACCCGAATTAATTACTTTTACGGCATCTTCGGCCGACATGCTGACAGGCATAATGTCTTAATTGTTTCTCAACCCGATCCTGTTACTCCCCAATATCCTCATTCCAAAGCTCCGGGTTTGCGGCAATGAACGTCTCCATCATTTCGACACATTCGGCCGACCGCATATCGAATACCGCGACACCGTTCTCACGCAGCCACTCGATCCCGCCCGAAAATGTCTGCGATTCGCCTACGATAACGGTGCCGATCTTGAACTGCCGGATCAGGCCGCTGCAGTACCAGCACGGCGCAAGCGTCGTCACCATTATCGTGTCGCGATAATTGCGTTGTCTGCCGGCATTGCGGAAGGCGTCCGTCTCGCCGTGGACCGAAGGATCGTCGTCCTGCACCCGCCTATTGTGGCCACGGCCGAGAAGCTTGCCCTTGTCGTCGTAAAGAGCCGCACCGATCGGTATGCCGCCTTCCGACAATCCGGAACGGGCCTCGTCGATCGCGACGGCGAGCATTTCCTCAAAATTCAGGGTGCTTGATCCGGGTTCCATCGTTCGAATTTTATCGGCTCGCCGGTCTATATGCTAATCTGAGTCTCGTATGTCACAGAATTTGACCGCCGGCGATTTCCTTGTTTTTCAGCTCGAGAGCGGCTACGCTTTGCTGCGTGTGATCGCCATCGAGGGCGACGGCAGCGACCGCGTCTGGCACGTTGCCGCGTTCGATGAGTTTTTCCTCGACGTCGAGCATGCCGAAGCCGGCATTTCCGGCACGGATCTTCAAAAACCAAGCTATCCGCACATCGCACTCACCAATCGAGCTTTCGAGAGCACCCAGGTCGCCAAACTCCTGAATCGCAGTCTCACCGACGCCGACCTCGAAGCCTATCGTAATTGGCTGGCCGATCCCGACCGCGAGGTGTCCGACCGCTCGGTTCGGCTGATGATGGGCCTACGATGAACGCACCTTCGTTTCGGACAAGTGTTTCGTCGTGTATTCGGTGACGCTCGCAGGGACAACGTTCGACATATCCGCTTCGTCCAGCAGCCTGCCCGTTTCTGCGTCAGGCGCCGCTCCCAATTCCCTTGTCGCTTTGGTCTTTTTGAAGTGTTTCCTGAGCTGCAGCGTTCGGTAAAGCGTCTGTATATGCCAGATCGCCATCGCGAACAGCAAGCCCGCGGTCACATAGATCAGCGTCGGCGTATCCGGCCGAAACGCGAGCATCGTCCACAGCAATATCGAAAGCGTCGTGCACGCAACGATCGTCATCGAACTCAGAACGATATTCGCCCGAAAGTGCGTCTCCGGCGGCGTCTCCGTCCTCACCGGCTTGGACAGGTCCGGCAGGAAAATGCCGCATTGCCGGCAATAGCTCTCCGGCGTCTGGTCGGGATTTCCGCATTTTGGACAGAACATAACGCTCCTCACCGCGAGATTCGAATCACGGCCGACCCAAGTTCAAAGCTGCTTTCGGCGTTTTAATTCTGCCTCGATCAATACAAGTTCGCGGCTGACCTGGCCGGCCGTGGACGTGTTCTCTTCCGCGCGGCGGATCAAGTACGGCATCGTGTCAGCAACCGGCCCGTACGGCAGGTATTTCGAAACGTTGTAGCCTTTTTTCGCCAGCACGTACGAAATGTGGTCGCCCATCCCGTAAAGCTGCGAGAAATGGACGTTCGGATGGTTGTTCGGGATCTCGTTCGCGTACATCCTTTCCGCGAGCAAATGAGCGCTGCGTTCGTTATGCGTAGCCGCCACGAACGACATATCCCCGCAATGTTTCAGGCAATATTCAACGGCTGCGTCGAAATCGGCGTCGGTCGCCTCCTTGGTCTCGTGGATCGGCGACGGATAGCCCATCTCGGCCGCCCGATCGCGTTCCTTTTCCATATATGCACCACGGACGAGCTTGATGCCGAGCACGTAACCGTCCTCTTGCGCCTGCCGCCGTGCGTTCTTCAAAAATTCGAGCCGGTCGGTCCGGTACATCTGCAGCGTGTTGTAAACGATCGCTCTCTCGCGGTTATATAGCTCCATCATCTGCGTCGCGATGCGGTCGATCGCGTCCTGGTACCACGAGTCCTCAGCGTCGATAAAGACCGGTTGGCCGACCGAATAGGCATACTCGCAAATATCGCCGATCCGCTTATGGATACGTTCGCATTTTGCCTGGCTTTTCGCGTCCAGCTTCTTTTTCGCGCTCATTCTTTCGAGCGTGCCAAGTGGTGCGATGCCGGTCACTTTGAACACAGAGAACGGTAGGGCCGGGTCGTCCTTTGCCCGTTCGATCGTCTTCATTATCTCGTTCTTTACCCGGTCAAAATCCTCTTCCGACGATTTGCCCTCGACCGAATAGTCGAGGATCGTGCCGATGTTCGAAGCGTGCATTTTCGCGATCGCTTTCTCGCATTCTTCGATCGTTTCGCCGCCGCAGAATTGCTCGAAGATCGTTTTCTTGATCAGTCCCTCGACCGGCAGCCCGATCGACAGCGCAAATTTCGCAAGGCCCGACCCGACCGTATTGAGGAGCGGCGAATTGAGCATCTTGAACAGACGGTGCTTTTCGTGTAGTTGAGAATCCGATTTATCGGCGAATGCAGTTTCTGTGTCGTGAAAATCCAGCGTGAAGTCGCTCATAAATAGGTAACTTTAGCACAGCCAAACGTTTGCGCAAGTGCGCGCGGTCACCGTTGGAGGTATCGGCATGTATTGTCTAATGCCGCGTCTTGCCGTATCATTTCCCTTTTATATGCACGTTTCGGCTGCGGCCGGCGTTTGGATCGAATATATGAGCAAGGCACTTCCTAAGAGATCGGAGAATTACTCCGAGTGGTACAACGAGATCGTCAAACGGGCGGATCTCGCCGAGAATTCAGCGGTTCGCGGCTGTATGGTGATCAAACCGTACGGATTCGCGATATGGGAAAAAATGCAGCGGGCGCTCGACGACATGTTCAAGGCGACCGGGCATCAGAACGCGTACTTCCCGCTTTTCGTCCCGAAATCGTTCCTCGAGAAAGAAGAAGAGCACGCCGAGGGCTTTGCCAAGGAATGCGCCGTCGTCACGCACTATCGGCTCAAGGCCAACCCCGAAGGCGGCCTGATGGTCGACCCCAACGCCAAGCTCGAGGAAGAACTGATCATCCGCCCGACGTCCGAGGCGGTCATCTGGAATACCTACAAGAATTGGATCCAATCGTGGCGCGACCTGCCGCTGCTGATCAATCAATGGTGCAATATCGTTCGCTGGGAGATGCGGACGCGTCTTTTCCTGCGAACTACCGAGTTTCTATGGCAGGAGGGCCACACCGCCCACGCCACCGAGGCCGAAGCGATCGAGGAGACCGAACGGATGCTCGGCGTTTACGCGACATTTGCCGAAGATTGGATCGCTCTGCCCGTTCTCAAGGGCCTCAAATCGCCCAATGAACGTTTCGCCGGTGCGATCGAGACGTATTGTATCGAAGCCCTGATGCAGGACGGCAAAGCATTGCAGTCCGGCACCTCGCATTTCCTCGGGCAGAATTTTGCAAAGGCTTTCGACGTCAAGTTCGTCAACAAAGAAAATCAGCTTGAGTACGCATGGGCAACGAGCTGGGGCGTTTCGACGCGTCTGATGGGCGCCCTCATCATGGCCCATTCCGACGATCAGGGCCTGGTCCTGCCGCCGAAACTCGCACCTATCCAGGTCGTCATCATCCCGATCCACCGCTCGCCCGAGGAGCTGGCGGCGATCTATACCAAGGTCGAGCCGATCCTCGCCGAACTCAAGGCCGCCGGCGTGTCCGTCAAATTTGACGACGACGACAAACAGCGTTCGGGCTGGAAATTTGCCGAATATGAGCTGAAAGGTGTTCCCGTACGTCTCGCCATCGGTATGCGTGACCTCGAGGCAGGCACCGTCGAGGTCGCCCGCCGCGACACGCTGACCAAGGACAGCCGTCCGCTCGAGGGCATCGCCGAGCACATCGTCGGACTCCTTGACGAGATTCAGACGAATATTTACCAAAAGGCGCTCGCTTTCCGCGAGGAGAACACCTTTAAGGTCGATACTTGGGACGAGTTCAAGGACCAGATCGAAAAGGGCGGTTTCATCCTCGCCCATTGGGACGGCACCGCCGAAACCGAGGAAAAGATCAAGGACGAGACCAAAGCCACGATCCGCTGCATCCCGCTTGACGCCTCCGAAGAAGACGGTAAATGCGTCTTCACCGGCAACCCGTCGAAAATGCGCGTTGTCTTCGCGAGAGCCTATTAGTAAGAATTCGCTTGTTTTTCTATGGTAAGATCTCACTAGGAGGTGAAGCTATGAACAAGACTTTGGAGCAGATCAGCCCGGAGACCATTGAATTGATAGAATCACAAGCAAAACTCGCAGGGCTCTCGATCGACGATTACCTGAAAAGTCTCATGCCGAATGGTAAAGAGAATGAAAATGTAGAAGATAGACTTCTGTACGAAACTGCTACGCCGCAGGAGTTGGCCAACGCGATCTCCAAGTGGGCGAAAAGTCACTCTTCGGATGCCCCGGCGATCCCTCTTGAAAGCCTGCGTCGCGAAGAACTTTATTAGGTTCGGCAATGGATCACCTGATAGATTCAAACGTACTCACTTATCTTGCAAATCCGGCTTCACCATTTTATCCGGTTTCCATATCTGCAACGACGAAATTGGCCGATCGGTCTGATCGTCTCCTTATTGTCCCTCAAAATCTGATCGAATTCTGGGTTTCGGCCACCCGGCCCACAGAGGCAAACGGACTTGGTCTTTCTGTTTTACAGGCAAGGCAGGAAATACAAAACATTCGAGGCCTCTTCATCTTGCTTGATGAAACTCCTGAGATCTTCCGCGAATGGGAAAAGCTCGTTTTTGCAAATAACATTATTGGAAAAAGCGTCCATGATGCTCGCCTGATCGCTCAAATGAATGTTTACGGGATCACTAACATCCTGACCTTCAATGTTAAGGATTTCAAGCGATTCGCAAATATAAATGTCATTGAACCGGAAAATGTATAAACCTATTCACGTCAATTTGGACTACGCCGCCGGGACCGAGCAAAAGATCAAGGACGAGACCAAGGCAACGATCCGCTGCATCCCGCTCGACGCCCCCGAAGAAGACGGCAGATGCGTCTTCACCGGCAAACCGTCAAAAATGCGCGTCGTCTTCGCCCGTGCCTATTGATCTTGTGCGAGACGCCGTTCACGTTTTTCCACCCTGCCAACATAGACGAGTTTGACTATTTCTGTATTACGGAGAGCTTTTGACGCTTCGACGAATTAGTGTTACTTTCGCCGCAAGTTCATGTAGCTCATTCGTTCCTTTTAAAAAGTAGTACTAAGGAGAAAACCATTTATGCAGGATAATATGTTCAAATTTATCGCTCTCGCGGCAATCCTGGTACTTTTGGGAGTCGGGATGTACGTTTACCGACCTGTACACGAACGCACGACGCGTATCAGCGTCGTGGGCGACTCGCAGACGAAGGTGGCGCCGGACACGGCCGTAATAACATTTTCTGTTGTCACCCAGGGCAGACAGGCACTCGACGCACAACAAGAGAACGCCCGAAAGAGCCAGGCTGTGAAGCAAGCGGTTGACACGCTGCTTGCCGGATCGAAATCGGAGGTCAAGACTGCTGATTACAGCCTCGATCCTCAGAACGACTATGATTCGCCGGGTGTCCCGAAGATCAAGGGCTATGACGTCAAAAACACCGTGGTTGCGACCATAGATAAACTCGATCAGGTCGGCGCCGTCATCGACGCCGCGACGAAGGCCGGAGCCAACAGCGTTGACGGCATCCGATTTGTCATTGGCGAGGCGAGTCCGGCACAGGGTGAAGCGCTATCGACTGCCACCAAGCAAGCGATGGCAAAGGCAGAGTCGATCGCAAAATCGATGAACGGACATATTGTCCGAGTTATTGAGGCGACGGAGGGCGGCGTTCCCGTCAGGGCCGATCTCGAACCGAATGCCTATACGTCGTCGAACATGTCCTCCATAAAGCCTGCGATTCCGACGCCAATACAGGCCGGTTCGCTGAATATTCGCTCGCAGGTCGTCCTCGTCGTCGAGATCGGTTTCTGATCCGTTTTCATCGGCAATCGCTGATTAGTTAATTGCCACACGAATTGATCGCCGATATTGGCTGAGACTCACGACGTATCCGCCTTGTCGGTATACACGATCGAGCCGACGCGTTTTTTGCGGTAAAGGATGCCCTGGCCGCTGCGTATGTACCATATAGCGGGCTTGCCGGAGCCGTCCCTGCGTTCGACAAAGATCTCCTTGCCGAGTTCGTTGATTTCACGCTCGAGACCGGCGGTCGGGCATTTTGGCGTGTTTTTGTCGGCCCACGGTATGGACTCTGAGTGCGAGTCTTCTTCGTCGAGCGATATGTCGTCAGTTTCGTCGGCGTCGCCATAGTCTTCAAACTCACTATCGAACCTGGCGATGTCCGCGGGTGTGTACGGCCCGGCGCCGTCGTTGTAGCGGTCGCTGTCGTCAAATTCGTCATCTTCGATCCGCTGCTGATCCCATTCGTCCATCTCGGCTTTGGCCTTGTGAACGTTATTCGCGGGCATCGCAGGCGCCGGCTCGGGAGGCTTGGGCGCGGGCGGCCGCTCCATTTTCAGTAGGCGGTGGACCTTCGACTTCGAGATGAATAGCTCGTCGGCAATATTGCGGATCGTACGGCCTTCGTCGTGCAGTTCAAAGGCCCTCTTCAGATTCGCCTTGTCCATTCCGTCGCCCAAACCGTCAATATTGCAGGATTCTTCGAAAAAATCCTCGAACGTAAAGCCGAGAAAATTGCCGTTTATCTTATTTAGCCTGAATGATATCGTCTGGTCCGCGTCGAACGTGACGTCCGCCCCGCGTGAGCGAAGGTGCTTGAAATAGCGGTACGGCCCCTGCCCGCCGCTCAAACCGATCGCGAAGACCGAGTCCGCAAAGTTCGCCAATATCGCACTCGCACCGAGGTCGCGGACCGAGATCTCGTCGGAGAACCGAGGCATCTCGTTGTTCGCCACGACGAGGATCGACAGGCGGTGCTTTCGTTTCAGCCGGTTAAGTTCCCGCATCAAAAGCACTTCGCCGATCGTGCCGTGGCTCGACCGCCGAAAACAAGTGATGTTGTCGATCACCAGTACCCGCGCACCGGTCGAACTCACCAGCCATTCGAGGGCCCGTGCCATCTTTCGTGCGCCTCGGGCACCCTGGATCACCGTCGCTTCGGGCATTTCGACACGCTGGAAATTGGGCGAAAATACGTGGCCTTCGCCGCCTGAATCGGCCGTGTAACGCGTCGCGAACTGCTTCGCCGTCAGATTTAGGTCGAGAAAAATGACCTTTTGAGCTTTTGCCGTCATTCGCAGCGGCCCAACGGCGTTGCCCGTGGCGATCGAATCCGCGATCTGGACGGCTAGCGTCGTTTTGCCCGTACGGCCGAAAAGCAGTGCCACCTCGCCCTCGAGCCAGAATTCGTCAAATAGGTACGCCGGTGCCGGCGTTCCCGCCGCCTCTTCCCGCCATTGATTGGCGGGCTTGATGGTGAATAGCTCCGAGTGATCGTCGGTCAGGGTGGTTTCCTGCGTTTCCGTCATCTGATGCTCCCTCCGGGAGATTTTTGATTGACACGTCTGTTGCTTAGTATATACTGCATGTTGCAGGTAATGCAAGAGATTGCACAGATGAAACACCGAAAAAGTGAAAATTACAAAAACGTGGGACAGTGGGACAAAACAGGCAAAGTACGGCTCATCAATAATTTAGCCTGTCCCACCTTTTGTCCCACTTTAAGGCGGCGTGGGACAAGATATCGGCGAATCGCCTACTTGCGGCGTATGTCCGCCTGCGGATCGCTGCTCAAATATCGACTTTTTCTCTTCTCGAGACGTCTTAGTACCGTGGCATTTGAAAATTCGTGCCGCAGTCGGGATTTGAGTTATTATTTGTTCGGAATGCGGTAACGATAGTGGATGTTTATTGATCTGACGGATGAACAGCTAGTCGAACTTGCGGTCTCGGAGAACCCCGAGGCGTTCGGCGAGATCGTTAGACGATGGGAGCGTAAGATATTCGCTCTCTGCTTTGGTATGCTTGGCCGCGAAGACGACGCCCGCGACGCCGCCCAGGAGGCATTCGTCGCCGCTTACCGCAATTTGAAAAACTTTCGCGGCGACGCCAAGGTCTCGTCGTGGCTGCACCGGATAGCCGTAAATCAGTGCCTGACGACGAAACGGCGTCAGCGGTCGCGTGCCGAGGATTTCCTCGATGACGACGATGGCTCCGAGGATCGGGTATTTATCGCCGCCGCCCATCATTCGCCGGAGACGCGGGCGGAAAAGGCCGAGCGGCTGACACTCATCCGGCAGGCTGTCGGAGCATTGCCGGGCGACCTTAGGCAGGTTGTCGTGATGAAAGAATTTGAGGAGATGACGTTTCAGGAAATATCCGAAACGCTCGAACTGCCGCTCAGCACCGTCAAAAGCCGTCTATACACGGCCCTGCGGCAGTTAAAGATGAGGTTGGAAAGAACACCCGTCGAGGTGGTGTAGATATGTTAACGAACGGAGAAGAAAAATCATTGTGCGGTCACAGGGATGAACTTGTCTCGTACCTGTACGCCGAGATGGCCGAAGATCAGCGCGAAAGGCTAGAGGCTCACCTGCTGGACTGCACGGCGTGTACCGACGAGTTCGCCGGACTCTCGGAAGCTCGTTTCTCCGTGTTCGAGTGGCAGAAAGAGGAGTTCGCACCGCTCGCCACGCCGGAGTTTACGATTCCCTACGAGAAGGTGGCCGTCGCCGCTCGTGCCGACGCAGCTAATGCGGGCGGATTCGGACTTCGTTCACTGATCACGTTCAACTGGCCGGCATTTGCAATGGCGTCGATCGCACTGCTTGCCGTGGGCTCGGTTGCTCTTTGGCTCTTCGGTTCTGGCGGCGGCGCCGTCGAAAAGGTGGCGACAAATACGGCGGTTGAAAAACCCGCTCCTGAAAAGCCGGCCTCGGCTGTTCCGGTCGTTAGAGAGGAACCAAAAAGCGAGGTGGCTGTTACGGAGACACCGGCTGGACCCGCGCGATCACGTGAGATCGTTCCGGTAAAGGCTTCCGCGACACCTCGCAGGCCGCGGCCCGTTCCGCACAAGCTTGACGTTCCTGATATTAAGGTGGACGAGGCGGTCGTTTCGCCAGGCAAGGAACCGCTGAGAGCTCCGTCATTGAGTGCCCAGGTCGACGACGAGGACAAGTCCCTAAGGCTCACGGACCTGTTCGATACGCTCGATTCGAAAATGTAGGTAATGGTGGTTAAGATGAAGATACGTCCATACATACAGTTTGCCCTTCTCGCGGCCGTGCTCGGTGTCGGAGCCTTGAGCGTCGCCGCCCAAACGCCGCCGGCTGCCCCTGCTGCCGATGTTAAGCCGACCCCCGCAGCAAACGATCAGCCGGATAACAAGATCAACTTTCTTGCTCAGCTCGGCCTAAGCCGCGATCAGATCCAGCAGATACGCCGCCTGAACCAGGAACGCCGGCCGCTGATGGTAGCTGCACAGATGCGTCTGCGAGCCGCCAATCGGGCCCTCGACGAAGCGATCTATTCGGACACCATGAGCGACACCGACGTAGACGCCCGCACAAAAGAGCTCCAGGACGCCCAGGCCGAGGTCGTTCGCATACGGTCGATGAGCGAGTTTTCGATCAGAAAGATCCTGACGCCCGAACAACTGGCCCGCTTTCGCGAGCTTAGGGCACAGTTCGAGGAGGTCCGCAAGAACGTAGAGATGCGACGCCGAAGAAATGCCGGCAATGGCCCGGGACGCCAGCTCCCTGCTAACGGGTTCCAACGACCCGGGCAGGCGAAACCGCAGCCTTAAGCGGTTGATATGATTTGGGAACACGGCCGGTACGAAAGTATCGGCCTTATTGATTTTTGAACTTCATCGGCTGTCCGTTATAATCTTTGGCAATCGTATCGGTCGCCGGTCTTAGTGAAAGCTGATGAATCTGATCTCGCGCTTCATACTGGAACTTCAGGGCATAGGGATGCTGCTCGGCCGCATGCTCCGCGGGTTGCGAAAGCAGCCTCGATATTTCGGCGAGATCGTCATGCAGCTCGATCGTATCGGCGTAGGGTCACTCGGGATCGTCATCTTGACTGGCTTTTTTACGGGCGGCGTCTTGATCCTCCAAGCCTACCCGACCCTGCGGTATTACGGAGCTCAAAGCAGTGCCGGGCAGGGTGTGGCAACGACACTGATCCGGGAACTTGGGCCTGTATTGACAGCATTAATGGTCGCCGGCAGAGTCGGCTCATCGATATCGGCCGAACTCGGGTCAATGGTCGTCTCACAGCAGATCGACGCCATGCGGGCCCTCGGCACGTCGCCGGTTAGAAAGCTCGTAAGCCCGCGGGTGATCGCACTGATCCTGGCGCTCCCGCTTCTTACGGTCGCATCGGACATTTTCGGTCTCCTCGGTGGTGGTATCATTGCGAACCAGATCTATGGTTTGGACGCGAGCGTCTACACTTCGTCCGTTCGGGCAGGCGTTGACATCGACGATCTCATCGGCGGCATTATCAAGCCACTGATCTTCGGCCTGATCATTGGGATCATCTCCTGTTATAAGGGGCTCAGTACGACGGGAGGCACGGTCGGCGTCGGCCGGTCTACGACGAACGCCGTGGTGCTCGCGTCGATAAGCGTGATCATAGCCGACTTCTTCCTGTCGAAGATGCTCCAGGGACTGTTTAACAGTACTTTGTTTTAGGACGCTCGAGATTGTATGCCGTTTGACGAAAACATCTCCTTTGATAACGGTATCGGCGGTGGCCAGGAAGTGCCCTCGAACGGCACTTCGTCAGTAGCCCGCGTCGTACCGGCCATCGAGTTCCGCGATGTTAAGCTGGCATTTGACGAGCAGGTCGTCCTTGACGGTATTTCGTTCACGGTCCGCCGCGGTGAAACAAAGATCGTCCTTGGGGGGTCGGGCAGCGGTAAATCCACCATCATTAACCTGATACTCGGGTTGATCAAGCCCGATGCCGGCAATATCCTGGTCGACGGCGAAGATATTACCGGTTTCGATGACCAGGAATTGATGCGTGTCAGGCGAAAGATCGGGATGGTCTTTCAGGAAGGGGCGTTGTTCGATTCCCTATCGGTTTACGAAAATGTCGCGTATCGGCTGGCGGAAGAGGGCGTCGACGAAGACGAAATTGAGCATGAGGTCCGACGGATGCTCCAGTTCGTCGGGCTCGAGGATGCCATTGAGAAGATGCCGGTCGAGCTCTCCGGCGGAATGCGGCGACGCGTGGGTATCGCTCGTGCTCTGGTAGGAAATCCAAGCATCGTTCTTTTCGACGAACCGACCGCCGGCCTTGATCCGCCGACTGCGAGGACAATATGCGAGCTTGCCATCAAACTACGTGATCTCGAGGATGTATCGTCAATTTTCGTTACCCACGAGATGAACAATCTTGATTATCTATCCTCAGAATATGCTATCGTTGACGAAAAAGGTTATGTTCATTTCGAGAGCGAGGGCGATCGGTTATGTCTTGTCAACACGGGAGTTATAATGCTTCGCGACGGGTGCATCATTTTCAGCGGGAAGGATGAGCAGCTTCGTGCAGCCAATGACCCATACATTCATAGGTTCATTCGCGGAAAGTAGCAAAAATGCCGGTAAGTAAGAAAAAACTAACATTCAGCGAGATCCGAGTCGGCATTTTTATGCTCGGAGCTCTCCTCTTGCTAGGGTTCCTGATCCTCAATTCGAGCGGAAACTTCAATCCCTTCGAAAAGCGGCTGAGGCTCAGGGCGCGCTTTGCGAGCGCTGATGGCCTTCGCCCGAATGCTGAGGTTCAATTGGCAGGGATCACCATCGGTAAGGTGGAAGAGGTCAGGTTTCTGAACCCGGACCAGGACGGCACGTCGAACTCCCAGGATTCCAACTCGGGCGGCGGCGATCGGATCGAAGCCAAATTCTCAGTCGCACAGACGCTCGACGGGAAGCCAATGAATGAGCTCATCCGAACTGATTCCTCCGCGACGCTTATCGCCACTTCGGTCCTCGGTAACGAAAAGATAATCAATATTTCTCCCGGTACCGCCAAGGGATCTCCGGTCGACACGGATACCGTACTTGAGTCCAGTTCGGCCATCTCCATGAACCAGCTCACGGCCACCGGCAATGACCTGCTCAAACAGATCAACAAACTTGCGATCCCTGCGAACGAGATACTCAGCAAGGCCAATAAGGGCGAAGGCACGTTGGGCCGGGTGCTCAACGACGAATCGCTTTATAAGAACCTTGACTCGGCGGTAAGTGAAACAAAGGCCACGATGGTCCGCCTCCAAACTACCATCGACAAGATCAATGAGGGAAAAGGCAGCGCCGGTAAACTCGTTAACGATCCCGCTCTCTATGACAGCCTGAACAAGACCGTCGCCCATTTGGAGTCCATCTCCGCCGACATCCAGGCCGGAAAGGGCAGCGCCGGTAAATTCGTAAGTGACGACGCCCTCTATCTTGAAAGCAAGGCTGCTATTACGGACTTGCGTAAATCCATCGATAAGTTCAACGCGATCGCCGATGATATCCGATCGGTGACTGCCGATCTTCGCGATGGTAAGGGCACGGCCGGCAAGTTCCTAAAGGACGAGAAACTCTACGACGACACCCAGACTGCCATCACTCGCTTCAATTCAACGGCCGCCAGGATCGAAGCGCTGCTGGCTGACGCCCAGGCCGGAAAAGGCACGATCGGCCGCCTCGTCACCGACGAGACACTTTATAACAACCTCAATCAAACCGCTTCAAACATCAATCAGTTTTCCAGTGAGGGCACAAAACTTCTGTACGACTTTCGACAAAATCCCAAGAAGTTCCTGCGGATCAAGGTCGCCCTCTTCTAGAGCTGGCCAGAGTCAAGAAATAAGCTAAAAAGAACCTTGCGTGAATCTGCCTACTATGTATATAGTATGTATACATATACGCTATATGCATCTCGACTGCATAATATAGCGGAATAATAACGTTGTATGCACAAAAATGAACGGCACAACGAAATCCTTTCGATCATCCGTTCAGAGCGTGTTGAACGGCAAGAACATCTTGTCGAAATGCTCCAGGAACGCGGATTTGACGTCACACAGGCAAGTGTCTCACGTGATCTCGTCAGCCTTGGGATCGTCAAGCTGAATGGTCATTACACGGTCCCCGGATCGGCCACGATCAGCGGTATAGGAACGGTGGATATCGCTCTCGCAGGGGAAAATTTGATCGTCGTTAAAGGCGAATCAGGACTTGCCTCCGCTATCGCGGTCCGCATAGACGCTCTGGGAATTCGAGAGATCATCGGCACGATCGCCGGTGACGACACCATCTTTATTGCGGTCGAGAATGCGGCCTGCCAAAAATCGGCGCTCAAGAGGTTGATCGGTGCATTATCCGAAAAGGGTGTAAGTTCGTAACTGGTATGAAAAACGTCGTGATAGACAAGATCGGATCTGCCGCATCTGCCCTCAATATTGGCAGGGACGCCACCGTCATCGTTAGCACCTCTCAGCCGCGAAATGGCGATGCGATCGTCGTTCGTGTCCTGAGCGAATCCGCGACGTATGGAAATCTCGAGCTTCCAAATGGCCGCCTTGCGAGATTGACCACAGGTGACGTTCTTGTGGGTGTACTGGGAAGCCGAAGGGCACTTAAGGGCTTTGTGGGCGATGTCCCGGAGACGCTATCGGCGGGTGATTCGCTAAATCTCCTGAACATGGGCGGGGTGATGGGGATATGCAGCGGGCATCACTCTTCATTCTCCGATGCGATAAGTGTCGAATTCATTGGCTATGTCGCCAATGATGAACTCTCGGTTGCTAATATCGGGCAAAACGCCCTGCAACCCGCAGAAGTCCTCGGCAGAAGCGTACCATTAGTCGTCATTGCCGGTGCGTGTATGAATTCCGGCAAAACCGTTGCCGCGACCGAAATAATAAAACAGGCGAGCCACAGGGGATTGCGTGTCGCAGGAGCCAAGATCTCTGGGGTTGCCGCATTGCGGGATACTCTGAATATGCAGGATCACGGAGCCTTTGTGACGGCGAGCTTTCTCGATTGCGGACTTCCCTCGACTGCGAATATGACTGATCTTGCACCTATAGCAAGATCCCTGATAAATCATCTTAACGGCTTTAACCCTGACTTGATCGTAGCGGAACTCGGCGACGGTATCGTTGGAGGATACTCTGTTGAAACCGTCCTAAGCGACCCAGATATTCGCAGAGCAATATCGACCTTTGTATTCTGTGCCGCCGACTACGTCAGTGTCATTGGCGGATCGTCCGTTTTGAAAGGTTACGATATTGAGATCGACGTTGTTGCCGGTTCCGTGACTGACTCGCAGATGGGCGAGGATTTTATAACGGAGAAGTTCGGTCTTCCTGCCGGGAACGCTCGCCGAAACGGTGAGAGGCTTTTCGACCTGGTAACAAGTGGTTTCTCGCTCGCCGTGAGATCTAAGTCATGAGCGGTTCAGCGAACGGAAAAATAAGGATCGGTATTTTCGGGGCGTCCGGCTACGGCGGCAGTGAACTGCTGCGCATTTTGCTGTTTCATCCAAACGCAGAGATCGTCTTTGCGACGGCGAACGAACACGCCGGCAAGCTTGTCAGCGACGTACACAAGAATCTCCTCGGGATAACGGACTTGCGATTCGAGTCGTTATCTGAGGACATCGAAGCGATTGACAACATCGACGTGGCCTTTTTTGCGTTACCACACGGGCAGGCGATGTCGCTTGCTCCGCGACTCTCCGATTCAATTCGCGTTGTTGATCTTTCCGGCGATTTCAGGCTTGATGACTCGGAGGAATTTTCGGCATTTTACGGTTTCGAACAAACCGAAAGCGACTACCAAACGCAATTCGTCTACGGACTATCGGAATCGAATCGAGAACAGATCTCAACGGCAAAATGCGTATCAAATCCGGGATGCTTTGCAACCGCGACTTCCCTGGCGTTGGCTCCATTGGTGAATGCTGGGTTCCTGACTGGAAAAGTGATCGTCGACGCGAAGACAGGTTCTTCGGGTTCTGGGATAAAACCAGCCTCAAACACCCACCACCCGCAGCGAATGAACTCGTTCTACGCCTACAAGCCGTTTGTCCACCAGCATATGCCGGAGATCAGGCAACACCTCAGGTCACTCGGTGATTTTGATGGTGACTTTGTCTTTATGACGCATAGTTTACCGCTATCGAGGGGTATTTTCGCTTCATGCTATTTGGAAACAGAGAACACCCATTCGGCGGACGAACTTGATGAGCTATTTCGAACCTATTATAGGAACTCGTTTTTCGTCAGGATCGTAAAGGGCTCGCCTGACGTAAATTGGGTAAAGAACACCAATTTCTGTGACATTGCGGTGAATGCCGACGGCAGTAATGTAGTTGTTTTCAGTGCGATCGACAACCTCGTTAAGGGCGCGGCCGGTCAGGCCGTTCAAAATATGAATCTAATGTTCGGGCTTGACGAGAAAACTGGCCTGGTCTTTACCGGCAGCAATCCCTGATAAATTATGAAATTTAGTGAGATCGAATCGATCGAAGACCAATATCAGGTCGCGACCTACAAAAAGATGGGGATCGCTGTCGAGCGTGGATCCGGCTCTTGGGTCTGGACGAGCGATGGCGAGAAATATCTCGACCTGTATGGCGGCCACGCGGTTTGTGCTACCGGCCATTCGCATCCGTCAGTTGTAAAGGCGATCCAGGACCAAGCTGAAAAAGTACTGTTCTATTCAAATCTAGTCTATTCCGAAACGCGTGCAGTGGCAGCCAAAAAGTTGGTGTCAGTTGCCCCGAGTGGTCTCACCAAGGCATTCTTTTGCAACTCCGGGACCGAGGCGAATGAGAACGCCATGCGTATGGCCCGAATGGCGACCGGACGCGAGAAGATCATCACATTCACCGGTGGATTTCATGGCCGAACCGCCGATTCGATCTCGGCTACTTTCCTCGGAAAATATCGGGACATAGGTAAGCCGAACGTTCCCGGACACGTCGCGGCAAAATTCGGTAATATTGCGGGGCTCGAGGTAATTGCGAACTCCGAGATCGCCGCAATTATGCTTGAGCCGATTCAATCGATGGCTGGTGTGCGCGAGGTAGAGCCGGAGTATTTCACGTCGTTACGAAGGATCTGCGACGACAACGGTATTTTGCTGATCTTCGATGAGGTCCAGACCGGGATCGGAAGGACGGGCAGTTGGTTCTTTTCCGGCAGTGAGCCCGCAAATGGCGTCGTCCCGGATATCATAACGCTTGCAAAATCCCTCGGGAGCGGAATACCCGTCGGTGGGTGCCTCGTGAGCGACCAGGTTGCCGAAGGCATAAAGGTGAATGACCTCGGGACGACATTTGGAGGCGGGATGCTCGCGATGGCCGCCGTTTCGGCGACCCTCGACGCGATCGAAGCCGACGATATGGTCGCGAACGCCCGTCGAGTAGAGGGTCATCTCCGGGATTCGCTCGCTGGGAAAAAGAATGTGATCGCGGTCCACGGAAAAGGCTGTTTGCTTGGTATCGAGTTCGATCAGCCGTGTTTGGCTTTCCATTCAAAGCTGCTCGAAAACAAGATTATTACCGGCACCTCCAGCGACCCGAATATTCTTCGCCTTTTGCCGCCTCTTTGTGTGACCACTGATGAAATTGACTTGTTTGTTGAGGTGTTGTCGAATTGAACAATTTTCTTTCCACGTCAGATCTTTCGCGAGACCAACTGGAGAAGTTGATCGCCGAAGCGATGAACTTCAAAAACCGGGCGATTACGGCGAAACCCCTGGCCGGTAAGTCGATCGCCCTCGTTTTCTTCAACCCAAGCCTCCGCACGCGTGCATCAATGCAGGTCGGTATTTATGAACTCGGCGGTAACCCGGTCATTCTGGAACCAGGCGGCACTTCGTGGACACTCGAGCATCGCGATGGTGTCGTGATGGATGGCAATAAAACGGAACATCTCAAGGAGTTTGTTCGCGTGCTAGAGCGATACGTTTCAGCGATCGGCGTGCGGACTTTTGCGGAGTTGAAAGATTGGGAAATCGAACGAACGGACCCGGTCTTGGCGGCATTCGAAACGTACGCGAGTATTCCGATCATCAACTTAGAATCAGCTATGCACCACCCGTGTCAGTCCCTGGCCGACATGATGACGATCCGAGAGAAACTTGGTCCGGAAAGGAAAAAGGTCCTGATGACTTGGGCTTGGCACCCGAAGCCGTTGCCGATGGCAGTACCTAACAGCTTTGCCCTGGCGACCGCACAGTTAGGGCACGATCTGCGAATCACACACCCAAAAGGTTACGAACTCGATGAAGAACTGCTCGATCAGATCGAACGAGTCGCCGATCAAAGCGGCGGCAGCGTCGAGATCACTAACGACCCGGACGAAGCTTTTAATGATGTCGAAGTCGTGTACGCCAAAAGCTGGGGCGGCAGCCAGTTTTACGGCAATTTGGACGCGGATATTGCCTACCGCCTACCGCTTCGTGATCAGTGGATCGTCGATGAACAGAAGATGGCGCGAACACGTGACGGTATCTTCATGCACTGTTTGCCCGTTCGCCGAAATGTAATCGTCACCGATGCTGTTATCGATTCGGCTCGTTCCGTCGTGATCGACGAGGCTGAAAATCGGCTTCATGTACAAAAGGCGATCCTTGCGAGTTTGATGGCATAACCTGTCGTCAATATGGTATAAAGACGATTGTTACGTAAATCCGATAGAGCAGCTAGCATTACATGAACAGTTGCCCCAAATGCGGTCATCACCTAAACGCCGAAGCCCGTTTTTGCGGGAACTGCGGTAACGTCATCAACTCCGAACCGGCTGCACCTCAGCCTCCCGTCGCTTCGCCCGCGGCACCTCGGCCCGTCACGCCTCAAGATGCGCCGATAGAACGGATCCCGTGCGATTGGTGCCAGGCGATGAACGAGAAGACAGCCGTTTCATGCCGCACATGCGGAGCTCCACTCGACATCAGAAATCTGGTCAGTGAATCCGGATGGCGTGAAGCTCCGCGTATCAAGGACATGACCGAGATACGTTTCGGCGCCAGCACCTGCCAGGTCGAGGGTGAGATCGTTCCCGTAGCCGAGATAAACCTTGGGGTCAACGATTCGATCTTCTTCGAACATCATGTTCTGCTTTGGAAAGACGATGCTACGGCCATGAGTGTCATGACGCTTCAGGGCGGTGTTCGCCGCGTGCTTGCCGGAATGCCTTTCGTTATCAGCATCGCCACCGGCCCGGGACGAATCGCGTTCTCCCGCGATGCTACAGGTGAGTTAGTAGTGTTGCCGCTCCATCCGGGAATGGAGCTTGATGTCCGCGAACATGCTTTTCTTTTGTCATCGCACCATATCAATTATTCGTTCATTCGGATCAAAGGTCTAAGGAACATTCTCTTCGGCGGCCAGGGAATGTTCATGGACCGGTTCGTCACTTCCAACGAGCCCGGTTTGCTGATACTGCACGGTTACGGCAACGTGTTTGAACGTGTGCTCAAGCCGGGCGAGAGCATCCTCGTTGAACCCGGGGCCTTTCTTTATAAAGATTCCACAGTGACGATGAATGTCGAATTCCAAAAGCTGACGACCGGATTCTTCGGCGGCACGGGAATGAGCCTCGCGAGAATGACTGGTCCCGGCCGGGTCGGCATTCAGTCGATGTACGTTCATCACAATACCGATTAGGCTCCGAAAACGATGTCGATCGAAAGAACATATACCTGCGCCTGGTGCAATACCGTAAGCGACGGAACTCAATTGAGTTGTCCGGGCTGCGGTATCTCTATCGATGTCCGCCAGACGGTCACACGCTCCGGATGGATCGAGATGCCCGGCCGGCGCGACATGGCGAAGATCCAGTTCGGCAACTCTTCCCTGCAAATCGAAGGCGAATTTGTTCCAGTGGCCGATTTTTCGTTGTCGCCGAGTGACGGAGTCTATTTCACGCACCATGTTCTGCTCTGGATGGATTCACAGATCAAGGTAACGACGATGTCGCTCAAAGGCGCGTGGAAACGCCTGTTCGCCGGAATGCCGCTGATCATGACCCAGGCACAAGGGCCGGGACACATCGCGTTCTCTCAGGACAATTCCGGCGAATTGATCGCACTGCCGATCCAACCGGGCGGTGCGATCGACGTCCGCGAACATATCTTTTTGGCGGCGACAAGCAACGTCACCTACGACTGGTTCTCAACCAACGTTTGGTACACCACGCGAAACGGGAATGAACGCGAAACTCATTATCCGCTCGGCATGTTCATGGACCGTTTCTTTGCCCCTCAAACTCCGGGATTACTGCTAATTCATGCCGCTGGTAATGCCTTTGTCAGGCACCTCGCACCCAACGAGACGATCCTCGTCAAGCCGACGGCGTTGCTTTTCAAGGACCCGACAGTTCAGATGCAGCTTCACCTGGAATATCCCCGCGGCGGCAACATTGGCTGGGGCATCTTGTCGAGTTGGTATTACAAGCACGTATGGCTACGACTGCAGGGGCCCGGACGTGTGGCCATTCAGTCGGCGTACAAGCATATGGAAGAGAATGGCAGACAGATCGTAAATTACTCGCCGGCGACGTACGTTCAGTGGTAGGCAACGGCGCCGGTGTTTTCATGATCGGGCGAGTCGCTGACCTGATAGTGATTTTCGATCAAAACTGCTAAATTGTTCTCTTACTTATGCACTGGGAAACACTCGATCTGCTCCGTGAATCGCTGCCTTATATACAGAAATTTCAGGGCAAAACGTTTGTCGTGAAATTTTCCGGAAAGGTCACTGAGGACAAAGACAATCTCGCTTCACTGGCCGAGGAGCTTGCATTGCTTCATCAGGTAGGCATCCGCGTGTGCGTGATCCACGGCGGCGGCAAACAGCTTACCGAATTGGCACATAAGCTCGGCGTTGTCCAAACCGTGATAGAGGGCCGCAGAGTTACTGATGACGATACGCTGGAATTGGCAAAGATGATCTTTCGCGGCAAGATCAATACCGAAATACTCGCCCAATTTCGCAGACGAGGCATACGGGCGGTCGGCCTCTCGGGCGTCGACGGGGGAGTCGTCAAAGCGGTCAAACGTCCTCCGAAGAACGTCGTCAACCGCGAAACCGGCGCAACCGAATCTATCGATTTCGGACACGTCGGCGACGTCGTCGAGATCGATGCATCCTTGATCAATACGCTATTGGACAGCGGCTATTTGCCGATAATATCTTCGCTCGGAGCGGACAACGAAGGCCGCGTCTTTAATATCAACGCAGACACTATCGCATCGGATGTCGCCGTTAGTCTCAAAGCGGAAAAGCTGATCCTGTTGACCGACGTAAACGGGATCTATCTTGAGGAGTCCGATCCAAGTACGAAATTATCGAGAGTGACTTCCACAGAGGCCAAACAGCTGATCGATTCCGGCCGCGCAACCGGTGGGATGGTGCCCAAACTTGAGAACCTGATCTCACTCGTCGGCCGCGGCGTTCGTTCCGCCCATATCATAAGCGGAACGAGTCGAAACGCACTTTTGGCCGAGGTTTTCACCGACGAAGGCACGGGAACGATGGTCGTTAGCGGATAATAATACTAAGTTGTCAAAGATCTGTTGTCGCAACAGTGTCTCGTCCCTGCAACAACGATGTCCAAGAAAAGACAGGATCATATCCTGTCTTTTAATTTAAAAATGGTGCTCAGGGCGGGACTCGAACCCGCACGGATCGCTCCACACGCCCCTCAAACGTGCGCGGCTACCAATTACGCCACCTGAGCAATTTGTCAAGAATCTACTTATTCGCCGGAGTGTTTCCCGCGGTATTAGTCGCCGGAGCCGCAGTATTCGTGTTCGTATCCGTTGCGGCCGGAGCAGCCGTATTGGCATTCGCATCCGCTGTATTCGTGTTAGTCGTGGATGATGCAGGTGCTTCGACCGGCGCGTCCGGATTGCTGGAAAGCACTGAAACATTTCCATTCAACGCCGGCATCGCAAGGAGCAGTGCGGACAGCATGAACGCCGTTGCAGCTACGATCGTTACTTTTGACAGTACCGTGGCCGTCCCACGAGGACTGAATGCCGAACTCGACACGTTACTAGTAAACAACGCTCCCGCATCCGTCTTACCGGGCTGCAGCAAAACCGCCGCCACCAGAACGATGCAGGAAAGGAAAAAGACTCCGTAAAGAAAATAAACCAACGCTTTTCTCCAACTATCTGTAATTTACGATCTTTGAGAAGCTAATAGCCTCGAGGCTAGCTCCTCCGACCAATGCACCGTCGACGTCCGGCTGCGACATGAGCGTCGCTATGTTGTCCGGCTTGACCGAACCGCCGTAAAGCACCCGAACCGCGTCTGAAACAACTACCCCGTGCGAAGCTGCAACGGTTTCGCGGATGTGCCCGTGCATTTCTTGAGCCTGTTCGGGCGTGGCGGTTTTACCCGTACCAATTGCCCAGACAGGCTCGTAAGCGATAATGATACGTTCCATGTCGGCAACTGTCAAACCGTCGAGCCCCTTATGCAATTGCCCTTTTACCACGTTTTCAGCATGTCCGGCTTCCCTTTCCGAGAGCATTTCGCCGACGCAAACGATCGCCGTGAGCCCGGCAGCAATCGCAGATCTGGTCTTTTTATTCACCGATGCGTCAGTCTCGCCGTAGAATTGACGCCTTTCCGAGTGGCCGATGATGACGTGCGAACAACCGGCATCTTTGAGCATTACGGGCGCGATCTCGCCGGTATGCGCCCCAAAGTCGTTCTGTACGGCACAGTTCTGAGCGGCGACCTTAATATTCGAACCCTCGAGTCGGTCGGCGACGGTCTTGATGGCCGTAAATACCGGTGCAATAACAACTTCGCAATGATTAGCGTTTGCGACCAGCGGCTTGAGCTCGAGGGCAGTTTCAACGGCCTCGCCGAGCAACTTGTACATTTTCCAATTTCCCGCAATTACAGGTTTTCTCATAAATTCAAAGAATTAAATTATCACAACGCAGCCTAATTGCATTGTCTCGACGCCTAAAATGACCCTTAAACTTTCGCCTTCGACCTTCACGGTGTTATCCTGACTGTTAAGAACAAGGTAAAATAACCAATGCTCAATAATTTTCTGCGCCCGCGTCGGGTAGTCATAACCGGCATAGGCTGTGTAACGCCCATCGGTATCGGCCGCGACGCCTTCTGGCATGCGCTGCAAACCGGCGTGAGCGGTGTGAGGCGTATCCAAGCTTTCGACCCGACTGACTCGCCTGTACAGATCGCGGGCGAAGTCCAGGATTTCGACTGGGAGGCTGAATTGACCTCCAAAGACCGCAAACATGTCGCTCGAACCGTTCCGCTCGCCCTCGCTGCCGCGCGACTGGCAATGGATGATGCCGGCATTGATACGTCCGACATGTCCATCGATGAGCGTCGGGCGATCGGCGTCGAGATCGGAACCGGCGGCGGCGGCTTGGCCTTTGCCGAGAAACATTACGAATACTGGTATCTCGGGCCAAAGACCCATGCCAGTGTCTATATAATTCCCGCATCGACCCACGGCGGCCTGTCGTCGGAGATATCGATGGCACTTGGGCTTCGCGGACTGTCTCACGTTGTATCGACCGGCTGCACAAGTTCGTCCGACGCGATCTTTTATGCCGCCCAGCATATCGCTCTTGGACGCCAGGACGTTATGATCGCCGGCGGGGTTGACGCGCCGATAGCACCCGGGATAATGGCCGGATTCAATCTGATGACGGTCGTCACCCGCGACTGGAACGACGAGCCGCATCGTGCATCCAGGCCATTCGCAACGGGCCGTTCGGGCATCGTCGCCGCCGAAGGTTCCTACCTCTTGGTTCTCGAAGAACTCGAGACGGCCCTTGCACGAAACGCCCGTATTTACGCCGAAATTACCGGATACGGAGCTACCTGCGATGCTTATCACCGGGTACGACTCGATGATTCGGGCGTCGAGCCGGCCAGGGCGATGGCACTTGCTCTCGAGGATGCCGGAACCGTTAAGGAAGAGATCGACTACGTTAATCTTCATGGTACTTCGACCGTACTAAACGACAAGATCGAGACCGTCGCGGTAAAGATAGCTCTTGGCGAACATGCATTAGAGATCCCGATGTCGGCTACGAAATCACAGGTTGGGCATCCGCAGGGTGCAAGCGGTGCCGCCGGCGTAACTGCCGCTCTCTGTGCAATGACGACCGGGATCATTCCTCCAACGATCAACCTCGACGAAGCCGATCCCGATTGCGATCTTGATTACGTGCCGAACGTTGCACGGCAAAAAGAAGTAAACACCGTCCTCTGCAATTGCAT
>JAKOVX010000135.1 GCA_029781855.1 Acidobacteriota bacterium | reverse complement strand
GATCGAGGATGTCGTCGGCCAATTGAAAGGCGATGCCTAGCTCCATCCCGTAATCGCGCATGGCGTGCTGCTGAGCGAGCGTCGCACCGGCGAGGATCGCACCGATCTCGCCGCATGCTGAGAACAAATAAGCCGTCTTTCGCTTTAGGATATCGAAATAGTCGGCCTCGGTGATATCCAGCCGGCCGATCATCGTGAGTTGGATCAACTCGCCTTCAGTCATCTTGCGGGTCAGCCGTGTCAAAATGTCGAGGATCTCGAGGCTGCGTTCGCGAAGCGATGTCTCGAACGCCGTCATGTATAGCCAATCGCCCATCAGAACCGCGGTCTGATTGCCGAATCTGGCGTTGACCGATGCCCTGTTTCGCCGCAGGTCGGCGTTGTCGATGATGTCGTCGTGCACCAATGTTGCGGTATGGAGCATTTCCATCACCGTCGCTAGCCTAATGACGTTGTCATCGGTGCCTTTTCCGCCCACGGCGTGGCTTGCCAGTATCAGCAACGCCGGCCGCACCCGTTTGCCGCCCGAAGAACGCAGATAGTCGCCGAGATAATTGATGACCTGGATGTTCGAGCGTGCCTGCCGTTCAAACTCCGCCTCGACAAGCGCCAACTCATCGCGGATCAACCCGAATATCTTACGGGCCGAAGTCTCGGGCAGGAGTTCTTTTTTTGATGTGGCAAATGTCTGCAATTTATCGATTGTAGGGGAAACAATTGAACGACGCGGTCAATTGCTCCTAAAATTATCAAACTTCATATCGATGCCGAAGTCCTTCGCCTTCAGTGCGGCGATCACCTCCTGCAGCGTGTCACGGTCCTTGCCAGCGACGCGGACGGTCTCGCCCTGGATCGACGCCTGGACCTTGTACTTATTGTCCTTGATGAAGCGAACGACTTCCTTGGCCTTTTCGATCGGGATACCCTGCTGGATCTTGACGAGCTGGCGAACTGTGCCGCCGGCTGCCGGCTCGATCTTCTGATAATCGAGGGCCTTGAGCGAAATGCCGCGTTTAAGGAGTTTGCTCTGCAATATGTCGTTCATATTGCGGAGCCGCGTGTCGTCCTCGGCAGTCAGGATCAGGTCCTTCGCCTGCAGTTCGACCTTTGCCTTGCTGCCCTTGAAATCGAACCGCTGCGAGATCTCTTTTTCGGTCTGGTTCAGAGCGTTGTTGAGCTCCGCGTAATCGGTCTTCGAAACGATATCAAATGTGTTTTCTTTAGCCATATCCTAATAGTGCCACAAAATCGGTTCCGCATCATTTCGGATTCGATATTAACGGCGTTTCACCGCATTTTTCCGTTCACGGCGTCCCGGATCTGTCCCAGGCTTGTCCCGCAGGCTCGTGGGACAAATAACTATCTTTGTTTTCAAAACTTACGGCGATTTTGCCGCTGATTTTCGTCGATTTCAAAAAAAATATTTTCTTCGTCAACAATTTTCGTGGACGCAACGCGAATTACGTCATTTCCCGGCGAAGATACACCCCGTGTCACTCAACTCCTGTATCAAGTATAGCATCGTGTTTCACACATTGGAACCATTTATCTCAAGGCAGAAGAATTGCAGGAAATTTCGAGTCGTTGCCTCGGCAAGCTCGGAAAGCTCGATCTCGTGGAGATCCGCAAGAAATTTCGCCGTGTGGACGACAAAACTCGGCTCGTTTCGCTTGCCGCGAAACGGCACCGGAGTCAGGAACGGGCAGTCGGTCTCGATCAGCAATCTATCGAGCGGCACGACGCGTGCGGCATCTCGGAGGTTTTCGGCTTTTTTGAACGTTACGTTGCCGGCGAACGAGATCAGAAAGCCAAGCGACATCAACGCCTCAGCCATCTGCGGCGTTCCGCCGAAACAGTGCATGATCCCGCGAAAACCGCTCCACGAGCATTCCTCGGTCAGGATCTCGACCGTCTCGTCGTCAGCGTCGCGGCTGTGGATGATGATCGGCAAGCCCAATTCCCTTGCGGTTCGGATCTGACGCCTAAAAACCTCGACCTGCACGTCACGCGGGCTATGATCGTAGTAAAAATCGAGACCGATCTCGCCCCATGCGATGACTTTCGTTGAGCTTTTGACCAGTTCGATCAGGTGAGCTTCGGCTTTGTCGTCGTATAGTTTCGCATCGTGCGGATGAACGCCGACCGACGCATAAACGCCTTCATATGTCTCCGCCACCGCTACCGCCCTTCGAAAATCGTCCGAGTGCGGGTCGCCGGTCCCGATATTCAACATCGCCGTCACGCCCGCGTCCCGAGCCCGCTGAACAACGTCGTCACGATCACCGTCAAACTGCTCGCCGTCTATGTGGCAGTGGGAATCGATCATCATGGTCGATCCTATTTAATCCTGAACGAGTCGAAAAATCGGTCAGCCTCAGCATTCCATTCTGCCTTCACCTTGTCGTCAATGATATGCCAATTCGTCACGTCGTAATCCGCTTCGAACATTCGGTTTTTCACGAGGAATATCTGAGTTCGCCGAAAGACTATTCCAAAAAGGCACTGAAATTCTCGACCCGTTCGGCCATTTCGTACAATTTCATCCTCCTTCTGAAGGGTGCCATTTTTCGACGCTATCTGATTCCGGAACACCGCATATATCTTTTCCGGCCGAGCCGCAATATCTATCTCATATTCAGCTACTCCGATAAAGGTGCTCGCCCCCATTCGTTTCATAACGTACGTTACGATCGTTCCGGCTTCATTTGGCAAAGCGATCGAGCTTTCTTTGGGAGCGCCTGGAAATATCGCCGAGAACAGGCCGTTAGCGGGGGTAAACTCCTTCAACTCCTTCTCGGTCGGAGCTTGGAAGATCACCGGTGCCGGAGGCGGTAGCGGCGCGTCGGTTGACGTCTGAGATGATACGATTGTCGTGAGTCCGAAGATCGCCCAAATAACTAATAGTGATTTCTTCATGATTGCACCCGAGCGGGTCTTATCTAAGTCTTGCTCCAACTTCCACATCTTCAATGAACGCCGCCAACGCAGGTTTCGGGCCGGAGTTGTCGTCTAGCGAGGCGGCGCAGATCATGCCTTGGGATTCGAGGCCGCGCATCATTCGGGGTTTGAGGTTGGCGACGACGACGACCTTGCGGCCGATGAGCGTTTCGGGTTCGTAGTATTCGGCGAGTCCGGCAAGGATCTGCCGTGGTTTCTCTTCGCCAAGGTCGATCTCGAAGCGGAGCAGTTTGTCTGCTTTCGGGATGCGTTCGCAAACCTTAACCTCGCCGACGCGAAGCTCGACCTTAAGGAAATCGTCGATGGTTATGAAATTGTCAGTTGTCGGTTCTTCTTCGTTCGTGCCCGTTCGAGTCGAAACGTCCCCACCCGCTACCGCGGGTGGTACTGACCCAGCTGCGGCCGGCACCTCTGCTGACTGCTGACTGCTTGCTGCTGACTGCTCATTTATCTCATTCATAACTTTCGTTTTATCAATTCTCGGGAACACGCCGACGGTCTCGCCGATCTTTGTCCCAGCGGGCAATTCGCCCCATTTCAAATTTGCCGGATCGAGCTGCGAAATGTCGCCGACGAGGCCGATCTGACCGTAGATATTCTTCGATGCCTCGGGCATCACCGGATAGAGCAGAACGCACAGCCACCGCAGCGTTTCGCCGGCACGGTAGAGCACGGCGTTGAGCGTCTCGGCCTGCTTGTCGTCCTTGACCAACTCCCACGGTTTTGAGTCCGAGATCAGCTTGTCGACCCTGGCGATGACGGTCCAAACGGTCTCAAGGGCGTTGCTGAATTCAAAGTTGTCGAATCGCCGCAGAAACTCATCGCGGGCGTGTTCGATGACCGACACCAACTCCTGTTCGTCCGGGCTGACACCGGCCCGTTTGGCGTTCAAATAGTTCTCGTCGGCGATCTTTCCGCTCGGTATCAGGCCGTCGCGGTATTTGGTGATCATCGAAAACGTACGGCTCGCGAGGTTGCCAAGGCCGCTCGCCAGGTCGGAATTCGCACGGTCGATGAGGTTTTCGTAGCCGAACTTCCCGTCCTGGCCAAAGACCATCTCCCGCAAAACGAAATATCGCAGGGCGTCGACCTGAAAATGCTCGTGAAGGACGTCAACCTCGATCACGTTGCCGATGGTCTTGCCCATTTTTCGGCCGTCGGCGTCGAGCCACATTCCGTGTGCATAGACCGTTTTCGGCAAGGGCAGGCCGGCAGCCTCGAGGAACGAGAACCAATAAACGGTGTGAAACCGCAAAATGTCCTTTCCGACGAGGTGAACCGCGTTTTGCCAGTATTTTTCGAAGCCGACCGAGGCTTTCTCGGCGTTTCCGTATCCGAGGGCGGTGATGTAGTTAGACAGTGCGTCAAGCCAGACGTACATCACGTGATCTTCGTCGTCAGGGACCGGAATACCCCACGAAACCGAGCTTTTCTGCCGACTGATCGAAAGGTCCTGCAGGCCGCCGCGGACGAACGAAAGTACCTCATTTCGACGTGCATCGGGCCGTACGAGGTTGGTGTCCGTTTCGATGAGATCGATCAGGAAATCGTCGTAGTCCGACAGCCGGAAAAAGTAGCTTTCCTCGGCGACCTTGTCGAGCGGGCGTTCGTGGATGAGGCAGTACGGCACGTCCGAGCCCTCGGGTGTGAAACATTGGTCCTCGGTCTTGAACTCCGCGCACGGAGCACAGAACCAGCCCTCGTAAAAGCCTTTGTAAATTGCGGGGTTACCTTTCGGAGTTTTGTTTTTTGCGATCTCGCGCCATAGATGCTGGACGCCCTCATAATGAAACGGCTCGGTCGTCCGCATGAAGATATCGTAGCCGCCATTTTCGGTGTCGAGCCCGAAATCGTGGAACATCCGCTTCAACTCGCCGGCGATGATGTCGACCTGCTCCTTCGGCGTCCGTCCGTTGCGTTCGGCGGCTCGCTGGATATTGATGCCGTGCTCGTCTGTTCCGGTCAGGAAATACGTGTCAAAACCACGCTGCCGCTTGTATCGCCGAACCGCGTCCGCAACTATGGTCGTGTACAGATGGCCAAGATGCGGCAGGCTGTTGGCATAGTAGATCGGCGTTGTTATGTAAAAGGTTTTGCTCATTCAAAAAAACTAAAGTGTAGCGTGTAGATGAGAATTTATCCACACGCTACACTTCCCCGTCTCGCTATCGATTCACTTTTTGAATCGAGCTTTGTCCGCCGCGGAAAACTCGTCCGCATCTTTGTAACGCGGTATTTCGGCGGTATTGGCAAGCTTGACGCCGATCGCCAACGCGAGTTCGGATTCCTGGATCATCGCGTCCATATCCCACCAGTCGTGATATTCGTCGGTGACCTGGTGGTAGTATTTCGCGTTGTAATCGCGGAAAAAGCCCTCTGCCTCTTTGCCAAGCGGCTTAATGAAGGTGTCGCCATGCTGCAGCGAGACCGACGGCACGCCGGCCTTGGCGAAAGGAAAATGGTCGGACCGGAAAAAGAAACCTTGTTCGGGCCGGGTGTCCGATTTGATCGTCATTTTCCTTTCGGCGGCGGCCTGTTCGATCGCGTCCATGATCGATGAACGCTCGGCTCCGAGCGGCATGAAATCGGAGACCTTCCCGAAGAAATTTACGCCGTCAATATTGATGTTCGCGACCGTTTTATCAAGCGGGACGAGCGGATGGTTCGAATAATACTCGGCTCCCAGCAATCCTTGCTCTTCGGCGGTCGGGAACAGGAACAGGAACGAGCGTTTCGGACGCTCTTTGACCGGCATTTTCGCGATGACGTCGGCAATGCCGAGGATCGCAGTGACACCGGAAGCGTTATCGTAAGCACCGTTGTAGATCTTGTCGCCCGAGGCGTTTGGCTCGCCGATGCCGAGGTGGTCCCAGTGAGCCGAGTACACGACGTACTCGTTCTTGAGCGTTTTGTCGCTGCCCTCGAGCGTGCCGACGACGTTCGGTGAATCGAATGTTTTGACCTCGCTGTTCAGGTTAAGTTTGACCTTGAGACCCGTTTTGACGGGCTGGAAATCGCGAGAGTTTGCGGCCGCGCGGAGCTTGTCTAGATCGAGCCCACCACTTTTAATGATATTAGTCGCAGTCTCGTCGGTGACCCACGATTTGAATTGCAGAAACGGCGTCTTGTCGTCGGGCGTTCGTGCGATCTCGTAACGCCAGTTTCCGTTCGACGTGCGAACAACGTTCCAGCCGTAACCTGCCGATTCGGTTGTGTGGATCAGGATCACGCCCACGGCTCCGCGGCGAGCGGCCTCTTCGTACTTGTAAGTCCAGCGGCCGTAATACGTCAAGGCTTTGCCGCCGAACAAGTTAGGCTCTTTTTCGGTTGCCGGCGGATCGTTGACCATCATTATGAGCACTTTGCCCCGGTAATCGGCGGCCGGGCCCTTGTAGTCGTTCCAGTTGTAAAGCGGAGCGTCGATGCCGTATCCGACGAAAACAAGTTCCGCGTCGACCGACACTCTACTGGTTTGAGCACTCGTAGTCGCGACGAAATCGTCACCGAATTTGTACTCGCCGTTGCCGTTCGCAGATGAGACCGCAAGTGTTGTGCGAGGATCGGCCTTGACGCCGACAAGCTTGACGTTTTGGAAGTAACTACCTTTATTTGCAGGCTTTACGCCACTCGACTTCAACTGATCTGCGATGTATTGTGCGGCTAGCTTTCCGCCTTCGGTTCCCGGCCCGCGGCCTTCGAACTCATCGGATGAAAGGCGTTTGACACGCTCGCGCATTTTGGCACCATCAAAACTGGCAGTGCGGTCCTGGCCGAACATGAATGCCGAGAAAAAGGCCAATATCAGCAGGAATGCGGTCATTCGTTTCATAATTTTCATTCTCTATCCTTTAATAAGCGACATTGCCTCGGCACGGGTTCTCGGGTCCTTACGGAAGCCGCCAAGGACAGCCGACGTTACGGTGATCGCGCCGGGTTTCTTGACGCCGCGGAGTGTCATACAGGTGTGTTCTGCCTCGATCACGACCATTACGCCTAGCGGATCCAGTTCATCAAAAAGCGTTTTCGCGATCTGCTGGGTCAGGCGCTCCTGCACCTGCAGGCGGTGCGAGAATATCTCGGCGATACGTGCGAGTTTCGACAGCCCAACGATCCGTCCGTCTTTCGGAATATAGGCGATGTGGCATTTACCGACGAACGGCGCCAGATGGTGCTCGCAAACCGATGCGATCGAAATGTCTTTCACCAACACCATTTCGTCGTGTGAATCGCCGGGAAGCGGCTGAATATGGGCTTTCGGGTCTTCCCACATGCCGGCCGTGAGTTCGGCATAAAAGTCGGCGACGCGCTCGGGCGTGGCTTTCAGGCCGTCGCGATCCGGGTCCTCGCCCATTCCCTCGAGCATCATCCGGACGCCCTCGGCGATCTTTTTCAGATCAACTTTCTTAACTGTTTTCTTTGCCATTATTTGGAATCTTATTCGCCAACTGCTTTTCGTTCGACCCTTTTCTCCAGGCCGGCCAATGCAGCGTCACGAACCTGCCGGAAAGGCGTTTTGAATTTCGTTGCCGCGGCCTTTACCTGATCATATTCAGGCATTGCATTGACGACCGTTCCGTTAAGCATCGCCAATTTCACGTCGATCGGGCCGAAATCGGTCTCAACGCTGATGATTTCCCGATCTAAACATTCGCGTTCGACCGATCTGAACCGCACGCCCAACGTGGTCGTCTCCGTGTAAAGCAGACTTGTCAGAACGTCCTTCTTTTCGGCTTCGCACAGAATTGAGACCATCGTAGCGGGGCGGTCCTTTTTCATCTGGATCGGCGTGAACCAGCAATCGAGAGCTCCAAGCTCGAACGCCCGCTCCATCACGAACCCGAGTATCTGCGGCGAAAGGTCGTCAATGTTTGTTTCGATCAGCGTAAGTCGATCGTTGTTCGTGGTTCGCTGTTCGTTTGTCTCACTCTCTCCGACTATGATCCGGAGAACGTTCGGAAATCCTTCATAGGTCCGCGTACCGCCACCATATGCAGTTGCCTCAACTATCATCTCAGGTATCACGCCGTAACTATCACATACAGTTGATATTATAGCCGCACCGGTCGGCGTGATGAGCTCGCCCTCGATCTCGGTCGAGTAGATCGGAACTCCGGCAAGAAGTTCGGCAACCGCGGGCGGCGGCACCGGAAATTTACCGTGCGCCATTTGGGCGAAGCCGCTGCCGACATGGATCTTCGAGCATACAAAACGCTCGACGCCGAGCATCTCAAATCCGATACAAGCCCCGACGACATCGATGATCGCATCCATCGCTCCGACCTCGTGAAAATGGACCTTGTTGATATCTATGCCGTGGATCTTGGCCTCGGCGGCCGCGAGACGCGTGAAAATTGCTTTCGCTCGCATTTTTACTGTTACCGCAAGCGATGACCCGTCAATGATCGTATTTATATCGCTCAAATGGCGATGGGCGTGCTCATGCGGAACCTTGACGTCGACGTGGGTGGCGGAAATGCCTGAACGATCGACCGTACTAACTACGATCTCAAACTCGGCGATATTTAGTTTGCGAAGTTCAACAGTTAGTTGTTCGCGGTCGACCCCAGCCGCGATCAGAGCGCCGAGGATCATGTTCCCGCTCGCACCGGCAAAACAATCGAAATAGAGAGTCCGCATAAAGACTTGATTCTAGCGTTTTTGCGGTCAAAAGGAAAAATCGCGGCGATAGGTTCGCCGATGTTGATCTCGCTCATTTTTGCCAACTTCTCCTCGCAACAGCTATACTTGCTCTTTTATTTGCCGCCCTAGAATTGGCTTTATTTTATGACCCTTATCGAAATACAAGAGATCCTGCGTGACGCGGTTCGCGACACCGCCAGAAAAGAGTTCGGCGTCGAACTCACACAGATCGCGGCCGAGACGCCGCCGAAGACCGAACTTGGCGACATCGCGTTCCCTGTTGCCTTTGAAATGGCAAAGCTGATCAAGCAGGCGACTGGCGAAAAGTCGAATCCGCGTGAGATCGCCGAAAAGCTAAAGGCCGCACTCGAATCGATCGCTCAAGTCGGCCGTGTGGAGGTCGCGGGCCCCGGATACCTGAACGTATTCTTCGACCGCTCTGCGTTTCTTGCCGCTAACGCCGACGCAGAGCCTTTGCCGAATTCAAGCAAATCGGCGGATATGTCCTCCCCGAAGGTCTGCGTTGAGCACACATCTGTCAATCCGAATAAGTCGGCCCACATTGGCCACGTACGAAATTCAGTACTCGGCGATACGTTTCAGCGGATCTTGAAAGCGACCGGAAAGCGTGTCGAGGTGCAGAACTATATCGACAACACGGGCGTGCAGGTGGCCGACGTCGTTGTCGGGTTCATATTCATAGAAAACAAAGACCTGGCGGAGATAAAGGCTCTGGATGCTGAACTTACGGCGGCCGGAAAGACGTTCGACTATTATTGCTGGGATCTGTATACGAAGGTCGGCGTCGAGTACCAGACGAACGAAGAGCTAAAGGAAAAGCGTGCAGAAGTGCTGCATTTGATCGAAGAAGGCGGTAATCCAACGGCCGAACTGGCGGATTTCGTCGCGACCCGCAACGTCGAATGCATTCTGGACACAATGGAACGCCTCTCCATTCAATACGACCTGCTTCCCCGCGAATCCGAGATCCTTCACCTTCATTTTTGGGACCGGGCGTTCGAGCAAATGAAAAAGCTCGGCGTGATCCACCTTGAGACTGAAGGAAAGCAGGCCGGCTGTTGGGTAATGCCGTTCGAGGAGCATTCCGGCAACGACGAGAACGAAACGGACAAGATACTGGTGCGTTCGAACGGCACGGTCACGTACACCGGCAAGGACATCGCCTATCAGATGTGGAAGCTTGGCATTCTGGGACTTGATTTCAATTATCGACACTTCCACAAATACGCGAACGGCCACGACGTGTGGATCACTTCGGCGGAGGCGAACAGTAATGAGCATCCTGCATTCGGCGGCGGCGAGACGATCTACAATGTGATCGATTCGCGTCAATCGTATCCGCAGGACATCGTTCGTAAGGGCGTCGCTGCGATTTCGCCGGAACGTGGTGAAAAAGCCAGCATTCACCTCTCTTACGAAATGGTCGCCTTGTCGCCCGCGGCAGCGGAAGAGCTTGGGTTTCAGCTCTCGGACGAGGACCGCAAACGCCCATTTATTGAAATGAGCGGCCGAAAAGGCCTGGGCGTCAAGGCGGACGACCTGATAAACCGTCTGGAGACTAACGCCCTGGCCGAGGTCGAAGCACGACACGCCGATTCGTCCGACGAGGTGAAACGCAATATCGCTCATCAGCTCGCAGTCGGTGCTCTGCGGTACTTTTTGCTCAAATTCACACGAAATACGGTCATCGTGTTCGATTTCAAGGAAGCTCTTTCGTTCGAAGGCGAAACGGGCTGCTTTTGCCAGTATTCGGCGGTTCGGGCGAATTCGATCTTTCGAAAGCTCGCCGAACGCAATGAGTCGCTCGAAGATTGCCGGGCGATCATAGGTGACGGAGCGGCCGTCGCGGAGCTTTTCGCGACCGAAACCGGCAGTGATATTTGGTCAATGGCGGTACTCGCCGCTCGGCTCGAAGAGACGGTCGAACAAGCGTCTAAACAAAACGAACCTGCGATCCTCGCAAAGTACACGTTCCAACTGGCCAAGGCGTTTAACCTGTTCTACCACAACCACAAGATCCTGGTCGAAACGGATAATGTGAAACGTGCGGTGCTAATTTTGGTGGCGGATATGGCTCGGCGTTCGCTGACAGCGGCCCTCGCTACACTAGGCATCGAAGTCCCGGAAAAGATGTAAGTTGACAGTCCGATCTTTAGTTGCTAGATATATATCAATGCATTTTGCACGAACAAACATCCAAACGGTGCCCAGCTGGCGAACTAACTCAGGTTGGTGGCAGTCGACGGCACCCGTTGGATTTTGATTTGGACAAAAACGCTTTTTTCGTTTCGTTAAGATCACGATCTTCTCATTCAGGTGCCGCTCGAAAATAGTCGGGCGGCTTTTTTTGTTTTATGAACGAATTTTCGGCATTTTTGGACACAGCTCGGATCGCGAACGTTGTTCCGGTGGTACAAACACTCCCGGCCGACTTGTTGACGCCGCTAAGCGTGTACCTAAAGCTATCGAACGGTTCGACAACCTCGTTCCTTCTTGAATCGGTCGAGGGCGGGACGAGTTTGGCCCGTTATTCGTTTATCGGAGCGCAGCCGGAAACGGTGGTCACCGGAAACGGGGAAAGCGTCAGGATATCGAATTCTGCCGGCGACGAATCGAAAAAGATCGGCACGATCGAATACCTCAGGGCCCATTTTGCGGAGCTTCACGCTCCGGCAAGCTCGGACCTTCCGTCATTTGTCGGCGGTGCGATCGGATTTCTCGGTTTCGGATGCTCAGAGTGGTTTGAGCCATCTCTGAAGGGCCCGAAACCGCGGACTGACGACGATGCGGCTCTGATGTTCTTTCGTTCGATCGTCGCGTTCGATCACGCTAAACAGGTGATAAAGATCATATCGCTTGTATTTACTGACGAAGCGAAAGACGAAACGGAATTGAAACTCGCATTCGATGCCGCTAATGAAAAGAACGCCCGGATCAGGGAGACGCTTGAGAAAGGTGCGCTGGTCCTGCCTGAACGCGGGAACGGGCAGGTCGATCCTCAGCCGCGGTCAAACTGGGAACGCGAGGATTTTGAGCGGGCCGTCATCGAGATCAAGGAACTCATCTCTGCCGGTGAATGCTATCAAGTCGTGCTTTCGCAATGCTTTTCCCGCGAAACGAATGCCTCGCCGGTCTCGATCTATCGCGCGATCCGCTCGCTGAATCCTTCGCCATATATGTTCCTTTTGAATTTCGGCGACAAGGCTGTTGTCGGGGCATCGCCGGAGATGTTAGTGCGCTGTGAAAATGACCGGCTCGAGTATCGCCCGATCGCCGGGACGCGGCATCGAGGCACGACCGCCGCCGAAGACGATGCCCTCGCCGTGGAGATGCGTCGCGACAAGAAGGAAGTGGCTGAACATCTGATGCTGGTCGATCTCGGCCGTAACGACCTCGGGCGCGTCTCCGAATTCGGCAGCGTGAAGGTCGACACGTTGATGAATGTTGAGAAATATTCGCACGTGCAGCATCTGGTGAGTTCGCTGTCAGCGAGGCTGCGACAGGGCCTTGACCGGTTCGATGCTCTGGCCGCTTGCTTCCCTGCCGGAACCGTATCCGGAGCTCCGAAGGTGCGTGCGATCGAGATCATTCGCGAGTTGGAACCGACGGAACGCGGGGTTTATGCCGGTGCGGTCGGGTATTTTGATTACTCGGGTAACATGGACACCTGTATCGCGATCCGCACTCTGGTGCTGGAGAACGGAGTCGCGAAGATACAGGCCGGGGCCGGGATCGTCGCGGATTCGGTGCCGGAATTGGAATTTGAAGAGACGGTGAACAAGGCAAAAGTGCTGTTGCGTGCAGTCGAAATAGCCGAGAGCGGTGCGGTTTAATGGACTCAGCCGATAATACATTACAGTTTCACCTGGACGAATTTCGAGGCGGCCGCAGCGTCGCCGCGGAGAAGGTCCCAGCGCTTTTCGATGCGCTTATCGGCAGCGATAACGAGGATCTGCTCGCGGATGTGCTGAATGGGTGGAACGACAAAGGCACGACCGAAGATGAACTTTTCGAACTCGCTTCGTTGATGAGGTCCCGGATGAAACGCATCGATTCGAGGCACGAAACTTTTGTCGATGTCGTTGGAACCGGAGGCAGCGAATCGAAAACCTTCAATGTCTCGACGGCGGCGGCGTTCGTTATCGCGGGTTCGGGATTGCCCGTCGCCAAACACGGAAATCGAGCGGCGACGAGCAGTTCGGGCAGCGCGGACGCGTTGGATGAGCTCGGGATCGGCCTCGAAATGGGCCAGGCTGATGCGAAGCGGCACCTTGATGACATTGGTATTTGCTTTATGTTTGCTCCGAGATATCACTCGCTGTCCCACCACCTCGCGAAAGCACGGCGTTCGATCGGAAAGCCGACGATATTCAATAATCTCGGCCCGCTGTGCAATCCGGCATCGGCTCCGCATCAGGTGATCGGCGTATGGAGCGAGGTTCTGGTTGAGAAGACGGCGAATGTCCTCGCACGGCTGGGAACAAAGCGTTCGTGGATCGTCTACGGTGAGAACGGCCTCGACGAGATCGCGCTGACCGGGAAGACACAGGTTGCGGAGATCAACGACGGGCGGGTAACGAAATTTTCGATCTCGGCGAGTGACTTCGGAGTTGATTGGGTCGGCGGCGAGGTTCCTTCAAACTGTTCGGCACGAGAAAGTGCCGCATTGATCGAGGAAATGCTTGATAATAGACGCGTGGGTGATGCGGCGGAAACGATCGTGCTGATCAACGCCGCCGCCGCGATCTATGTGTCCGGTCACGCGGACGGGTTACCGGAAGCATTCGCGATCGCTGAAACGAGCATTCGCACCGGCAATGCACTTGAGAAACTCAACCGGCTGCGAGCGGAGGGCACGAAATGAGCGAGACGTTTCTCGACAAGATACTCGCGATCAAACGCGGAAGAGTAGAGCAGCTTAAGTCCGCTACCGACCTTGCGGCGCTCAAGGAGAAGGCGTTTTCGGTTCGTCGGGAGGCAAAAGGCCATCGGCTGAGAGCAGCGTTGAACCGAAGGGATCATACGAACATAATCGCTGAGATCAAGCGAGCTTCGCCGTCGAAAGGCGTGATAAATGACAAGATCGACGTTGCGGAAACGGCCCGGCAATACCGCGATGGCGGGGCGGCGGCCATCTCGGTCCTGACCGAAGAGGATTTTTTCAAAGGCTCGCTCGACGATCTTGTTGCGGTAAGAAACGCCGTCGACCTGCCGATCTTGCGGAAGGATTTCGTCGTGGACGAATTTCAGATCTATGAATCCGCGGCCGCGGGTGCGGATGTCATCTTGCTCATTGTCGCTGCTTTGGCCGAAGACGGATTGAAAAGTTTGTTGATCTTGGCCCGCGACGAACTCGGAATGGACGTCATCGTCGAAGTGCATTCGGAAGACGAGCTGAAAACCGCCGAGTCGATCGGCGCCGACATTATCGGTGTCAACAACCGCAATTTGAGAACATTTGAGGTCTCGCTCGACGTTTCGCGCCGTTTGATCGGGATGCGACCGTCCGGTGCCCTGATGATCACGGAAAGCGGTATATCAACGCGTGGCGAGATCGACGAGCTGCGAAGTATCGGATTTGATGGTTTCCTGATAGGCGAGACCCTGATGCGTTCGGGAAACGCTGGCGAGACTTTGAGAGGCTGGATTTGAAGAAACTGCACCTCAGATACAAAAAGCAGACGCCGCGTGAACGGACGTGGACGATCCACTTCATCTCGCTTGAAAAAACGATCAAGGGCACGGTGCTGATACTCGTCGCGTTCAAAATGCTGTCGCTTTTCGGCAGCGACGTACATGCGTGGGCTATGGACTTCGTGACTCGTCACGGGATCGACATCACTAACCGATATGTACAGTCGGCACTGGCTAAGCTTATCGGCGTCGGAAACACTCAACTGGTCGAAATGAGTACGGTCGCTCTTGTTTATTCGGGCTTTTTGTTTACCGAAGGGATCGGCCTGTGGCTGCAAAAACGTTGGGCGGAATACCTTACGACGATCGCAACAGCACTTTTCATTCCGATCGAAGTTTATGAGCTATATGAGCGATTTACTTGGGTAAGGGTTTCGATAATTGTTCTGAATGTTTTTATCGTTTGGTATTTGGCTACCCGGCTAAAGGACGAAAAGCAGGAACTACATGAAACCGAACAGCCCGCGTCAACCGGAACAAAAGTGAAGATCTGCGGTATCACGAATCTTGACGACGCCCTGATGGCGACGAAGTATGGAGCCGACGACCTGGGGTTTAACTTTTATGAAAAGAGCCCGCGGCATCTGACACCGGAACAGGCGAAGTCGATAATCGATGCGATACCGTCGACGGTGGTAAATGTCGGCGTGTTTGTTAACGAAAGTCCCGAGAAGATCTGCGAGATCGCCCGCATAGCCGGCCTTGACGCGATCCAGCTGCACGGTGACGAAGACAATGAGTTTATAGACAGGTTGCATAAGATGTCTGAACTGCCCGTGATCAAAGCCATCAGAATCGGAGTAGATTTCAACCCCGAAGACGTCGATGAATGCGCCGCGGAGGCGATCCTCCTCGACAAGTACTCACCAACTGAAAGGGGCGGCACGGGTGAGAGTTTTGACTGGACGGGCGCGAGGCAGATCCGAGGTAAGTTTGACCGAATCTACCTCGCCGGCGGCCTGAATCCTGAAAATGTCGCCGAGGCGATTCGTGAAGTTCAACCGTATGCCGTCGACGTCGCGAGCGGTGTCGAATCTTCTCCCGGCAAAAAGGATCCAGAAAAAGTCGCCTCATTTATTAAGGCAGCGATTGAAGCAATATGAATTACGAGCCAAATGAACAGGGCTATTGGGGTGAATACGGCGGGCGGTTTGTGCCAGAGACGCTGGTCGCACCGCTGGATGAGCTGACGAGCGGGTATTTTGCCGTACGGGACGATCCGGGGTTTCATGCGGAGTTTCAGGACTTGCTGCAAAACTACGTCGGACGCCCGTCGCCGCTTTACTACGCGAAGCGGCTGAGCGAGACGCTCGGCGGGGCAAAGATATATCTCAAACGCGAAGACCTCAACCACACCGGTGCCCATAAGATCAACAACTGCATCGGCCAGATACTGCTTGCCCGGCGAATGGGTAAAAAGCGGATAATCGCCGAAACGGGTGCCGGACAGCACGGCGTGGCGACGGCGACTGTTTGTGCCCTGTTTGGGCTCGAATGCGTCGTTTATATGGGCACCGAAGATATGCGGCGGCAGGAATTGAACGTGTTTCGGATGCGGTTGCTCGGAGCTGAGGTCCGAGGCGTCGATTCGGGCTCGTGCACGCTGAAGGACGCTATTAACGAAGCCCTTCGAGATTGGGTGACAAATGTCGATACGACCTATTACCTGCTCGGATCAGCTCTCGGGCCGCATCCGTATCCGCTGATGGTCCGTGACTTTCAATCCGTGATCGGTCGCGAAGCCCGCGATCAGATCATAGAAAAAGAGGGCCGGTTGCCGGACGTCCTGGTCGCCTGTGTCGGCGGCGGGTCGAACTCGATCGGGCTGTTTCATCCGTTCCTGAACGACAATGTTCGGATGATCGGCGTCGAAGCCGGCGGACGCGGAGAAACGCTCGGAGAACACGCGGCGAGGTTCATGGCTGCCGGCCGCGTCGGCGTTTTGCAGGGGACAAAGAGCTACCTGCTGCAGGATAACGATGGACAGATCGCTCTGACGCACTCGGTCTCCGCGGGGCTCGATTACGCATCGATCGGACCTGAGCACGCTTATTTGCATGATATGAACAGGGTCGAATACGCGTCGGCGAACGACGAAGACGCCCTCGCAGCATTTTCGACGCTCTCGGAGACGGAAGGGATCATTCCGGCCCTCGAATCGTCACACGCGGTCGCTCACGCGATCAAGATCGCACCTGAGATGAGTGCCAACGACATAATGATCGTCAATCTGTCGGGCCGGGGCGACAAGGACGTGAATACCGTGCAGGAGGAGTTCGTCAAGCGAAATATATGAGCCGTATAACAGAAAGGATTATTGCTGCAAAGCGTCGTGGAGGCGCTTTCATCCCGTTTGTTTCGGCCGGCGACCCGGATATGGCGACTTCCCTTTCGATCGTGCTGAAACTCGCAGAGTCGGGCTCGGATGTGATCGAACTCGGGGTGCCGTTCAGTGACCCGATGGCCGACGGCCCGACGATCCAGCGTTCGTCACAGAGGGCTTTGGATAACGGCGTCACATTGAAGGATGTTTTGGATCTCCCTGCTGAATTCAGGAAACAGCGCGACATACCGATCGTTTTGTTCAGCTATTTCAATCCGATCCTGCGATTTGGGATTGACGAATTCGCTACGGCCGCGGCGGCGTCCGGTGTCGATGGCGTGCTGCTGACCGATGTGATCGAGGGCGAGGCCGCCGCGATATCGGCAAGGTTCGCTGACGATGGCATCGATCTGATCTCACTCGTTGCACCGACGACTACAGACGAGCGGCTTGCGGCGATCTGCCGAAACGCTCGCGGATTTATTTACGCGGTATCGCGTGCAGGCGTCACGGGTGCAAGGGAAACAACGAGTTCCGCTGCCGAAGAACTCGTTCGACGCGTGCGACGATTTACCGACCTGCCGATCGCGGTCGGATTTGGTATTTCGACGGCGGATCAAGTCTCGGATGTATGGAAATATGCCGACGCAGCTGTGGTCGGTTCGGCGATCGTGGCCGAGATCGAGAAGTCAGTCTCGCCCGATGACGCTGTCCGTCGAGTCGAAGAATTTGTCAACGGGCTTCTGCCGCCGGTTGCAAAAGGTGTCGACGAAAACTAAAGTTGGAGTTTTGTACTAAGGGTTAGCTAAAGAATTTATGTTGATCGTAATGAAATCCGGCGCAAGCGAGTCGGAAATTGAAAATGTCCTGGAAACTATCGAGGCCCTCGGGTATCGTGGCCATGCACTGCCCGGCGAGAACCGGACCGCTATCGGACTTACGGGAAATCGCGGGGCGGTCGACCCGGCTCATTTCGAAAATTTGCCCGGGGTCGCGCAGGCGATCCGCGTTACTCAGCCCTACAAACTGATCTCAAAGGACCTTCGTCCGGAGAAATCGGTTATTAAAGTTGGGAACGCCGAGATCGGCGGGAGCGAACTTGCCATGATCGCCGGCCCGTGTGCTATCGAGAGCCGTGAACAGCTGATCGAAACCGCCGAAACGGTCGTTGAGAGCGGAGCAAAGTTCTTTCGGGGCGGAGCATATAAGCCGCGAACTTCGCCCTACGCGTTTCAAGGAATGGGCGAGGACGGCTTGAAGATGTTGGTGGATATTCGTGACCAATTTGGCTTGAATATCGTTACCGAAGCGATGGATGAGCACGGCGTAGACGCCGTCGAAAAATACGGCGACTGCATCCAGATCGGTGCCCGCAACATGCAGAACTTCTCGTTGCTCAAGTATGCCGGCAAAACGCGAAAGCCGATCCTGCTAAAGCGCGGAATGTCCGCCACGCTAGATGAATTCCTCCTTGCGGCCGAGTACATTATGGCCGAGGGCAACTACGATGTGATCCTGTGCGAACGAGGGATCAGGACATTCGCCGACCATGCGCGAAACACGCTCGATCTGTCGATCGTCCCGGCGGTCAACCGGCTTTCGCACCTTCCGATCATTGTCGATCCGTCGCACGGAACAGGACATAATTATATGGTTATGCCGCTCGCACGTGCGGGAGTCGCCGTCGGAGCAGACGGCTTGATCATAGAGGTACATCCTCATCCGGAACGGGCACTCTGCGACGGCGCTCAGGCAATGACGCCGGTCCAATACCTCGAATTGTTCGATGAAGTTCGACGTATTCACGCGGCGATGGCCGTCGGATCACAGAGGAACGAAGAGAAACTTCTGACAGTGGCGTAAAGGGCGACAGATCGACTCCGCAAAAAAAGGCCCACTCGTGTTCCCGTAACACAAGCGGACCTTTTACTTTTCCGAATTGGCGCCTTTTGCCTATTTTGCCAATCGGAGTTTCATCAGACCGTAAAACTGAAAATAACAACTGACCATCGCGGCAATTATCAGCGCCGTCATCGGAACGAACTTCAGGAAATCAGGCAATAACACGCCTATGCTCCGCTGAAAGGCAAATCCGACGACCAACCCGACCACGGCGATCGAGATCCGGCCGGAAAGCCACATCTTAAATGCCGGCGGCTCGCTCTCAGACGGCAGGAAAAAGGGCAGCACCATCACCATCAACGTAGTAACGGAAAGCAGAAATGTGTCAAACGCCATAAGGTCGGCCGTCCGCCCGAGTTCCAATGCCAAGAAGAACAACACAAACGTCGTGTCGATCGAAAAACTATCCGCAAGTCCTGCCAGGTTGTTTCGTGTCATTTGTTTATTTCTCGCTCTGAACCAATATGTACAATGCGGCCCCAGTTCCTATTTACGCTTGCTGAACTGCTGATACGCGACCCTGAAAAGCTCTGACAGTGCCTCAGCCGTTTCGGGCGTCAGTTTCTTGTCAGCACGCAAGTGGGCCTCGACAATTTCCGGCGTCGCCTCGTGCGGGTAATAAATGACGGGCTCAACCGACTCGTCGTTGTGCCGCATCAACCGGTCAACCGGCATATCCAGCCATTGGGTCAGTCGTGCAATGTTATCCGCATCGGGGCGTCCCGTCCCGTTCTCGATGCGTGAAAGCGTTGACGCCGATACCTCGGTCTGGTCCGCTACGTCACGAAGGCTGAGTTTCAGCTCTTCCCTGTGTCTTTTGATCGCGCGGCCGAGTTCGACCGTGTTAATTAAGCTCTCGTTTTTGAATGCCATAATCTATTTTTCCTCCATGAATTATACGTGCCATTAGTGGACGTGCCATTTCATAGATAAAACATAGCACACGTTTTTTTTAAATGCAACACCTCGTTTCATGCTTGCAACATAAAAAATTATCTGATACATTGTTTCATAGATGCAACGTGGATGGTTTCATTCAACGTTCATTTGTTACCACAACTGAGTCGTGACGGCCTGATCGCGGCGAACAGAGGCGGACACCGGGAAGTAGGGGCTTTGCCGTCAGGTGGGCAAAACCAGACAAGAAGTTACTTTTCGGAGAAACCTGGGCACACGATAGGAGAAATTAACATGAGACAGAAAATGATCGAAGAGACGAAGGTGGAGACGCCCGAATTGTTTGAAGTGGAATTGGCAGGCAGCAATGTGCTGGATTTTTCGACCACGTTACGCGAGCTCAGGTCGAGCCTCGACCCAAATCTCGTCCGACAACGAGCCGCCCATCGGGACCGCAACGGAAATGTGCACATGGTCGACTATGTCGAGTGGCATACGGTCGCGGACATTCTTGACGAGCACGCTCCAAATTGGGAGCACACCGTGAAGGACATCAGGGCGATCGGCGAGATCGTCACGATCACGGTTGCGATCACGATCGACGGCGTTACCCGCGAAGGGATCGGAACCGGGCGTGCCGACAGCGAAACAGGGATCAAGAAGGCCGAACACGATGCATTGAAACGTGCCGCGGTGAAATTCGGCATCGCCCGCGAACTCTACAAACGTGAATTCGAAACGGTCGAGCAAGATGACGTGTTCGCACCGGCGGCGAAACACGAAGATCGGGCGAGCATCGATCCGGTGGCTAAGAGTCTCGGCGATATGGTAACGGCGAAGCAGCTGGGAATGATCCGGGCCATCGCACGTGAAAAAGCGATCGAGGCTGACCACGAATGCTCCAGTTTCCTTGGATGCCGGGTGGACGAACTTTCGAAACGTGCCGCGTCGGAGTTCATCGAACACCTGCAACGTTTCGGCCGTGATACCGGAGCAGGAGCCGTCGCGGTACGACGTGCCGGTTGATCGTTAGTCTAAATATCAAGGTTTTGAGCTGTGATTTGACCCGTCGTGCTTTTACTCCATGAAGCCGAAAAAACTCCCACCCACAGCTCAAAGCGCCGAAAGGCAGCGGCCATCGTCAAATGACCGTGGCCGTTGCCTTTGCTGGCCTGAATAAATTTCTATGCAAAACGGATCGGACAAGCTAGAATACAAAAATTCCAACAATAGGAGGCAGAAAGATGGCAGATCAAGCTAGTGAAATGGCGGGACAGGCCTTGCCTGCTCACGGCGAATTCGTATGGACGGAGATCGCGAGCACGGACAAGGACAAATGCATCGATTTTTACAGGAACGTGTTCGGGTGGGAGTTTCAACAGAGCAACGCGACACAGGACGGGATGGACTATCGGGAATTCTCGAACGACGGCGGACATCCGATCGGCGGGCTTTATCAGATCGATCCGGCGTGGTTCGGCGGCAACCCTCCGCCGGCGCACATGATGATCTATATTGCTGTCGATGACGTCGACAAGAGTGCCGAGCTTGCAGCGGAACTCGGAGGAAAGGTCCACAAGACGATGGACATCCCGAATGTCGGACGGATGAGCATCATGGAAGACCCGTCGGGCGGCATGTTCGCGACCTTTAGGCCCAAAATGTAAGGAGAAAGGAAATGGCTGAATTTACAATACCGACACACGGAGATATTTGCTGGCGTGAGCTTGCGACACACGATCTGGACGGTGCTCTCGAGTTTTATTCAAAGCTGTTCGGATGGAACCTGGTCCAGTCGAAGGTAACGCCGATGGCCTATAAAGAGATCCAGATGAACGGTGCCGCTTGCGGCGGGATGATGGCGATAGATGAAAACTGGGGGCCGACGCCGCCTCCGACGCACTGGAGCACGTATATCGCGGTCGATAGCGCGGACGAAACAGCGGCCAAGATCACCGAAAATGGCGGCTCCATCCGAGTTCCGCCGTTCGATGCCCCGGGCGTCGGACGAATGGCAATGGCGGCAGATCCCTCGGGAGCGAATTTTGCGATCATTCAATTCGTCCGGCCGGAATAGAACATTCGAACAAAAGCAAAGCGCGGATGAGGAATGTTCCTCATCCGCGCTTAACTTTGTGCAATCGTTTATGCCCTGCTGCCCGTGAACGGGAGCGGTTCCGGTACGATCGGAGCGGTCAAAGTTCCGCTCATCGAATCGCCGGAAACTTTTCCGGATATCGAGAAATCGATCGGCTGTCCCTGCATTTCGGCGGTTGCAACGGCGGAAAGTTTGCTTCCGGAAACGCTGCCGGCTGTGATCTTGCCATTTCCGAGCATCGTTTCCAGAACGCCGGTAACGCTCTCGCCGTCTTGCTCCAGCGTCAGGGACACCGGCAGCTGCTGGCCCTGAAAATCAATGTTCAGAGACCACTTTCCGGCAACGTCGGCGGTAGCGGCATTTTCAGTTTTTGCGTATTTGGCGACATCCTGAATGTTGCCATCTATATCGAAGATCTCGACCGACGACGCATGTTGTGTCGCTTGCGGCAAAACTTCTTCGGCGTCGCCAACGATGACGATCGCGACTTCGTCCGGCCGAATATGCGTATTTGCGACACGTCTGACGTCATCGACAGTAACCGCGTCGACGTGGTCACGGTACGTCTGCAGGTAATCATCCGATAAACCGTAAAGATTCTGATTAACGATCAGGTTGGTCAGCCCTTCCTGGGTCTCGGCTCTGATAGGAAAGACGCCGGTCAGGAAATTCTTGGCATCTGCAAGTTCGTCTTCACCAACGTCCTCGTTACGGATACGTTCCAACTCATAGAAGAACTCTTTGAGAGAGTCGCCTGTAACTGCGGTACGAACTTCAGCAGTGGCCTCGAGGTCGCCGGACAAAGCCTTAAAATCGATCCTTGTGTACGCTCCGTACGTGTAGCCTTTTTCTTCACGGAGGTTCATAAATACCCGCGACGACGCTCCGGCCCCGAGCACCTGATTCATCACGATCAGCGGAAAATAGTCGGGATGTTCACGCGGAACACCTAGATTCGTGATGACAATGTTCGACTGGGCCGATCCCGGTCGATCGACGATCGTGAGGCTTCGCGAACTTCGATGGGGCGGTGCGGGAAATTCCGTTCGAGAAACGTCTTTGGCCTGCCAGTCGCCAAAAAGGTCTTGAATTCGACCCACGATCTCGTCTCGCTTGACGTCACCGACGATCATCAGGATCGCGTTATTCGGAACGAATGTCGACGCGTGAAACCGGACCAGATCGTCGCGGTTCAATTTCTCGATATCGGCGGCCTTCGGCGAAACGATCGCGTACGGATGGTCGCCGTAGACGAGCCTCGCCGCCTGTTCGCCTGCCAGAAAACCCGGCTGCGAGCGTTGAAACTTGAGGTTCTCAAGCGTATTACGGCGATATAGGTCGAGCTCGTTCTCGGGAAAAGTCGGACGCAGAACCGCCTCGGCCATCAGGCCCAGGACTTCGGAACTATATAGCGTCAGGCTCGAAGCCGAGACGATCGTGAAGTCATCGGACGCGTTCGCCGACAAACTCGCCCCGAGCCGTTCGGTCATTTCCGCCAATTGGCGGCTCGTATAAAGCTCGGTTCCCTCGGTCAGCATCGACGTCATTGCCGAGGTCAGGCCTGTCTGTCCGGCCGGATCGTGAATGTCACCGCTCTTGAACGCCAGCCTGAAACTGACAAGCGGGAGCCGCTCTTGTTCGAAAATGATCACCTGAAGGCCATTCTCCAGTACTGTGACGTATGGTTTAGGAATATCAAATCTGACCGCTTCAAGCGGCTCGGGTGGTGACTTTCTAAGTTCTGCTTTCATAGGATCCAACTTCTCAATTGCATGCGGCATATTTACTCGTACTAGGCGATCCGACGATCAGTTAGCCGTTGGCCGGCGGGACGATGTCTAGCAGTGCCCGGTTGTCAGTATTCAGGAATTGTGCGGCCGCCATTCTGATCTGCTCACCCGTTACCGAAAGAAGCTCGTCGAGTTCGCGATTAACGATCGTCGGGTCACCGTCATATAGTGCGTATTCAGCGATCTGCTGCGCACGAGACATCGACGACTGACGATGCCTGATGGAATCATTCAGGAGCTGATTTTCCAATTTCTCCATCTCTTCCGCGGTCGGGCCGTGAGTCGCGAGATCCTGGATCTCATTCATTATGGTTTCGCGGATAAGACTGAGGTCTTCTTCAGGTTTCGGTATCGCCCCGACGAAAATACTGGACGGCCCGCGGCGCTCATCGGTGAACCCGAAAAGCTGAATGACCGACTCTTTGCCCTTGACCAATTTTTGGTATAGGCGTGAGCTTTCTCCGTCGTAAAGGGTCTTTCCGGCGAGATAGAGCGCATGGAACTCGGGAGTACGTCTCGGCGGGATCTTCCACCCGATCAAAAACGCAGGAAACGGTGCGAGCTTATCTTCCCATTCACGGTATGTCTCGGCAACCTCCGGCGGTTCGCTGACGTCGAGTTCCGGAGGCAGCGGCTGCGAAGGAATGTCGCCGAAATAAGTTTCGATCAGGTCCTTTGCGATCTGCTGATCGAAAGCACCGGAAAGCGTCAGGACTGCATTGTTCGGAGCGTAATAGATACGAAAGAACTCCTGAACGTCCTCGACTGTCGCGTCATCGAGATGATCCATCGAGCCGATCGTTGAATGCGAATTGGCAAAATTCTTGTAGATCATCTCGTTGATCAGGTCGAATATCTGACCATAAGGCTGATTGTCGTACCGTAGCCGCTTCTCTTCCTTGACCGCTTCGCGTTGATTGTCGAGATTCTCCTGTGTTACCGCGAGGGATCTCATCCGATCGGATTCGAGCCACAACGCCAGCGGCAACTGGTTCGCGGGAAGCGTTTCGTAATAGTTTGTCCGCTCACTCGACGTGGTGCCGTTCATCGTACCGCCGGCCTTCATAATGTACTGAAAGTGACCCGCCTTCGGGACGTTCTCCGAGCCCTGAAACATCATGTGCTCAAACAGGTGAGCAAAGCCCGTACGGCCGTCACGTTCATTGCGCGAACCGACATTGTAATAAACGGCGACCGACACGACGGGGATCGCATTATCAGGGTTGAACACGACCCGCAAGCCATTAGAAAGTTTGTACTCCACGATCTCAAGCGGCGGCAATTTGAACGTATCTGTCATAAATTTCCTTGTCTCAATGAGAACATTTTGACCATCAAAAATCAAAAGGAGGCCGAACGGACGATGAGCAGCAAAAGACTTGTTTATGAACTCAGAAACTCGTGCAGATCAGCGGCCGCTGGGCTGATTTCTTTTCCATCGCACTATTTTGCGATTCTCCGAATCCAAACCATTGCTTACAACGAAATGTAGTAGTGACCGGCACAATAGTTAACTTTTGGGTACGTAATCATTTTCATTCGTCTTAAATACTATGATCTCGGAATCAACATTCACATCTTCTTCAAACGGACATTTCGGCTTGATACCTTCTGTCGTTAGGGCTGCGGACGCAAAGCTGCCCACAAAATACGGCGATTTCCGCATTGCAGGTTATCGTTCCTTAGTCAGCGACGAAGAGTTTGTCGTTGCTTATAGAGGCGAGCTTCGTACAAACGATGCGGTCCCGGTGCGGATCCACTCGCAGTGTCTGACAGGCGACGTCTTCCATTCGGCAAAGTGTGACTGCGGCGAGCAGCTTCAGTTTGCGATGGAAACGATCGCCAAAGAGGGCCACGGTGCTGTCGTTTATCAGCAGCAAGAGGGCCGCGGCATCGGGATCATCAACAAGATCCGTGCCTATGCCCTGCAGGACGAAGGTGCAGACACCATCGAAGCGAACGTTCGTCTCGGACTCGACGTGGACTCCCGCCGTTATGAGCAATGTGTTGAGATCCTCAAAGACCTTGGAATTAAGAGGATAAAAGCACTGACAAACAACCCGGACAAGATCAGAGCGATGCGGGACGGCGGATTGGAGATCCAGGAACGCGTGCCGATCGAGTTTGAACCTTCAAAAGACACACAAAGGTACCTCAGCGTCAAAAAATTTCAGATGGGCCACCTGCTGAGTTTGGTTACTCAGTCTTGATCGACAGTTTGATCAATTACAGGTTTTCACGGCCCTGATTTTCGCGGGCGATGGCGTAAAGCGCGGATTTGACCTGAAACGGCGTGAGATTGGGGTATCCCTCGACAAAACGGGCCACGATGCCGGTGATATGCGGGCAGGCGAAGCTATTCCCGGTCAGGTTCCGGTGTCCGCCTCCGACCCACGCGGTACGGACGTTTACGCCCGGAGCAGTCAACTCAATTATCTGCCCGTAACGAAAACCAAATTTCATCGGATCGGTCTCTTCGCTCTTAATGACCGATATCAACGACGACGAAAATACCGACGGAAAACTCGGCTGCGGCAGGTTGTTCGCGGCGGCGACCACTATACATCCCGCCTGATATGCCCGGTCGAGCAGGTCGTGCAGCGGTGCAAAAAACTGTGGTTTCGTGGTCCCAAGGCTTAAATTTATGACCTTGTACTGCCGTCGGATCGCGTACTCGAGACCGGCGAGAAACACCTGACCATCGCCAAGTCCGCCCGCACCCAGGACCTTGATGCTGGCAAATTTCGCATCAGGTGCGATGCGGGCGATGATGCCCGCGCAGGCTGTGCCGTGACCGGCCGAATCACCGGCATTCGACGGATCAAAGATAACGCGATTACCGTCAACACGAGCCTCAACCGATTCGACGACCTTACCGGCGAGATCGGCATGATCGGACTCGATCCCGCTGTCCACGATGGCAACCGTGACGCCTTTGCCGGTCGCATCGCGCCAATTATGGCGAGGCTTAAAATACCCCGACATCGTAGCGAGAAATTGTGATTCGTCGACGCTCATCTATTAATAGCTCAAATAACTCGTTTCGCTCTTTTCATCGGAGAAACGAACGATCGCCTCAAGCAACTCGCGGCAGAGTTTCCGTTCTGCATCGCCGCGGCCGGACACTTCGCGGATAAGCACCGCCAGATCCAAACGTTCGCGATTCTCCGACGATCCGCGGAGAGCAGCGATCCAGTTCCTTACGTCCGTGAAATCCATCTCTCCTGTAGATGAAAGAACCTTGTTGCTTAGATCGCTAAATAGTTTTGCCGCCTCGTAAGCATTTACCATCGCCGCGATCGAATCGGCATAAATGGCTGCCTGGTCCATTTCCGCCGGAGTGAACGGCCGAAACGGCGGATCACCGCGTCGATTTACATACTCGAGCACACCGATCACTTCCCCGTTGTAACGCAACGGTGTCGCGAGTATCGTCTGGGTCGAGTATCCGGTCGCCCGATCGACTTCGGCGTAAAAGGAGCTTTCTTCGCCAACGTCGGTGATCGCGATCGGTTGTCCCGACGAGACCACAAATCCCGCGATCCCCTTTCCGGCCGGAATCCGCATTTCGAGTAGTCGGTCGGCTACTTTTCCTATGGCCGCGAGAAATCGCAGGTCACCCGCATCCCCGTCGCGGATGATCACTGAGGCTTCTTCCGAATCCATATTTGCGGCCGACGAACTTAACAAACCCTTTATCGACGTCGTCAGCGGGTCGGTCATCAGCCGTGCGACATCGATCGTCTCGATCAACTGCCGAAGCTTTGCTTCGAGTTCGGTTACGTCATCTCTGGACATAGTGGCATTCTGTACGAATTCGCAATGTTTATCAAACCGTCCACACTGCAGCACTTATCCTTAGATTTTTGTGGAATTTGGTCGGTAATCGCACTTTTAGCTTTGCAAACATTGGTACGAAGTCTAGCTGCGGGCCGGCGATACAGCCATATTTCTTTGGCGTCGGCAAGGTAGTTCCTATTATGAAGTTCGTTTGCGCCGTCCTATCGATCGTCCTTTCATTTTTCCCGTCGGCGATCTCGGCTCAAAGATCCGTGAGTCTGCCTAATCTGGAATTGATCCGAACCGAGCCGTTCATACTCGAACCCGGGATCTCATTTGCCGCTTCGTCGTCGGGAACGACCGCCGTACAGCTTCCGCAGCGATCCACGTCCGATCGCATTCGCATTGAGCAAAATATCCGCGAGGCAGAGTCGATAATCGCCGCAAGATATATTGACCCAAAGAAGATAGACGGGCCGACTCTCACCAAGTCGGCCATCGTCTCGATGCTGCACACGCTTGACCCTCATTCAAATTTCTTTGACTCAGCCGAATGGCGTGACCTCCTCAATGAACAGAAAAGCGGTTACGAGGGAATCGGAATGTCGTTCTCGGGTTACTCAGCGAATGGGGTTGTCGACACCTACGTCATTTCAACGTTCGACTCCACTCCCGCACGCCGGGCCGGTCTGCGGTTTGGTGACAAGATCGTGTCCGTTAACGGAGCCCCGACCGCCGGCAAATCGGCCGAAGCAGTAGGCGAAATGATCCGTGGATCGGTCGGGTCGACGGTACGATTACAGGTTGAACGTTCGTCGACAGGTCGGATCGAGAACATCGAACCCCGGCGCGGCATCGTCCCGCAGCCTTCGATCCCGGACTATTACATCATCCGCGACAACGTGGGATACATTGATCTTTCCGAAGGATTTAATTACACGACCAATGCGGAGTTTACTAAGGCACTTCAGGAATTGCACCGGTCTGGAATGACGTCCTTGATCATCGACCTGCGAGGCAACGGCGGCGGGATCGTGGACCAAGCGATCAAGGTTGCCGAAAAGTTCCTGCCCGCGGGTTCGCTGATCCTTTCCGAGCGTGGCCGGACATCTGCCGATTCCCGCGAATGGAGATCCAACAACCCGACGCCGGAAACGCTGCCGCTTGTGGTGCTGGTGGACGAAAATACCGCATCTGCGTCGGAGATCGTTGCAGGTGCACTGCAGGATTCCGACCGGGCATTGATAGTTGGTTCAAAAACCTTTGGAAAAGGCCTTGTCCAGAGCGTGATAGATCTGCCCGATCGAAGCGGAATGACGTTAACAGCGGCCCGATACTACACACCTACGGGAAGGTCGATCCAGCGTGACTATTCCGAGATCGGAAGATACGAATATTTCAGCCATCAAAAGCAAGCCGAGGCTATCGGACGCCCAATATTCGAGTCACATACGATCACGAACCGGACGCTGTTGGGCGGCGACGGAATCGCCCCGGACGAACCGGTCGAAGCCGACGTGCTCACCCAAACGCAGGCCGATCTCCTGGCACCGATATTCTTTTTTGTACGCGACCGGATCGCCGGCCAGGCCGATTCCCAGATCAATAACAGGAAAGCTGACGACACTTCGAAACGGACACGGCTGACAAGATCGGATCTTGAGGTGGATGATGAGCTCTTTGGAAAATTCGCTAAGTGGACCATGGGTCAGAACTTTCCAGGTGTGAACAGCGAGATCCTGGACCGGGAAATGAGTTTCATCAAACTGCAATTACGATATGAGCTGGCTCTTTCAGAATACGGTTCCGTAACTGCATCTCAGGTGTTGAAAGACGCTGACCGCGTTGTCGAGACTGGAATTTCGGCTCTGCCGAAGGCCGAGTCATTGGCACGTCTTGCCGATCGAAAACGGAAAGAGCGGTCGTCGTCCGGTAACGGGGCTATCTTCGGTATTCGATAAGCGTACCCTTTGCACCCACCGCCCAGCCGAACTTCTTGTCCATGTAGAGGCCGTATAGGTTCGCGTTCGAACCGCTTTCCTGGCGAATCCACGTTTTGCCACGGTCCGAGGAACGCAGGATCATTCCGCCGTAGCCGACGATCCAGCCGTTCTTATCGTCAGCAAAATCAACCCGCAGAAACGTTTCCTTGAAATTCGTCTGCACAACTTCCCAGGTCGCGCCGCCATTTTCCGTTCGGAGGATCGTACCTGATTTCCCAACGACATAGCCGTCGTTACGATCGCGAAAATCGACATTGTACAGCGGCATCGTGGTCCCGGATGTTTGGACGCGCCAGTTCAGTCCGCCGTCCTCCGAGAACAAGATCACCCCGCCATCACCGACCACCCAAACGTTCGATTTGCCATCAAAATCCGCGTGGATGAGTTCCCTTTTCGTCGGCACGTTTATTCGCTGCCAGGTCTCTCCGCCGTCCTGGGTTCGGAAAACAAGTGAATCGATCACATTTCCGGCACTGTTCAAAACCGACCCGATCACGATCCCTCGTTTCTTATCGGCAAAGCGAATGCTGAGAAACTCAGGCGTTCCCTGCTTGAAATCGCCCTGGCGGTAGATCGCCGTTTGTTGCCAGGTCCGCCCTCCGTCCTTAGTAATGAACATCAGTCGACCGGCTACGAGGTAACCGTTATCGTCATTTCGAAAATAGATCTCGTTTATGTCCTCGTCCGTGTTCAGAGGGTACTTTGTCCAGGTTCGCCCGCCGTCGCTCGTGGATGCCAGATAACCGGAATCACCGGCAATGAACCCACGATTTGCCGACGTAAAGTAAACAGCGACAAGATCGGAGCCGCTGTCGCCTGTGGGACGGGCCGACCACCCGCCCTGTCCGTATCCAACTGCGAACGACGAAAGCAAAACTGCCAAAATGAGAGTGTAACGAACCAATTGTGAACCTCCAGATCGATCGAGAAAAGGTGATTTATGGTTTAAGGATAACCGCTCCTCGTCCAAAAATCACCTTTTTTCGGATGATTTATCCGAATCGATCGTTTGCGGCCTAGCTTGTAACTCGATAGACCTTGCCATGCCAGACCACGACAACCTGTTCTCCTAGCGAAAGATACGGTGCCAGGCCCGGCTCGCTATTGACCAATCGAAAGTAATCGTCGCTCGCGAATTTGACCGTTATTTCGGGAAGCTTCGAGTCTCCCTGCAAGTCGGAATCGACCCAAACGTTGTTGACGTTCGTGAAGTTCTTGTTCGCAACGAACTGATTTTGCTGCGTATTTCTAAGAACGATCTGGTCGCGCTCGTCCTTATCGTCACTGGCGACGGCCTGTGAATTCGACTGCATCGAGTTCTGCTGAACGCTGTATTGAACGGCGCCGGCGCCGCTTCGTTCGGCGACCTTTCTCGAAGCGTCCGCAGCGATGCTTTTGGCCATCGGGGCGTCCTGACGAACGTTGGCCATTGTGCCGTCTGTCGCCAAATACGATGTGTACGGCGTCACAAGGCCGTATCGCGTGCCTAGTTCGATGATCTCGTCGCGAACCTCCTTGGTCTCGCCGTTATTGCGGATCTGTTCGATCAGCCAACCAACGCGGCGGCTCGCCCAGAGACGGGGCAAGAAGTCGTTCGCTTCGGAACGTATCGGAAAATCAAGGTTCGGGTAGCTGAAGGCACGCGATTCCTTGCCGGCTTTCCCGGTCAATCGCAGCGTTATGTTATTGAGATCATTGGTGTTCTTGTATCTGCCGATGATCGTCAGCTGCATTCCGCGGAAGAGATCCGTGAGTTTTCGCGGATAAGTAAGATCGGTGATCGCAGGACCAAAATCGAGATCGAGATCGGAAAGCACGGGCGAACTTACCTTTGAGAAGAAGCTCGACACCTTAACCTCGAGGTCCTCTTTCGGCTGGATGTAGTCCGAAATACCCGAGTTCTCTGCGCCGAGCCGATCGAGCAGCGTCGTATTAACGTCGTAGCCGAAGCCGAACGGAACGATGCGGACGTCAACATCCTTTGCTTTCTTCAGGTTAGCGATGATCTGTTCGACCCTGGTCTCGCCGACCGTCGGCAGGCCGTCTGTCATGAATACCAGCATTTTCGGGCGGTCGCCGCGTTCGAATAATTTCAGCGACGCGATCAGCGAATCGTTGATGTTGGTGCCGCCGTTCGGTGTCAATTTCTTGACGAATTCCTCGCCACGCTTCTTCCCCGCAGCGTTTGCAGAGATGAGGCCGCGTTCCATCAGATGTTCCTCGCCGGCGAAGTTCACCACGTTGAACCGGTCGCCGTCTCGAAGCGTATTGATCCCGAAAATAAGCGCCTTTCGGGCCTTTTCGATCTTTCCCTCGTCGGCCATCGAGCCCGAGGTGTCCAGTACAAAAACTATATCCTTGTTGACCAGTTCCTTCTCGGAAACGTTGTCCTTGGGCGACAGCGTCAGCAGGAAATAACCGTCTTTGCCGGGCTCACGATACGTTATCAGCGAGACGCCGAAGTCTTTATCGGAAAGCCCGTAAAATAGGCGGAAGTCCGAATCGTTGCTGCTCGTTTCGAAGCTCACGACAGCCGTGGTCTCGCCCTTTTTCGTGACCTCGATATTGTGGGTCGGCGAGTAGATGTTTCGGATCGGCTCGCGGCCCACGATCTCGACGCGGGCCGAAATTGTGCCGAATTTTTGCGTCGTTGGACCTTGTTGACCGCGCATCGGTACGACGTCTTCCATAGGCATCGGAACCGGCCTGGACCATATATTGCGGCCCGTTCCGAGCGGATAGACGTACGCAACGGTACCCGAATCTGCTTTCAGGACCTCGGTGTAGGTCAGTTCGAGTTTCTTATCGGAATTTGGCGGGATCGGAAAGATCGATGCCTGAAAAAGGTCTTTTCCCGCGTATTCGAGCAAACCCGGGTCGCGTTGCCGCCGGACGATCTCGTCGTAAATTCGCCGAGCCTCTTCCCTTGAGCGGACCTCGCCGGTCAGCTTTTTGCCGTTCTCCCAGATCGCGAACTCCACTATCGACGCAGTTTCCGGGATCGGGAAAAAGTACGTGCCCTCCAGCGTGTACGCCGTGTCGTTGCGGAAAACCTGCTCGACGTGTGTGGTCGCGACCTGTCCGGCGATCTTGGTGTCGAGTTTTATCGATTTCACCGGCAAAGCATTTGGCAAAGGCACCGGTCGTGGGGTCGGGCGACAGGGCCGCACGTCGCACCTGATCGGGATAATGACGCCTTGGGCGGAAGCGGCGGCCGACAGTGCGGCGACCGTAAACATAACAAATACAACGGCAAAGAGGCTTTTGGCTTTCATTTTTCTCTCCTAAAAATTTACTTGAGCGCAGCGGGCTGCACCTGATCGGCTACCTACTGAACGCGCCGACTCGGCCGTCCTTGCACGGTTTGGGAAAGAAAATTCAGGTTGCTGCCGCCGTAGATCCTCATTTGCCGCTGCGGCACAGTTTGACTGGGAAGTTCTCTTAGCCATGTTGTCGAGCACCGGCGCATAAGAGCCGAAATCGTCTCACTTTCTCGCCAAAGTGAGACGGGTTAACCCGCGTATTTACAACAGTTGAGCCTCTAAATCGTCTCATATTAAATGTGCTCTGGGTAATATGAGACGGTCGGCACCGGCGATCCCGATGAGTCGCTAAGCATGGGAACAGAACGGCAATTAGACTCAAAATCGTTCCACTCCCCGCGCAATGTGGAACGGGTTAAGCTCCGTGTTTGCAGCAGTGGAGTCCGGAAATCGTTCCACTTTGCGCGTGTTCTCGACAAAGTGGAACGGTCCGCCGTCGCGGTCCGTGGAAGGACCAAAACTACGGTTCCGGGACTTACTGCCTGCCGCTTGCCGCTCTGTAATTATCAAAGATCGCCCGCCGATCGGTCTGTCGGGAAGCACAGTTTTTATCGTAGCATGATATTGTGTGTCGCACAATATTTTATCTATGCAACATCTCCTTTACAGACTTTCCCGATCTCGCGGCACTTAGGCGCGTCCTTGAGGGCGCGTTTACGGCCCCAATATTGCAAAAAGCCCGTTTCGACCGGCTTGCCCCTGCCTTGTCAGAACCACAAGCGGCAGCGGATGGGGAAATTAAGAACCTAACCACGCCGTAAAGGAAGTGGCTAAGCAAGGAAAGCGACCGGAGAGTTTCCTATGCCAAAAAATTGGTTGCGGAGGACGGCGAGCGGGAGTAATATCACGAAAAGTGCAATTCGGTTAACAAGTCAAGAGGAAAACGCGGCAGATCGGATGGTTCGCACGGCAGATCGGGAGGATCGCTATGATGAGATTTTCGACGCTTCTTTTGGTGCTTTTATTGATGGCGTTTGGAGGCGGCGGGTGCCTTTTCGCCCGGGACTTGGGTGGCAGCCGTCCGGAGCAGGTGCAGACGACGCCGATACCGGGGGTGAACCATATCATCTGGGTATGGTTCGAGAATCGCGAGAGTACGGCGATCACGCCGGCGACCGCGCCGTTCTTTTCGAGCTTTGCGGCGGCGAACGTGAATCTTGCTAACTTTTTCGGAGTCGAGCACCCTTCGCAGCCGAATTACCTGGACGCCTTTTCGGGCTCGAACCAGGGCGTGACGAACGACAACCACTTTACCTTCCCTGCCTCGGTCGACAACCTTGCGAAACAGATGGCGGTGGCGGGCCGTTCGTGGCGGGTCTATGCACAGGACTATCCTGGCGGGTGCTCGGACGCGGATACGGTTACGGGCAGCGTAGACGGCCCGGGCGTCGCAGGCCAATACGTGCGAAAGCATAATCCGGCGATCAGCTTTGAAAGCGTCAGGCTTGATCCGGTGCAATGCGCCAATATCCAGGCACTTGCGAGCTTTGACCCGACGGTCAATTTTGCCCTCGTCGTACCGAATATGATCAACGACATGCACGACGGAACGACTGCGCAGGGCGACGCGTTCCTGCAGGCATTTGTTCCGCTGGTGACGGCGAGCCCCGATCTCGCCCATACGCTGCTGATCGTGACCTTTGACGAGGGTTCGTCCAACACCAACGGCGGCGGACATATTTACACGGCGGTCTCGGCCCCGTGGCTGGCACCGCAGACGGTTAACACGACCTACAACCATTTCAGTGCCCTGCGAACGATCGAGCGGATCTACGGGCTGCCTTTTCTTGGCGGCGCTGCGACGGCGACAACGATCTCCGAGATTCTTCCGCCGCCGAGGACCGGATTTGATTTCGACGGCGACGCCAAGGCGGACGTGGCGATCTTTCGGCCAAGCGACGGCGTTTGGTGGGTGAATGGGTCGCAAAACGGCGTGTCGGCGACCCAGTTCGGGCTCACGACCGACGTGATCGCACCGGGCGATTTTGACGGCGACGGCAAGACCGACCTGGCGGTTTACCGGCCGTCGACCGGAACTTGGTTTTACCTGAATAGTGCGACGAACACGTTCAACGCGGTGCGGTTCGGGCTCGCTGAGGACCTGCCGGTGCCGGCTGATTTCGACGGTGACGGTAAGGCGGATGTGACCGTTTTCAGGCCGTCAACCGGCATCTGGTTCCGGCTGAACAGCTCGGACGGAGCGTTCTCGGCGGTTCAATTCGGCTTGAACGGCGATCATCCGACGGTCGGGGATTTCGACGGCGACGGCAAGGCCGACATAGCGGTCTATCGTCCGTCGGCAGGCATCTGGTTCCGGCTGAATTCGCGTGACGGTTCGTTCCGGGCGGACCAGTTCGGCATTGCCGAGGACAAGCCTGTCCCGGCCGACTACGACGGCGACGGCAAGACGGACATCGCGGTATTTCGGCCCTCGCTTGGAGTGTGGTTCATTTTGAAAAGTTCCGACGGATCATTTAACGGCGTGCCGTGGGGAATTGCCGAGGACCGTCCGGCGCCGGGCGACTACGACGGCGACGGCAAGGCAGATATCGCCGTCTTTCGACCATCTACAGGTACCTGGTTCAAGTTGGGTTCGACCGCCGGGCTGTCGATCATCCAATTCGGAACGAACGGAGATATTCCGGTCGCGAATGCATTCGTGCAATAGCCGAAACTGTAGTCTTTGTTGGCGTTCGATCGAAAATGCCTCGAACGGACCTTACTGGTTCGGCTGATCGCTGAGAAACGTGTTGTCGATATCTTTTTCGAGCTTCGAACGGAGCTTTTCGACGAGGTCGTCCGACCGCTGAAGATTTGCTGTGAGGTTCGTCTTGGTGCGCTGGATCTCGTCGAGCAGGGCCTGAAGATTTTGCCGCTCGGAATCAAGGGATTTTCGGCGCATCTCGCGAACCTCTTCGGGTTTCATCGAGCCCGCGAACGCGGCAGAGCGATTGATCATCTCAGGCGTCATATCGTATTCAAGCTGATCAAGGCGCGTCTTGATCGAGTTTTCTTTTTCCATCATGTCAAAAAGCTCTTTTCGGAGCGATTCGGAGCGTTGCTCGGCACGTGTCAGGATGTCGAGGTTCAGAAGCATCCGCTTCTGGCTTTCTTCGTATGTGTCGGTACGCTGAGCCTCGAGCTTTTTGACGCGGGCCGTTAGTTCCTTGACCTTTTGAGCGTCGGCGGCGTCAGTCTGCTGTCCGGCGGGTTTGACATCGGCCGGCGTCAGATAAGTCCGGTCCATCTGGTCGGCGGTGCTGATGATCTGTACGTCATTCGGGTCGGGCGTCGGCGTGGCGACTGGAACGGGTTTCGAGGTGGTTTTTCGGCGCTTGGTCTGAGCATCGACGCCGCCGGCTAACGAAGCGAAGATCAAAAACGCGCCAAATGCCAGAATTACGATTTTTCCAAATCCTTTTGCTCTCATACCTTTTTCACTTTCCTGGCGGGCTTGTCGGGGATAAAATCGCCTCGGACAAGCTCGACCGCATTCTTTGCTAAACCGACGAACGGGATCGCGTCAATACCCGAATTGATGATCCCTTTGACCACGCCCTTATTCTTGATATCGCTGCCGACAAGCACGATCGCGACTGCCGTTCCGCCGAACGGGATCGTCTTTGCGACACGCTTGACGACCTGCCATCCTCCGGCGTGGGCCAACTTTCGTTTGATGCTATGCTTCTTTTCGGCCATCGTTAGAGGAAGTCTATACTTGCTTTAATCTGATGACAAAAGCATACTTTCCTTTGCACGATAACATACCGGCAAAGTTCCACTTTCAATAAATAGATGACGATCCGAGTCGAAAATCTTTCAAAGCGTTTCGGGAATAACTGGGCACTTCGCGATGTCGATGTTGAGATCGGCAATGGCGAGATATTCGGCGTTTTCGGCGGAAACGCGTCGGGCAAAACGGCGCTGCTTCGATGCATTGCTGGGTTGGAAACCGCGATCGGCGGCTCGGTGGACCTGGGCGGTGCGAAGGCACATCTGGCTTGCGAATCAAACAAAGAAGGCGGCCTGGCGTCGATCTTCGGAAAGAAGCAGCCGGCGGCATCGACGGGTGAAACACGGCTGGCGAGTCTTGAAAATTTGCTCGATGAGCTGACCGGCGAAGGCGAAGTTTTGCTGCTGGACGAATGTTTCGCCGGCATTGACGCGGAAAACACCGCTCGGCTCGTTGCCCGGATACGCGAACTCGCGAGCAAGGGAACGACGGTCGTAATTGCGTCAACGGAATTCGAACATCTTGCTCCGTTGTGCCAGCGAATGCTCGTCCTCGATCGCGGATATGTCCGTCAAACGGGCCGCCCAAAATTCATATACGAACACCCGGAATCGGCCGCAGTTGCGGCGATCGCCGGCAAAAACAACCTATTTGCAGCTCGCCGCCTCTCATCGACGAACGCGGATCTGCCGGAATTTATGACGATCGACGGCGGCCATCGGATCTTTGCCCAAGCGACGGAAAAGAACCGGCTCGGGGCAATAAATCAAAACATCATGCTCGCGATACGGCCGGAACAAATATCGATCTCATTCGGTGCGTCGTTTCCCGAGGATAATTTGATCAAGGCGATCGTGACCGGGTTTCATTTCCAGGGCGAAACGACGCTGATCGATCTCGACGCGGACGGGTTAAAGCTCGAAGCACGTGTTTTTCGCGTGGTCGGCCTCGAGCCGGGTGCGGAGTGTATGGTCAGCCTGCCGCCGGACCGGATTCAGGTCCTGAAAGACTAAAAAAAGACGGGTGAACCACGTCACCCGCCACAAAAGCTCGATCAATTTCAATTAGAGTGTCAGGTCAAGAATGACGTTTACCCGACGATTCTTGGCACGATTCCTAGCGGTCGTATTCGGAACCGCGGGGATCTGCCCGCCGAATCCTCTCGCTCGAATGCGCGACTCCGGGACGCCGAGAAACTTAAACTTCTCTGCGATCAGGTTAGCCCGCGAGTCGGTCAGCGACTGGGCGACATCGGCCGGAGCGGCACCGTCGGTATGCGATTCGATCGTGACGGCGTAGTCGGGATTATTCGCGAGGATCTCGCCGAGCGACGACATCTTTCCGTCCGCAAGGATCGTCAATGTGCTTGTCCGCGACCCGGTCCAGAGCGATTCAGGGAGGACAAGGACGATCGAATTGTCGACCTTGGAAACCGAACCGAACTGTTTTAGAGCTTTGATCAGATCACCTTCAGCAGCCTTGGCCTTTGCCAACCTCGCCTGCTTGTCTAGCTCGGTCTGGGCTGCCTGCTTGTCGTTCTCGGCAGCCTGGATCTTGGCGTTGAGATTTTGGGCCTCGACCTTCATCTTGCCGATCTCTTCGCGAAGCCGGCCGTTCTCGGCCTTCATGTCGTTGAGCTGCGTCGAATAATTCATCGCGTCGCGTTCAGCCAGTTCGCGATTCCTCGTTTCCCTTGCGAGTTCTTCCTTAAGTTCGTTTATCTGATTCTGCGCGTTGGTGAATTGCTCCTCGGCACGACGGGTGTCGGCATCCTGTTGGGCCTGTTCATTTCGTTTTTCGCGTGCCGCCTTACGGACATTTGCCGTATTTTCCGCCTTGACCGCGGCACTTATGGCCTTTCGGGCGTCGATATCTACAAGTTCTTCCTTTCGGCCGGCCTGCCAGGCGAGATCTGCGTTCTTGAGCAGGACGTTTGCCTCTTCGAGCTCCGTCGGCGCATCACGTTCGGCTCCGGCAAATTTTGCCAATGCCACAGCCTGCTTCGCCTGCAGAATGGTCGAAGGGGTCTTCGAATAATCGAGTTCGGCGATCTCAGGCGTCCGAGGATCACGGAAATAATCGCTCGAATTGCCAAAATATGTGACCGCGGTGATCGTATTCAGCGGGATGCCGTTCGCGTTATAAGGCGTTAAATTTTCCAACATTATCGCCTGACTCGGGCGAGTAACGAGAAAATGCGGTTCGGCGGTAACGATCAGGGCAAACGTCTGCAAAGGCGTCGTCACGCTGATCTTGGAATCGAACTCAAAGAAGCCGCGACGCTTGATCTCGCCAAGATTGTCGATCTGCCCGTCGGGCGAGATCGCCCACAGGACATAGGTGGCATAGCCGGCACCCAATTCGAACGGACGCGGCATTTTCGAGACGTTTAGGTCGATCTCGGTGCCGTTTCGCTTGGTCCGCTTGATCCTCGCCTCGCCGGACATGCGTGGAAATCGTGTCGTACCACGAAATCTGACGGTAACGGACTCGTCCAGCGGATATGTCGCGGCAGTCGTACGACGGCCAACGTCAGCCTGTCCGCTAACGGCAGAAACGGCCGCCATGCAAAATATAAATGAAATTAAAGCCAAGAATGTCGATATCTTTTTCATAAGGTATTGTTTTGTTGAGGCGGAGCGTCAATGAAAAGATGCCATATTTGGGTCAATCGTTGCAAGCTTTCAGGATTTGGACACGCCGCGGCGAACTGAAGTATATTCAATACTTTACTTATTGACGATGAGCGATCTCTCGAGACTTCTACGATATGTGCGGCCGTACTGGCTGACGTTTCTTATCGCCTTCGTCGCGATGATCCTGACCGCTCTGTTCGAGACGGCGACCGGTGCGTTGCTGGTTCCGATCTTCAATCAGTTTCTCCCGACGCCAACGCCGTCGACCACGATATTCAACCTTTCGAGCCTGATCCCACGCGACGATTGGTTTCGCAGCTGGATCACGATCGCGTTCCTGATGCTCGTTTTTACCCTGTGCAAGGGCGTCGCGGAGTACTTTTCATCGTATCTGATGGCGAAGATCGGCCAGTCCGCGATCCTCAATCTGCGGAACGAGCTTTACGATCATCTGCTCCGGCAGTCGGCGTCATTTTTCGAGAATCACCGGACGAATTTTCTTGTTTCAAGGCTGGTCGTAAGCTGCTCGGCGATAGAACTGGCGGTGTCGGCGAATCTCCGCGACGTACTGCGCGAATCGCTGATGCTTCTATTTTTCTTTGGCGCCGCTTTCTACTTCAACTGGCGGTTGACCCTTGGGGCACTGATCATCGCACCGCTGATCGCTTTTTTGACCACGCAATTCAGCGGGCGATTGCGAAAACTTGCCGAAATATCGGTCGAAGGCAACAAATCTCTCACCGACACCGCCCAGGAAGCGATCGCAAATCTTGCGATCGTGAAGGCGTACACTGCCGAGTCTCGCGAAAAGGGCCGATTTTCGAAACTTGCACAACTGATCGCGAATTCGAACCTTCGCTCGGGCAGGATCGCCGCGATCTCGCCTCCGACCATCGACCTTATCGGAGTGCTCGCGATCGTGACGCTTTTGTATTTTGGATTGCGTGAGATCCACTCGGCAACGATGGATGCGGCTCAATTCTTTACTTTTATCTTCTTTCTGCTGCGGAGCTACGATCCGATGCGAAAGATCTCGCGACAGCATAATGAGATCAGCAAGGCGTTCGCCGCGGCACGCGACGTATGGGACATCCTCGACGTAGACGATACGCTGTCTGAGAAGCCGAATGCGACCAAACTCGGCCCGCTTGCTCGTTCGATCACGGTCGAAAATGTCTCATTTCACTATCGAAACAGCAAAAAGCAGATCCTCGCCGGTGTGGATCTCGAGATCCCAGTTGGCTCGATGGTCGCATTGGTCGGAGAAAGCGGCGGCGGCAAATCGAGCCTGATAAAACTGATCCAGCGGCTATACGACCCGACTGAAGGCCGCATTTGCTGGGACGGCACGGACCTTCGTGACGCGGACATCCTGAGCCTGAAGCGACAACTCGCATTGGTCACGCAGGAAACAGT